>JANNWM010000018.1:0-51880 GCA_031408435.1 Bacteroidota bacterium
ATAAAAACGAGAATAAAGAAGAAATTATCAATTTTCTAAAAGAAAATAGTTTTGGAATTTTAATAAATCAAAAAAACGGAAATATTGCTGCCACGCATATTCCGTTAGAATTTGAGGAAGACCAAAACGGTAGTCAGTTTCTAGAAGGTCATATATCTAAAGAAAACCCGCAATGGGAAACTTTTGAAAATGACAATAGAATATTGGCAGTTTTCTCAGGACCACATTCCTACATTTCGCCTTCGTGGTACGACCATGAAAATGTGCCAACATGGAATTATATTGCTGTTCATGTTTCTGGAAAAATAAAAATTATTGAAGGTCAAGCTGTTATTGATTCTTTGAAAAAACTGGTTGATAAATATGAAGCTAATGTTGAAAATCCAACAAAAATAGAAGATTATTCAAAGAAAACAATGATGCAAGCACGAGGAATTGTTGCATTTGAAATTGAAATTTCCGAAATTCAGGCTGTAAAAAAAATGTCGCAAAATCGAGACGATAAAAATTATGCTAACATTATCACTGAACTTGAAAAATCTGGACGAAATGATGACAAACTAGTTTCTGTAGAAATGAAAAAATGTCCAAGATAATTTAATCAAAAATCTAAATTCATTTGCGTACATTTGCAAACTTTTAAAAAAGACAAATCCCAAATATGCTAAACTTTATTTTTTATTTTTTTATTATTGTTGTTGCCATTCAATTTTTCTATTATGTAATAATTTTCGGAAAATTTTCATTTTATAAATCTAAGAAACAAACCAATCAAAATTATCCTATTTCGGTTATTGTTTGTGCAAAAAACGAAGAAGAAAACGTTAAAAACTATTTGCCATTATTACTAAGTCAAGATTATTCAAACTTCGAAATTGTTCTAATTGACGATGCTTCAAGCGACGAAACTTTAGAAGTTTTTGAAGAGTTTGAAAAGCTTCATAAAAACATAAAATTAGTTAAAGTCGAAAATAACGAAGCGTTTTGGGGCAATAAAAAATTTGCATTAACAATGGGAATCAAAGCCGCAAAAAATGACCATTTGTTGTTTACAGATGCAGATTGTTATCCAACTTCAAACCAATGGATTTCGGAAATGTCGTCACATTTTACTAAAGAAAAAACGATTGTTTTAGGTTATGGATCTTATGGAAAAATTGCCAATTCATTTTTAAATAAAATAATTCGATTCGAAACTTTAATTACTGCAACACAATATTTTTCTTGGTCAAAAATGGGTAAACCCTATATGGGCGTTGGTCGAAATTTGGCTTACAATCGGTCAGAATTTTTCGAAGTTAATGGTTTTGTTGATCACATGAAAATACGCTCTGGCGACGACGATTTGTTTATTAATCAGGTTGCAAATAATACTAATACAGCTATTTGTTATTCGCCTATAAGTTTCACGAAATCTGAACCTAAAAATAGTTTTAAAGAATGGACAAACCAGAAAAGACGACATATTGCAACGGCCAATTATTACAAAGCATTTGATAAACTGCAATTAACGATTTTTTATTTATCGCAAATTTTATTTTTAATTTTAGCAATTTTTTTATTAATAATTCAATTTCAATGGATTGTGGTATTGTCTTTGATAAGTTTTAGGTATGTTTTCTCTTGGATTTCTCTTGGATTTGCATCTGGAAAATTAAAAGAAAAAGATGTAATGTATTGGTTTCCGGTTATGGAAATTGTTTTAATATTTTCGCA
Organism: Bacteroidota bacterium; assembly: GCA_031408435.1. Taxonomy (GTDB): domain Bacteria; phylum Bacteroidota; class Bacteroidia; order Flavobacteriales; family Flavobacteriaceae; genus Flavobacterium. The sequence goes on from JANNWM010000018.1 coordinate 1,717, forward strand.
ATTTTATCTTTTTGTTATCAATATATTCTCAAAACCTGTGCATTGGAAATAATCACTCATATAGACAAGGCCAAAAATGGCGATCAGTCAAGTTTTACTTTTCTATTAAATCATTATTGGAATGAAGTTTATGGTTTTATGCTTAAAAGAACCGAAAACGAAACCGATTCTGAGGATATTACTATAGAAACTTTTTCGAAAGCATTTGATAAATTAACAAGTTATAATGCCGAATTTCAATTTAATACTTGGTTGATTGCAATTGCAAAAAATGTACATATTGATTTGCTTAGAAAGAAAAAATCTAGCCATTTAATCGAAATTACAGACCACGAAGACAGACAAGCATATAATGTTGCCGACACAACTCCTTCGGCTGAAGACGAACTTATCACTGAACAAAATTTATCGCAATTATTGCAGTTTATAAAACAACTAAAACCTCATTATCAAGAGGTTATTCAGCTGAGGTATTTTCAAGAGTTGAGTTATCAAGAAATTGCTGAACAACTTAACGAACCTTTAAATAACGTTAAAATTAAATTACTTCGTGCCAAAAAATTATTGGCAGAAATTATTCAGGGATAATTTTTTTTTGAAATTACAGAAATATAAATTTTTTACTACAAAATTTTCTTTTCAATCAATTCCACAACGTCTTCTTCGCCAACTTGTAAATTCCAAACCTTGAGCCCAATTTTTTCGGCTGTATCAGTATTTTCTTTTTTATCATCAACAAATAAAGTTCGTTTTTCTGATAAATTATGGTTTTTTATTAAAAGTTTAAAAAATGCTTCATCCGGTTTTCGCATTCCTATTTCATAAGAAAAATAAATTTTTTCGAAACATTGATAAAAATCACTACAAAATGATTGACCAACCATATGTTCAAAACGTTGAATATGAATAGAATCTGTATTTGACAACAGAAATAATTGATATTTTTGAGATAATATTTGAAGAAATTCTAATCTTTTTAGTGGAAAATCACCAATTAAACAATTCCAAGCAGTTCGAATTTCTAGCAAATCTGCATTTGGAATATATTTTTGAAAGCTTTCAAGAAATTGCAATTCTGTTATTTTTCCGATTTCGAATAACAGATTTTGAGACTTTAAATCATCATTCCACCCAATTAAACCTAATTTTTCAAAAGCTTCTTTAGATTTTTCGTAATTTAAATCAATAAAAATATCTCCAAAATCAAAAATAATTGTGTTAATCATAATTTCTAAAAATTAAAAGTTCGTCTTCAAGAATTAAAGTTTTCGAAAATCTTTTTTTATTCAAAATGGGCGCTTTTATTCCATCTCCAAAAAAAATTTTTCCTCTAAAAACTCTAGCTTCATCCCAAATGTTAGCATCAATAAATGTTTGAATTGTTTGTCGCCCGCCTTCAATTATTACTGACTGAATATTTCTTAAATACAACAGCGTAGCAATTTCTGAAGCTAAATTATTTTCAAGATTTATATTTTTATCTGTAATAAAAATAGTTTCTAGTTGATTATCAAATATATGACTTTCTTTCGGAATGCGATTATTTAAGTCCAAAACTATTCGAATTGGATTTTTTCCGGTCCAATCTCGAACGTCTAGTTTTGGATTGTCATCAATAACAGTTTGGGTTCCGACCAAAATTGCTTGTTCGTCGCCTCTCCATTTATGAACCAATTGACGAGAATATTCATTGGTTATCCAAACTGGTTTTTTTTCATTCCTTACCAAAGGTGCAATAAATCGGTCTTGACTTTCTGCCCATTTCAAGATAACATAAGGTCGTTTTTTTTCGTGAAATGTAAAAAACCTAATATTCGATTCAAAACATTCTTTTTCAAGAACGCCAACTGTGACATTTTTCCCTGCTTCTAATAGTTTTTTGATGCCATTTCCGGCAACTTTTTCATTAGAATCAAGAATTCCTATTACAACATTCGGTATATTGTTTTCGATTATAAAGTTGCAACATGGTGGCGTTTTCCCGAAATGAGAACAAGGTTCTAAACTGACATAAATCGTTGATTTAGATAGTAATGATTTGTTTTTTACCGCATTGATTGCATTTACTTCTGCGTGATTGCCACCATAGGCCGCTGTAAAACCTTCGCCAATAATAATGTCATTATAGACAATTACTGCCCCAACTGATGGATTTGGCATTGCGTTTGTTAAGCCATTTTTGGCAATTTCAATGCATCGTTTTATGTATTTTTCATTTGTATTCACATCACAAAAATACTACATTTGTCGAATGAATATCAGAAAAATCCAAAAAAAAGACAATCAGCAAGTTGGTGATTTAGTTCAAAAAGTTTTAATGGAAATGGGTGCTCCAAAAATAGGAACAGCTTATTCAGATCCATATTTGTTTAATTTATTTGAAGTTTATTCTGAACCAAAAACCGTTTATTTTGTAATTGAAAATGATGGACGAATAATTGGCGGTGCAGGAATTGGAACTTTAGAAAACGAAATTTGCGAACTTCAAAAAATGTATTTTTTGCCCGAATGCCGTGGTTTGGGACTTGGTACTAAAGTAATGGAAATGTGTCTCGCTAAAGCTATAGAATTTGGTTACGAAAAATGTTATCTCGAAACAATGCATTACATGCAATCGGCTCAAAAATTATACAAAAAAGTAGGTTTCGAAAACATAGACGCACCAATTGGTAACACTGGTCACACGAGTTGCCCAGTTTGGATGATAAAAAAATTAGACACAACTTCGAGAACCCTACCAAAGTGAAGGCTTTGAAATCGCAATATGAAAATAAAACAATACAAATCGTTTTTTCAAGAACAACTCGCTTTTTTATATGATGAAACCGAAGTTGAAAGTTTTTTTTATATTATTTTAGAAAATAAAAATAATTTTAAAAGAATCGATTTGGCGTTGAACATCGATTTAGAATTTTCAGAAAATGATTTAACCATTTGGAGTGAAATCCTCGAAAAATTAAAACTCGAAATTCCGATTCAATATATAATTGGTACAACAAGTTTTTTTGATTTAGAGTTTGAAGTCAACCAAAATGTATTAATTCCAAGACCAGAAACAGAAGAGTTGGTAGATTGGATTGTTGTAACCAATCAAAATTCGATTAATCTAAAAATTCTAGATATTGGCACAGGTTCTGGTTGCATAGCGATTTCGTTGGCTAAAAATATTTCAAATGCCGAAATTTTTGCTCTTGATGTTTCGATAAAAGCATTGGCAACAGCCAAAAAAAATGCCAAAGCCAATAAAGTTAATGTTACTTTTATTCAAAAAAACATTCTTGAAATTGATGATTTAAATCAAAAATTCGATGTTATAGTTTCAAATCCGCCTTATGTTCGTAATCTCGAAAAACACGAAATTCATAAAAATGTTTTAGACAACGAACCACATTTAGCATTATTTGTCGATGACAATGATGCTCTGATTTTTTACAAAAAAATTGCTGAATTAGCCAAAATAAATCTTTCTGAAAACGGACAATTATTCTTTGAAATCAATCAATATCTTGGAAAAGAAACAATTGAATTACTCGAAAATTTAGGCTTCAAAAATATCGAATTAAGACAAGATATTTATGGAAATGACAGAATGATTCGATTACAGATTTAAGAATTTTGATTTAGAATTCAGCTTTATTTTTATCGAAAATCTTATTTTTTATTCATACCTCAAAGCCTCAATCGGGTCGAGTTTTGCGGCTTTCCAAGCCGGATAAGAACCAGATGCAATTGCTACAATAAAACTAATTACAAATGCAGAAATAATTGCCATCCAGGGAATTACAAATTCGAATTCGGCCAATGTCGATACTAAATAACCCAGTGAAATACCGAAAACCGTTCCTATTATTCCGCCCATTTGTCCAATAATTAATGTTTCCATAAAGAATTGAACAGCAACCGTAATTTTGGTTGCACCTAAAGCTTTTCGAACACCAATTTCACGAGTTCTATCGGTTACCGATACTATCATAATATTCATTAACGCAATCGATGATCCAAAAATTGTTATTAACCCTATAACAACTGCAGCGATTTTTAAATATCCAGTAATGTCTTTAATTTTATTAATTAAATCGTCACTTCTAGAAATCGCAAAATTTTGGTCTTTAACAGGACTCAATTTGCGAACTTTCCGCATTGTAGTTATTGCGTTATCTATGGCTTGATTCAAAAATTGGTTTTTGCTGACCATCGAACTTATGGTGTAATTTATATCCGAGGCGGTAAAAAGCGAACGTGCTACTTGAATCGGAATCAAAACACGCAAATCCTGTCGTTTGCCAAAAGTCGAACCTTTTTCTTTTAAAACGCCAATAACTTTGAATTTTGCTCCACGAATTGTTAATATTTTTTCAATCGGGTTAACATCTTTTAGTAAACCTTTGTTGGCAAAATCTGACCCAATTATGCACGAATAAGTATTGTTCGAGATGTCAAAATTTGTAAAATTTCTACCATACATAGTTTCTAAACCCGAATTCATCATATAATTCTCATCGACACCAAGAACCGAAATTTCTGGGTCGGTTTTCTCGCTTTCGAATTTGACTTCCGCAGTTTGCGTAGCAGTAAAAGATAACGAAGTTTGAGTAAACGGATAATTAAATTTTCGTTTAAATTCCAATGCTTCGGTGTACGAAATTATCGGATTCATTCTGTCTTCGCTTTCGTCACCATCATTTTGTTTCGAAAAATCGAACTGGTCAATATTGAATGTATTCGAACCCATCGACGCAAAATTTTTGGTAATTTTATTGTCCAATGCCGACAAAACGGTCAAGATTCCGACCAATGCCGAAATGCCAATTGCTATAATCAACGCTGTCAAAATTGTGCGTAACAACTGAGTTCTAATCGAACCAATTGCAATTTTAATATTTTCTCTGAATAATTTAAACATAGTTTATATTTGACTCAAAAATAAGCTTTTTGTTACAAACTATTTTATTTTTTTGAAGTTAATCGTGCTTTCATTACTCTAGTTCCAAAAAACGAAATCCCTTCTATCACGCCTAGGTTGTATGCTTGTTAAAGAATTTTTGATTTAGAATTGAAATTTTATTTGTTTCAAAAATCCAATAAAAAACAGAATAATTATTTTAAATATAAGATATTTGCATCATTAAATAAATTGATTTTAGCTAACATATAAATCTAATTTCTGAAATCTAAAATAAAAATTAAAAAATGGCTCAAAAACCAAGCATACCAAAAGGAACAAGAGATTTCTCGCCAGCCGAAGTTGCTAAGCGACAATATATTATTCAAATTATAAAAACCAATTTCGAAAAATTTGGTTTCGCACCAATCGAAACTCCAAGTTTTGAAAACTCGGAAACCCTTATGGGAAAATACGGTGAAGAAGGCGACCGATTAATTTTCAAGATTTTGAATTCTGGAGATTATCTCGAAAAGGCAAATTCTGAATATCTTGAAACTAAAAATAGCACAAAACTTACGCCAAGCATTTCCGAAAAAGCCTTGCGATATGACTTGACTGTACCTTTTGCAAGGTATGTTGTGCAACACCAAAATGATATTGAATTTCCGTTCAAACGTTATCAAATACAACCAGTTTGGCGTGCAGATCGACCACAAAAAGGACGTTTTAGAGAGTTTTTTCAATGCGATGCCGATGTTGTTGGATCAAAATCGTTGTGGCAAGAAGTAGAATTGATACAATTATATGACTCAGTTTTTGCAGATTTAGGATTAAACGGAGCCACAATAAAAATAAATAACCGCAAAATTCTTTCAGGAATTGCCGAAGTCATTGGTGCATCAGACAAATTAATCGATTTTACGGTAGCATTAGACAAACTCGATAAAATTGGCGAAGATGGCGTAAAAAAAGAAATGATAGAAAAAGGAATTTCTGAAATAGCAATCGAAAAAGTGCAGCCGCTATTTAATTTTACTGGAAATATTCAAGAAAAAATAGAGGAATTGGGCATTCTTTTATCAACATCGATAGAAGGAATGAAAGGTGTTCAAGAGCTGAAATTTATTTGTGACAACATCGAAAAACTCGGATTAGCTTCTGCAAATTTAGATTTAGATGTAACTTTGGCTCGAGGATTGAATTATTACACAGGAGCAATTTTCGAAGTTGCACCTCCAAAACAAGTTGCAATGGGCTCTATTGGCGGTGGCGGTCGTTATGACGATTTGACTGGGATTTTTGGTCTGAAAGACATGAGTGGTGTAGGGATTTCATTTGGCTTAGACCGAATTTATTTGGTTATCGAAGAAATGAATTTGTTTCCAGAAACCGTGACAACATCGACCAAAGCATTATTTTTGAATTATGGAGAAAAAGAAGCTTTTTATGCAATGAAAACCGTTAAAGATTTAAGAAAATCAGGATTTAAAGTAGAGATGTATCCAGATAATGCCAAAATCGACAAACAATACAAACATGCCGAAAGAAGAAATATTCAATACGCAGTAATTATAACCGAAAAAGAAATTTTTGAAAAGAAATTTGGACTTAAAAACTTGGTTACAGGCGAATTATTAAGTTTAAATATTGATGAATTGATTACGAAATTGTCAAAATAATTATTGAAGTGGTTTAAATTTTTTTGATTGAAGCGGAAAATTAAGATTTTTGTTTCAGATTTTGGATTTTTTATTGGTTAGCATCGCTATCGAATAAAAAAAAATTGAAATATGGGGCAAAAAGACAATTTTGCAGCCAATTAAAAAAAGTTTAAACCACTTCATTTATAACAAACAAAAAACCGACTAATTGAAGTCGGTTTTTTTGGGAATTGTAGCGAGAGACAGGCAAAAACCCGAAAACTACATATTCTTAAAAACTTATAATACAGGCATTTAATAATATTAAAACTACTACTTTTTAAGCTATTTTGACAGGATTACGACATTAAACATTTATTCATTTTATTATATAACATAAGGGATAACAAGTTTTTATTATTATATTTATACTTACCCCGTACCCCAAAATTTATTTATTAAAAATAGAATAAAGAAACTAAAGCGTTTTTTTAGCTGGATTGAATCTACCCGAAAAGCGGTTGTTTCTTGTTTTTCCTTTATTTATATATATTATTTTTTATTTTAACTTCATATATATTAAATAATAGAGAAACAAAGAAACAAAATTTATAACTATTTGATTTATAATTAAATACAACAAATATTTTGTTTCTTTTTTGTTTCTCTTACAACGATTTGTTGCTTTACTTCAAGAAACAAAATCAAAAATAAGTTTTTTTGTTGTTTTTTACTATTTTATTTTAGAAAACTTTAACAAAATGTACGGTAAAACTGTAAAAATTATTTAAAAAATAGTTTAAATTTTGCGCCAATTATTTTAACAATAAATTATTCACGTTGATAAATAATTGATAACTAAAAACATTGCAATAAAATTGCGTTTCGATAATTAATAAATTTGGGTTCTAACTTAAAATTTATTCATTATGAAAAATCTATCTTTATTATTGCTTTTGGTTTTAGTGTTATTAATTGCAGCGTGTACAGCTTCAGAAATCGATGACAAACAAAACGAACCTCAAAAAACTAGCGTTGACGTTACAAAAATTAAACCTCCTACGGGCGGATAGTATTATTGCGATTGTTATTGCAATAACACCAATTGTTTTTTATAGTTACGAAAGTTTTCCAGATGTAAAAGTTTGGAAAACTTCTTTTTTTACCTATACCAGCCTGTATTATGAATCAGTAAGTACTTTTGTTTGGGTTTTCTTGCAGAAATTTATTTTTTTATACCTAATGATTATATGGTTTTTTACGTCGAGCAATTGGTGGAATAAATCTATACTGGCACCTATTGGAATGCTTATATATCAAATCATTATTTTAATAAATGATGAAGTACAATTTATTGAAACTATTAGGCTAGATAAATTTATAATTTTGCCAATAGTGATCGCAATTCTTGTTTTCTTAATACAAATGCGAAATAAGTTGTTATTCTATATTAATGCACTAGACTTAAAAGCGCAAATCGAAAACGAAATTGATAAAATTGAAACTGAATGATAAAAGAACTAAAAAAACAACTTTTATTGCTGGATTCAGAAAAAAATCAAGACATTAAATTGCAACAACTAAAAATTATTAAGTCTAAGATTGACCAAATAATTAAAGATTTGATTCGATATAAAAAAAAGTATCAGGAATGTATGAGAATTATAAATTTAATAGATTTTTCGGTAAATTAATTTTTTTTAATTTAATTTACCTGAATAAATATCGTTTATCGCAAAAACTAAATCCCAATTTTTGCCCCAAACAATATTACCGTTTTCTAGTTTGAATTGTTTGGCTTTTTTTTCATCAAGATATTTATTGTATTGTGGGTGCGGATTGTCTTTAATAAATTTGCTAACGTTTATATATTCAAAATGTTTATCGTTGAAAGTAATTTCTACAATTCCATTTCCAAAATATTTTGCATCTATAATTTTATTAGTTTTCATTGTTATCTTGTCAAATTAGCTTTTATTTTATTTAAAATTAAATCTAGTTCATTATCAAAAATTCTTCCTATTTTTTTTAAAATTAAATTTTTATCGATTGTAGAAATAGAATTTAGCATTATTTGACTTTCTTTTAGCAAGACAAAATTTATTTTTTTAGGATTTATTAAATAATTAAAATCACTATTTTTTATTACAGATGTTATTTTTACAATTATAACATCTTTATTATTATTTTTAGAAATTACCAATGCTGGGCGTTTTTTTAATTCTGTAAAATCCGAATATGGATAAGGCGTAAATATAATATCGCCAATACTAATGTTTTGCATAAATTAATAATTTCCTGTGTCCCAATGGTCGTTATCTGGGTGGTTCCAATCGTCGTTGCTTGGCAATAAACAAAATTGTTTCCAGCTAGCGTGCGGTTCTGCAATATCTTCTAAGGCTTCGATTGTTGTTTCTAGTTCATATATAAACTGCAAACTTTTTTCGAAAAACTCTTGTTTGTCTGTTTTATAAATTTCGGTCATAATAGTTTTATTTTTAATCAAAAAATTAAATATTGGTTCAATTTCTTTTAACTGATTATTTGCTTCTTGAATGGTCAAAAATTGCAATTTAAGTTTATCTTTTTTTAATATATCTATACATTTTTCAATTTTTGGCAAACCAAATTTCACATATCGGTTCCAAACCGCATCATACAAATTAAAATTAGTAAAAGTATTTATTGCATCGAAAAAAAAATCATCATTATTTATCTCTAATATCATCTTTTTTATACAAATTTAGTTATTTTTTTTCAATAATTTTTTCATCGATAATTTTTGCAATTTATTGGTTAACCTTGTGACCAATTGCCAAACCGTCGGTGTTTTGTTCTAATTTCTCTAAACGCTCGAAAATCTCGCTAAAAACGTTTTTTAAATTCAAAAACTTTTCTATTTCTGGATTAAAATTGCTTTTTATTGCAACTTCTCGCAACATTTCGCCTGAACCTGTTAAAAGCCAATCGGGAGAAATATCTGGATAAGTTTTGAGTATAATTTCTATTTTATCACTTCCGATATTTCCTTTTTTATCTAAAAAACCATTTGATAAACCTGTTTTTTTGTAAAAAATAGATTTATTAATTTGCTTAAAATCAATTAATTGTAAAATTCTTTCATTCATATTAGAAAATTTACTCAAAAAAAGTTGTTTATTAGAAAAAGTACTCTATATTTGTAATCGAAAACCACTTTAAAAACATTTTAAAACGGTTATAAAAAAACAACGCAATATAATGATAATAATCTTGCAATAAAAGTTAAAAATGTTGCAATAAAAATTTAACCCTAAACAATTAAAAAAAAATGGACTTTAAAAACTGGATTACCGATGTTTTAGCAAACGAAAGAGTAACTTTTTCAAAGAACGATTTAATTAAATCTTATCACGATAACGTTACTGAAAAATTGATAATTTATAATTTTAAATCGCTCAAAAAAGCTATCGAAAAGACTTGTTTTTTAAACTGTGTCGATTTTACCGAGACTACTATAAATCCAAAAGTATCATTATTTACTTTTTTAAAATTTTGATAATCTCGTCCATTTTATCATTAATTGCCCGAAGTTCTAACAACTTGAGCATTGACAATGATTCTTTTGCCGATAACTGATTTTTGTGAATTATAGATACAATTTGCTCGTTAAATTCTGCTATTAATGCTTTTTTTTCTTGATTCATAAATTAGTTTTTAATTGTTGCAATAAAAGTTAAAAATGTTGCAATAAAATAGTAATGCAATTGCAGTGCCAAAATGTTAAAAAAAATAAAAGTTTTTAATATTGCACAATTAAAATTTTAAATAACTAAAAAATGGCATATAACCGAAAATATTATTTGCACCGTTGCTTGAAAAAAAAAGAAATAAAGCGTACAAAAAATATAATTTTTATTGGTAGTGATACATTTATTAGCAATCAGGTTCTACAATTAAATAAAGAATACAATTACACAATTCAATATCAATTAATATGATTACAATCATAGAAAAAAAAGAAATTATCGAAGTAATCGGAAAGCATTACTCAAAAAAAATAATTCCTTATTTAGAAAAACTTGGACATAAACCCGAACGAAGCGAAACGTTTACAACCAAAATTATTCAACAAATAATTAACGGTTACACAGAAAACGAAACCGTCGAACGTGTAATTTTTTCGATGCTCAAAAAACGAAAAAAACAACTTAAAAAAAGCAGAATTTAACCATAAAATTATCCAATATGTCAACTTACAAAATTACACCTACCAACATCTTTACAGGCGCAACCGCACCAAGTTTATTGATTAATTCGACCGATAGCAAATTGGCAATTCAGGAAGCTAAAACATTATCGAGGTTGTCAAGTTTCGACAACTGGACTTTTGAATGCGAAATTATTAAAAACAATTAAAATGTCAACTACACAAATTTTTAATACTGCCAACAATTTGCGAGTTATTGCAATAATGAACGAAAACAACTGCAATATTCTTTACAAAACAATTGATAAATCGGTTTTTGACCAACCACTAACCAAAACATACACTTGCAAACCAGTTGCAAGGGTTGTATCATTTTTTTTAAATTAATGATTACTGCACAAAACAGACATCAATCACAAGTTGTGTATGATGTTATTCAAGAATTTTTCGAAGCCAATAAGCAAGACAACATTAAGCATCATTTTGCAACCGTAAATAAATTTTTATTGCAACGAATGGTTAATGATAAAAAAATGATACGACAACAAACTATTAACCAAATAAACGCAAAAGATGAAAAAATACTTTGATTCTCCAAAATTTCAGATAGAACCCGAAGACAATGACGATTTTTTTGTAATAGCAATGTTAGTTTTTATTGTTGTTGTTGTTGTTTATGCTTGGTACAAAATTTATAATCAGTAACGATGAATTTAATTGACCAAACCCCAAAACAAATAAAAGCATATCGAAAAAGAGTTATAGGGCAAATTATCAGCCTGAAAGACTTTCCTTATACCAACAATGACAAATTAAATTTATTTGTTTTTTATAGCAATTGTTTAAAACAAGTTCAAGATTTATTGCAACAAAAAAAATTCGATAAAAACAAAGTTCGTTTGGCGGCTAATCGATTTGAATCAATAGTATAATTAAAATGAGCGAAAAAAAACACTTTGATTTAGAACTTTTATACCAAAAAACTAACGGCGGTTTGTTGTTTTTTGAGCAAGAATTTAGCGGAATTAAAACCAAAAAAACCGCCAAAGGTTTTAGTTTTGATTCAGGTTCTAGCAACGTGACCATAGGCGCAAACGATATTTATTTATTTACAAATTTTAAAGAGAATGACAAAGGTGTCAATTGTATAGATTATGTCAAAAATCGTGATTGTTGCGATTTTATTACTGCTTGCAATACTTTGTTTGCTCAATTTCAATTAGACAGCACTAGCGTTGCAAAACGAATGTTTTTGCCAACAAAAATTTGGACAGATACAACCGAAAAAAAACTAGGCGACTATGAAATAAAATATTTTCCAAAAACCAAAAATACTGCAATTTTTGCGCCTTTTTTGACCCAAAACACTTGCAAAGATTATGACTTTCACGAAATAGAAAGCATTGAAACGGTTAAGCAAATTTCAGGAACAGAAAAATTATCAGTTTTATCGGTTACTGCAACGCCCGATTATCCGATTTTTGGTTATAAAGCCGAAAATTTTACTAAAATATATGAACCAAAAGCCGTTAAAAACAAAGACGGTTTTAGTTCTAAACATCATTTTGTTGGCACAAAACCGCCCCGCCACATTTACGGTTACAACAGGTTGCAACAATTAGCCAAAAAATTCAATACAGATGATTTTGATGAATTTAGCATTGTTGACGAATCGGACGACGCACCCGAACAATTAGAATATGTATTTATTGCAACTGGCGGAAGCGACGGTTTGAATATTGCAAGCCTTGGTTATGATGTGATTTGGTTCAATTCAGAAACCGAAATCATATCAGAATTTGAGTTAAACTTACTGTTAAAAGTTGCAAAAAATGTTGTTTATGTTCCTGATTTAGACAAAACAGGTGTAGAAATGGCAATAAAAATGGGTTTAATGTCAAAAAAGCATTTAAAAATTAAAATGTTATTTCCGCCAAAAGAATTAATCGAAAAAAACAAAAAAGATATTTCGGACTGGATTCGAGGTTTTAGCAAAGAAACTTCTATTGAAACGGTTAAATACAATTTTAATGAGTTGCTAGGTCAAGCCAAAGAGTTTGAATTTTGGGATTACAACCCGAAAAAAATTACATATTCTGTCAATAACATCAGGTTGATTAATTTTTTGCATTACAACGGTTTTTATATCTATGATATTCCACAATTTGACAACAAAAGCAAAAGAGCCATTAGCGAAAAAATATTTTTAAAAATTGAAGACAATATTATAACAAAAACTGAACCGTCTGACGTGAAACTATTTGTTATTAATTGGTTGCAAAAAATGTTAGTGCCGCTAAAAATTCAAGAAATGTTTTCGAAATCGATATTTTTTGGCGACAATCAAAGTATTAAATTATTGCCAAGAACTATTTTGAAAATTGACAAATCAACTCCTAGCAGTCAAATGTATTTTTATGAAAATACGATTATTAATGTTACTGCCGATAATATCGAAAAAATTACATACAAAAAAACGATACCCAAATTTGGAAAAAAAATATAATTCCTAGAAATTATTTCGAAAAACCAAAAGCAACAAAAATAATCATAAACGATGAAGGCGTTTTTGATGTAGAAATTTTAAATACAGATTCTAAATATTTGAAATTATTAATTAATACAAGCCGTTTTTATTGGCTAAAAGATGCCGACGAAAACCAAATTGACACTAACCCATTTGGATTGACCAGCAACAAACTAACCGAAGCCGAAAACACGCACCAAAAACAAGAATTTATTAATAAAATGTATTGTTTGGGTTATTTGTTGCACGAAACAAAAATCAAACAAAAATCATATTTTGTACTGGGTACAGACAACGCAATAGGCAAATCGATAACCGATAACAAGGGCGGTTCGGGCAAATCGGTAATTATTAACGGTTTGTATTCATTAATCCCGAATCATTTAGAGCGCAACGGTAGAGAATTGAACAAAGATACCGAACGTTTTAAATATACAGATGTTGACGACGAAACAAAACTACTACATTTTGACGAAATGAATATGTATTTTGATTTAACTAAACTTTTTTCGGACATAACCGCAGATGTTACTTGCAACTGGAAAGGTGGCAAAATGGTTTATGTTCCGTTCGAGCATTTTACAAAAATTGCAATTACAATGAATGCCGTGCCTAAAGATTTGTCGGACAGTTTCAACCGCAGAATGTTAAATTTTGAATGTTCTAATTTTTATCACATCAATAACGAAGATTTTTTATTTTCTCGAAACGTTGCCGATAGTTTTGACGGTAAAACCCTTTGGGACAAAACTTATTCTGCAACCGATTGGCAGTTAGATGATAGTTTTTTGATGGAATGTTTGCAGTTTTATTTAAAATATGACAAAAAACCAACCGTTGACGGTCAAAATCTAATTTACAGGTCAGCACGTCAAGAGATTCGTGATGCTGGATTTAATTTTTTCAATGATTTTTTTAGAGATTATATAGAGCCAAACAAAAACGTTGAACCGTTAGAAAATTTAGGATACATCGAAAAATCAACCCAAATAACGTGGATTAACAAAGCCTTGATTTATGAAATTTATAAAAAAGATTTAGAAAACGATGCCAAAAAACCAAGCGATTTTAAACGAGATTTAGAAACCTATTGTACAAAAATTTACGGCAAAAAAATAAAAGAATTTGTAAAGAAAAAAGAAAACGGACACGGCAAAACAGTTGAGCATTTTTGTTTTGTCAATGACATTGCAACCGAATTGCAAGAAAATGAAAACATAGAAAAAGAAAAAAAATTTAACAACGAAAACGATTTGCCAGATTGGTTGTAAAAAATTAGAAATTATGAAAATATCAAAATTTTATTTTGAATTTGATAATGAAGAATTCTTATCAAGTTCATTAATGTTAATGAAAAATTCAAATGTAAATGTTAATGAAGCTAATCAATACATTGTCCGCCATTTAATTGGAAATATTAGAATGGATTTTAAAGATGAGACGATTTGTAAAAAAACGGCTAAAAAATCATTTAAAAAATTCATTAAAAGTCTATATAAAGTTAAATAATGAACAACACTATTAAATTTTCGACCAATTGGAACAATAAATTAAATTGTAATTATTTTACAACCATTCGTTTAATGTCAAAAAAATATCAAGTCAGCAAAATTTTTGATATTGAATTAAAAAACGAACATCATTGCAAATCAATTGTTGTTAATATGGTTTATTTAAAATTGAATGACTTAAACGATTTTAATTGCTATCTCGATACTGGTTACAGCGTCGAAGAAACAAAAAACATTTTCAAAAAAATGTACCCAGCCATTGATTTTGAGGTTACAAATTTAGCAATAATTTTATTAAAAAAGCTATGAGTATAACGCTAAACATTCGCCCAGCAGTTCGAGACGATTTCACAGACCAATGGAACAACAAACGAATTGGTACAGCCTATTTCTGTAAAAATAAAGATGGAATTTTAGAACAAAGAGTTTATTATTTCACAGAATTTACACAAATGGAAACATTTAAAACGCTTTATGCCAATGGTCAAGTTTTTGTTTGTGAGCAGTAGGTTAAAATTTTTGCACAACGTTATCAGGCTTTAAGAAGTTGGGGGTTTGACACAAAGCCAACTTTAAATTAAGCCTAAAACATTGCAAATACAAAACCAACATTGAGGTAAGCCGACAACCCCAATTTCTTAAAACCTGTGTTGTCGGCTGTTTTTTTATTCACGCTTAAATTTTTTCAATTATGAACCTACAATTATCGCTAAAAAAACAATGGTTTCAAATGACTAAATCTGGAATCAAAACCGAGGATTACAGAGAAATTACACCTTACTGGTGTATTAGATTTTTTGAAATGAGTTGGAGAAATTCAAAAAAACAATGGGAAATTATTTTGAAAACAAATAGTATTGAATGGCTTTTAGAAATGTCTAAAAATATAAATTCAGATTACTTTGACTATGGTGGTTACAAGTTTAAAAATAAATTTCAAACTAATACAATGACTTTAGGTTATCCAAAATCAGGCGATACCGACCGAATTCTAAAATTAGAACACAAAGGAATTGAAATAAGAACAGGTAATCCTGAATGGGGTGCTGAGCCTGAAAAACTTTACTTTGTCATTTTACACGGTTCGGTTGTAAAATAGCCGACAACTACCCGCTTGACGCAATTCAATAAATAGAACCCAATGACAAACCTAGAAACAACGCCTAACGGCAAAAAATTAATCAATTTTCTTGATGAGAAAATGTGCGCTGGAGATTTCGAAAATAACGACCTAGTTCAATTTATTGAAGTTGTTGGGCAATATCTAGGTTTGCAAACAATTTCAGATTATGCCAAAAGCAATAATTTATCATACAATGGCGCACGAGATTATCGCAATATTCAAACTATTTTTAATGTAAAATTTGTAATTGACAACCAATGAGAAAACAACTTATTCCAGCTAAAAAAGCGCTAAATCGGGTTAACGTTCAAATTAACAAAAATTTCATTATTCGGGTTTGCGAAACACAAATTGACCTAAAAAAAACACATTTAACCAGCGCGAACAAACTTTCTAATTACTTAAACGACGATAAACTTAAAATAAAGCTATTTGATAAGGTTTTATCTAGTGGCAAAGACAAAAATACATTTTTAATAAGAAGTAGGCTTAAAATAGATTTTTGCTCAAAATAACTATAAAACACAAAAAAACCATTACAATTGGCGTTGCAACGGTTCTAATTTATAGGTTTATGATACTCACATCATTTGACAAAGGTAAAAAAAATTAACTAAAAACCCAAATCGAATGAAACCGTTACCAACACAAATTAACAAGTCCAAAATGGTCGAGTTGTACAGCGACCAATTAACTAGAGAAACAGTACTAACCGAAATTAGAAGCTTTCAAGAACAACTAAACATACCAATTACTAAAAGTATTATTTGCAACCGCATCAAAGGTTTTTTCTTTAAACGATTTGGATTGCCAACTGGTTACGAAATGACCGATTTTAATAAATTTAGTTATTGATTTTTAAACCCAAATATTATGAAACCAAATTTTAAAAGTTTAGAATTTATTTACCAAGATACCGCAATACATTTTTTATTAGGTAATCAAGGTAATGTTATGATAAATGCTACCGATATGGCAAAAGCGTTTAATAAAAAAATTACACATTTTATGGAAAACGAAAACACTAAAAGATTTATTAGTGTTTGTTTAAATAGTCGGAAATCCGACTATTTAAAAATAAAGTCTCAAGATGATTTATTTTTGTCTAAACAAAAAAAGGGAACTTTTATGCACAAAGTTTTAGCTTTAAAATTTGCTTCTTGGTTAGATGCTGAATTTGAATTTTGGATTTACAGCACCATTGATAATTTAATTTTTGGCAAATACGAAATACACAAACAAAAAGTAATAGAAATTGAACAATCCAAAATAAAAATAAAAGATTTAGAACTAAAAGTAAGAAAAGGAGAATATGAAAACGCAATTGATTTACTTGACGAAATGAAAAATCTTAAAGAATTACAGAAAGATAAAACAAAAGCAATAATTCAGCAAACTAAAATTATACAATTAGAATTATTCTAATAAGTGATTTTTTCTCACTTATTAAAATAATTGATAAAAAAAACTTTTTTATGGCACAATAATTGTTGTATTTGTTTTGCTAAATAAACACATCTGTTTTGTGAAATTCAAAACAACTTTTATCGAAACCTTATAATAAAGGTGTAGTTCTCTCAATTCTTTCTTCCGCAAGGCAGATTGTTTGTTTAGCGACTCTGAGGGGGCTATGCCCTATTTTTATAAACTTATAAATTTTTACAAATGCTAAACAATGTAAACAATGACCAGAATTTTTATGATTCTAGCGATTTTCTAGAATTAACCAAGCTTTTACTCGAAAAGCTAGATTACAACCAGCTACCAACAGACCACAAACTATTGCTTTTAAAACACGTTAAGTCAAGTGTTTCTATGCAAATTGTCAGTAACATGCAAAAAGACGATTTAAGAAAATTGCGCATGGAAAACGAAAAACTTAAACAAGGACTTCCGCCAGTTTACAACATTCCAACGCCAGTTTATCAATTTAATATCAATTAACAATGATAAGCAAATCCGAATTACTAGAACAATTGCACGAAAAAAACATTATGCTAGACTGGTGCGATAATCGAATTATCGAACTCAACGAAATAATAGATCGCAAAGACGCTATTATCGATGCCGTGGTTTTCAAAGACACCAAGAAACTCAACAACCTCAAAGATTTTAATACTTATGATGAGTTTATGAAATCTATTTTCGATGAACCAATAACCAAAACCGCTAATTGTTAGCGGTTTTTTTGGAGCGATTGTTGTATATTTGAATTATAAAAAACTAGAAATTATGAAAACTAAAGAAAAGAAACCAGCATTGAACGGGGCAGTTAAAGAAAAAAAATTGACTCCTAAACAAAAAGCATTTGCAGAATTAATGGAAAAAGCTAGTATTCTAGGCGAAAAACTTGTTAAAGAAGGAAAATTAAAACCGTTATGATTACGCATTTATTAGACACAAACATAGTTAGTCGTTATTTAACTCGTGTTCCACATTTTGTAGAGTTAGTTAAGAATAATATAGGATTTGAAAAAATATGTATTTCGATTGTTACTAAAATAGAATTATTGAACTGGTTAAGCAATTACAAAGGATTAACAATTCAGGAACGTAATTTTTTTAAAAAATCAATTAATTTAATTCCAGTTAAACACATTAATACATCAATTTCTAAAATTGCCGACGAATTTATTACTAAAAATATAAATTCTAAACCAGCCGATACTTTAATTGGAGCAACCTCTAAACATTATAGCCTTGTAATGGTAACTACAAACGATAAAGATTTTAGTAATTTTGATGTATTTGTGATTAAAGTCAAGCAATAAATTAAACAAACCAATAAATAAAACTGCTAATTGTTAGGTTTTTTATCTCAAAAAATCAACCCAAACCAACGCAAACAACTTTTTTTAAATCCAAACCAACCCAAACGCACCTAAATAAAAAGGGTGCGTTTTTTTTGTGCTTTACTTTGCCTTAACAAAATGGATAAAGAAAAAATAAATCAGGCATTAAAGCGACCAATTTTAGACGGTTCTAAATTTGATAATCTTATTGATTTGCCACCAGCCAAAAATCAAGATTTAGGCAACGGCGACACTTTTCATACAGTCGACCAAATGAAAAAATGGACGATGCAACATTTTAAGCAAGTGAGCCGTTTGGTGCAAGTTTTACAACTTGGTACAATTCAAGAAACTTGCGAAAATATTTACGAATTTTTGTTCAATTACATTCAATATGACATTGCCGGAAATTTGCAAAATCTAAGAAGTCCAGCACACAGTTGGCACGTTGCCCGACAATTGGGCATAGATTGCAAAAGTTACAGCATTTTTGCAAGTTCGATACTGCTCAATTTAGGAATAAAACACTACATCAGGCAAGTCAAACAACCAAAAATGAACCCTAATAGTTTTACTCACGTTTACGTGATAGTGCCAAAAAATCAAGAAACTGGCAGTTTACTAGACGGATATTTTACAATCGACGGAACACGAAAAAACAAAAGTGAAGGAAAATTCACTTTAGCAAAAGATATTTTTATGTCAAAATTACCACATTTAGGGTTAAACGGTTCAAAACCAAAACGCCCAATAAAACGCAAAAAAGCCGTAAAACGACCAATTGCTAGAAAAACCAGTACTAAATCATTTTTTAATTGTTTAACATGCAAGTAGTAAATATTTCAGAAGATTTATTGGCAAAAATATTGGTTTCACTACCAAAAGGAACGCCAATATTCGAATCATTTTTAAAAATTGCGGGTAGTGTTCAAAACGCTTCTAATGGTTTAAATGTTGGTTATTACAGTTGCGGAAATGGTTTGTATGCAAATGTCGAAAACGATGATATTTACATATCAGAAAACATTAACGGTTTAGGATTTTCATTCAAAAGTATTGGCAATTTTATAAAAAGAAATGTACAATCGGCTGCACGAGATACTGTAAAAGTTGTCAAGTTAGCTGCACCACTTTTGAGCGTTGCAGCAAGTTTCTTGCCGGGCGGTTCTGTAATTTCAAACATTGTCAATAAGGTTGTAGGAGTTTCAGACGTTGCGCAAACAGTTGATAGTGTAGTCAATCCACAACAACAAACCGCAATACAAGAAGTTGCACAACCACAACAAAACATTAATCAATTTGGATTTCCAAATACTGGAACATTTACAACGCCAAGCCAAGTGCCGTTTGTTGCTCAAAGTTTGCCAATTGCATACACGCCAGTTGGATATAAAAGCTATCAACCAACACAACCAGCCGTAACGCAAGAACAAGTTCAAGCATTGGCAAGTCTTAAAAATACTGATGTCGAAAGTTTGAAACAAGAACTTTCAGACTTGAAAGAAAAAGAAGCTTCTAAATCAGAAGTCAAACAAGGTTTTGAAATCACGACACCAATCGCAATTGGTGGGGTTGGAGTTTTAGGATTGATTGTGTATTTAGCCACAAAAAAATAAAAAAAGTATCAAAATTTAATAAATAAAAAGAAATGAATAAAACAGTTTTAACAGTTGGTTCAGCCGTTCTTGGCGGTGCAGTATCAAAAGGAATTACTGGAATGTTAGAAGTATCTAACCCAGTTAAAATAATTATGTCTTTGGTTCTTTGTGCTGGTAGCGGTTATCTCGCTAGTCAAGTCAAAGGTACAGACACAAAAGCAAGTTTATTGCAAGGTGCATATATGGGAATTGCAATCACGCAAGGACTAGAAACCGTTAAGGCAGTTGCCAGTATTGATGCTATTGCAAACAAATTGAATCCTGAAACAAAATTCGGAAAATTTGCTCAAAAATCTTTAGGATTATCAGGAGCTTACGGAATGCTTAACAGTGGTTACACCGACAATGACGGAAACTACCACGATGACAGCCTAGCGGGTTACTTGTCAGCTGGTGGAGATGTTGTGGCTTATGGCGATGCGTTAAACGGAACATATTTTGACGAAAACGGTAATCAAGTTTCTGACGGTTTAAATGCAAATTTCGAAGACGAAGCATTAAACGCAGACTACGAGGACGAATCTTTAAACGGAGATTTTGAAGACGACGCACTAAACGGAGACTACGAAGACGAAGCATTAAATGGAGACTACGACGACGAAGCATTATACGCTGACTTTGAAGCAGTAGATTAATTAAAAATAAATTAAAATAAATATATCATGTTAAGAAAAATCGCACCAATCGGAGCATCAAAAAAAAGACCATCAGTAAGAATTGCTCAAAGTTCTGAAATGGCACGTGCAAAAGCATTATTTGGCTTGAATATCGCACACACAAAAGGAGCAAACGGAAAAATCCCAGTGCTAAAAGAAACTACTTTGTATGTTTCGGCAGATGTTTCAGGAATTGCCAATAAAACAGATTTATTGACAAACGAAACCAAAGCGGTTGTTGGAATTACAAACTTTGACGGAAACAAGTTTAATACTGGCACAAATGCAAGTATTCAAGCAATGAGAGTTTTGTACTCTACATCTGGAGAGACTATACAAAATGCCGATTGGCAGAATGAGGACCGATTGCCAGCAGAATTGCAAAACGCAGAAATTGTAATTACTCAAGGCGGAAATTTCGTTTTAAGTATGCCGTTAACTGACTTGCAAGGCGACAAGTTCCAAGCTTGGAGAAAATTTGCAGACACACCATTTTTGAAAAACAATGAGCCTATCGCAATGCAAATTCAAATGCCAACAGGGGTTACTGCGCCAATTTCAGACGCTAATATTCAATCTTTTTTAAGATTAGAATTTAGAGTATTTAGAACAAAAATCTAAGACTTAAATAAGTTGATTTAATATAAAAAAGCCTAGCCGTAAGGTTAGGTTTTTTTTTAATTTTTTACAAAATGACTACAAGAAAACAAAAGCAAACAACAGCATATTTAAAGCCAAAAAACGGACAAAACGAAGCGACTGTAACAGTCGATTTGAACGGTTATGTTGAGTCAATGGTTGTTTATACTAGAGGCACAGAAAACATTTTGCAACCTTTAGAAGATACAAAACCGTTGATTTTTATGTCAGTTCAAGACAATAATTTTGGAGACATTATTCCAATGGTTCATATTGACAATTACAAGCAAACTGGCGGAAGTTATAAGGCTAGTTTAAAGCCTTTGGGGTTTATGGCAAAAAACGAAACTTTTTCGTTGAACCTACAAACTGAAAGGACTTCAAACGGAAACAAAGAAAACGATATTGAAGTTTTTGTACACTTTTTTTATGGTCAAGAACCTAAAAAAAGTTTAATAGCTCCAGTTCGTTCACAAAACTTAAACCCGCAACCAGTTAAACCAATTGCAACAAATCCAAGACGATAATGATAACAAAATCAAATTTTATAAGTCAAGAATATTCAGGAAATCAAAAATTTGATTTAAAGGATATTATTTCAATCGAGGCTTTTAACAATTCTGATGTTGCCGTTGTAATCAATAAGTTTGTTATCGAACCTAGCAAAAGATGTTTTGTTGTGTCGCCAGATTTTACGGTTTCTGATGTTGTTATAAATCTATCGTTTATGCCAATACCAGTTATTTCAAATCCAAATCAACAAAATAATAGACCTTCGGTAGAAGTTCCTTACAGTCAAGTTCCAGACATAATACCAGCGATTATTGCACCAAACTTGAAACAATCGGTTGTTTTATACATTAAAAGTCTTTCTAAAAACTTTTAAAAAACCAATAAATATGACAAAAATACAAGCATTAACCGAAAAATTAAATAACGACAAGTATCAGGCTGTTACAATAACCGATAAAAATACAAATCAAGTTATTTGTAGAAACAAAACCAGTGAATCCATACTTGAAGAATATGGCACAGCCGAAATTTTTTTTAATTCTTTCATCGAAAAAAATCAAACAAATTTGTTTGTAGAGCCAAAGCGAAAAAATGGTAACAATTTTAAACCAAGCGACGAAAATTTTAATATTTCGCCTGAAGTTGAACAAAAACCAAATAATGATGATGTGCAAACAGAAAACTTGATTAAAAAGAAAAAAAAGAAAAAAAAGAAAATGTTTGGACTTGGTGCTGGACTTTCTGCTCCCGAAATTATTAACCTGAATGTAAAAGCCAGTCAAGTTGATGATTTAAAAGAGCGAAACCGTGATTTATTAAGCGAAAATACACGTTTAAAAGAAAAATACGAGGATTTAAAAATAGAGCAACTCGAAAAGAAATACACCAAAGAAAACAATGACAGCCGAAACGCATTAATGTTGCAAGGTTTACAATCTTTGCCAATCTTAGCTGGTGCGTTTGGTATTAAAGTGCCACAAACAGGACTTTCTGCCCCCGAAGAAAGCACATTGACCGATGTTCAAAAATCGATTTTAGACAAAGTAAAAAAAACTGTCGAACCAGTCAATATTATTTTTTTAAAAATTATGACAAGGCTAGAAACTGCAACCGAGGGCGATGCGTTTTACGATGAATTTTTAGGACTTTTAAACAAACATCAAATAATTTAAAAAATATGAAAATATCAATTGACATAGGCACAGGCACAGCCGTAGAACTTGCCAAAAAAGAAAAAATAATAAAATTGTTAGTCAAACAAAATATAACGATTTTAGAAAAGCTAGAGATTTTAAGCAAGTCGCCAAAAGCAATAAATTATTTAACAACCCAATGGACAACATTAAAATTAATGTTGGGCATTATTTAACCGCCGTTGTTTGTCATATTTCAACGGCTGGTTTTAAAAAATTATACTTAAAATGGCACAATCAGATGAAAATAAAGGTTTATCAATTTCGTTTTTAAACCTTTTTAAAAATAAAAACGGAGAGCAGGGCGAAAAAGGTACAAATGGACTTGATGGCTCTATTGGTTTGCAAGGAGAAAAAGGAGACAAGGGCGATACAGGTTTAACTGGTGCGAAAGGAGATACAGGATTAACTGGTGAATCTGGAATTGACGGACAAAACGGCACTATTCAAATCGAGGCTTACACAAACAGAGATAGTGCATTAAGCTCATTTTACAGTAATGGTACAATAATTTATACGCAAGATACAGAAGAATTTTTTCTTTACTTTAATAGTAATTTTTATCTATTGGCTCAAGGGATTTTTTTACAAAATAAAAAAAAAAAAAAAAATTAAATAATAAATAACATAAAAAATGGCACAATCAAAAGACAACACAGCAATTGACAATCAAATTAAAATTGCAGAATTTACACCTTTAGAATTTCAAAGAATTTCAAGTTTTAAAAAAGTTATTGTAAAATACAAATTAAAACTTTTAGCTGGCGAAATTAACACAGAATTAGAAGCATTAAATAGCTTACTAGACGGAAACAATAATATGGTTCCATGGAAAATATTATCAGAAACCCCAGCAATTGCAGACAGAAGCGGTACAGTTACCCAAATGTTTACACTTGTGCAATACATGTAAAATGTCAAAGTTAGGAAATCCAGCCGTATTAACTGCCGTTGCTCTGAGTCCGCAAGGACAAAGAGCAATTGACAAAGGCATTGAACGAGTTTCTAACGCTTCTGCAAATGCGGTTAGTATTGCAAAAAACGTTATGTTTATTGGAATATTTGGTTTTTTAGGGTACAAAGTTTGGGACAAGTTTTTTAATAAATTTTCTAAACTTGGTTTTAATTCGCAATACGAACCAGCCAAAATAAACGATGCAACCGCAAGAGCAAAAGCCGAAAGCATTTATCGAGCAATGTATGGTTTTGGTAACGGTTTTAACACCGTGTTTATGAATTTACAAAATGTTAGTCATAACGATTTTATAAAAATTTTTAATCAGTTTGGCAACAGACCAAGTGCCGTGCCACTTTCAGAAGAAAAAAACCTAATTGCTTGGATAACTGGCGGAGAATTTAGTAATACAGAAATTATAAAATTACGTTCGCAACGCCCTGATTTTTTTTAAAATGCAAATCAATAAACACATACCAAAAATAGTTGTAGCAACTGGAATTTTTGCCGTTGGATATGCTTTAATTAGTGTAGGCAAAGGCAAAAACGCATTGAACAACTACGGAAACCAATACTTGCCCGAAGACGGAAGCGGAACAAACCAAATAGATGCGATGCAAGTTGCAAACACAATCCACGAGATAATGCGGGTTACAAATTGGTCAAACACCAATAAAAACGAAATTGTACTTGGTGCATTCGCAAACATTTCTCAAAATCAATTTTCACAAGTTATTAAAGAATTTGGAATGAGATTTTACAACCCAAAATTGGGCGACGATTTAACTTATTTTGGTTTTAAACCTCAAAAATACAATTTGCAATTTTGGTTAAAAAGCGAATTGAATGACAGCGAATACAACGTTTTGAAAAACAAATTTTCGAAATATTTAAAATAAAATTATTATGACAACCGAAGACAAAAATTGGTTATACATTGGTGCGGGATTAATAGCAACTGGCGGTTTAATTTATTGGTACAAAAACAAAAGTACTGGCAAAACCGAAAGTTTTGAGCAACCAAAATATATTGAAGACAAACAAACAGTTATGCCCGAATTAGCAACCCCAAAATACAGCAATTCAGGAATTAGCAAAACTGTTAAACCAACAAAAAAAAGTATATCAGTTCCAAAATACACTATTCCAGTTAATTTGCCTAATGCTACTTTTATGTATGCCAAAGGTCAAAAATTAATGTGCAACAATCGTAATGGATTAATTGCGTATGACGTTCAGAAAAAAGCCGACAATACATTTTTTACAAACACCAAAAAAGTAAAAACTTTTAATTATGGCGAAGAAATAGGCACAATTGTAGGACAATTAAGAAGCAAAGGTTTTGTTTATTATGTAGTAACTGGAATTTATGAATTTGGTTCAGAAAGTTTTGATAGCCGTTATTTTTGGATAAACCATCACGAAGTAAAAGGATTAACACCACTTCTGAAAACTATTAATTTAAGCAATGTTCCAACGCTTGACGTTACTAGAATTTTGTCAAAAGGTTCAAAAGGTTTAGAGGTTTTTGAACTTCAAAAACGTTTAAAAATCAAAGTCGATGGAGATTTCGGTAACGATACAGAAAGCGCACTTTTTAGAATCAAGAAAGTAAAATCAATAAGTATTAATCAATTTTAAAAATAAAAAGTTATGTTATTAGATATTAATTTTTTAATAAAAATTGTTCCAAATACACCAGTTGAAACGTTGACTAAATTTGTAGAAAATTTTAACAAATATGCTCCAAAATATGGTATTACAACTCCTGAACGAATTAGCTCATTTGTTGGAAACTGTATTGTTGAAACTGGATTAAAGCCAATTAAAGAATTGGGAAATTACAAGTATTTAACTGATTTATATTTTTTTAATAAAACAAAAGCCAAAGAATTTAACCATACATCGCCACAAGATGCTATTGATTATTCAGGAAAAGGTTATATTCAGTTAACTGGAAAAAAAAACTACTCTATAGTTAGTCAAAATTTATTTGGAGACGACAGACTTATAAAAAATCCGTTACTTGTTTTGCAACCTGAAAACGCTTTATTAACATCTTTAGAATGGTGGAAAATGAACAAAATGAATGCCGTTTCGGATAAATACGGAATTAAAGGCGTCGCTGGAAAAATAAATACAGGAAGTGCGTTAAAAACACCTAAACATTTACCTCAAAGATTGAAAGCTTATAATTTAGTATTAGGAGAATTAAAAAAAAAAATCCTACCCCGTAATCCCTTTGCTTCTATTACTCGCAGGAACTTCTTTAGTAAGTTTTTCTCTGGTATCACAAAATAAAACAAAATTATAATGCCAAAACAAACAATATTAAACTGGTTCAATACCAATTTTTCGGAACTAAAAGAAATTTCAATTTTTATAATAGTTATGATTATGGGAACTTTTCTAAAAATAGTAAAATTAATCAACAGCGGAGCAAAAGCCAGTTTTTATTGGTTTTTTACCGAAATTATTATGTCGGTCTTCGTTGGATTGAGCGTTTACGCAGTCTTTGACCAGTTCTTGAACTGCAATTTTTTGTTAACGTGCGTTGTTTGTGCTGGGTGCGCCCAATTTAGTACCGTTTTTCACGAAAAAGTAAAAATGTTGCTAGAATTTGTTTTTGACGGATTAAAAGAATGGATTGTTAAAAAATTAAATTAAAAAAATATGATACGCAAAAGAATATTTAAAAAACTGGTTATTATATCAACTTATATTGGTGTTAATGTTATTGGTATGCCTGAACTTTTTGAAATTGGAGGTTATGCAGTTTATCAATATAAAAATATGAAATACTAATGAAAGATATTAATAAATATTTTAATTACTTTTTTGTTGTTATTATAATTGTTTTTATTTATAGAAACAGTTGTACCAGCAACAAAACTGATTTTCAAGAAATTGAAATAAAAACCCCAAAAATTGAAAAAACTTTCGACCCAGTAAAACCAATTTTAGAAAAAATTGACACTACAAAAAAGGTTAGTCAATCAATCAAAAAAATAATAGCAGAAAATAAAGTAAAAATTGATTTTTTTAATATTCAAACTGATTCTTTAAAATCTGAAATTTTTACAAAAGAAATAGAACCTAAAACATTTAATCAAATTTTTGATGACGAAAATGTTTTTATAAATGTTAGTGGTTTGGTTTCTGGTCAAGTTTATAGTCTGGCAACCAATTATACAATAAAAGAAAAAATACAAATTTTAAAACAACCAATAAAAAGTAAAGTTTTTTCATTAAAAACTGGAGTTGAATATGGTAATAATTTACAGTTTAATAATTCGATTTTTAAAGTAAATTTTGAGTTTGAAAACAAAAAAGGCAACTCATTTAGTTATGCTTATGACACAAATAACATTCATTGGATAGGTTGCAAATTTACAGTTTTCGAAATAAAAAAATAAAATTATGATTAAGCAAATAGTTATAGGTACAGTGGCGCTCTTTGGAGTTGGTTTATTGATAAAAAGCAAAGTCAACAAGTGGCGTGAAATTTTGCCACGGTTAAAAGCATTGCCAACAGATTTTAAAAACCTAGATATTAATTGGGAACGTGTTACGTTTGATATTGACATTACCATTTTTAATCCAACTCGTGAGGCTTTTAATCCTGACGGAATTATTGCGCAACTCGACCGTTTAGAAATTTCGAGCAAAGGTAAAAAAATTGCAACTTTAGAGGTTAAAAAATCACACATCAGCATACCAGCCGAAGGAAATTTTTTACTAAAAGATTTACGAGTAACTGTACCAATTGCACAAATTGGAAATATTAGAGACATTCGAAGCTATAACGATATTGATGTAACTGCGGTTATGAATGTTTTAGGCGAAGAATATACAATTTAACGAAAAAATCATTTTGAAAATTACGTTTGAAACCGTGGTTTAAAACAAATGATTTTTTTCGTTTTTCTTAACTAACTAAATAATAATAAAATGAGTTTTTTCGTAGCTTTTAATGATAAAAATGAGGGTTTGAATGCTTCAAGACATTCAGGATTTGGCAAAGTAGGTTTGGATTGTGGCGGACGAC
The DNA here is from genome assembly GCA_031408435.1 of Bacteroidota bacterium. Taxonomy (GTDB): domain Bacteria; phylum Bacteroidota; class Bacteroidia; order Flavobacteriales; family Flavobacteriaceae; genus Flavobacterium. The sequence continues at coordinate 30,046 of JANNWM010000018.1, forward strand.
TTTTGCCTGGTTATATGTTTGACGAAAACGGCATAGTTGTACCAAGTCTAAACCCAATTTCAAAAAACAGAAAACGCAAAAAAAGACTTTCGGACAGTTGCCAAGATGATTGCAAGCCTTGTGATGATAAAACAGTTTCTAATAGCCAAGAAAAGACCAAAGAAATTGCTAAAAAACCATTAAAACCAATAAAAAAAGAGGTTTCTAATGACCAAGAAAAGACCAATAAAAAATATTTTGTTAAACAAGATTTAGAATTTGTTATTGCAAATGAAAAAATTACGGATATTTTTACGGACGAAAATCGATTTCAAAATAGGAACAAACTTGATCAAAGAATTGTAAACAATATTGTCAAAAATTTTGACGTTGCACAATTTGACCCAATTGTTATTTGGTATGATGCGCAATTAAAAAAACATTTTGTACTTGCTGGACATCATAGATTTGAAGCTGTAAAACAACTAAAAAAAACTACAATACCAGTAAAAATAGCCAATTATACCGAAAAACAAGCTATTGAATTTGCCAAAGAAAAAAGCAACGCCAACCGGACGTTAGAATTGCCACAGGAACGAGCCAAAATTTATCGTGCGCACATTGCTGGAGATTCATTAAGCAAAAAAGAATTATTAGAATTAGCAAAAACCAACGAGGGCAAAAACGCAAACTACATTGTTAATTTGGCATTCTTGAACCCAAAAGGTTTGACCATTCAGGCACTTGACCAATTGAGCGAAACGCCCGACAAACAAAACTCAACGATTATTGAAAAAATTGCCGACTGGATTGGAGAAGCAAGAAAGCAGTTTGACGACAAATTAATCGATGCCAACGAAACTGAAATGTTTAAATTTTTGCAAGACAAAAACCAAAGTTTACGTATTAAAACCAAAGCCGAATTTTTACAAAAAATAACCGCCACAACAGATGCGTTTTGGAAATTGGGCGACGTTTTGAATCTTACTAGGTTTAGCAATAAAACCGAGGGAGAAAGCGTGTACGAATCCGAATATAAAGATTTGCAAAAACAACTAGAAACGGCAATCGACAACAAACAAAATCTTATTGATAGAATTAAAAATCCGAAACATACGGAATTTATAAACCCCGATGACCAATATTACAGAAGTGTAATTATTGCACTCGAAAAAGCCATCGAAAAATATAACGACCAAATAAAATCATTGCAAACCAAGTTAATTGTTTTGTCTCGAAAAAAAGGCAGTTATACCAACGCTGGAAGCAATCAGGTTGGTTTGTTTGGAATGTTAGAAATCTCAACCGAGCAATTTAAAAAAATGACCGTTAGTGAATTGCGAGAATTTACATTAAAATTTTACAATGAAAATTTAAAAGGCAAAAAAGTAGCAATAAATAAAGTTTTAAAAAGTGTTGAATTTGTTGGAAAAGTTGCGAAAAAACTAAAATATCCAATGTATTCTGAAAAGGCATCAATTGTAAAAGATTTGGAGCAAATTATTATTAATTCAACTTATAATAATTTTGGTAAAAGAAAAATTACAGATAGCAAAGATGTACTAGGATTTTTAAATTTTAATTCAAAAGTATTTATTGATGGGATTAAAAAAAATGTTAGAATTTCAGTAATATTAAGAAGTAATAGAGAAACTCAATTAAAAGATGTTGAAATTAGTACAATACCAAAAAAAAGCAATGTTACTAATAAGGCGTCTAAAAACAAAACCCTATCCGATATAGTAACATCACTTAAATCAAAAACAAATATAACAAAAATAATACCAAATAATCAAAATTCAGGATTAAATTTTGTTGTAAACGAACCAACGCCAGTTATTACAACAAAAAAAGCCAACGATTTAATGAATATGAATTTTGATGAGTTGCCAATTAACGAAAATTGGAGTCAATTGATGCAATCTCCAGCAAGTAATATGAAAATTGCAATTTGGGGCGCACCAAAAAACGGCAAAACATCGGGTGCGTTGCAACTAGCAGAATATTTAACCAATTTTGGAACTGTGTTATATGATTTTGCAGACCAAGGTTTTAATAAATCAACGCAAGATTTGTGGCGAAATTCTGGACTAGCAAACAACCCAAACGCCACGCCAAGCGATATTGATACTATTGCAAACCTAGAGAAAGAAGTTGCAACAGGAAAATACAAATTTGTATTTATTGATATGATTAGCGAGTTTATTAGAAAAGAAAAAATTCGTCCCGAAGAATTTAAAGAACGATTTATAAAAAAATTCCCTAATGTTTCATTCGTTTTGATATTTGAAGTAACCAAAGGCGGAAACTTTAAGGGCGACCAAGGTTGGACACATTTAGTCGATGCAATAATGACAGTCGAAGATTTTATAATCACAAACCGTGGGCGTTATGGTTCGGGAGACAAAATAATTTGGCACGAAGGCGCAAAAAAATTCAATCCCAAAAAATATAACGAAATTTTATCAATAAAAGAAATTAAACAAGAACCAACAGTATTAAAATTTAAAAGTAATTAATTATGACTGATGAAATTAGAGAATTAGTAAAATTTGCCACAACTGATAAAACTACAACCAACAAAAGAATAAAAATAAATAATATTGAGCAATCACAAGCCGAATTATTGTTTTTAAAAACTGGTTTAAATTTCTCTGGCTATATTAGAGTAATGGACAAATCGGGAATTAAGCATACTTTAAAAAAACACGGAAATGAAAAAACCGAAATTTCAAGAGGTCAAATATTTGTAACCAATAAAGATTTTGAATTAATACCACAAATTGTAAAATCAGAAAATATTATATACGCTGGTAAAGCTAAGAATGGGGCTGATTGTATATTATACGAATATATAATTAAAGATACCTATTTCTATGTTGAAGAAGTAAGAAAAGGCAAAAAAGAACTTTGCTTAAAAAGTTTATATAAAAGAAAACCAATTATTAAAAAATAATTGGTTTTCTTAAAAATCAAAAAAACAACGGAGTTACGTAATATGTATTAATTAAAACACCTGTCGCACAAACGTCCAAAACGATACGTTGTATAATTTTGATAAAGCAAAGATAACAAAAAATATACCAAATTAACAAAAAATAAATTTAAAGTAGATTAATTATGATTCATAAACTAAAAAACGGTTATACAGCAAGATTTAACCCATTATTTAAAAAATACATTATAAATCATTTAGAAAATGGCGCAGGTATTGAATCCTTTAAAACACTGCAAGAATGTAGAGAATATGCAAATAATGACACAGTAATTAAAACAAGTAAAATTATGAAAGTAGGATTAAAAAAAGACGGCACACTCAAAAAAGGGTTTAAATATGCCAAAGGTGGTGCAATAAAAAAAGCTAAAGGTTTAAACGCACCACAAACCGCAGGACTTCGCAAAGTAGTTGCCAAAAGCATTGGCATTGCTGGACTAAAGAAAAAAGACGGCACACTAAAAAAAGGCTTCAAGTACAAAAAAGGCGGTGCGATTGTCAAAATTAAAGCAAAATAACTATGAAAAATTTAGTCATACTAAAATATTATCGCCAAGGTCAATGCGTTCGAACCGAAAGATTTGAAAACAAAGAAATTGCCACTAAATTCAGAAAAGCATACGAAAAAAGCTATACGGCTTTTCAAAAAGAAAGCTTGAAAATTTATGCAAAAACAAGCCCGTATAAATCAAAATAATTTTTTCATAGTTTGGTTAGTTAGCGAAAAAAACCCCTAGCCTTAATTGGTTGGGGGTTTTTGGGTTTTACTTTAATCTTAATGCCATTGGTAGCATTTTTAAAAATCCAAACGATAAATTATAATTGACGTTTTCGTATGTTAACCCAATATCTAAATTTTTGTAGTAAGATTTCAATCTTGTATGATACAATTTTTCGTTTTGAATTTTCCAAGCATCGTTCCCTAACATTGTTGCAAGAAACCATTTTTCTAACAATCGACCAGCTCGACCATTGCCGTCTGCAAATGGGTGTATTTTAACAAAAACCAAATGTATCATTGAAGCATAATAAAAAATTTCGTTATTGGTCAATTTCGATTCTGTAATTTTTTTTATATCAGAAAAAAAAAGTTTCATTTCTTTTTTTACTAATTTTTGTTGGCAACCTGTATAAATTTTTTCGCCAAACTGATTAAAAACCCCAACATCTGCATCACGATACAAACCTTTGTATTTAGTTTGCGATATTAGGTTTTTGGTTGCTATTTTATGAATTTCAAGAAAATTACTTTCGGTTATGGTTTTGGATTGTGCCATTTTATAACCGCTTATCAAGTCGTTAACTTGTTTATAATCTTTATTGGTTTTGTTCATTCCTGACGAATTTATTTTCATATAATCGGCAACTAGCAACCTAGAACCTTCTATTAATGATGAGTAAACCGCAGATATTGTGTTATAAAAATCTAAATTGTTACTAGATTTTTCTTTCAATTTATTAAGATGTTTAAGTATAGTTATTGGTTGATTGGTTTTGTAATAATCCAATAAAATGGGCGTTATTATTTTTGTTTGCATAATTGTTGTTGTTTTTACAAATGTATAAAAAAACCGTCTCGGTTTTTAAAAAGAGACGGTTTTGGTTATTGGTTTATCAAAAATACTACTCATAAATTCATCATAAGTATTAAAATCTTTTAGGTTGTTGAGCTTGGTTTTGTCTTTGAAAACCACAGCATCAATAATGGCATCTTTGCGGTCAATTATTGCGTTGAGTTCGCTGATTCTTGCATCGCACCAGTCTAGCATAATGTCTTTTTCGTGCAATTGTTCTATTAATTCAGATTTGCTTATCATTTTTAATTGATATTAAATTGATAAACTGGTCGCTGTACAGTTGGCATAATTTTGCCGTTTTGTAGTTCTTGCACTTGCAGTCGCAAATCTTTTATTGTGCGGTCTCGTGTGCTGTCATAGATTACTAAATCGATACTTTTTTTAATGAACTGCAAAACTGTTAAATGCAAATCTTGATCATAGCAATTGGTTTGCTTGTTTTGATTTAATTTTTCATACAGTTCTTTAATAGATTCACGGCATTCGTTGGTAATTTGCGCATTGTTTTCATTTTTTAGCATAAAAATAAGTTTTAAAAATTGTTATAAACGCAAAAATACCTTGCGTTAGGTGTGCTAAAAAATGTTCCCGAAGGAGATTGATTTTCGGCTCTTTCGAGTTCCCGACACCATAGCAAGGATTTTGCGATGTTTTTACGATTAGTTTTAAGGATTTCTCCTTTGGGTAACATATTTTAGCAATAATTAAATAACAATTATTGTGCCAAAGGTTGAAAATTTGGTAAAAAAATTATAAATCAATAATTTTTTTCAGGATTGTTAGGTTTAGTGAATCAAAATCACCTTTATTGTATATTGATGTAAATAAAACTCTAGTTTGGTCAATATCTATCAATAATTCGTGAGTTACAATGCGACCGCCACCTCTTGAACCACGTCCTTTAGATTTTATATTTATTTGAATTTTCTTGAAACCGCCACCTAAATCAGATGCCAAAGTAAGTTCTTTTTCTAATTCATCAAGAATTAATGTAAAATCCTTTTTTAGGGACGGAAATTTTTTTTGTAATGTTTTAAATTCTTTATTAAAATTTTCGTGCAATACTACATTATATTTCATTCAAAAAAGATTCCATAGATTGATACTCTTTTTTGTTTGTTCCTGATTTTATTTCGTCAACAGTTTTTTTAAACCTACGCAAATAAACTTTTTCGTTTGGCTTTAAATCTTTTATTACAAATTCTAATTTCTCCATCAAGTCTTTATGGCTTGTTGTTTTAGTTAAATTTTTTCCTTCTTCGGTTTCTTTCATTATTTTTAAAGTAAGCGTATTTGGAACGTTTTTGCTTACTTTTTTAATTTTTACGGCTGGGCGACCAAGTTCAGCGGTTACATGAAGTTTAAAAAAGGCAAATTTTTTGCAAATTCAAGAAAAGATTTTCCTGCTTTGGTTTTTTCGTTTACGGTTATAGTTGTCATTGGTTCTATATTTTGATTGTGCCAAAGGTTAAATTATATTATGTAAAAATAATAACTTTTGATTTTTATAAAAATCAAATTTTCTGTCTGATGAAATTAATATTAATTTATCTGCAATTGCGTGAGAAATTATTGCGTGGTCGAATGGGTCACTATGTGCAGGTGCAATATTTAATTGAGATAAAACAAACGATTGATTTTTAGAAAATGGTAAAATTTTAATAAAAAATTCATTTTCTATTGCGTTAAATAATTCAGTTGAATTTTTATATTTTTTAGATTTAATTTTTTTTAACCTAAACAATTGCATTAATTCCATAACAGATATAGCACTTGTAAATAATTGATTATTATACTCATCAACTATTTTTTTAGGTTCAATTGATAGCTTATCAAATTCAGAAAATAAAATAAATACAACAATATTAGTATCTAATAAATACCTACTCATTATTTTAAAACTGCTTTCATATCCAAAATTTTTCCTGTACCCTTATTAGCTAACATTGCAGCCCAAGTTCTTGAATGTTTTTTTCCGTCAATAATTACATAATTTTTGTCTTTTTCTGGAGCATTTAATCCAACCTTTATTTTAGTTGCCATAATTTCTAAATTTTATACAAATATAGCAAAAATTAATCCAAACATTTTAACGTGTTTTGTTTCTTGAACTAAAATTTTGTTTCTCTATTGTGTTTCTTTTGTAAATTTTATAAATTATTGATTATCAAATGTTTAAAAATGTAGTTTCTAGTCAATATTATTAAAAGATACATTCGAGAAACAAAATTTTAGATTTAATTTATTGATTTTCAACAACTTATGTTTTTTGTTTCTCTACTTTGTCATATTTGGGTAAATAGAACAGCGCAGGTGTTTTTTATTGCTGAATTTTCCGTTTTGTTTCTTGAATCAAAATTTTGTTTCTCTATTGTGTTTCTTTTGTAAATTTTGTAAAATATTGATTTTCAAATGTTTAAAAATTTAGTTTCTATTCAATATTGTTAAAAGATACATTCGAGAAACAAAATTTTATGTTTAATTTATTGATTTTCAATAACTTATATTTTTTGTTTCTCTACTTTGGTATATTTGGGGAAATAGAACAGCGCAGGTGTTTTTTATTAGCGCATTTGTTTTAAAATTCAAAGTTAGAATTTCGTACAATTTCATCACAATTTTTATTCCTAGCGGTGTAACTTTCTGTAATTCTTAAATCATAATGTCTGGCTTGGTCACGAACTTTTATTGCTGGTATTCCACAATTTAATAAATCTGTAATTCCAGTATCTTTTAATGAGTAAAATTGATAAATTGTTTCTACATTTTTTTGAACCCGAAACTTTGCCCACGTGTCAGAAACTTTTTTAGGGTTGAGTTGTATTTTTCCAGTTGCAAAATTATTGTTAGAAAACAAATAATCGTCAGGTTTGGCATTTTGCACGTGCGCTTTTATCATTTCTAAATAGGCGGTTGGAATTGTAATATGCTCGTCTTTTCTGTTTTTTGATTTTTCACGACTTATATATATGTAGTTTTTTTCGATATTTACATCGCAAACATTTAATTTTGTTAATTCTGTCCGTCTCAAAAAACAAAAGTAAGTTGCCATACATAGCGTATAATAGTTTTCGTTTTCTTTTTTAGAATCCTTGAGCTTATTTTTGATTTCAAGAGTTAATATTTGCCTTATTTTTTCGTCTTCACGTTTTTTAGTAATTGCACTTACAAAATTTTCTTTCAAATAGCCACGACTTTTGCAATAATTCACAAATGTTGCAATAAAGCGCAAATGATTGTTGTGGGTTCTTGCAGAATTGTTGCGCTCAAAAAAAACATAGTCGAGAAAATTAACGACAAAACTGGTATTAAATTCTAAAACCATATTTAGTTTAACTTTTTTCTCACGAACATAGGTTGAAATCATATTTAGATTAGAAGTATAGGTTCTTAGAGTGTCGGGGCGTTTAGAATTTTTGGCAATTTCTTTTTTTGTTTGATCCAGAAATTGCGCTTTGCAAAACTCGAATGTTTTAAATTCGTTCGAGCCAGTTTCGCTATAATATGGCAACCAACCCTTTTTGAGTTTTTCGTTAATTCCGAGCGCAATTTCTTTTCCGTGAATGACTCTTTGCGCACGATTTTTCATTACAGGAACTGTAACCCTAAAACGGTCAAGTTCGCCAGTAATTGGGTGTTTTGTGTAATAAACGACTAACCATTGTTTGTTAATCTTTAATTCGGCTGGTTTGTAGTCAACAAAAGCAATAGCGTTGAATCCCTGAGAAGAAAAATTTTGAGAATTTTGCATTTTTTTTTATTACCACAAATACAGCATTTTGTATTGTAGCAATATTATTAATGACAGGATTATGACAGGGCTTTTAAACTAAAAACCTTAAAAACCCTTATTCTATAAGGTTTTTTAAGGTTTTTGTAGCGAGAGACAGGGTCGAACTGTCGACCTCAGGGGTATGAATCCTGCGCTCTAACCAACTGAGCTACCTCGCCAAATATTGGTTTTAATTCGGGTGCAAATATATGATTTAATTTACAGTGAGCAAATTTTATTTGAACAAATAAAAAAATATTTTAAAATCGTTTTTTATTTGATTATTTTTTTGCTACTTTCACAAAAAATTTTATTTTTATAATGGAGCTTAAAACACGTTACGAATTAGAGATTCCTATTACTTCATCGGCATCTTTGTTGTGGTCTTACATTTCAACTCCTTCTGGATTGTCCGAATGGTTTGCAGATAATGTAAATTCTCGTGGAGAATTTTTCACATTTATTTGGGACGATTCTCAAGAAATGGCTAGAGTTTCATCGAAAAAATCTTTCGAAAAAATTAAATTTCGTTGGGTTGATGAACACTCTAAAGATACAGATTATTATTTTGAAATCAGAATTCTTGAAGACGAAATTACAAAAGATGTTTCGTTAATGATAGTCGATTTTGCAGAAGAAGACGAAATCGAAGAATCACAAAAACTTTGGGAAAACCAAGTTGCAGAATTAAAACACGTGATCGGTTCAATATGATTTTTTTTTTTAAAACATTAAACTTTGTTTGGTTTTTCTAGCAAATAATCTATTTATATTTGTCGAAAATTATACCTAACAGTTTTTTTATGATAAATTACAACGGCAATATCGTTTCTGCAGAAACAAACTTACTTCAAGATAATCGTGCTTTTCTTTACGGCGATGCTGTTTTCGAAACCTTAAAAATTATTGATAATAAAATTCTTTTTCTCGAAGACCATTATTTCAGATTAATGTCATCAATGCGAATTGTCAGAATGGAAATCCCGATGAATTTTACGTTAGAATTTCTTGAGATGCAAATCTTGGATTTAGCTAAAAATAATAATTGCAAGGAATCGGCAAGAGTTAGGTTTACAGTTTATCGAAATTCAGGTGGCTATTATTTGCCAGAAACCAATAAAATTTCGTACCTGATTAATATAAAACCATTAGATAATAAATTATATTCATTTGATAATACTGAATACGAAGTCGACTTATTCAAAGATTTTTACATCACAAAACAATTGCTATCTTCAATAAAATCGACTAATAAAATGGTCAATATTACAGGAAGTGTTTTTACAAAAGAAAACGGTTTAGAAAATTGTTTGTTAATGAACGATTCAAAAAATGTTATTGAAGCTTTGAATGGAAATATTTTTATGTTATTAAACAACAAATTAATTACACCGCCATTATCCGAAGGCTGTTTGAATGGAATTATGCGAAAACAAGTTTTAGAAATCGCAAAAAAAATAGAAAATCTCGAAGTTGTCGAAGAAGTTATTTCGCCATTTGATCTTCAAAAAGCCGACGAATTGTTTATTACTAATGTTATAAAAGGAATTCAACCAATTACAAAATACCGCAAAAAAACATTTGAAACAAAAATTTCAAATAAAATTTTCAATTTGTTGAATGATATGGTTTTATTGAATAATTAATTTAAAAAAAATTAATTTTTGAATAATTGTAATTCAGAAGTAATTATAAATCTCTATTTATTTTAAAGTAAAAAATTAAGGAGATTTTTCTTTTGTTGTCAATAATAAATTTTAACTAATATTAGTTTTCAAATAAAATCAACTTAATTTAAATTTGGGTTTTCGGGTGCATTTGACCAGATTAAATATTCTCCTCCTAGTTCAGAAATTTTTTCTTTCCAAAATTTACTACTAGATTTTTCGATTATTTTTTTTTCGTAACTGTTTTTTGTAACGATCCAAGAGTTAGACTGCATTTCGTCTTCGAGTTGATTGGCATCCCAACCTGTATAACCCAGAAAAAAGCGTATATTATTTTTAGATATCTTATTCGAATTAATTAGTTTTCTAGTTAAATTGAAATCGCCACCCCAAAAAATTCCATTAGAAATTTCGATGCTATTCGGAATTAATTCTGGCACATTGTGAATAAAATAAAGATTGTCTTGCTCAACTGGTCCGCCGTTATAGATCTTGAAGTCTGCATTGACGTCTGGAACTAAATCATTAATAGTATAGTTTAATGGTTTGTTCATGATAAACCCAACAGATCCCTCATGGGTATGATCTGCCAACAAAATAACCGATCTGTTAAAAGAAATATCTCCGATAATTGATGGTTCAGCAATAAGCAATTGTCCTTTTGATAGTTGTTTTGTTATCATATCATTACAATTTTTATTAAAATTAGTAAATAAAATTTAAGATTCAAAATTTCTTTACTAAAAAATCAAAAAAAAACCACTTGTACAAACAAGTGGTTTAATTTATATTTTGTAAATTACTAGTTTACTGCTCCGTCTAAATCTGCTCCTGATTTAAATTTTACTACATTTTTAGCAGCGATTTTAATAGTAGCTCCTGTTTGTGGATTTCTACCGTCTCTTGCTTCTCTTTTAGTAACTGACCAAGATCCGAAACCTACCAAAGATACTTTTCCACCTTTTTTCAAAGTCCCACCTACATTACCTAAAAAAGATTCTAAAGCCAATTTTGCAGCCGCTTTTGTAATTCCTGCATCAGCAGCGATAGCGTCGATTAATTCTGATTTGTTCATAATAATTATTATTAATTGTTGGTTAAATATTTAATTGCTTCACAAATTTATCAGGAAATACGTATCGTGCAACTGTTTTACTAGTTTTTTTTTGTTTTTGTTAATAAGTTAATATTTTTGTTCATAACCAATCGCTAAAACGCATATTTTTCCGACAAAAGTGAATGTTTACAAGCCTTAAACAGCAATTGTGTTTTCTGAAAACGTCATTCCGTTTAAAAATTCGGAGGTTTTCATTCTTTTTTTCCCAGGAAACTGCAAACTATAGATTTCTAAAAAGCCATTTTCGACTGCAATTTTTATTTCTTTTTTGGTTGATAAAATTGTACCAAGTATGTAAGTATGTTTTTCGGTTACAAAATTAGCTTCATAAATCTTAATATTCCATTCATTTTTATCATCTTTTATTATACACCAAGCTGATGGATATGGTGACAATCCACGAATTAGATTTTGAATTTCTTGTCCAGATTTAGAGAAATCTATTTTACAATTTTCTTTATTAAGTTTATAAGCAGTTTTTATTTCAGCATTTTCTGTTTGAATAGTAGTTGTTGCTTTTTCTGTTTTTATCAAATTCAATGTTTCGATTACTGTTTGGCAACCCAAATTCATTAACCGATCGTGCAATTCTCCGGCAGTTTCATGTTCAGAAATAGCAATTTGCGAACTCAAAATCATTGCACCTGTATCTATTTTATCATCTATAAAAAAAGTTGTTACTCCGGTTTTGGTTTCTCCGTTAATAATTGCCCAATTTATGGGTGCTGCTCCACGATAATTGGGCAATAACGATGCGTGTAGATTGAAAGTTCCGAATTTTGGCATTTTCCAAACCGCTTCGGGCAACATTCGAAAAGCGACAACAACTTGCAAGTTTGCATTTAAAGCCTTTAATTCCGACAAAAAGCCTTCGTCTTTTAGGTTGACTGGTTGCAATAAATACAGATTATTCGCCAAAGCAAATTCTTTTACTGCCGAATATTTTATTTTTTGACCACGTCCCGCAGGTTTGTCTGCAGCTGTAATTACGCCAACAACCTCAAAATTGTTTTTGAGAATGGTTTCTAGAATTCCTACAGCGAATTCAGGCGTTCCCATAAAAATGATTTTTAATTTTTCCATAGTTTTTTTGATTTGTCATTCTGACCAAAGCAGTTATCACATAAAGTGAGCAACGAATTGGATTTCTGCTTTCTTTGAAATGACAAAAATATTTTTATTTCAGTTTATATTTATTTGTAGATAAAACCTTAATCATATCGTTTTCCAATAAATTTTGAATTGCAAAGACAACTTCTGGGGTTTTATGTTTTGTTAATTTTTCTATTTCTCGAGAATTCATATCTTGAATTTTCAATAATTGAACGATTTTATCTGATAATGATTTTTGATCGATTTTTTCGCTACTTTTATTAATACAAAATGAACAAATTCCACAATCTTTGGAATCTTTTTCACCAAAATAGGATAATATTTGTCTGCTTTTGCAATAATCTTTGTTTTTTGCATAATCTAAAACAGACTGGAAATTAGATTTTTTTAGGTCGTTTTGATTTTCTAGGAATCTGGCAACTTTATTTATTGTTCGATCATCATCACGAATTTCATTAAAAATAATAGTAACATCGTTGTTTTTAGCTTTGTAATCTATAATTTCTTTTTCTTTTAATTTTAGTAAAATTGCACTAACAATTGCATCGGTCGAATTGGATTTTCGGGCAATTAAACCAATATTTATTTGGGTTTGCATTTCATAAATACCTGCATAATTCCTTAGTATTGCCAAAATAACCTCTTCTTCTTTTGGATTTAAACTTATGTAACGAATGACTTCTTTGGATTCGATAATGAATTGCAAACTTATTTTTTCTGAAAATCCTTGCGATAAACTAATGATTCCTTGATTGTCCAAAAACTGCATTGCATTGAATGTTTTAAGAACAGGAAAATTATATTTTGAACAAAACTGATTAAGATTAAATGAAAATTCTTCATCTAAACCCTCGTTGATGCCAATTCGAAAATAATTGCACAACTTAACATACATTTCTTTCAAGAATATTTTGTCTGGCAAAACAACTAAAAATTGTTGTGAAGCTTGTGCAATATCCGAAGGCGAAGTTAATAAAACCGCAAATGCTTTTTCGCCATTTCGACCTGCACGACCAGCTTCTTGGTAATAATTTTCTAGATTTTCTGGTAATTGAATGTGAATAATCGTTTTAACATTCGATTTATCGATTCCCATTCCAAATGCATTTGTGCCAACAATAACTTGCACATTTTCGTCCATCCAGAGTTGCATGTTTTTATCTTTTTCTTTTATCGATAAGCCACCGTGATAATAAGTTGACTTTAATCCAAGATTTTGTAAAGCAGCAGAAATATCCAAACAAGCTTTTCTATTTCGTACATAAATTATCGAAGATTCTGGATTTTTCTTCAAGATTTGTTCAATTCGAAACATTTTATCTTCGACTTCAAAAACCATATAAGCGATGTTTGGTCTTGCAAATGATTTTTCGAAAACGGCTGGTTTATTTAATTTTAGTTGCAAAACAACATCTTCTTTCACCCGTTTTGTTGCAGATGCCGTCAATGCCAAAAAAGGTGTTTTTTCGAAATGTTCTTTTAATAAATTGATTTTCAAATAGGCTGGGCGAAAATCGTGTCCCCATTGCGAAACACAATGCGCTTCGTCGATTGCAATGAGATTTATTGGCAAATTCTTAATGCGTTCTAAAACAAAATCGTTTTGCAATCGTTCGGGTGAAATGTAAAGAAACTTGTAATTTCCGAAGGCACAATTGTCCAATAAAACCAATAAATCGTCGGTCGAAACACCGCCAAGTATCGCCATTGCTTTAATGTCTCGCTTTTGCAAATTGGCAACTTGGTCTTTCATCAAGGCAACCAAAGGAGAAATTACAAGACAAATTCCGTCCATCATCATTGCTGGAACTTGAAAACAGATAGATTTTCCGCCGCCAGTTGGCATTATCCCAAAAGTGTCTTTTCCTGCCAAAACCGATAAAATAATTTCATCTTGTGGTGAACGAAAAGCATCGTGATTCCAGTATTTTTTTAGAGTTTCGTTGGCGGTCAAGTTTACAGTATTTATGATTTAATAAATTTTGTTCTGTCATAAATTTCAGACAATTTTAAATCAATTTGAACACAGTTTAATGCTAAAGTTTGGTCTAGGTTTTTTAACTCGGTCAATTGCCAAGAATTATCATCGATTCGAGTATATCTTTCAATAGAAATTTTTTCAGAATCAATTAGAATATATTCTTTTAAAGAATTTATTTGTCGGTATAACGCAAATCTGTTTTCTCTATTAAAAGTTCGAAATTGTTTAGAATGAACTTCTAAAATTACAAGTGGATTTGTGGCAGTATCATCATTATTATCAGTTGTAATAATATTATCTGAAAAAACGGTTAAATCTGGATAAGCAAAAAATGTATTTTCGGGAATATGAATTCTTAATCTGCTTGCAAATGAATTATAAATTTTGCCTTTCAATTGATTAGAAACATAAAAAAGGCAATTCATCGAAATTAAATTATGTAAAATCGAAGCACCGTTAATAACAAATATTTCTCCTTCAAAATATTCGTGTTTGTCTAATGCTAATCTTTCAAAATCGAGATATTCTTTTATCGAAATTAATTTAATTTCTTGTTCAATCATAATAAGGTATTTAAACAAATTTAATGAAAATCTACCAATAAATCCTTTTAAATAATAATAAAAACTGTAAATTATTTCAATTTATCTAAAATATGCAAAACCCTATTTTCGACAGTTTCTTTTGGAACTTCTATTAAATTATAACCATAAGATTTGTAAGTATCTACCAAATGATTATGAATTTCTTGGGCTTGTTCGTAGCTTTCATAACGCTCATTATCTGAGACATAAATTTCTTCCCAAGGTGGTAAAACAAATATTTTAGAATATTTATTTTCTCGGCATGCTAATTCAAAATTTTCAGGATAATCATCGCCAATAAATTTCATATATGCCAAAACATCAGGAATTCCTCGGTCAATAAAAACAATTTCGTGCCTTTCATTTTGAGCGTTTTGAAATTGTTGAATGCGTCCATCAAGCAACATTTGGCTAAACAAAATTGGGTTGGTCAAGAACAATTGATCAATTCCATCGGCTTTTGCTTTCAAAGTAACTTGTCTTGAAATTTCTGGATAACAACAATAACCTTTGGCAATTAATTTATTAATAATCGAAGTTTTTCCACTTCCTGGACCACCAATAATAACAATAATTTCTTTTTGCATTTTAAATACTTAGAGTGCGAATTTAATGTTTTTTTTTAAATATATTATTAATTCATAAAAATCTAAAATCTATATTCTAAAATCTAAAATCAAATTACTATATTTGCTTTTATTTTAATTTAAGAATGGACGAAAATAAAGAAAAAGAAGCCCAAGAATTTTACGACAGATTGCAAGTAGAATTAGACAATAGTAACAGTTGGCCAGCAGAATATTTGTTTAAATTTATTGTTCCAAGCATTGAAAATAATGTTGAATTTGTTGAAAACGCATTTAATTGTATGGGCGCAGTCATAAAAACTACAAAGTCCAAAACTGGCAAATATACCAGTATTTCTGTTGATGTAACCGTTGCAAACTCAGAAGAAATAATCCAAAAATACAAAGAGGTTTCCGTTATAAAAGGAATCGTTTCACTATAATTATGAACGTAAAATACATAAAAGAAAATGCTAATGATGTTGTATTCAATTTAGAGTATAACTCAGAAAGACAACATCTTATCATTCCAGAATATGGTCGTCATTTGCAAAAATTGATTTTTCAAGCGATTGAGATTGAAGATGAAATTGAGCGGAATAAATTGGCCAAATACATCATTCAAGTAATGGGTAGTTTGAATCCGCATTTGCGTGATGTGCCTGATTTTCAGCATAAATTATGGGATCAATTGTTCATTATGTCTGATTTTCAACTCAAAGTCGATTCACCTTATCCTATTCCGACTCGTGAGGTTTTACAAATGAAACCAGATATTTTGGCTTATCCACAAAATCATCCAAAATACAGATATTATGGCAATAATATTAAGTATATGATAGATGTTGCCAACAAATGGGAGGAAGGCGAATTGAAAGCTGCATTAGTAAAAGTTATTGCCAATCATATGAAAAAATCATATTTGAGTTGGAATAAAGATACTGTTACTGATGAAGTAATTTTCGAACACTTGTATGAATTATCTGACGGAAAGCTTAATTTAATGACAAGCACAGAATCTTTACTGAAAACCGATGATTTAATGCGAACCAACAAGCGAGTTTCCAACAAAATTATGCCTGCTGGACAACTAAAAATTACACCAAACAAACCCGTAAAAAAGAAACCTTTCGTTAAAAAATAATTTTAAAAAAGTTTACAGTTTTAAGGTTGCAGTTTAAAATCTGAAATCTGAAATCTGAAATCTGAAATCTAAAATATGAGTACATTCAAAATCGAAGGCGGCATTCGTCTAAAAGGAGACATTCATCCGCAAGGTGCAAAAAATGAGGCTTTACAAGTTTTATGCCCAGCATTATTAACTTCAGAAAAAGTTAGAATAACTAATATTCCTGATATTATTGATGTTAACAAATTAATTGTTCTACTCGGAAATTTAGGTGTAAAAATCCAAAAAAATGGGGTAGGAGATTACACTTTTCAAGCCGATGAAGTCAATATTGATTACTTGAAAACAGAAGCATTCAAGAAAGAAGGCGGTTCTTTGCGAGGTTCAATAATGATAGTTGGACCACTTTTGGCTAGATTTGGTTGTGGATATATTCCAAAACCAGGCGGCGATAAAATCGGAAGACGAAGATTAGATACTCATTTTGAAGGTTTTATAAATCTTGGAGCAACTTTTAGATACGAAAGAGAAGATCATTTTTATGGAGTCGAAGTCGAGGGTCGATTAAAAGGAGCTTATATGTTGCTTGATGAAGCATCAGTAACTGGAACTGCAAATATTGTTATGGCAGCGGTTTTAGCAGAAGGAACAACGACAGTTTACAACGCTGCTTGCGAACCTTATTTGCAACAGCTTTGCAAAATGTTGAACTCAATGGGTGCAAAAATATCTGGAATTGGTTCTAATTTATTGACCATCGAAGGCGTTGAAAGTCTTGGTGGTTGTGAACATCGAATTTTGCCAGATATGATCGAAATTGGTTCGTGGATTGGTCTAGCAGCGATGACAAGAAGCGAAATTACTATCAAGAATGTTTCTTGGGACAATCTTGGTGTGATTCCAAATACTTTTAGAAAACTTGGAATCACGCTCGAAAAACGTGGCGACGATATTTATATTCCAGAACATAAAGACGGTTACGAAATTAAAACCGACATTGATGGTTCGATTTTAACAATTGCCGATGCACCTTGGCCTGGATTAACACCAGATTTATTGAGTATTATTTTGGTGGTATCGACTCAAGCTCGCGGCGATGTTTTGATTCATCAAAAAATGTTCGAAAGTCGCTTGTTTTTTGTCGATAAATTAATCGATATGGGTGCAAAAATTATGCTTTGCGATCCGCATAGAGCAGTTGTTATGGGACACGATTTCAAGTCGCAACTCAAAGCTACAACTATGTCATCGCCAGACATTCGTGCTGGAATTTCTTTATTAATAGCTGCACTTTCAGCAAAAGGAACAAGCACAATTCAAAATATTGAGCAAATAGATCGTGGTTACGAACGAATTGACGAGCGTTTGAGAGCTATTGGTGCCAATATTGTTAGGGTTTAAGTTATATTAAATTTAAAATATTAGATATTTAGAAAAAATCCAATTTCGTTTGAAATTGGATTTTTTTGCGAAACCTGAAACCTTAAAACTATTCCAAAAAGTTCAAAATCTTACATCCAAAAATAACACCATCAGTTTGAACATTATTTTGGAATGATTTGATGTAGTCTAGTCTAAAAATTTTTAATTTACCAAATCCAAGATTATCCAAACCAAATGTAATTTCTGAATATGGTTTTTTGTTTGGAATTGCCAATGAATGAAATCCAAGAATCAAGTTTGATTTCAATTTATCTAATAAAGGCAATTTGTTCATAATAAATCCGTTATCGTCATATTCTGAATGAAATTCTAAATATGAGTCATTTGTCGAATTTGTATAATATGGCATCAAATTAAAAACGTCTAAATAGCGACTTGTTGTTCCAACTCGCGTTTGATTGCCGTTGAAATGTTTGAAATCTATAAACGAAATATTTTTTGCATTAAAGAATTTTCCAGCTTTTAAATTCATTCCAATTCTACCTTTATTTGCCAAGCCTAAATCATAAGAAATTCTTGAATTGATATGTGTAAAATCGTATTTTTTTTCGCTTGACGCGAATGTTTGTTCAAGACCTATATATAAGGTAGGATATTTTCGATTTC
Source organism: Bacteroidota bacterium (assembly GCA_031408435.1). GTDB lineage: Bacteria > Bacteroidota > Bacteroidia > Flavobacteriales > Flavobacteriaceae > Flavobacterium. The sequence continues at coordinate 48,575 of JANNWM010000018.1, forward strand.
TAATATTAATTTTTTCGTCAGGTCGTGACATATATTTGTTACCAAAATTGATTTTAAATTCGGTCGAGAATTTCATTAATTTGTGTTTGTCAAAACCTGCATTTACAAAATCGAATTCATTTGTCGGATTATTTGACGAAAAAATATCTTGACGTTTGAAATAAGAATAATCAGAATTATTGAATAATGGTTTGCGTTGCGAAAATTCTAATTTCGAATTCAGATTAATTCCGTTAGCAATATCTTGCGAATATTTTATTTCGGCAAATTCTAAATTATACAATTTCATATAATTATCTTTAAAAAACAAAGTTGCTATGGTATTAATGATATTGCTTATTGGTGTCGCATTATTAAATTGATTGACTTTTGTTCCACCAGAAATAGTTAAATCGGCATATGTTTGACTGTTAAATCGATGGTTGTAAATTCCAAATGCTCTGAATCTCTTTTCTGAAAATCCATAATCCAAAACTGTCTTAAAGCTTGAATATTTGCCATCATCTTCATCAGTATTCCATTTTTTTAATGTAAAACCAGAATTTATTGCATAACCTTGAACGGTATTAAAATTGAAATTATTTGGTTTTATTATTCCTTCATAACTAATAGAATATTTCTCGAAACTATTTTTGTATTTGTAACCAGTCAATAGTTTAGTAAGATCGAATTTATTGCCTTTTGCATCCAGAGAATCTTGATATTGCTTGGATTCTCTACGAATTTGCATTTTATCTTTCTTGAAATAATTATCGGTTTCTTCATCTGTTAAAGGAATTGGTCTATTGATTTCCCAAAAATTATCATCTTTTTTGTTAGCGTTTTTTTCGAAAGTTACAATTTCATTGCTAAATGTATTGTTATCGAAACTTTCTTTAAATTCATAATTAGAGAAAACATAATTAAAATTCCCAAGATATTTTATACCAAAACCACCAGCAATAAAATTTAGACTTTGCGAATTTTTTGCCCAAATTTTAGTTTTAGAATTGTAATTGAAATTTTGTTTTAAGGTTATTGTTTCAATAAATTCTGTACTCATTCTGTAACCTTTTATGTCTAAATCTAAAGCATAAATTGCCCAAGAATCGTCGACAATATAAATATAACCTTCGAAAACTGGTTCTTTATCACGACGAGGAATAACTTTTATTTTGTTGATTAATTGATTGTTATCATCAAAAAATGAACTTTCAAGTTTGTATTTGTAATAATTGAAAGCATTATTAGCAATAGGAGAAATAATTTGAAGATTAAATCTAATTGTGTTATCATAAAAATTATAGTCTGTATTTCGAGCTGAATTATAACTAAAACCTTTGTCATTTCCTGCAACTTTCGAGGCAACAATAATTTCTTTCAATTCGGCTGGTCGTTGATAAGTTAATTTCGAAACCGTTTCTGACAAATAAACTGTTCCAGAACCAGTAGAATCGAGATTTGATGCAGTTTCTGCATCTAAATCGATTTTCATGCCCATAATTTTTTTTGGAAGATTTTTGATTTTTAGCATTCCACGAGAATAAAAATCGGCGGTATATTTCGCAGTTTTTTCAGAATTATCTTTTCTATTTGCAATAGCATTTTTTATTATCGCAATTGCTGGATTGTCTTTTTTGTTGACAACAACTTCATTTAATGTAAAGTTTTCTTCAAATAAAGTTACATTCAATTCAAATGGAAATTGTTCAATTTTGATTGTTTCTTTCTTGGATTTATAACCCAGGTATTGAAAAATAATTACATAACCGCCTGTTTTTCTTATGTTCAATTCATATTTTCCTTTCTCGTTAGAAACGGTGCTGTTGTATGTGTTTTCGACAAAAACATTGACAAACGGCAAATCGTTGCCTTTGTCATCAACGATTTTACCTTTTATTTGTGCGAAATTTAGATTAGAAAATAATAGAATAACTGCAATTAGAACTTTTTTCATATTGATTGTTTGTGGTATAGACGCAACTTAAATAAGAAAAGTTGCATCTTAATATTTTTTATTTTTAGCGGTAAATATCTTTTGATACGGAGATTCACTGAGAAATAGAGGTTCACAGAGTTTCTAATTTAGTTTATTTGAATAAAGTAAAACAAAGCCTCTTTTTTTTCTTTAAATCACTATTTCAAAAAAATTACATTTTAAATCTTTTTATTCCGTTTTTCAATAATTTTACATTAAAATTAATCAGTAATCCAGTGGAGTACTCGCCAAATTTTAAGTAAGTTAAAATTTGAGCAAAATGAACATCTTTAAATTCTTCAATGTGTTTCACTTCAATTACCAACTTATTTTCGACAATTAAATCGATTCTATATGCTTTTTCGAGAGTAATTTCTTTGTAGTCAATTGGCAGCACTTTTTCTTTTTCAACAAAAGCCCACTTTTTTCAATTTCATACATCAAACATTCTTGATAAGCTGATTCGAGTAATCCTGGACCAAGATGACGATGCACCTCAATAGCAAATCCAATAACTTTTGATGTTAATTCATTCATTTCCATATAAATTTATTTTAATTAGTTATGAACTTTAAATTAAATAAAAACCTCTGTGAATCTCTTTTTTCTCAGAGAATCTCTGTGTCAAATAGATTATTTTAAGAATGCCAACAAACCCAATTCATAACTTTGCATTCCAAAACCAACAATTACTCCTTTTGAGTTTGCAGAAATAAAAGATTGATGGCGAAAATCTTCACGAGCAAAAGTGTTCGAAATATGAACCTCGATAACTGGAGTTGAAATCGCCTTGACTGCATCGCCAATACCAACAGAAGTGTGCGTATAAGCGGCAGCATTAAGAATTATTCCATCATAATCAAAACCAAATTCTTGTAATTTCGAAATCAATTCGCCCTCGATATTGCTTTGAAAATAGTATAAATCGACATTTTGATATTTATTTTTTAAAGTTTCGAGATAGGACTCGAAAGACTCATTTCCATATATGCTAGGTTCACGTTTGCCAAGAAGATTTAAGTTTGGACCGTTAATGATAATGATTTTCATAATTATTGATTTTCAGTAAAAATAAAAAACCATTCTGATTAATAGAATTGTTTTTTGTAAATATTGTGAATTTAAAGATATAAAAAATTTCAAAAACACAATTACTCGATTGAATTAATATTTTATGTAGTCCATTTAATTGCATTTTAAACAAATTTACACTAGTGTCCACTTAAAATAAGTTGAAAACCAGTTGATTAGTAATTTGTTCTTTGACATTATTGTAATCCAATTTCATAAGTAATTCATTTACAGGTGTTTTATCGAGTAGTGATACTGATAATATTTGTAATATTTCG
>JANNWM010000019.1:0-1958 GCA_031408435.1 Bacteroidota bacterium
TGAAGTGGTTTAAACTTTTAGCATTTAAGCGAAAATTTAGGATTTTGGAACCAATTGAAGTCTTTTTTAAGATGCATAGTTGGACTACGGAGCGCAAAAAAGGCTAAAAGTGGATGCAAAAGACAAATTTTTTAGCAAATGAAAAAAGTTTAAACCACTTCATTTATTAAAAAACTATTTCATTAGCTTGAAATGGTTTTTTTTTGAACCTATTTTAAAACACACATTAAAAATAGTTTGTTGTTTATAAGTTTATAATTTTCTTTTAGATATGTTTTCTTAATTTGATTTTAAATTCTTTTCTTTGATAAACAAATATTAAATTCAAAAATGAGCACATTTGTAATTACTAAACGATTTAACGACGAATACAAATTCGAATATACATCTAGAAAAGGTAAAACAATTTTTACAAGTAATAGTTTTGAGCTTCAATTTGAATGTGAAAATGAAATCGAATATTTGAAAAAAAATATTGAGTTTGCAACATTTTTTAAATCTAAATCATCGAGTAGTAAATTTTTCTTTCGGTTAATTATCGATAACAAACAATTTGCAGTAAGCCGTAAATATTCAACTTTATTAATGCTTGAAAAAGGAATTAAAGACATTGCCAAATATGCTTTAAAATCAGAAACAATCGATTTTTCATGTAACGATTTTGTATTCGAAGATATTGAGTTTGCTAATTAGAAACAATACTGATATAAAATATTTTTAAAATGAATATCAAAAACTATCTAGATTCGACCTATTTAAAAACAGCTAAACAGGCAGGCTTGAATTATTCTGAAGATATTGAAATTGTAAAAATAGTAATTCAAGAAGCAATTGACGAAAAGTTTAAATTAATTATGATTTGTCCTAAACATGTTTTAATGGCATATAAAATGATTTTCGAAAGTAATTCTAAACTCGAAATCGGAACAGTTATCGATTTTCCAAAAGGAAACGGAGGTCTCGAAAAAAAATTAAAACAAGCCAAAAAAGCAATTCTTGATGGTGCAGATGACCTAGATTTTGTATGTAATTTTAAAGCATTCAAAAAGAAACAAATAAATTTAGTAAAACAAGAAGTTTTAGAATGCACACAATTAGCAATTCAAAACAACAAAACTATTAAGTGGATTATCGAAGTTGCAGCACTTAACAACAAACAAATTATTCAACTTTCGACATTAATTAAAAATGTAATAATTACTAATTTTAAAGAAGAAAATTACAATTCAATTTTCGTAAAATCATCGACTGGATTTTACAAAACCAAAAACAATTTGCCAAACGGAGCAACATTTAAAAGTGTTTTAATGATGTTAGAAAACGCTTCGCCATTGCCAATAAAAGCATCTGGAGGAATTAAAACCCGAGAACAAGCTTTGACATTTTTGAAATTAGGAGTTAAAAGAATTGGGACATCAAGCGCTAAATGTATTACTGAAAGTACAGGTTCGAATATTGATAGTTAACTGTTATGTTCCCAAAAAACTGCAAAAAACAGAAATTTGAAAAATAAAACAAACGTTGTTACCAAATTGGTAAATAATTTATATCTTTGTAAAAAAAGATTTGAGATTAGTTGCGAAAAAAATATTGAGAGAATTTTGGGAAAAGCACGAAGATTGCAAACAACAATTAAAATCGTGGTTTCGTGAAGCCGAAAAAGCCGAATGGGAAAATCCTAACCAAATAAAAGAAGAATATCCAAGCGCAAGTATTCTGAATGAAAATCGAGTAGTTTTTAACATAAAAGGAAATAATTACAGATTGATAGTGAAAATAAGTTACGAATATCAAATGGTTTGGATTCGATTTATTGGAACGCACGCAGAATATGATAAAATTAACGCAAACACAATTTAGATTATGAACATAAATCTTATAAAAACAGAAAACGATTATAATCAAGCATTGGAAAGACTTGAAATAATTTTTGACGCAAAAAGAGGAACTGAACAAGG
>JANNWM010000020.1:0-12087 GCA_031408435.1 Bacteroidota bacterium
TCGATACTCAATTTTCTAAAAACAGAGGCTTCTTGTGCCAAATAGCCAATACCGTTTTGTGCTCGTTTGTACATAGGGAAATCGGTAATATTCATATCGTCTAGATAAATATTACCAGAATTTGGTTTTACCAGTCCAACAATCATATAAAAAGAAGTGGTTTTTCCTGCTCCGTTTGGGCCTAAAAGACCAATAATTTCGCCTTGCTTAACTTCTACCGAAATACCTTTTACAACACTTCTTCCTTTATAGGTTTTTACTAAATTTTCAGCTCTTAATATCATGAGTTAAGGTTATTCGGTTATTTGGCTATTTGTTTAATCGGTAAATTAACGAATAAACAAATAACCAAATCAACACATTAACAATTATTTAGTTTTCTTCTAATGCTTCCCAAAATTCATAGGCACGACGCAAATGCGGAATTACAATAGTTCCTCCAACTAATGTTGCAACACTCATGGTTTCCATCATTTCGTCTTTAGTAACACCAAGTTTAAAAGCGGTTTCTAAATGGTATTTGATGCAATCGTCGCAACGTAAAACTGCCGATGCGACCAAGCCTAAAAGCTCTTTGGTTCTAACATCTAGAGCACCTTCGGCATAAGTATTGGTGTCGAGATTAAAAATTCTCTTGATGACTTTGTTGTTGTCGTTTAATAATTTTTCGTTCATTTTAGAACGGTAATCATTGAATTCATTCACTAAATTGCTCATTTCTCTTTTCTTTTTTGGCTACAAAAGCCGATAAAAATATACTTAATTCATAAATTAATAACATAGGTACAGCCACAGTTATTTGGCTCACAACATCGGGAGGGGTAACAATTGCTGCGATAATTAACACAATAACTATTGCATACTTGCGATAGGTTCTTAAAAAAGTTGGCGTTACCAATCCCAATTTTGTTAGAAAATAAATAATAATAGGCAGTTCAAAATACAATCCGCTGGCAATAACCGATGTTTTTAATAAACCAATATAAGAACCAATATCAAACTGATTTTGAACAATTTTACTTACCGAAAAAGTTGCCAAAAAGTTGACAGACATGGGTACAATAACATAATAACCAAACAAAACGCCCAAAAAGAATAAAACAGAAGCTATAAAAATAAATAGTTTAGCATTTTTTTTCTCGGTGTCATATAAAGCTGGGCTAATAAATTTCCATAATTCCCATAAAATAAAAGGAAAAGCAAGAATAAAACCCGCCGTGATACAAGTCCAAACAAAAATGTTTACTTGACCTTCCATACTGGTGTTTTGTATTATAAACGGCAATTCGGTTATACAAATGCTATCTGCAAATCCTAAATAGTGTGAGGCATCACAAAAGAAACGGTAGGTTATAAAGTTTACATTTGTTGGTCCGAAAAGTATGTCTTCAAAAACATAATCGCTTATAAAATAAACAAAAGTAGCCATTACAATAATAGCAATTGTACTTCGAACAAGTAACCATCTTAATTCTTCTAGATGATCTAAAAACGACATTTCACTTAGGTTTTTCTTTGCCATTATACGATTCCTTCTTTTAAAATATCGTGCAAATGTAACACACCAGTATATTTACCCTCGTTTTCTACAACCAATTGTGTGATGGCAAAATCTTCCAAAACATTAAAAGCATCAACAACCATATCATTATATTGAATTGTTTTAGGATTCTTTGTCATAATATCTTGGGCTTTAAGATGCGAAAAAGTATCGTTATTGTTCAGCATTCGTCGAATATCACCATCGGTAATTATTCCTATCAATTTTTCGTTTTCAACCACAGCAGTAACACCTAAACGTTTTTCAGAAATTTCAAAGATTACATTTTTTATAGATGAATCTGGAGAAACCATTGGTTTATGGCTCATATCGAGCATGTCGCTCACGCGAAGTAATAATTTTTTCCCCAAAGCACCACCAGGATGGTATTTTGCAAAATCTTCACTTTTAAAGTTTTTAATTTCCATTAAACAAACCGCAAGTGCATCTCCCATAACCAATTGCGCTGTTGTGCTGTTGGTAGGAGCAAGGTTTATAGGACAAGATTCTTCATCTACCGTTGTATTTAAAACTAGATTTGACTCTTTAGCTAAAAAGGAAGTCATATTTCCAGTAATGGCAATTAATGTATTACCAAAACGCTTCAAAATTGGAATTAAAGATTTTATTTCAGGACTATTGCCGCTTTTAGAAATGCAAATTACAACGTCGTCTGGTTGCACCATACCTAAATCGCCATGAATGGCTTCGGCAGCATGCAAAAACATACTTGGCGTTCCTGTAGAATTATAGGTAGCTACCATTTTTTGAGCAATAATGGCACTTTTCCCTATTCCTGTAACAATTAACCTACCTTTAGATTGATGAATAATTTCTACCGATTTGGCAAAATCATCGGTCAATAAATCAGTCATTTTAATAATTGATTCACTTTCGGACAACATGGTTTTTTTGGCCGAAGCCAATATATTTTCTTTTGATATCAAAATAGAAAATTTTTTAAATTTGTGTATGTAAAAGAAATTTGTATCTTTATGTTGTGCAAATTTAGATAAAATACCATTAATAAAGAATGAATTCAGACGAAATTGATATACATGCTGCATTAAAAAAATATTTTGGTTTTAACCAATTTAGAGGTTTGCAGGAACAAGTAATAAAAAGCATCATGGCAAAACGGAATTGTTTTGTAATAATGCCTACAGGTGGCGGAAAATCTTTATGTTACCAATTGCCAGCTTTAATGCAATCTGGTACGGCAATTGTTGTTTCTCCGTTGATTGCTTTAATGAAGAATCAAGTAGATGCCATTCGAAGTTTGTCATCAGAATATGGAATTGCACATGTTTTAAACTCATCATTAACCAAAACTGAAATTGCACAAGTTAAAAAAGATATTTCATCTGGTTTAACTAAATTGTTATATGTAGCACCAGAATCATTAACCAAAGACGAATATGTAGCTTTTCTTCAAAAAGAAAAAATATCTTTTGTAGCTATTGATGAAGCGCATTGTATCTCAGAATGGGGACACGATTTTAGACCAGAATACAGAAATTTAAAAAACATTATAAAACTTTTAGGCGAAGTTCCTATCATTGGGTTAACAGCCACAGCTACGCCAAAAGTTCAAGAAGATATCTTGAAAAATTTAGATATGCCCGATGCAAATACTTTTAAAGCATCGTTTAATAGACCTAATTTGTATTACGAAATAAGAACAAAAACCAAAAATGTCGAGTCAGATATTATTCGTTTTATAAAACAACACAAAGGCAAATCGGGCATTATTTATTGTTTATCTAGAAAAAAAGTAGAAGCTGTTGCCGAAGTTTTACAAGTAAACGGAATTTCTGCAGTTCCTTATCATGCTGGTTTAGATGCCAAAACACGAGCCAAACACCAAGACATGTTCCTCATGGAAGACGTAGAGGTTGTTGTGGCTACGATTGCTTTCGGAATGGGAATAGACAAGCCCGATGTTCGTTTTGTGATACATCATGATATTCCAAAATCTTTAGAAAGTTATTACCAAGAAACGGGTCGCGCAGGTCGAGATGGAGGAGAAGGGCATTGTTTGGCTTACTATTCTTATAAAGATGTCGAGAAACTTGAAAAGTTTATGTCAGGGAAACCTGTGGCAGAGCAAGAAGTTGGTTTTGCATTGTTGCAAGAAGTGGTGGCCTATGCCGAAACTTCTATGTCAAGACGGAAATTCTTGTTGCATTATTTTGGCGAAGAATTCGATTCAGAAACTGGATTAGGTGGAGATATGGACGATAATATGCGAAACCCGAAAACCCAAGTCGAAGCCCAAGATCAAGTAGTAAAACTCATAGAAGTAATTCGTGATACCAAACACATTTATAAGTCTAAAGAAGTAGTGTATACATTAATGGGCAAAGTAAATGCCATGATAAAAGCACATAGAACTGATGCTCAGAAGCTATTTGGATGCGGAAAAGCATTTGACGAGCGGTATTGGATGGCTGTTTTACGTTTGGCACTAGTCGACGGATTACTATCTAAAGACATCGAAACCTACGGCATAATAAAAGTGACACAAAAAGGATTGGATTTTATTAAAAAACCACATTCTTTTATGATGTCCGAAGACCATGAATACAGCGAATCTGAAGACGATGCCATTGTTTCTGCCTCAAAAGTTTCAGGAACGGCTGACGAAGTTTTAATGTCTATGCTTCGAGAATTGCGTAAAAAAGTAGCCAAAAAATTAGGAGTTCCCCCATTTGTTGTATTTCAAGATCCTTCATTAGAAGATATGGCGCTTAAATATCCTATTACTTTAGACGAATTAAGCAACGTGCACGGCGTTGGAGAAGGAAAAGCAAAAAAATACGGACAAGATTTTATTTCACTCATTTCTCGATATGTAGAAGATAACGACGTGATTCGTCCTGACGATTTAGTCGTAAAATCTACAGGAGCAAACTCTGTTAACAAACTATATATTATTCAGAATATAGATAAGAAATTATCGCTTAGAGATATTGCAAAAGCTAAAGGTTTAGACATGGATGCTTTACTTAAAGAATTGGAGCAAATTGTATATTCTGGAACCAAGCTCAATATAAAATATTGGGTTGATGAGATGCTTGACGACGACCAGCAAGAAGAAATTCATGAGTATTTTATGGAATCGGAATCTGATAATATAGAAAATGCGCTCAAAGAATTTGATGGCGATTACGATACAGAAGAATTACGATTGATGCGAATCAAGTTTATAAGCGAAGTGGCGAATTAGTCATAAAGTCTTAAAGCCAAAAGTCATAAAGTCAAAAGTGTTAAAGTTTAAAAATCTTTTTAAGAAGTTAGGACATTAAGACTTTATGACTTTTGGCTTTATTCTGAATAAACTTCTCCTCGATGCGGTTTTAATGCATCTCTAACTGCAATCATAGTTTCATCGGTTACCACCATAAAAGCTATAGCGTGCATTTCGGTTATAATTTCAAAACCTGTAATATTTAGTTCAATTTTTTCTGAAATTATAAATTCTTTTAAATGAATTTCATGATGCTCGGCTGTTTTTGCTGCTGCTGAGCCTCTAAAATCCCAAATTAGTTTTATTTTTCTCTCCATTATCTATAAAGGTTTAAAGTTGATTATATTTGAAAATCAAATTACAAATGACGCAAAATTTTCGCTATTTATTAATTTAGTTGTTGCATTTGGATAAGCATTTGTAAATGTTTTAGTGAATTTAACTTTTTTGTTATTATTCCATTTAAATTCAAAAGCATCAATTTGACCATCTTTATCTTCTATATAATCTATTTCTTGTTGTTCTTTGGTACGCCAAAAATAAGTGTTTGCATAGTTTTGAGCATAATGATTGCGTTTCATTCTTTCTGAAACTAGCAAATTTTCAAATAATGCTCCCGCATCTTGTCTTGATTCAATAATTTGAAAATTGGAAATTAGTGCGTTTCGAATACCATTGTCATAAAAATAGATTTTTTTTGCCATTTTTAATTCATTTCTCAAATTTCTGTTTAGTGAATTTAGTTTAAATACAATAAATGATTTCTCTAGTAAATTGATATACGTTTCTACCGTTTTGCTATCCAGACCAATTAAATTTCCGATTTCATTATACGAAACTTCAGAGCCTAATTGAAAAGCCAAGGCCTGCAATAGTTTAACTAATTTTTCAGGTTTTTTTATAGTGTCTAGCATCAATATATCTTTGAAAAGATAACTGTCTGCAAGAAACTTTAGTATATCAATTTCATTACCTTCATTTTTGATAATTTCTGGATAATAACCAAAAATCAAACGGGTTTTTATATACCGAGTTTCTATTAGTTCGCTATGATGATTTGCCATTTCTGCATAGGAAATAGGGAATAGTTGGTACTCAAATTTGCGTCCTGTTAAAGGTTCGTTGGTTTTATTTTTTAATTCAAATGCCGATGAGCCAGTTGCAATAATTTGAATTTCTGGATAGGTATCGTGTATGATTTTTAAACTCAAACCAATATTTTCTATTCTTTGCGCTTCATCAATTATCAGCATTTTGTTATTGCCAATTAAAGCTTTTAGTTGTGTTGAGGTTGCATTTTTGAATCGTTCTTGTATGTCATATTCATCGCCATTGAGCCACAAAACATTTTCATTTTGTGATGCAATTTTTTTTAATAAAGTAGTTTTACCAGTTTGTCTTGCTCCTAATAATAAAATCACTTTGTTTTTAAACAAACTGGAAGAAATTGTGCTTTCTAAAAATCGAATAACCATAAGTTAATTTTTTTTATCAAAAATACAACTTTTTTGGAATGCATTATGAAAAAACAACTCTTTTTTTGGAATACAATCAGAATAAGTGATATAAAAACCTTTTTATTGCTTAATTATTTTGATAAGATTAGTTTAAATTTCACCCTTATTTTAAAAGAAAATCCCAGATTAGTTTTATTTGTCTCATAAGGCAAAATTACTAATAAAAACAAAAAAGCCGATTTCGTTTTACCAAAACCGACTTTTGTTAATTGTAAAAAAATCTACTACTACTGTTTTACAATTTTAATCGTTTTAGTTTCATTATTCTCGTTAATTACTTTCATTAAATAAATTCCACTTGGATAGTTACTTAAATCTAATTTTGTAATACCTAAATCGATAGTTTCCGTTTTGATTATTTTACCCATGATATCATAAATCACAATTGTTCCGCGAGCATCACTATTTATAAAAAACACATCGCTTGACGGATTAGGATAAACCGATAATGTAGAAGAAAAAGCAAAATTTTGATTCCCTAAAGTAGTCACTGTTATACAGCTAGATGTTACCGTACAACCTGAAAGTGTTACATCCACTTTATAATCACCAGCCACAACTGGCGTAAAGTTTTGATTGGTTTCTCCAGAAAGTAAAGTATTTGGACATTGAAACCACTGGTAAGATGCACCATTTTGATTTGAAGCAATAACTCCTAATGCTTCTGTAATATTTTGGTCAATAATTGGAACTGTTACTGTAGCTAAAGTTCTAGAAACACTTTCACATCCATTAATAGTTTGTGAGGCAAAATAATCTCCAGAAGCTAAAGAAGCTGTAGAAGCCAAAGCTGTTCCACCTGTATTTGTAGCATACCATTTAATATTTGTTCCAGTTGCTACCAAATTTGCCACTGTTGCAGCGTTGCAAAATTGTTGTGCGTTTGCGGTTGGTGCTACAGTGTTTATATTTGCCGTTACAGCAATTCTATTTACGCTCGCACAAGTTCCATCAACTGATTGCGCATAATAGGTAGTGGTAGCGGCTAAATTATTAATAGCTAAGCTATTACCCGTTACAGAGAAATTCCCACCAGTAACAATTTCATTTCCATCTACCAGTGCGTCATACCATTTTATGGAACCTACACTTGGGGTTGCAGAGATAGTAATACTTCCTGCGCCGCATCGAGAGGCACTTATGGGATTAGAAACATTTGGTCTGTTACAAAAAGATATCATAACGCGATTTCCCAATCCTGAAACCGCAACTGCAACAAAAATACCATTACCATAAGTTACAGAACGCCATTGATTATTAGCTGCAGAAGTTCTACTAGTCCATGTTATACCATCTAAACTGGTCATCACCCGATTTCCGACTCCTGTTTGAGAAACCGCAACAAATTGATTGTCTGCATACGTTACAGATTGCCAATTATTATCAATGGCAGAAGTTCTAATAGTCCAGGTAATTCCATCGGGACTAGTCATTACTCGGTTTCCAACGCCATCAAATGAAACGGCTACAAAAAGACCCTTGCCGTACGTTACTGAAAACCATTGATTATCAGCAGGAGAAGTTCTACTGGTCCAAATTATACCGTCAGGGCTCGTCATCACACGATCTCCAGTTCCTGTTTGAGATACTGCAACAAATAGACCATTGCCGTAGGTTATACTACTCCAAGAGTTATCGATTGCAGAAGTTCTACTAGTCCAAGTAATACCGTCTGGACTTGTCATCACACGATTACCTACACCTGAATAGGAAACAGCTACAAAAAGTCCATTACCGTAGGTTACCGAAAACCAATTATTATCTGATGCAGAAGTTCTGCTGGACCAAGTAATACCATCAGGACTTGTCATCACGCGATTTCCAATTCCTGAATCTGATACTGCTACAAACAACCCATTACCATAAACTATGGAACGCCAAGTGTTATTAGCTGCTGAAGCCCTATCTGTCCAATTAATACCATCAGGAGTTGTCATGACTCGATTTCCTGCAGTTGTGGCTGAAACAGCAACGAACAATCCATTAGCATATACAACAGATCGCCATGATTGGTCTGATGGTGAAGTGCTACTCGTCCATGTAATTCCATCGGGACTTGTCATGACTCTATTTCCCGTTCCTGAATCAGATACTGCAACAAATAAACCATTGGCAAAGGTAACAGATTGCCATGCATTATTTGCAGCAGGGTTTCTACTTGTCCAAGTGATACCATCGGTACTTGTCATTATAGATCCTGTTCCAGATTCCCCTACCGCAACAAACAGTCCATTGCCGTACACTACCGAACGCCAAAATTTGTCATTAGCAGAAGTTCTAATAGTCCAGTTTATTCCGTTAGGACTTGTCATCACACGATTACCTGTTCCTGAAATAGATACAGCAACAAAAAGTCCATTACCATAAGTTATATCAAACCAAGCATTATCAACAGGTGTTGTTCTAATAGTCCAAGTAATTCCGTTAGTACTCGTCATTATTTGATTTCCTATACCAGTAGATGCTACAGCTACAAACAAATTATAATCATAAGAATAAACTACAGACCGCTATGCATTATCGGCTGCAGAAGTTCTACTGGTCCAAGTAATTCCATCGTAACTGGTCATTACTCTATTTCCTATTCCTGAATAAGAAATCGCAACAAATATTCCATTACCGAATGTTACACTGCTCCATTGATTATCAGAAACTGAAGTTCTACTGGTCCAAGTAATTCCATCGGGACTGGTCATCACGCGATTTCCCGTTCCTGAAAGTGCTACAGCAACAAAAAGACCATTGCCGTATGTAATAGATTCCCAAAGATTATCTACTGCAGAATTTCTGTTTGTCCAGGTTATTCCATCGGGACTCGTTATAACGCGTTTTCCCACTCCATCATTTGCCACAGCAACATACAAACCGTTGCCGTAAACAACAGATCGATATGCAAAATTTTGACCTTGTGCAACACTTTGCCAATCTGTACCGATAACTTGTGCTAAAGACACATTTTGCATAAATAAACAAAGCGATAATGCGATAAAAAATAGGTTTTTGTTCTTGATTTTTGTTTTCATTTTATTTAAGGGTAATTAGATTACTGCTTAATCAACTTCATGATTTTAGTTTGATTACTATCGTTAGTCACTTTAAACAAATAAATTCCGCTTGGGTACTTACTTAAATCTAATTTCGTTGTGCCTAAACTCAAGCTTTCAGTTTTAATTATTTTACCCATTATGTCATAAATCACAAATGTTCCGCTAGCATCAGAGTTTATAGAAAAGACATTTCTTGACGGATTAGGATACACTGATATTTTTGATGAAAAATCGAAATTACTAGTGCTTAAAAATGTTCCACAAGTACTGCCTGTATTTACGCCACCTGGTGCGACCCAATTAGAAGTTGTACTTGTAAGTGAAAAATTCGTTAATGTTCCCGTATTACTATTGCCACTAGCATCTATTAAAGTAGTATTACCACTATTATTGACACTATCTATTCCTTGGTTAAACTTGTAATATGAAACTAAACCTGTTTGTCCAGCAGCCAACTCGCAATAAATATTATTTGCAATTTCGGCTTGCGGTAAAGCACGGTTCCAAATTCGAACTTCGTCTATAGAACCGTTAAAAAAACCATCAAAACTAACTCGTTGACGCACACCAATGTTGGCCGAATTTACTGCAATACTTCCTGGATTAGCAAATACAAAATAGTCTGTATTTAATCCATTTATATATAATCTCGCTTCTGTTGCACTAGTTCTTGAAAATGCAACATGAGTCCAAGTATTCAATGGTACTAGACCAGCAGTACTCGATACGACAAGACCAACGCTTGAACTGTTACGCAAAACAATCTCAAAACCAGTTGTACCTGCCATTTTAGTTAAAGAAAACATAGGGTTATTGTCTAATGTATTACCTTCTGCATATATAGTTTGATAAGAACTTGTATTTGTTGAATATACCCAAGCTTCAATAGTAAAATTTGTAAGGTTTGAAAGAGGTTGTGTTGGAATAGTGACTCTATCGTTAATTCCATCAAAATTTAGAGCAGCTCCTGCAACATTCATTTTGTGTACAAAAATATCTTGACCACCTACAGATGTTATGTTAGAAGTTCCTGAATTAGGGTCAAAATCTACAGTTCCTTGAAAATAACCAGTGGTGTAAACATTGCCAGAAGCATCAACTCGGATGCCATTTCCAACATCATTACTACTTCCACCGATAGCTTTTGCCCAAACCAAATTTCCAGCAACGTCAAGTTTAGAAACAAAAATATCTTGACCGCCTGCCGTAGTTAGGTTTGTAATTCCCGCACTGGGGTTAAAATCTGCTGTTCCTTGAAAATAACCTGTGGTGTACACATTGCCAGTTGCATCGACATCTACGTCGTATCCAATGTCTGTAAGCGTTCCGCCCATAGCTTTTGCCCAAACTATGTTACCGGTGGTGTCTAGTTTGGAAATAAAAATATCTGCACTTCCGGAAGCTGTAAGACTAGAAACCGCTGCATTAGGGTCAAAATCTGCAGTTCCTTGAAAATAACCAGTAGTATAAACGTTTCCAGCGTTATCTACAATAATTGATAATCCTAAATCTCCTGTTCCACCACCCATTTTTTTTGCCCAAACCAAATTACCTGATGCGTCCAATTTAGAAACAAAAATATCTTGACCACCCGAAGAAGTGAGATTTGAAACACCTATATTTGGGTCAAAATCTACTGTTCCATTAAAATAACCTGTCGTATGTACGTTTCCAGCGGCATCTGCACTGACATCATACCCAATATCATTACCAGTACTACCCATTGCTTTAGCCCAAACCAAATTTCCTGACGTATCCAGTTTGGAAACAAAAATATCATAACTTCCGCCATTACTTGTCAGATTTAAAACACTTGTACTGGGATCAAAATCTGCTATTCCTTGAAAATAACCTGTAGTGTAAACATTCCCGGCAGTATCTGTGAAAATACTAAATGCAAGATCTGTGCTAAGACCACCCATTTTTTTTGCCCAAACAAAATTGCCTGATGCATCCAGTTTGGAAATAAAAATATCTGTACTACCTGCACTAGTCAGATTCGAATCCCCGATATTGGGGTCAAAATCTGCAGTATCTGAAAAATAACCTGCAGTATAGACGTTGCCGGTAGCATCTAATGATATTTTATATGCAATTTCCGCACTAGTACCACCCATGGCTTTTGCCCAAACTAAGTTACCTGTGGCGTCTAGTTTAGAAACAAAAATATCAAAACTTCCAGCAGAAGTAAGGTTGAAAACCCCCGCGTTGGGGTCAAAATCTACCGTGTCTTGAAAGGAACCTGTAGTATAGATATTACCTGCGGCATCTACAACAACACTTTTTGAATCGTCTGAAAACGCACCACCCATGGCTTTTGCCCATTTTAAATCAGGATTTTGTGCTTGCGTTTTTGTAACGCTTAGCATTGTTAAAAATAGTAGCGTGGCTAGTGTTTTGGTCCAAAATTTTCCTTTAGTAAAGGTATTGTTCTGTTTTTTGAGTAAATGTTTGTTCATAAAAATTGGTTTTTAAAATTATTTCGTTTTTGAATTTATCATTTAAGTATTGATTAAAAAGTCACCGAATTAGAAAATGAAATCGTACGAGGGAAACCTCATCATTTTATAAATATAAAAGGCTTCCAAAGATATCTTGGAAGCCTTAATTCATTTAAAACTATTGTTTAATCAATTTTATGGTTTTTGTTTGATTATTCTCATTAGTTACTTTCATTAAATAAATACCGTTTGGATAGTTACTTAAATATAATTTTGATGTACCTAAATCTAT
>JANNWM010000021.1:0-95497 GCA_031408435.1 Bacteroidota bacterium
GTTAGGAATAGCACCTGATGAAACGATAGGAAAGAATGAAAAATTTGGTCCTTACAGACAATCAGAACGCAAAGAATTATACAAACAATATGCAAATTTATTGATAGCATCTGGAAATGCTTATTACGCATTTGATAAATCAGAAGATTTAGATGCTTTAAGAAAACAACAAGAATCTGAAGGAAAAACATTTATTTACAACCATACAATTCGTGAAAAATTAGATACTTCTTTAGCAATTTCGAAAGGAGAAACAAATAAAAGAATCGCATCTGATGAAGATTTTGTTATTCGTTTTAAAACCCCAATAGACGAAACTTTGCATTTAACTGATATGATTCGTGGTGATATAAAATTCGAAACTAGTTTGCTTGATGATAAAGTTTTATTCAAATCAGATGGTATGCCTACGTATCATTTAGCCAATATTGTCGATGACCATTTAATGGAAACTTCGCATGTAATTCGTGGTGAAGAATGGTTGCCGTCAATGCCGTTACACATTATGTTGTATAGAGCATTTGGCTGGGAAGCACCAGAATTTGCTCATTTGCCACTAATAATGAAACCAGTTGGAAATGGAAAATTATCTAAACGTGATGGAGATAAACTAGGATTTCCAGTATTTCCATTAGAATGGAAAACCGAATCTGGATTGACACCAGGTTATAAAGAAGCTGGATTTTTTCCAGAAGCAGTAATTAATTTTCTAGCACTTTTGGGTTGGAATGACGGCACAGAACAAGAAATTTTTTCGTTGGATGAATTAGTAAAAAAGTTTGATTTATCGAGAATACACAAGGCTGGAGCCAAGTTTGATCCAGAAAAAAACAAGTGGTTCAACCATCAATATTTACAAAATCAAAGTAACGAGAGTTTGGCAAAACACTTTGCTCCTATTCTATCAGAAAAAGGTTTTTCGGTTAATAATGATAAAGTCATAAAAATAATTTCGCTAATAAAAGAACGAGCCAATTTTGTTTCAGAATTTTGGGAAATGTCTGATTATTTCTTTCAGGCACCAAATTCATATGATGAAAAAGCAGCAAAAAACTGGAAAGAAGATACGCCAGATTTAATGAAAAAATTGATTCAAACTCTTGATTCTATAGCTGATTTTACATCATTAAATATTGAAAACACTGTCAAAAATTGGATGACAGAAAACGAAATTGGAATGGGAAAAATTATGCAACCATTCCGTTTGAGTTTAGTTGGCGCATTAAAAGGTGTACATTTGTTTGATATTATTGAAGTTATTGGTAAACAAGAAACAATTGCTAGAATTGAAAAAGCAAAAGTCAACTTTAAATAAAAAAATATTAAAACAGTTACGATAAAAAAGTCCCGAAGTTATCGGGACTTTTAATTTAATTACTGTAAATTAATTACAAACATAATAAACTGGAGATTTAAAAACGCCAAGAATTGAAAGGTTTTTTAAATCGTCATTTCGTTTATTGAAATCGGTAAAACGATTCAATAAATCGTCACAATTCGGAAAGTATTTTGTTGCAGTTGGCAAAATTAAATTCCTTAAAGCAATACTTTTTGCATTTTTTTCTTCGTTAAATAAAAAACTTTCTAACGTGTTTGACTTATCATCAATTACTGATAATTGAAAAGATAATTCTTGATTTTCTGATTCTGCATCGCCTGTCAAGATGACTTTACTTACCAAAAATTTATCTTTGCATTCAGAGAGAATATAATAACCGTCAATTTCTGAACCATTGAGTTTTAAAACCTTAAATTTAAATCCGCTATAAAGCGCAAAATCTAAATCATTAAACGAAATTGATTTTTCAGAATTTTTATTAAATTCTTTATAAACCAATGTTTTTTCGGTAGTAATTACTCTAACTGATGTGGCATCAACATTAATTTTGGAACCATCATTTTTGATAATATAAGATGTCTGACAAAATGAATTGAAGGTAACAATTAATAAATAGTAGATTAGATATTTCATAATTAATTATTTAGTCGATAAAGATACAAATAAAAACGATTAAATACATAAATCGCATGTAATATTATCATATTCATATTTGATGTTGTATAATTGTAACTAAAAAAAAATTTTAACGTATAATCATTATACTAACAATTTAATTAATTTTGAGATGGATTTAATTTTTTATGCTTTTTTATTCTTTGGAATAACAATTTTATTTTCAAGTTTTTTTACTGTAAAACAACAAACTGCTGTTGTTGTAGAAAGGTTCGGTAAATTTATCGGAATCAGACAATCTGGCTTGCAACTCAAGATTCCGATAATAGACAAAGTTGCAGGTAGAGTAAATTTAAGAATTCAACAACTTGATGTAATTATCGAAACCCAAACCAAAGACAATGTTTTTGTGAAAATGAAAGTTTCTGTTCAGTTTAAAGTAATTCCAGAACACGTTTACGAGGCTTTTTATAAATTGGAATATCCACACGACCAAATAACTGCTTATGTTTTTGATGTTGTTCGTGCCGAAGTTCCGAAGTTGATTCTTGATGATGTGTTCTTGAGAAAAGATGATGTTGCTGTTGCTGTTAAAAGAGAATTAAACGAAGCCATGACAACTTATGGTTACGATATTATAAATACTTTGGTAACAGATATTGATCCAGATATTCAAGTAAAAAATGCAATGAATCGTATCAATGCTGCAGAAAGAGAAAAAACTGCAGCTATGTTTGAGTCTGAAGCACAACGAATTAGAATTGTTGCTAAAGCAAAAGCAGAAGCAGAAAGTAAAAAACTGCAAGGACAAGGTATTGCGGATCAACGTCGTGAAATTGCTCGTGGATTGGTTGAAAGTGTCGAAGTTTTGAACGAAGTTGGCATCAATTCGCAAGAAGCGTCAGCGTTGATTGTCATTACTCAACATTATGATACTTTGCAAGCGATTGGTGCCGATACGAATTCAAATTTGATATTATTACCAAACTCGCCACAAGCCGCAAGCGATATGTTAAATACAATGGTTACGAGTTTTACGGCATCAAACATAATTGGCGAGCAAATGAAAAAACAACCCAAACGTGTAAAATCGAAAAACCACACTTCGACAGATTACAATCCGAGTGATACTTCTGAAGCAAATGTAATTAAAGAATAATAATTTTTAAAGTTTAAATAAAAATTCGTTTCGGTATTTTGAAACGAATTTTTTTTGTAGCTTAATTTATAGTTGTTAATTTATTATAAAAGTAAAAAGTAAACAAAAAAGTTTGAAAATTGAAAGTTTTTTAATCAAAAATTGAAATAAAGCGATTTAATAAATGATTTTTATAAAAACACAAAAACACTTAACTAAGTTTTTTTATTTGATTAAAGTTAATTTATAAAAGTCAAAATTTTAGTAAAAATCTATTGTTTTTTTAATTATAATAGTAAAAATCTATAACTTAAAAATCCGTCTCGTTCCAAAAACGAGACGGATTTATTATTTGAAAAAACTGTAAAATAAAATTTATAATAATTCTAAAACTTTTTCGTTTTTTTCAGAATCTTTTAATTCTGAAAGCAACGTTTGAAAATTTAAAAAATTATCATAATCGTTTTTAAGATTTTGAATTACAAAAATTCTAACAGAAGCTAAATTACTTTTTAATGACATTGAATATAATTTTCGCAAACTTTCCGTTTCAATATCTTTAGCCGAGACTTTCTCAGAATATTTTAAAATCAAGTTAGAAAACAAAAGAGCATTGTTATCATTCTTGATGTTTTTGATAATTGTATTGACAATCAAACTATAATTATCTATCAATTTTATATTTTCAATAATCGAGACTAGTAAATTTTCGGCATCAACTTCGATTTTTTCTTTAACGAATTTGTTAATTTCTTTTTGCATGTTGACAATCAAATTTTCTTCTTTTTTGCCTTTTTCTTCCCATGCATCTTTGAGACCAACGGTTTTGTTAAATACTAATTTAGAACTTGTTGTGTCTTTATCGACAACAAAATAACCCAATCTTTGAAACTGTAAATTACTTCCGATTACAGAATCTTTTAAACTCTGTTCAACAAAACCTTTTACAATTTCCAACGAATTATTATTCATAAATTCCAAGAAATTTTTCTCTTTGTGGCTGTCTGGTGCTTCATCTATAAAAAGACGATCATATAGACGAACTTCGGCATCTAAAGCGTGCTTTATAGAAACCCAATGCAAGGTTCCCGCAACTTTTCTTTGGCTGGCTTCGCTCCCACTTCCTGATTTAGAATCTGGATCATAAGTTGCTTGAATTTCAGTAATATTTCCTTTAACGTCTTTTGTAACTGATTCTCCTTTAATAATATAACCGTTTTTTAATCGTACTTCATTACCAATACTTAATCTAAAAAATTTAGCTGGAGCAATTTCCATAAAATCTTCTTTTTCGATGTATAATTCTCTCGAAAATGGTACTTTTCTAAATCCTGCACTTTCGTCTTCTTGATTATTTTCGGCATCAAGTATTTCTACTTTATCAGTTGGATAATTTGTAATAACCAACTTTATTGGGTCTAAAACAGCCATTACTCTTGGTGCAGTTTTGTTTAAATCTTCACGGAGACAAAAATCCAGAAGTGACACATCAATGATATTTTCACGCTTGGCAACACCAATTGTTTCGCAAAAATTTCTGATTGATTTTGCAGTATAACCACGTCTTCGCAAACCTGAAATTGTTGGCATTCTTGGATCGTCCCAACCATTAACAACCTTGTCTTGAACTAATTGCAAGAGTTTTCGTTTACTCATTACTGTATAATTCAAATTCAATCGTGCAAATTCATATTGGTTTGGTCTTACCTTATTTTCATCATAGATTTGGTCTAAAAACCAATTGTATAATTCTCGGTGCATCACAAATTCTAAAGTACAAATAGAATGCGAAATTTGTTCGATATAATCGCTTTCGCCATGAGCAAAATCATACATTGGATAAATTTTCCAATCATTTCCAGTTCTGTGATGATGACGATGCAAAACTCTATAAATCAATGGATCACGCATTAACATGTTCTTCGAAGTCATATCGATTTTGGCTCTCAAAACGTGTTTTCCTTCTTCGAAATCGCCATTTTTCATTTGTTCGAATAATGACAAATTTTCATCAATTGAACGATTACGATATGGTCCATCAATTCCTGGTTGCGTTGGTGATCCTTTTTGAGCCGCCATCTCTTCTGACGATTGCGAATCTACATAGGCTTTTCCATTTTTTATCATTAAAATAGCCCAATCATACAACTGTTGAAAATAGTCAGATGCATATCTTTCTTCTGCCCATTTAAACCCTAACCAACTTAAATCCTGTTTTATTGCATCAACATATTCTTGCTCTTCTTTAGCAGGATTGGTATCGTCGAAACGTAAATTTACGGGTGCGTTGTATTTTAATCCTAATCCGAAATTCAAACAAATTGATTTGGCGTGACCAATGTGCAAGTAGCCATTTGGCTCTGGCGGAAATCTGAAACGCAATTTATTTTGAGGAAAACCACTTGATAAACTGTCTTCTATTATTTGTTCTAAAAAATTTAAAGATTTATCTTCTGACATTTGAAATTTTATTTGATTGCAAAGATAAAAAAAAGGATTTTAGATATTGGACTTTGAGAGAGGAGACTTTGAGTAATTGAATAATTGAATTGATAAATTTTATATATTTGTATGAATTCTAATATAATGAGACAAGTAACGGTTACAATTCCCGATGAACATTACAACGATTTGATTAATTTTTTAAAGCCAATTCCTGATACCGCAATAGACAATCGCGAAGAAGAATATAATAAAAAAATTCAAGAAATGGTTTTGGATCGAGTAAAAAACTCTAAACCAGAGGATTATGTAGATGCTCGTGAATCATTACAACGGTTAAAAGTAAAATATGGCTTTTAATATACAAACGCTAATTCGTGCAGAATTAGAACTTGATGAGATAATTTATTATTATGAAAATATTCAAAATGGTTTAGGAAATAGATTTCTAACAGATTATGAAAGTTTACTAGATATTCTAGAATCTTATCCGTTCTTTGAGCAAAAAATATAATATAATGCTACAACTACCTTTTAAAAAATTTCCATATCTGATTCACTTTCAAGTCGATGAATTTGAAAATACAGTTTACATAGAATCAATAACTTGCGATTATCAAAATTCAGCTAATACAAGAATTAAATTTTAAAATGGGCAAAATAAAACTAACTAATATTCGTACATTTTCTTACCACGGATGTTTAATCGAAGAAAGCAAAATAGGTTCTAATTATAGAGTTGATTTAGAAATTGAAACTGATTTAACTAAATCTGAAATTTCTGATGATTTAAAAGATACTGTTGATTATGTACTTTTAAACCAAATAGTTGTCGATGAAATGGCAATTCGAGCCAATTTACTTGAAAACGTTGCACGACGAATTATTGATAGTTCAATGTCTAAAATACCAACTTTGGAATATATAAAAGTAGCTGTTTCTAAGCTAAATCCGCCAATTGGTGGCGATGTTCAAGAAGTTACTATTGAGATTGAAGAGTTTCGATTAACGAATGTAGATTAAAGATTTTAGACTTCAGATTTAAAAAAAATATTTGAAGATTTTAGAAACTTCTTTTGGATTCGAATATTATCTTTATCAAAAAAAATAAAAAACCTTCAAATTACTTTGAATATTTTAGAATTTTCGTACTAACTCGAACACTATCTTTATAAAATTTTTTCTAAAAATTCAAACAAAAAAACCTTCAAATTTCTTTGAAGGTTTTAAACTTTTCGTCCGGATTCGAACACAATCTTTATCTAATTTTTTCTAAAAATTAATCATAAAAAACATTCAAATTTCTTTGAAGGTTTTAAACTTTTCGTTCGGATTCGAACACAATCTTTATCTAATTTTTTCTAAAAATTAATCATAAAAAAATCCTTTCAATTGAAAGGATTTTAGAGGCATCGTCCGGATTCGAACCGGAGTAGGAGCTTTTGCAGAGCCCAGCCTAGCCGCTCGGCCACGACGCCATTGTTATAGCGGTTTGCAAAAGTAACATTTTATTTTTAATATAAAAATTTTATTTCTCTTTTGGGTCAATTTTTTCTATTGCATTTTTTACAAACTTCTGATTACTTGGAAACCAAGCTTGTAACATTATCGAGATTCCAAAAATAACTAATAAAAGACTTGTCCATTTTTTAATTTTGATAATATTGGTTGGTGTTAATTTGTTTTTTAGTTTCTTTGCTAGCATCATTTTTCCTATATCGACAAGTAAATAGGTAATTATAACTGTCGAGAAGAAAACCATTAATCTTGGCGTTTTTAATTCCATTACTGGACCAAAAGTCAAGAATATTAAAAACCAAAATCCTAGAACTCCAACATTAATAAAATTTAAAAATAAACCTTTGAAATATAGGCTTCTGTAATCTTTTGTAGCTAATTGAAGTTGAATATTTTCATCGTTTTCATCAATATTCTTAGCATTATTTTTAAGTTTCAAGAACGAAATTATTCCATAAGTGATCATTATTAAACCACCAAATATATATAATGCTGGTTCGTCTTTTATATTATTTATTAATCTATAACTCGAAAAAATTGCAATAGCTATGAATATTAAATCGGCTGTAACAACTCCTAAATCAAATACCATTGCAGCTCTAAATCCTTTTGTAGCTGCAGTTTCTAGTACAATAAAAAAAACTGGTCCTATCAAAAAGCAAAGTAAGATTCCTAGAGGAATGGCCATTAAAAAATCTTGAATCATATATTGAATTTAGAATTAAATCAAAAATAAGAAAAATTACTAGTTATTTTCTTTAATTGTTCCACCAAGAACTGTTTTCTTGTTGATTTGTTTTGGTTTTCCGTAAATTTTTATGTTTCCACCAGCACGGGTTTTTGCATCGACAAATTCTGTTGCAAAAACATTGGCTTCTCCGCCAGCATTTGCTGTTATTGTAGTTTGTGCTGTAATTAAATCTTTGGCATCTAATTCGCCACCAGAATTGGTTATTGCGTCCTGATTTTTTGCTTTTCCTTCGAGGTTTACATTAGAACCATTTGAAGATCGTACAGAAAGTTTATCGACATCTAAATTAATTTTTATTTGTGAACCTTCTTTAGCAATTATTTCAAATACAATTCCTTTGAAAATTTCTTCACTTGAAATTCTCGATCCTTCATTTGCTTCGATTGCATCGATTTTTTTAAAATATAAAGTTGCCGAAACATTGTCGCCAGAAAGCAATTTTGTTAATGGCATTCTTATTTTTAATTCACCATTTTTATTAATCAATTCGACTTCTTCGGCTCCGTTTCCATTAAGAATTATCTTATTTTCTTGACCTTGAATCAATAAAACTTCTATTTGATCGAATGAAGTTACTTTATTAAAATCGCCTAAATTTTTTGTGATTTGCCCAAAATTTATTTGAGAAATCATCGCAAAAGTTATTAAAAGTATTTTTTTCATAGTATTTTTTTATTTAAAATTATTTGTTTTACATATAATTCAAAAACTATTCCTAAACCTTTTTTTAAAAACTAATTCTTTCTCAAATAATAAAAATCCAACTGTTTCTTAACTAAATCAGCGGTTTTTACTTTAACGTAAATTTCGTCTCCTAACTGCAAAATACTTTTAGTTGTTTGTCCAACAAGTGCATATTGTTTTTCGTCAAATACAAAATAATCGTCTTTTATTTCTCGAATTCTAACCATTCCTTCGCATTTGTTTTCGATGATTTCTACAAATATTCCAAATTCAGTAACACCAGAAATTACACCAAGAAACTCTTGATCCATATGATCTTTCATATATTTAATTTGCATATATTTCACTGAATCTCGTTCGGCTTTGGTTGCTAAACCTTCCATTTGTGAACAATGCAAACATTTAGCTTCGTACAATTCTTGATTTGCAGATTTACCTGCATCTAAATAAAATTGCAATAATCTGTGAACCATTACATCTGGATAACGACGAATTGGAGATGTAAAATGACTGTAATAATCGAATGCTAATCCATAATGACCAATATTTTCAGTAGAATAAACTGCTTTACTCATCGAGCGAATTGCTAGAGTATCAATCAAATTTTGTTCTTTTTGTCCAGCAACATCTTTCATTAATTGGTTTAATGCTTGTGCAACCGATCCAACATTAAAATCGACAGTATAACCAAATTTCTTAATTAATTCTGACATTGCCAACAATTTATCTTCGTTTGGTTCGTCGTGAATTCTATAAATAAACGTCTTTTTTTGACGACCAATATATTCTGCAACTTTCTTATTTGCAAGAAGCATAAATTCTTCTATTAAATGATTAGAATCTTTGCTTTGCTTGAAATAAACACCTTCTGGATTTCCAGTTTCAGATAAATTGAATTTTACTTCGACTTTATCAAATGAAATTGCACCATCGTTCATACGTTTTTCACGCATTATTTTTGCTAGTTCGTCAAGTTTTAAAGTTGCAAAAACAATTTCATCTGAAACTTTATATGAACTTCCGGTAATTGAAGTTTCTAATGGAATTATATTTTCTTTAGTCTCAATAATAAACTGAGCTTCTTCATACGAAAAACGTTGGTTAGAATCGATAACTGTTCGACCAAACCATTGGTTTTTAATAGATGCTTTTTTATCTAATTCAAATATTGCCGAAAATGTATATTTTTCTTCATTTGGTCTAAGTGAACAAGCAAAATTAGACAAAACTTCGGGCAACATAGGCACAACACGATCGACTAAATAAACCGATGTTGCTCGATTGTAAGCTTCATCATCTAAGATTGTTCCTTCTTGTAAATAATGCGAAACATCGGCAATGTGAATTCCAATTTCGAAATTTCCATTATCTAAAACTTTAAAAGAAAGTGCATCGTCAAAATCTTTTGCATCCTTTGGGTCGATAGTAAAAGTTAATGTTTGTCGCATATCACGACGTTTTGCAATTTCTGATTCTTGAATTGTAGTATCAATTTTTTGTGCAAAAGTTTCGACTTCAATCGGAAATTCTGATGGCAAACCATATTCTGCCAAGATTGCGTGAATTTCGGTATTGTGTTCGCCAGGTTTTCCAAGAACTTTTATAACTGATCCAAATGGCGAATCGGCTTTTTTAGGCCAATCTTCGATATGAACCAAAACTACATCACCATTTTCGGCAACACCAATTTTATCTTTTGGTATGAAAATATCGGTGTACATTTTCGGATTTGCTGTAGATACAAATGCAAAATTGGGTTGAATAGCAATTACGCCAACAAAATCAGTTTTGGCACGTTCAACAACTTCAATAACTTCGCCTTCAGGTCGTTTTCCTTTTCTACGGTTATAAATATAAACTTTTACTTTGTCTTTATCTAAAGCACGATTCAAGTTATTGGTTGGAATAAAAACATCTTCGCCAAATTCTGGACAAATAAAATAGGCTGTTTTTCTGCCCGTCATATCGATTGTTCCTTCATATAAATCTTCGGAAATTGCTTTTACCAAATATTTTCCAGGTTCCGATTCAATAATCATTTTTTGAGCAGCAAGAATCTTCAAATCGTGAATTATTTCGTTTCTGGATTTGGTATCATCGACATCAAGAATTGCTGCAATTTGGCTGTAATTGTATGCTTTGTTGCTATTTTGGGTAAGAATTTTTATAATTTTGTTCGAGAAATCTTTAGTATTATTGCCCGGTTTTCTTGGTTTTTTACTCATAACTTTTTTCTAATATTTGCTAAATTACTAATAAGTATTAAGATATTAGAATTATGTATTAAGATTTATCGAAATAATAACTTTGTATCTTTACAAAAAAAATTAAAATGGAAGATTTTCAAACAATTGCAACATTTAATTATCCGCACGAAATAATAGTTTTAAAATCGATTTTACAAAACGAAGGAATTCCGTTTTTGTTTCAGAATGAAAATCTTGTAGCTACTAATCCGTTTGCGAGTTTTGCATATGGTGGTATTATTTTAAAAATCCATAAAAACGATTTCGAAATTGTTCAAAGTATTTTGGATAATCTAAATAATAGAATGGAAATTGTCTAAAATCTAAAAGTCAATTTTATAAATTTTTTAAAAATCAAATAGTTGTCAACATTAAATAAAAACAAAATAAAAAAAGATTTTAAAAATTAATTTTTTGATGGTTATGATAGCTTGTTAATAGGTACAGTAAAAAATCAATATTTAAACAATAATATTAGTTTTACATTTTTATAACGATTTATGAACATAGCTTTGTAAGTTTAATTAGTTCATTTTAAAGATAGTTATAAATGTTATTAACAATAGTTAACAATCCTAAAAAAGCATTTTTTGTAAACAAGTTTAAGTGTAATTAATGTTCATAAACTAGAATTTTATCTTAATAACTTTTCAAAAAACAACTCAAACTAAATTAGGTTTTTAAGTTTGGGTTTTGGATTACGAAATTATTCTTTACAACCAAAAAATAGTTCTAAAAATCTATCTAAACTTATTAACAAAAGTTGTTAATTTAAGGTTAGCTGAATATCAACTAATTGTGATTTATTATTAACATTAAAAAATAAACAACTGATTTTAAGTATTTTAACATTTTTAAAAAAACTAAACATTTGTTAATGAATGATTTAAATTTTTTAATCAAAAGTGTTTTTAGCTCTAAAAATTCTACAATCTTCTTGATAAGCAATTGGATCAAATATGCCTTTATTTCTTTTTAAATGTTCTAAGAAAACAAAAGTTTTTTCAATTTTTAATTGCGAACTTTTTATTCTATAAATAAAAATAATTATATTTCTTTTTCGTCCTGCCGTAAGTTTATCAAACAGCATTTTTCCCTCAGAATCTTGGCATAAAACTTCTAGAAATTCTTCGCAAATAGCTGCTCCAAATTCGCTTTCGTCAGGAATTATTTCTACCGAAAATTCGTCGTTTGGATCTAGATCAAGCATTTTGATTTTATCTTTTCCAAACATTATGAAGTGGTATTCTTTTCGAGGCATCATTGCACAATGAAAAGTCAACGAATTGTTTACAGTGCAAATTAACCGTTTGTTTGGAGCAATTTTTATCATTTCTGCAGTAATATCATTTGGAATAATAATAATTGATGTCCAATGGATTTCTGCATTTTCAATTTTAGAAATTTTTGCTGTGAATTTCATTGTAGAATGATTATTTTTGTAAAGATAATTATTTTGAAATATGTCAGATTTAAATAAACTAGATCAGGATTATAAAATCTGGATTAACGAATTGAAACTAAAAATTCGTTCAACACAAATTAAAGCTGCAATTGCAGTTAATTCGGCTTTGATTGAATTTTACTGGGAATTAGGAAAAATGATTACCCAAAAGCAATCTCAAACTGCTTGTGGCGGAAAATTTTTAGAACAAATTTCTAAGGATTTCAAAGATGAATTTCCTGATATGCAAGGATTTTCTGTTAGGAATCTAAAGTATTGTAGGCTTTTTTATAATTTTTATAAAGATTTTACAATTGGGCAAAAACTTGTTGCCCAATTGCCGTGGGGACAAAATATATTAATTTTTACTAAATCTAATTCAGAAAAAGAGGCAAAATTTTATATCGAGCAAACCATAGAGAACAATTGGAGTCGGGATACTTTATCTAATCAAATTAAGAATAAATTATTTGAAAGACAAGGCAAATCGATTACCAATTTCAAGACTACTTTGCCAGAACCATTTTCAGATTTAGCAGAGCAAACGCTAAAAGATCCTTATGTTTTTGATTTTTTAACATTGTCTTCTGCTGCTAAAGAAAAAGATATTGAAAACCAATTAATTGTAAACATTAAAAAATTTCTTTTAGAATTAGGCAAAGGTTTTGCATTTGTTGGTCAACAATACCATCTAGAAATTGCCAATAATGATTATTTTTTGGATTTACTATTTTATCATATAAAACTAAAATGTTTCGTTGTTATCGAAATCAAAAACCGAAAATTCATTCCAGAAGATGTAGGGAAACTCAATTTTTATTTATCGGCAGTCGATTCATTATTGAAAGACGATATAGACAAACCATCAATCGGTTTGCTTTTATGTCGTGATAAAAACAGCATTGAAGCCGAATTTTCTCTTAGAGATTTGAATAAACCAATCGGAATAAGTGAGTTTAATTTAACTGAAATTTTACCCGAAGAATTAAAAAGTAGTTTACCAACAATAGAAGAAATCGAAAACGAACTAAAAAATTATAACTTATGAAAATCGCAATAGGCAACGACCACGCTGGTCCAGATTATAAATTTGCAATCGTCAAAATGCTCGAGGCGAATGGTCACGAAGTTACAAATTATGGAACAGATACTTTAGATTCTGTCGATTATCCAGATTTTGGTCACGCTGTTGCCAATGATGTAAACGACAAAAAAGTTGATTTCGGCATCATCATTTGCGGAAGCGGAAATGGTATTGCAATGTCGGCAAACAAACACCAAAATGTTCGGGCAGCTTTGTGTTGGACTAAAGAAATTGCGAGCTTAGCACGACAACACAATGATGCAAATATTATTAGTATTCCTGCTCGTTTCACATCGATTCAACAAGCTATCGAAATGGTCGAAACTTTCTTGAAAACCGATTTCGAAGGCGGAAGACACGCTACTAGAGTTGGGAAAATAATGTGTCAATGAGATAATTTGACAATTAGATAATTCCTTAATTTTCTTATTTTCACATTAACTATTTATTTAATTGCTATGTCACACAACCATTCACATCACGAAGTAAAAGGTAAAAACCTACTTTTTTCTATAGTATTAAATATTTTAATTACGGTTGCACAAGTAATTGGCGGAATATTGTCTGGAAGTCTGGCTTTAATCTCTGATGCATTACATAATTTCTCCGACGTTTTATCCTTGATTTTTAGTTACATAGCCAATATTTTATCTAAGAAAAAAGCATCTATTAATCAAACCTTTGGTTATAAACGCGCCGAAATTATTGCAGCTTTTGTCAATGCAATTTCGTTGATGATTGTTGCTGTTTATTTGATATTTGAAGCTTCACAAAGGTTTATGAATCCAGAACCAATCCAATCGAATTTAGTAATTTGGATGTCGTTATTAGGAATTGTTGCCAATGGATTATCGGCATTATTACTAAAAAAAGATGCCGACCATAATTTGAATATGAAATCGGCTTACGTGCATCTTTTTACTGATATGATGGCTTCGGTAGCGGTTTTAATTGGCGGAATTCTAATGAAATATTACCAAATTTATTGGATTGACAGCGTTTTGACATTTGCAATAGCGATTTATTTAATTTATATTGGTTATGATTTATTGATAGAATCGACCAGAATTTTAATGCTTTTTACGCCATCGAATATTGATATTAAAGAAATTGTTCGCGAAGTACATCAAATTTCTGGTGTTAATAAATTGCATCACATTCACGTTTGGTATCTTAACGAACACGAGCTGCATCTTGAAGCACATTTAGATTGTTCTGAAGATATGAAAATGAGCGAGTTCAACATTTTATTAGAAAAAATTGAATCAATTTTATTAGTAAAATTCTCTATAAATCATATTAATATTCAACCCGAATATCAGAAAATAGATTCCAAAGATTTTATAGTACAAGATTAGTCATTGACTGAATTAATGTAAATTCGGTCAACGTATTGACCGAATTAATGTAAATTCAGTCAACGTACTGACCGAATTAACGTTTTTATTGTTATATTTGTACCATAAATTATTAAATTCTAGATTATGAGTTTTTTAAATCGAGGTATAACAGACTTGTTTCATAAAAGAGTTTTGCCTAATAAAGTATTAATTTTATTGGGTGCAAGACGTGTTGGCAAAACAGCATTTATAAAAAATTATCTTTCAGAAATTCCAAAATCAGAATATTTACAATTAAATGGCGAAGATATTGACGACGCCAATTTATTAAAAGAGCGATCTGTGAGCAATTACAGTCGGCTTTTGGCAAACACAAAATTGTTAGTCATTGACGAAGCGCGAAATATTCCCGATATCGGAATGATTCTTAAATTAATTGTTGATTCAATTGATGGCATAAAAATTATTGCAACCGGTTCGTCGGTTTTCGATTTATCAAACAAACCTGGCGAACCATTAGTTGGCAGAAAAAACACCATTTATTTGTTTCCGTTTGCACAAATGGAATTTTCTAAACAAGAAAACTATAAAGAAACAACCCAGAAATTAGAAGAGCGATTGCTTTTTGGATCTTATCCAGAATTGGAACAATATCCAGATTGGAATGATAAAATCAATTACATTAAAGAAATTATAAACTCGTATTTGTTAAAAGATATTCTGATTTTTGATGGTATTAAACAATCAGATAAAGTTTTAGATTTATTAAAATTAATTGCATTTCAAGTTGGGCAAGAAGTTTCGTTGCAAGAATTAGCCAGACAATTAGGCATTTCTAAAAACACTGTAGAAAGTTATTTAGATTTACTATCGAAAGTTTTTGTAATTTATAAAGTGCCAGGATTTAGTAGAAATTTACGTAAGGAAATCACAAAATCAAACCGCTGGTATTTTTATGATAACGGAATTCGAAATGGAATTATTGGCAATTTCACCCGACTAGAAACCCGAACCGATGTTGGTGCTTTATGGGAAAATTATTTAGCATCAGAAAGAGTTAAATTTCAAAATTATACTCAAAAAACAGTAACTAATTATTTTTGGCGCACATACGATCAACAAGAATTAGATTGGCTTGAGGAAGAAAACGGAAGCCTAAAAGCATTCGAATTCAAATGGAATGAAAACCGAAAAGCAAAAATTCCGACTGCTTTTGCAAAAGCCTATCCAGAAGCAAGTTTTGAGATTGTAAATAAAGAAAATTATTTGGATATTATAACTTAAAACCAGTAATTTTAATATCAAATAGTTATCAAATTTAGAGCAGAAAAAATGAGTCCAATGAAATTATTTGAACAAAAAAAAGTAAGAAGTCATTTCGATTCTGATACGGAAATGTGGTATTTTTCGGTTATTGATGTAATTGAAATTTTGACAGGAAGTACAATCCCAAAAAGATACTGGACTGACTTGAAAAAGAAATTACTACAAGAAGGAAGTGAAGCGTACGATAAAATCGTACAGTTCAAAATGCTTGCAGAAGATGGCAAAAACAGACTAACCGACACGGCTGATACTGAAACTTTGTTACGTTTAATTCAATCTATTCCGTCACCAAAAGCAGAACCTTTCAAGCAATGGTTGGCAAAAGTAGGTTATGAACGCATTCAAGAATTGGGTGATCCAGCACAAAGCCTTGATCGAGCAAGAGAAAATTGGAAAAATTTAGGTCGAAGCGAAAAATGGATCCAGCAACGAATGACGGGTCAAGAAACCAGAAATAAACTGACCGATTATTGGAAAGAAAACGGCGTCGAGAAATCGAATGAATTCGCAATGTTAACAAATATTATTCATCAAGAGTGGACAGGATTGTCAGTTAGGCAACATAAAGATGTAAAAGGTTTAGAAACTCAAAATTTGAGAGATCATATGACCGAAGCAGAATTAATTTTCACTGCATTGGCTGAACTTTCAACCAGACAAATTGCCGAAACTGATCAATCAAAAGGAATTTTTGAGAATGCAAAAGCAGGTAAAAAAGGAGGTTCGATTGCTAAGAATGCTAGATTAGCACTTGAAGAAAAAACAGGAAAAAGTGTTGTTACTGGCGAGAGTTTTTTGCCTCCAACTAACAACCAATAGATCGATAAATAAAATAAAAAACCAACATTTCAACAATAATTATCCCAAAAAACCTTAATAAATAAGAAATTTTTGATGTTTTGTGCCGAAATAAAAGCATAGACAAACCTGAGCCTATCATTCCACCAAATACAACAATCGACAAAAGTATTTTTTCAGAAATTCGATATTGATTTTTTTTTGCTTGGTTTTTATCATACCAAATTATAAAAAATCCGATTAGATTGATGGCAAAAAAATAAATTAAAAATGTTGACATAGTTTTTGGAATTGGCGTAAACGTATTAATTTAGCCAAATGATTATTGAATCCTAAATCAAAAAATCCTAATTCCTAAATCAAAAAATGACCCAAATACAATTCATAAAACTCCAAGTTCAAACTGCTGATAAAAACATTGAAGCAACCATCAAATTACTCAATGAAGATTGCACAATTCCGTTTATTTCTAGATACAGAAAAGACCAAACAGGCAATCTTGATGAGGTTCAAGTGGAACAAATTGCCAAACTTTCTAAACAATTCGACGAAATCGTAAAAAGAAAAGAATCGATTCTAAAAATCATCGAAGAACAAGGGCAATTATCGCCAGAACTCAAGAAAAAAATCTTTGAAAGTTTCGATTTATAAGAAATAGAAGATTTGTATTTGCCTTACAAAAAGAAGAAAAAAACCCGAGCCGATGTCGCTCGCGAAAACGGATTAGAACCTTTAGCAAAAATAATTTTAGCACAAGGAAAAGATGATATAGAATTTTTGTCATCGAAATACTTGAATGAAAACGTAATCAACGAAGATGCAGCATTGCAAGGCGCAAGAGATATTGTCGCCGAATGGATAAACGAAAATATTGCTGTTCGACAAAGTTTGCGACGCTTGTTTCAGAGAAAATCGGTTATTGAAACAAAGGTTGTCAAGAAAAAAGCAGAAGAAGAAGAAGAAGCTCAAAAATTCACACAATATTTTGATTGGTCAGAAAATTTAGCCAAAGCACCATCTCATCGATTATTGGCAATGTTAAGAGCCGAAAACGAAGGTTTTATAAAACTAAAAATAGAGGTGGATATTGATGAAACTTATGATTTGATTGATAATTTAATTATTACAAACAGCAATTCGCCATCTATCTCGCATGTGCAATTGGCCATAGAAGATTCGTACAAAAGATTGCTCGATCCAGCGATTTCTAACGAAGTTTTACAAGAGGCCAAAGCCAAAGCCGATAAAACCGCAATTGATGTTTTTGCAACTAATCTCGGGCAATTGTTACTTGCACCACCTTTGGGCGAAAAACGAATTTTAGCAATCGATCCTGGTTTTCGTTCGGGTTGCAAGATTGTTTGTTTGGACGAAAACGGAAGTTTGCTGTACAATGAAACCATTTATCCGCACGCGCCACAAAACGATACAACTTTGGCGATGAAAAAGATTAAATCAATGGTCAATGCTTATAATATTGAAGCAATTTCTATAGGAAACGGAACCGCTAGTCGCGAAACCGAATTTTTTATCAAGAAAATAGCATTCGATAAGCCCGTTCAAGTTTTTATAGTTTCAGAAGCTGGAGCATCAGTCTATTCGGCAAGTAAAATTGCTCGTGACGAATTTCCAAATTATGATGTTACGGTTCGTGGCTCGGTTTCTATCGGGCGAAGACTTTCTGATCCGTTGGCGGAACTCGTAAAAATCGACCCAAAAGCAATAGGAGTAGGGCAATACCAGCACGATGTCGATCAAAATAAACTGAAAGACGAACTCGATGCAACTGTAATTCGTTGCGTGAATTCAGTCGGAATAAACATCAATACAGCAAGTAAACATTTGCTAAGTTATGTGAGTGGAATAGGAGAGAAGCTGGCCGAAAACATTGTACAATACCGAACCGAAAATGGTGCTTTCGAAGACAGAAAACAACTTAAAAAAGTGCCACGTTTGGGCGACAAAGCTTATCAGCAAGGCGTTGCTTTTATAAGAATCAAAGACGGAAAAAATCCATTAGACAATTCGGCGGTGCATCCAGAAGCTTATGCAATTGTTGAGAAAATGGCAAAAGATTTGAAACTTTCGGTTAATGATTTGATTGCTAATAAAGAAAAAACTGCACTTATAAAACCCGAAAATTATATTACTCCAGAAATTGGTTTATTGACCTTAAAAGACATCATCAAAGAACTTGAAAAACCCGGATTAGATCCAAGGAAATCAGCTAAAGTTTTCGAGTTTGATCCCAACGTAAAAACCATAAAAGATGTTCGTTCAGGAATGATTTTACCAGGAATTGTAAATAATATTACCGCTTTTGGTTGCTTTGTTGACATTGGAACTAAAGAAAGTGGTTTGGTTCACATTTCGCAACTCAAAGCGGGTTTTGTGAGCGATGTGAATGAAGTTGTAAAACTCCACCAACACGTTACCGTAAAAGTCGTTGAGGTTGATGAAGAAAGAAAGAGGATTCAGTTGACGATGGTTTTGTAAGTACCTTTCTATCCGCAGTTTTATTTTGAAAGAATACTAATTCTCTTTGGACTTTAAGTTGATATAACACAAAAAAATGTTGTTATATTTTACTCAAAAAAATGTTTATATTTGTTTAAAATTAATTAAAAAGTACTTATGCCAGTAATTAGTATGTTTTATGGTTTGCTTATTTCAATGTATTATTTAGACAATAAACAACATAATTTACCGCATATTCATGTGAAATATAACGATGAAGAAGCTGTTTTTTCTATTCCCGATGGCGAACTTATTGCAGGTTCAATTCCAAATAATAAAATGAAGTTAGTGAAAGCGTGGATAGAATTAAGACAGGAAGATTTAATGACTGATTGGAGCCTTGCCATTATAGGAGAACCAATATTTAAAATCGATCCTTTAAGATAAAAAGTTATGCTACCAAAAATTGTAAATGTAATTCCAAAGCCAAATTACGTTTTGGAAGTGCTATTCGAAAATTCTGAAAAAAGAGAATTTTCTGTATCACCCTATTTTAAATATACAGTTTATAAACCGTTAGAAAACGTCGTTTTTTTCAACAATGTTGTTGTTAAATACGGAACAATCGTTTGGGGAAAAGACGAGTTAATAGACTTTGACCCATTTACTATTTATCAAGAAGGAAAA
This sequence comes from Bacteroidota bacterium, assembly GCA_031408435.1. Classification (GTDB taxonomy): domain Bacteria; phylum Bacteroidota; class Bacteroidia; order Flavobacteriales; family Flavobacteriaceae; genus Flavobacterium. The sequence goes on from JANNWM010000021.1 coordinate 19,870, forward strand.
AAATTAGATTGATCATTTAAGCGCTTTATGTAAAACTCCACCAACTCGTTATCGCAAAGCCGTTGAAGAATACATAAAATAAATTCAGTTGACGATGGTTTTCTAGAAGCCAATCTCGCTATCCATTTCAAGTTTGTTCAATAAACACCATTTTTTTAAGTCAAAAAAAATTGGCGTTTCTTTTCACAAGGCTTTTCATTGCACCCGAGCCTGCAAGAGCGAACTGGCGAAGCAATCAAGGCTAAAAAGCAAAAAACAATAGTTTTTGCATAAAATCTATGCAATAAACTATATTTTTTGCACAAAACTTATGCAGATATATTAATTTTCTGTATGTTTGTACTTTAAAATCAGAACAAAATGTTTAACCGAAAACTATTTTCTATACTTGAACAGCATTTGACGGTCAAGCAAGTAACAGTAATTACAGGACTTCGGCGTGTTGGAAAATCAACCGCATTAAAATACCTTTTTGAAAAATCGAATACTTCCAATAAAATTTATTTAGATCTAGAAAGGTTAGAAAATCAAGCTATTTTTTTAAAAAAATCATACAAAGATATAGAACGTGATTTAGAATTATTAGGATTTGATTTTTCAAAACCAGGGGTAATAGCCATAGATGAGATTCAAATGGTCAAGACAAGCAGTAGTATAATCAAGGCTTTTTATGACGATTTTGGGGTAAAATTTATTGTAACAGGTTCGAGTTCATTTTACTTAAAAAATCATTTTTCTGAAAGTTTAGCAGGCAGAAAAAGAATTTTTGAAATGACGCCACTCGATTTTGAGGAATTTTTATGGTTCAAAAACAATAAAACAGAAAAAATTAAAAACGAAAAAATGAAACCATTTTTTCAAACCTATTATGATCTATATAAAGATGATTATGATGAGTATTTAAAATTTGGTGGGTTTCCCGAAGTAGTTTTAGCTGTAAAAAACGATGATAAAATAGCCTATTTAAAAGACATTTTAAACTCGCATATTGAGTTGGATGTACGTTTATTAGGTGATATTTCTTCGTCTGATGTCTTATATAAATTGATACATTTGTTAGCAAATAGAGTAGGTAGCAAAATAGATTATTCTAAAGTAGCAAGTTTATTGGGCGTTAATCGTAATAAAGTAAAAGATTATATTTTGCTTTTAGAATATACTTATTTAATAAAAACAGTTCCAGTTTTTTCAAAAAGCATCGAAGTTCAAATTGCAAAACAAGACAAAATGTATTTTACCGACAATGGTTTGTTGCAAATTTGCGGGCAACTATCATCAGGAGCAATTTTCGAAAATGCCGTGGCAAATCAATTGGCAAATTTGGGCGAGATTCAGTACTTTGAAAAAAATGTTGGAATCGAAATCGATTTTATTTTAAACAAAACTACCGCTTTTGAGGTAAAAGAAACACCAAGCGACTTTGATTATAATACCTTACAAAAACGATCAAAACTTGTGAATATAACTGAGCATCATTTAATTGGAAGAAAATTGGCACCAAGCGGCTACGAAAATTTTATTTGGGGCGGTTCTTTGTTTTAAAACCGCAATGATGATCTGGAAATAAAAATAAAAGTTATCCCAAATTATGAACTCGAAAAACTGATTCTTTCATTTGCGGATTCAGTAAAAGTACTAAGTCCAACAACATTTCAAAATGCTATTTTTGAAAAATTACAAAAAGCAATTGAGTTGTACTAAGTTTTCTTTTCAAAGTTAATGAATGAAAAATTCAAAGCCTTGACGAAGACAGAAAACGCATTCAATTGACGATGGTTTTATAAAAATTTGTAGATTTGTAATTATGAACAAAGAAATAACCATAAACGACTTTTCGCAATATCTTTTCTGGGATGTGGATTTGGATGGATTTGATTTTCAAAAACATAAAGTTCATTTGATTCAAAAAGTTTTAGAATATGGATTTATCAAAGATTGGAATCTATTAAAACAACTTTACGGTTTAGATACAATTAAAGAAGTTTCGCTAAATTTAAGAAGTCTCGATGCTGTAACTATTTCTTATTTAGCAGCTATTTTCAAAATCGACAAAACGGAATTCAGATGTTACAAACACGCACAGTTGTTCCCGGACCTTATGGAACTCTTGACATCATTTAAACGATTATAATCTACAAAAAAGCATTCCAAAAAAAAGCATCTTTTCGTTTTTTATTTTCGTCTTTATCGTCCCCCCAAGAAAACCAATCTTTGGTGGTTTCGGTCAAAATTGTTTTTAATTCTTGGCTGTTGTAAGTTTTTTTGGCAGTAATTGGTTTTATTTCATCAATATTTAAAACATTCAAATTCACTTTTGTGGCAATAAACGAAGTATATAATCTCGGAATTGTCAAACCAAGAATCATTCCTGGCAAACCATTTACAGAAACTGGTCCACCAGAAATGGTAATTTCATCAGTATAAAATGCAAAAACATAAACATCGTCAAAAATTTTTCCAACTGCTTTTCGGCAATTGTATCCAGCAATTTCTCGATTTTCGTTCGTAATTTTCCATTCAATATTTGAAATGCTATCATTTAAAACAAAACTTGTTCTAGCAATTAGTTTTTGACTGCTTTTTGTTTTATTTGAGAAATCGTGAAACCAAACATTTTCTTCGTCTTCGTCTTTCAAGTACTTTGGAATTCGTGTTTTTGGACTCCAACGACCAAAAGCGTAAACACTTTTATTATCAGTAAAAGTAAAATTCCAGTACGAGGTTTTCAATTCCGAAAGGTTTTCTTTCATTTGCTCGTCCCAACTGTTATTGCTCATTGTTTTTTTGAGATTGGTGTTGACTTCGAATTCTATCACTGCTTTATCAACAAATTGTTGGGCATTTGCAGCATTTGTCAATAATATTGCGATAACGATTAAAAAAAATGTTTTCATTAATTTTTATATTTCGGTTAGTATTTTAATTGATGGAAAATAGATAATGTATGAGATTTTATTATTTTTTAAACATATAAGTCACATAATTTTTCTAAATTGTATCTGATGATTTCAAAGACTTCTATGACTTATATGTTTTTAAATTGTATCTATTGATTTCGAAACATATAAGTCATATGAGTTTGTCAGAATTATATGTTTTACTTTTAGAGCTTAAAATTATCAAATTAACTTATATGACTTATATATTTAACAAGTTAATCTTCTAAAGTTCTATAAATTTCATTCACAAAAGTTTGTTGACCTTCATAAAAAATATTTTTCACATTAAAATTTATTAATATTCCACTTGGTACTTTTAGAAGATTCATATATGTTAATATTTGAGCTTCGAAAATACTAGGAACATCAGCGACTGATTTTAGTTCTACAACCAAAATATTTTCTACAAATAAATCACATCTCAACTTTGTTTCTAGCTCAAAACTTTTATAAATAATTGGAACAACTTGTTCGGCCGTAAAATTAATATTTCGTAAAGTAAGCTCTTTCATCATACATTGATGATATACAGACTCTAACAAACCTGGACCAAGTACTTTATGGACTTCTATTGCTGCTCCATTTACTTGATAAATTAGATCTTTTATTATTTTTTTGGAAATTAAATTCATATTATTCCAACTTATTTGACTTATATGTTAAAAAAATCACTCTTGTTTTCCGCCTTTATTTTTAAAATTCCAAGTAAAACCAATCATTGCATATCGTTTTAATCTGTCGTTTTGTTCTTCGGCAATTGTGTTTTCAAAATTAAAGCGTTGAATTCCAATGTTCTGATTTAGAATATCTCGCACTAAAATATATGCCGTAAATTCATCATTTTTAAAAGTGCGTTGCAATCTAGCATTCCATAATTGATTGGATAAATTATTCTGAAAATCTTCGGTTTTTTGTCGTGTAAATAAATTATAATCTGTAGATATTTTCCATTTTTCTTTTATAAAAACACCAATTTCTAAACTGAGATTGTTTGTATTAAATGATTTTGTTTCATTGTTTTGAGTTGTACTATTTCTGTTATTTCCAAATTCGTTATTGATGTTGAAATCGTATTTTTTTTCTACTGATTTAGAAAAATTAAATGAAAAATTAGAATTCAAATTATTCGAAGTATTTTCTTTATTATTAATGCTAATAACCGATCTATTGTAATTCAAAGATGGATTAAGATTGACTTGTAAATCGATTTTTTTAATTTTAAAACCATATCCAATATATAAACCACCAGAAAAATTGCCGTTGGTATTAATCGATTTTGTTGTTGTTTTAGCATTATTTGGGTCAATATCTTTGTTGTAAGAAATTAAATTTGTTGTTGTTCTAAAATTGATACCTTGATACATATAGGTATCAGTCAAAATGCTGTAACTGTTGTGATTGAAATTAAACGAATTCGTGAAAGATTGTTTTAAATCTGGATTTCCAATTATTTGATTAAAAAAATCTTGATTGTTTCTCAAAGGCTGCAATTGGTCAATCGTCGGTTGTTTGGTCGAACCATTGTAATTAATCCTGAAATTGCCGTTGCTTTTGTATTTATATGAAAAACTAGCCGATGGAAAAAGATTTATAAAGTTTTGCTTGTAATTTTTATTTAACGTTTTATCTAATAAATCGAAAGTTGTAAAACCAAAACCGCTACCAAAACCATAATTTATTTTTTTGGAATTGTAATTCAGTTTCACGTTTGGTTTTTGAATTATAATTGTTTGTTCGAATTGATTAGACAAATCAGTAACTAAAAATTCATATTTATTTGATGAACTCGAAAAATCATAAGTCAATTGCTTGTTTTCTCCAATGTTATAATCTATTTGATAACCCAATTGCAAAGCAAATTTTTTGCCTAATGGTTCAGTATAAGCCAAATTTATATTATTATTTTGTATAATTCTATCACCAATTTTATTTTGGTTTACATTTATATTCGATGTAGATAATCCATTAGTAAAACTTTCATTATCAGATTTTAAGAAATTATTAAATTTAGAATTTAAACTATTCCAAGAATAATTTACAGACAAAGTTCGTCTTGATTTTGCAAATTTATGTTTGAATAAAATACTAGCTTGCAATGCTTGTTTGTCTGAATCGGTTTCTAGATTAATTTGTTGTTTGTTTTTTAAAACGTTGTTTTCGTCGGTTGTGTTTCCGTTTGTAAATTCGTCGCTTTTGGTGTCATAAAAATTGGCTTTTGTAGTTATTTTCAAAGTGTTCATCGAATCGATTTTCACATCATAAACAGCATTTACCTTGAAATTAAATCTTTTTACATTAATAATAGTTGCCGAATTTTCGTTGAGCTGAGTTTGACCAATTTGAGTTTTGTTAAATCTAGTTTTATTGTTCGTATAAATCTGATTATTGAATTTTGGCGACAAGTTCAAACCGTGTTTATCATTCCATTTATTGCTGTATTGCACTCCAGAATTGATGTTTTTTATAAAACCATTTTGAGTATCAACGTCAGGTTCACCGTCATTATTATTGCCACTAATCCATTGATAATTTACGTTTCCATCATCGTCCATATCCATAGAAACGTTGTCATTTCCGCCACCATATTTTTCGTTGTCTTGCCAATCTAAACCATCTTGACCTGTATTTCCATTCAATAAAAAACCCGAAAACTTACTTTTTCCTTTAAACGAACTGAATAATATGTTGCTGTTGTATCTCGAATCAATATTGGTCAAAGGCCCATTTGCAGCATCGATTTTACCGAAATAACCTTTTTTGGCATCTTCTTTTAGTTTCAAGTTGATTGTTTTCTGAGTTTCGCCATCAGCAATACCAGTAAATTCGGCTTGATCGCTTTTTTTATCAAAAACCTGAACTTCTTTTATAGCATCAGCACGCAAGTTTTTAACTGCCATTGCAGGATCGTCTCCAAAAAACTCTTCGCCATCGACTAAAACTTTTTTTACGGTTTCGCCCATTGCTTTGATTTCGCCTTTGCTGTTAACTTGAATTCCGGGTAATTTTTTAAGTAATTCTTCGACATTTGCATTGGCGCCAACTTTAAAATCGCTTGCCCGATAACTGGTCGTATCGCCTTTTATTCGAATCGAACCAGTTTTAATAATCACTTCTTGCAGCAATTTGCTTTTGCTAATAAGAGCAATTGGATCTAAATTATTTTCATTTTCCTTGATAATTATTTCATCAACATAATCAGCATATTGGCTGTGCGAAGTCATTAAAACATAATTTGCAGGTTTTATGTTTTTGAAATCGAATTTTCCAGATTTATCAGATCGAGTAAATTTATATAAAATCGAATCTTTTGGAGTTATAAGCGCAATTACCGAATTATAAACAGGAATTTTATTTTCGTCGGTTACGTTTCCAGTAACATTTGCTTTTTGAGAAAAAGCAGAAAAGGACAAAAACATTGCTATTGCAAATAGAAATTTTGACATAAAAATTTATTGGATATACAAAAACAAATATAGTATTGTTTTTGTTAAATTGACAACAACATAATTTAAAAATTATTGTATTTACTTCCAGAAAATTTTAAACAATGAGTTTATATAAATTTTTGTATTTTTGTTTCAAATACTTTTAAAATGGCAGTTGTTTTAAATTTTTCGGATTTAGATTTAACCAAAGAATATACTTATTCGGATTATTTGCTTTGGCAATTTTCCGAAAGAGTAGAGCTTATTCGTGGATTTATAAATAAAATTAGTCCTGCACCAAATAGGTTTCATCAAATTGTTTCTAGAAACATTACTGGTTATTTAATTAGTAGTTTTAAAAATCATCCTTGTGGACTATATGTTGCTCCGTTTGATGTGAGACTGCCTATAAAATCTAAAAAGAAAGATACAACTGTTGTGCAACCTGACTTGTGTATTGTTTGTGACAAAAGCAAACTAGATGATGCAGGTTGTAATGGTGCACCAGAATTGATGATTGAAATCTTGTCTCCAAATAATTCTAAACACGATTTAGACACCAAATTCAAACTTTATCAAGAAGCTGGAGTTTTAGAATATTGGATTGTTGAACCTGTAGAAAAAATGTTGTTGGTATACACATTAATTAATGGAAAATTTATTGGTTTGCCACCACAAACCGAAGGCGAAAATATTCAAAGTCCACTTTTCCCAGACTTAAAAATTGCTATTGTAGATGTTTTTGAAATGGATTAAATAAAAATCATTAAAATACTAACTTATACTTTTATTAAAAAGTAAATTATTGAAAAAACCCAAAAACTCTAAATTTAGAATTTTTGGGTTAACTGTTTTTATAAATAAGTTAAAACTACTTAGTTTCTTCTTCTTTTTTATCACTAACTGAGTCTTCGCCTTTCGAAGCTTTTTTGAATTCGTTCATGCCGCTTCCAAGACCTTTCATTAATTCTGGAATTTTTTTACCACCAAACAAAAGCAATACAACTGCAATAATAAGTATGTATTCTGTTGGGCCAAATGCACCTAAAAATATTGAATTTGCTATCATTTATATATAAATTTTATAATGCAAATATAATAACAATTAGATATATCATTCATAAAACTGTTATAAATTTATATATTTGTATCTCAAATTTCAAAAATGTCTTTAAAACGCCTAAAACATCAAAAACTAAAGAAGAAATTATACGCCAAAAGTCGCCTCATTATTTTGAATGAAGACACTTTCGAAGAAATTTTTTCATTGCCATTAACGTTAATGAACGTTTTTGTTGCAGCAACTTTGAGTGCAATTGTCATAATCACTTTAACCACTTTTTTGATAGCATTTACGCCACTCCGCGAATACATTCCAGGTTATGCTTCGTCTGGATTAAGACAGAATGCTATCGATTTAGCAATAAAATCTGATTCATTGTCTAATGCATTAAAGAAAAATGAAGCTTATTTGCAAGCGGTTCAAAAAGTTTTGAATGGTCAAGTCGAATATGCTAAAATGAATAAAGATTCTATTTTGTCAAAGTCTGCCGAAACACCAAATATCGATGAGGTTCAAAAAAACGATGCTGACGAAGAGCTTAGAAATTTAGTTTCTGATGAAGAAAAATTAGCAAATTCAAAAACTGTAAAGCAAAAAAAGAAATAATTTTTTCAACGATTAGATTTTTTAAAACAGATAAGGCATATAAGTTCAGATGATAGTTGACCTTAAAAAAAATTATTCCCAAGCTTATGTGACTTATATCTTAAGAACAATATTTAAAAAAACTTATCTTTTTAAATCCAAAAAATGTCATTAAAAACTTTTCTCTCCAAGATTTACGCTAAAAAGGTTTACAACCAAACTCAAGCTTGGGCAAATAATCCAATTGAAACTCAAAAAAAAGTTTTCGATAAATTAATCCGTCAAGCGAATGCCACTCAGTTTGGAAAAGACCATAAATTTTCTGAAATAACAAGTTTTCAAGATTTTCAAAAACAAGTTCCAGTTCGCGATTACGAAGCTTTACGATCTTATATTGACAAAGTTGTCGCTGGCGAAAAAGACATTCTTTGGAAAGGTAAACCCATTTATTTTGCCAAAACTTCTGGAACAACATCTGGCGCAAAATACATTCCATTAACCAAAGAATCAATGCCAACGCACATTGCAGCGGCTCGCTCGGCGATTTTATTATACATTCACGAAACCAAAAAATCTGCTTTTGTTGACGGAAAAATGATTTTCTTGCAAGGTAGTCCAATTCTAGAAGAAAAAAACGGAATAAAAATCGGCAGATTGTCTGGAATTGTGGCGCATTTTATACCAAAATATTTACAAAAAAATCGAATGCCAAGTTGGGAAACCAATTGCATCGAAGATTGGGAAACGAAAGTAAACGCTGTTGTCGAAGAAACTTTCGACCAGAATATGACTGTGATTTCAGGCATTCCGAGTTGGGTGCAAATGTATTTCGAGAAACTACAATCAAAAGCCAAAGTGCCAGTTGGAGATTTGTTTCCGAATTTTAATTTGTTTATTTACGGCGGCGTAAATTTTGAGCCTTACCGAGCTAAATTCGAAAATATTATTGGCAGAAAAGTAGATTCTATTGAGCTTTTTCCAGCTTCAGAAGGATTTTTTGCTTATCAAGATTCACAATCAGAAAAAGGAATGTTGCTGTTATTGAATTCAGGAATTTTCTACGAATTCATAAAATCTGATGAATTTTTCGCAGAAAACCCAAAACGATATACCATTGGCGAAGTCGAATTGAATGTGAATTATGTTTTAATAATTTCTACAAATGCTGGACTTTGGGCATACAACATTGGCGATACAGTGCAATTCACGTCTTTAAAACCTTATCGCGTTATCGTTTCTGGGCGCATCAAACATTATATTTCGGCATTTGGAGAACACGTTATTGGCAAAGAAGTCGAATGCGCGCTGAAAGAAGCAATGCAAAACACCAATATTGCTATAAATGAGTTTACGGTTGCGCCACAAATTACTCCAAATTCTGGTTTGCCATACCACGAATGGTTTGTAGAATTCGAAAAAGAACCAATTGATATTCAAGAATTTGCATTATCGATTAATAACGAAATGCGCAAGCAAAACATCTATTACGACGACTTGATTGTTGGCAAAGTTTTGCAAGATTTGGTCATTACTAAAGTTGCTAAAAACGGTTTTCAAGATTATATGAAATCTATCGGAAAATTAGGCGGACAAAACAAAGTTCCAAGACTTTCGAATGATCGAAAAATTGTTGATTTGTTGGAGAAAAAATAAAGTTATGATAAAAAGAATATTTGTATTAATTTTTTTATTTATGAACTGCTCCTTATTTTCACAAATAAAAGGGAAAGTCGTCGATGAAAAAAACCAAGCCATTCCGTTTGTGAATATCGCTATCGAGAACGAAAATATTGGAACAACTTCCGAAGAAAATGGCGAATTTATAATTAACGAATCCGATAAAAACAAAAACTTAATTTTTTCGGCTTTAGGTTATGATAAGAAAATAATCAAGGCTTCAGAGAACTTGCAAGTTGTTTTAAAAACATCTGAAATTCAACTTGATGAGGTTGTAATAATAAAAAAATTCAAAACCAAAGAAATCGAAATTGGCAAAATTTCTGATAAAGTTTTGCAAGCATTTGATAATGGCCCAAAAATCGATATTAAATTTTTTCCTTATTTGGCTAAGTATAAAAAAACTAAATTTATCAATAAAATTTCGGTTTTCACGGATTCGAAAATCGAAAACGCATCAATAAAATTACACTTTTATAAAATTGAGAAAAACGGTTTTCCTGGCGAAGAATTATTAAAAAAAGATTTAATAGTTACGGTCAAAAAAGGAACCGTAAAAAACACATTTAATCTCGAAAAGCTTAATCTAGTCATGCCAAAGGAGGGCTTTTTTGTTGGTTTCGAAAAATTAATAATTGAGAAAAATAAAATCGAAAAAACAGTAATAAATCCAGTGACAAAAATTTCGAAAATACAAATTAGTTATGCACCGTTATTGATGGTTTATCGTGTTGAAAAACCATTTACATTTATGTTTTCTGGTGGAAAATGGAACAAAGAAACCCAAGAATTTGCAGAAATATTAATGATTTCTGAACCTGCAATTAACTTAATTCTTAGCAATTAAAAAATAAAAACCATATATTTGCGAGTTATTAACTAAAAAAAATGACAGAAACCAAATACATATCACGCTCGCGAGCTCAAGAATCATCTGCAGCAATCGAGAAATTATACATTACAATGCGCCATTTGTTTAACCGAGGTTTTTACAAGCCAATGGGTGTTTCAGGCGAAACTTTGCGAGAAGCATTGTTGTCGTTGCGACCAGAAATTTATGGTAGCATCGCCGAGGAAAAAGTAGAATTATCAGGATTGTTATATGTTATCGAGCGTCTTCCAGTTGGAATTGAAGAGTGCAGATTCATTAATTTAACATCAGACGAAGGTTATTCTAAATCGCATTTTACGGCAATTGTTCCACCAAAACGCCGCAGAAATTGTTATAGAATCGACGACGAACAAATGAATATCGAAATTACTCGTGGTCGATCTGATATTTATGATATTTTGACTCATTTGACATTTATTTTCATCGAATCGCACAAAATTAAAAACAGAGTTTTAATCGACGATGAAGGAAAAGTTTCTCGCGATTGGGAAAAACTAGAACAATTTGCTTTATTGACCAAAAAATTAACTTTGGTCGAAAAAGAAAAAGCCATTTCGCATACTGCAAATATTTTGGGCAGAACTTTTTCGGAAGTTTTAGATATTTATGATGCATTTGGAAACAACAATCAACCTGATCGTTTTTTACATATTATATATTGGTTAGGAAAATTGGCTCTTGAAGAGGTTTTGGACAATAACAAACGCACAATTACGTTTTCTCCTATTCTTAGAGAACGATTAGGACATCATATTCACGGAGAAATTTGGGCAAATAACATCAAAAAAGTGTTGGAAGAAAACAAACTTTTTGACAGACCAATTCACGTTATTTCGGCGAATATGCATTCGGTTATGAATTCGATTTTTGCAACCAATGTTCTCAAAACCAAGTTCAAAGACAAGACAGATTTTTTTATATATGAAGAATTAAGTAAATCTGGCGCACACGATGTTCGTGATAAAGTTACCGAAGTTGCCTTAAAGCAAGGAATGTACTCGTTACCAGATAGTTCGGGAACCAATATTGATGTTCAGATTTTTGATACAGCCAAAATAGATTGGGCAAAAACATCATTTGCGAAAGCGAAAGTTGGTGACAAACCGCCAGTATTAATCGTTATGGATTATGCATTTGGCGAGCAAGCATACGAAACAATCGACGAATTATTGAAACCTTACAAAAAAGATGTTTTGATAAACGTCGAATCGGTTTCGATTATGGGAAAAGCAGGAATTCTTGAAGGCGGAAAAGGCGATATTATGATTCCAAGCGCACACATTAACGAAGGAACAGCCGATAATTATACGTTTCACAACGAATTAACCGCTGAAATGTTCGTAGGTAACGACATTCCGGTAATTGCAGGAACAATGGTTACCGTTTTTGGCACCTCATTACAAAACCGAGATTTATTAAAATTTTTCCACGAATCTACTTGGAAAGCAATTGGTCTAGAAATGGAAGGAAGTTATTACCAGAAAGCCATTCAATCAGCATCGAGAATACGAAAAAGCATCAATCCAAACGTAAAGGTTCGTTATGCTTATTACGCTTCGGATAATCCTCTAGAAACGGGTAGTACATTGGCTTCTGGTGGATTAGGAACAACTGGTGTTAAGCCAACCTACTTGATTACGATAAAAATATTAGAGCAAATTTTCAATATCAATAATTAATACAAATGAGCGCACAAAACAATCAAGATCAAGAAATTGATTTGTCATTATTAACCAAGAAAATAGGAACCTTTTTCGAAAGCATTAATACAACAATTTTCAAAAGCATTCTTTTTGTTAAGAAAAATATTGTAATATTTGGAGTTTTATTTGTTCTTGGTGCAGCATTAGGATATTTTCTTGACAAAAACACAAGCACTTATAAGTCAGAGGTTATTGTTACACCGAATTTTGGTAGTGTGGATTATTTGTACTCTAAAATAAATTTATTAGAATCGAAAATTCTTACTCGAGACACTGTTTTTTTAAAATCAATTGGAATTAATAATTCTAAAGAAATTTCATTAATAGCAATAGAACCAGTTATTGACATATATAATTTTGTGACTACAGATACTAAAACTAGTGTTAACAATGCACAAAATTCTCAAAACTTCGAATTAGTAAAATTATTATCTGAAGATGGCGATATTAAAAAAGTCATTAAAGATGAGATGACCAGTAAAAACTACAACCATCACAAAATTAAATTAATCACTAAATCTCGTAATTATACTTCTGCTATTATCAATTCTATTTTAGTATATCTAGAGCAAACTGTGTTTTTCGAAAAAACACGTTTGTCTTATGTGAATAATTTTAACCTGAAAATGAAACAAAACAATCAAATTGTTCTACAAATTGATGGATTGTTAAATCAATTTTCAACAAGTTCGAATGGCACCAAGAATGATAAATTGGTTTATTATAACGAAAACACTCAGCTTAACGATATTATTCAAACCAAAAACTTAATGTTAAGCGAAAATAGTTTAATTAGCAATCAACTTATTAATCTTGATAAAGTTATAAAAGAAAGAAGTCGAGTTGCGAACATTAAAGACATAGAAGGATCAAACAATAAAATGAAATTTATTTTACCATTTGTATTTATGTTTTTGTTTGTGGTTTATGGATTTTTTATAAATTTTTATAGAAAACAATCAGCTAAATTATTAAAGTAATTGCAATGAAAGGAATTATTCTAGCAGGAGGTTCAGGAACCAGATTGCATCCATTAACAATTGCCGTAAGCAAACAATTAATGCCAATTTACGACAAACCCATGATTTATTATCCGTTGTCAACATTAATGATGTCTGGAATTAATGAAATATTAATCATTTCTACGCCACATGATTTGCCAATGTTCGAAAAACTTCTGGGCGATGGCAAAAAATTTGGTTGCAGGTTCGAATATGCAGTTCAAGAAAATCCGAATGGTTTGGCAGAAGCATTTATTATCGGAAAAGAATTTATTGGTAATGATAAAGTAGCGTTAATTCTTGGAGATAATATTTTTTATGGATCAGGTTTAGGCAGATTGTTACAACAAAACAATAATCCAGAAGGTGGCGTAATTTATGCTTATCATGTGCATGATCCAGAAAGATATGGTGTTGTAGATTTTGACAAAGAAGGAAAAGTTTTATCTATTGAAGAAAAACCAGCCGTTCCAAAATCTAATTTTGCTGTTCCTGGAATTTATTTTTATGATAATGATGTAGTCGAAATTGCAGCAAATATCAAACCAAGTCATCGTGGCGAAATAGAAATTACAGATGTCAACAAAGAATATTTGCGTCGAGGAAAATTAAAAGTTAGTATTCTCGATCGAGGAACCGCTTGGTTTGATACAGGAACTTTCAATTCGTTAATGCAAGCGTCACAATTTGTTCAGGTTATAGAAGAACGACAAGGATTAAAAATTGGTTCTATCGAAGAAGCTGCTTTTCGAATGGGGTTTATTGATAAATCACAATTAAAAGCGTTGGCAGAGCCATTATTAAAAAGTGGTTATGGCACGCAGTTGCTTGAGGTAGCAGATGAATAATTAATATTAAAGAAATCTTAGAACAAATACGAATTATAAATTCGGCTTCAAAAATGAATTTTATACCAACAAAACTAAACGGCTGTTTCATTATAGAGCCCAAAATCATAAAAGACGATAGAGGCTATTTTATGGAAAGTTTTAACGAAAAAACTTTTCAAAACGGAATCGGACAAGAAGTACATTTTGTTCAAGACAACCAATCATTTTCTACAAAGGGGGTTTTGCGAGGTTTACATTATCAATGTGGCGAACATGCTCAAGCCAAATTAGTTCGAGTTTTGCAAGGAGAAGTTTTAGATGTTGCGGTAGATATTCGTCCAGATTCCGAAACTTTTGGGCAATACGAAGCTGTGAAATTATCAGGCGAAAATCAAACACAATTTTTTGTCCCAAGAGGTTTTGCCCATGGGTTTTTGGTATTGTCAGAAACAGCAACTTTTTTCTACAAATGCGATAATTTTTACAATAAAGAATCTGAAGGTGGATTAATGTTTAATGACGAAACAATAAATATCGATTGGAAATTTCCAACAAATGATTTATTGATTTCCGAGAAAGATTTAGTTCAACCAAATCTTGAAAATGCGCGAAAAGTATGGTAGTTTTAGTAACAGGTTCAAACGGACAATTGGGGCAAAGTTTGCAATTCGTTGCAGGAAATTATCCAAACATAGATTTTAAATTTTGCGATTCTAAAACTTTAGATATTACCAATTTAGAAAACGTTAAACACGTTTTCGAACATTACAAGCCTCAATTTTGCATCAATACAGCGGCATACACAGCGGTTGACAAAGCCGAATCTGAACCTGAAAATGCATTTGCAATAAATGTAACTGGTGCTAAAAATCTAGCCGAAGTTTGCAAGGATTTTGACGCAACTTTAATTCATATTTCTACCGATTTTGTTTTTGACGGAACTGCTTTAAAACCCTATTTAGAAACAAGTATAACCAATCCAAAATCAGTTTATGGTCAAACCAAACTCGATGGCGAAATAGCTATTCAAGCAATTTTAGAAAAACATATAATTATTAGAACATCATGGGTTTATTCGCAATTTGGCAATAATTTCTTCAAAACAATGTTGAGGTTAGGTCGAGAAAGAGATGTTTTGTCGGTTGTAAATGATCAAATTGGAACTCCAACCAATGCGGTTGATTTGGCAGATGCAATTTTAAAAATCATTATTTATCCAAATCTGCAATTTACGATTTGCAATCTGGATTCTAAAATTTTTAACTTCTCAAACCAAGGTCAATGTTCTTGGTATAATTTTGCCAAAAAAATATTCGAAATTAATAACATTTCAATTGATTTAAAACCTATTCCGACAGCAAGTTATCCTACATCAGCCGAAAGACCAAAATTTAGTGTTTTAGACAAATCGAAAATCATTAGTACTTTCGGAATTGAAATTGAAACTTGGGAGGAAAGTCTAAAAGCTGTAATTTTTCCGTTATAACAGAAAAATAACTTGTAATTTTTCCGTTATAACAGAAAAATTACTTATTTTTGAATAAAAAAAATGATTCAGAGAACGATTATTCAAAATATAGAACGAGAGTTTTTTCAAAAAAAAGCAATCGTAATTCTTGGTGCTCGTCAAGTTGGTAAAAGCACATTACTTAAAACATTATTAAAAAATCAAGAAAACATTTTGTGGTTAGATGCCGAAAATTCAGATGTTTCGTTGATTTTTGAAAATGCAACAGCAACCCGATTAAAATCTTTTTTTGGTAATAACAAATTTGTTGTTATCGATGAGGCTCAAAAAATCGATAATATAGGCAGTAAGCTAAAACTAATTACGGATCACATTCCAGAAATTCAAGTAATTGCAACAGGTTCAAGCGCATTCGAATTGCGAAATAAACTCAACGAACCATTAACGGGCAGAAAATTTGAACATAAATTATATCCATTGTCATTTGTAGAAATGAAAAACACGAATGGATTGCTCGAAGAAATTAGAATGTTGCCACATCGGTTGGTTTTTGGTTATTATCCCGAAGTAGTTACTACAAAAAATGGCGAAGAGAAAATATTGCGTTTACTATCAGATAGCTATTTGTATAAAGACATTCTGATGCTAAAAGGCGTTCGAAAACCCGAAAAAATGCAAGAATTACTCAAGGCATTAGCTTTGCAAATAGGTAGCGAAGTAAATTTTAACGAACTAGGAAATTTAATTGGTTTAAAAAGTGAAACTGTCGAAGAATACATTCATCTACTGGAACAATCGTTTGTGATTTATAGATTGAATTCCTACCATACCAATCAAAGAAACGAAATCAAGAAAGGCAAAAAAATTTATTTTAACGATCTTGGCATTCGAAACGCAATAATAAATGATTTTTCGCCATTTGAAACCAGAAAAGATAAATGTAATTTATTTGAGAATTATATCATTAACGAAATTATAAAGAACAGTGAATACAACGAAAATTTCGAAAAATTTTATTTTTGGCGAACCAACGAACAACAAGAAGTAGATTTAATAATCGAAAAAAACGGAAAATTGAAAACCATAGAAATAAAATGGAACGCTAAAACCAGAGCAAAATTGCCCTTATCATTTTCGAATAAATATCCAGAAAGTGAATTTTTAGTTATTAATTCAGAAAATTTCTTTGAAATTTTTATTTAAACAACAAAATATTTAAGTACTTAAATTATTGTTTTTCTAAATATTTTTTTTAGGTTTGCTTATAAATAATTTTATTTAATCAATGTTAAATCAAAAACCATTTATTTCTATAATAAGTCCAGTTTACAAAGCTGGAAAGATTGTCGACAAACTTGTTTCTGAAATTCAGAAAACAATGGTTGTTATGAATGTTTCGTATGAAATTATTTTAGTCGATGATCGCAGCCCAGACAATTCCTGGGAAGTTATGAAAATACAATCTGCACAATTCCCAGAAGTAAAAAGCATTAGACTGAGCCGAAATTTTGGACAGCATCCAGCAATTATAGCCGGTTTAAGTCAAGCTCAGGGCGAATGGATTGTTGTTATGGATTGTGACTTGCAAGACCAACCCAAAGAAATTGAAAAATTATTTAATAAAACCAAAGAAGGATACGATGTTGTTTTGGCAAGAAGAGTAAACAGACAAGATGGTTTTTTCAAGAAATTATCATCAACTATTTTTTCTAAAATTTATGGTTTTTTCACAGACACCAAATATGATAATGAAATAGCCAATTTTGGAATTTATCATAAAAAAGTAATTAATTCTATTCTAAAAATATCCGATTATATCAAATTTTTCCCCTTATTTGTTGATTTTGTGGGTTACAAATCAACCTCAATCAAAGTCGAACATGCTTCAAGAGATTCTGGAGAAACAAGTTATAGTTTGGCTAAATTAATAAGTTTGGCATTCAATTCTATTATTTCATTTTCTAACAAACCACTGAAAATATTTGTTAAATTCGGAATGATAATAGCTATTTTATCCGTTTTTATTGGAACCTATTATATTATCGAAGCTTTTAACAATAAAATAGAAGTTTTAGGCTACACCTCAATAATTGTTTCCATTTGGTTTTTATCAGGAGTAATAATTACAACAATCGGTATAACAGGCATTTATGTTGGTAAAATATTTGACCAAACCAAAAATCGCCCTGTTTTTATAATCGATGAAATAACATAAAGAAAATTTTGTAAAAGATAAAGTTTTATAAGTTGTTCAATCTGACCAATAAATACATTATGAAAATAGAATAAATTATATGATAAACAGGTTAGATTGGGATAGTAATTTTTTTGAAATTGAAATTGGAGAATTGATATGTCAAGAATACTTTAATTTAGAAAACGCAGAGTCTTTTGATCTTTTTTATATAAAATCTAACAAAGATTTTGAATTAGAAATAAATAATTTCGAAAATACTTTTTCTGAAAACAAAGTAGTATTTTCGAAAAATTTGAATTTTTCAGAAACATCAAAAAACAATATTTTTTCCGTTAACAAAATTGATTTTAAAATCGAAGAAATTTATGAATTAGCATACGAAAGCGGAAAGTTCAGTAGGTTTTTTTTGGACAATAACTTTAACATAGAAAAATTTAAAGAGTTGTATAAAAAATGGGTAGATAATTCAATTTCTAAACTATTTGCAGACGATTTATTTGTTTATCAAGAAGATAACAATACAATAGGTTTTGTAACTTATAAAATTAAAAACAACATTGCAACAATTGGTTTAATTGCTGTAAGTCCAAATGAACAAGGAAAAGGAATTGGTGGAAAATTATTAAATTATTTAGAAAATTTTTTAATTAAAAGTAATATTAATGTTTTATCAATTCCGACACAAGAAAATAATATAACAGCATGTAAATTTTATAAAAAACAAGGCTATAACATTAGTGATAAAACAATTATAAAACATTATTGGAAAAAATGACACCATTCAACAAACCCTATCTTTCAGGAAACGAGACAAAATATATTGAAGATGCAGTAAAATCTGGTAAAATTTCTGGTAACGGAGTTTACACCAAAAAATGCCAAACTTTTTTTGAAGAAAACTATGGTTTCAAAAAATGTTTATTGACAACATCTTGCACAGACGCTCTGGAAATGGCAGCAATATTAATCAATATTCAGCCAGGCGATGAGGTTATTATGCCAAGTTACACTTTTGTTTCAACATCAAATGCTTTTGTTTTGCGAGGAGCCAAAATTGTTTTTGCAGATTCCAGAAAAGACCATCCAAATATTGACGAAAATTTAATCGAAGCATTAATAACTTCAAAAACTAAAGCAATTGTTCCTGTTCATTATGCAGGTGTTGCTTGTAACATGGACGTTATTATGGATATTGCAAAACGCCACAATTTATTTGTTGTCGAAGATGCTGCACAAGCAATCGACAGTTATTTTACAGGAAAAGATGGCGTGAAAAAGGCATTGGGTTCTATAGGACATTTGGCAGCATTTTCATTTCACGAAACAAAAAACATAATTTCTGGAGAAGGCGGAATGTTAGCCATTAACGACAAACAATTTTGCGACAGGGCAGAAGTGATTTGGGAAAAAGGCACAAATCGATCAGCATTTTTTCGAGGCGATGTTGACAAATATGGTTGGGTAGATATTGGAAGTTCGTTTTTACCATCAGAAATTATAGTAGCTTTTTTGTGGGCACAACTCGAAAATCTCGAAAAAATACAAGAAAAAAGAAAAGCCATTTGGGATAATTATTATCATAAATTAAGCGATTGGGCAAAAGAAAACGATGTAATGTTGCCAACAATACCAAGTTATGCGACCAACAATGCACACATGTTTTTCTTGACTTGCAACAATTTGGAACAACGAACAGCAGTTATTCAAAAATTGCGAGAAGCAGATATTCTTGCCGTTTTTCATTATTTAAGTTTGCATTCAAGTCCATATTATTCAGACAAGCACGATGGTCGCGAATTGCCTGAAACCGATAAATTTTCGGATTGTTTGATTCGTTTGCCTTTGTTTTTTGAATTGAACAGCGATTTGGTTGTTGATGGGATTTTGAATTAAATTTTGCGAATGTTCAGCACAAATAATATAGTTTTATTTCGTCAGTTCGAGTGTTTAATTGAAAAATGCGACAGCTTTTTACAATTAAATGTATCGAGAACAAACAATTATTGGCTTCTCGATACAATTCAGAACATTAAAGCTGTTGCATTAATGTTTTGAATCACTCGAAGTGACGTGAAAATAAACTTGAATAGCATAATAATAATTATTTTTTTATTAATCTAATGTTTTGGTGTATATTTGCACCAAAATTATTTACTATGACCAGACAAAGCATTTCATTAACTGCTCCAAATGAAGAGTGGTTGAAAAACCTAGTAAACACTGAAGAATTTAGTAGCAAAAGTGAAGCTGTTAATTATTTAATAAAACAAGCACGATCTCAAGAAGAGTATTACGAATTTGTTAGAAATAAAATTTTTAATGCCGAAATAAGCGGTTATAGCAGTTCTAATAAAGAAGAATTATTAGCCAAAATTAAGACAAAATTGAATTTATAAATACGTTCTAACATTAGATACTGAAGAAGACATTGTTAGAATCTACGAATATGGTTTTGGACAATTTGGTATGCATCAAGCCGATATTTATTATGATATGATTTTTGATTGTTTTGATAGAATTGCCAAAAACCCATATTTATTTCCCGCTGCCAATCACATTAAAATCGGATACAGATATTGTATTTGTGGTATTGATACTATTTACTATAAAATAGAAAATTAAAATATAGTTGAGATTATTACAATAATTGGCAGACAAGATTTTAAATAAATTTTGTGTTAATTTAAAAACTCTAACTGTTCTGCCAAGTACCTATAGTTAAATGTTACTCGAAAACAATAAATTTTCTGATTGTTTGAAACGTTTGCCTTTGTTTTTGAGCAGAATAGGGTGTTGGTTGTTGATGGGGTTTTGGAATAATTTACTATTTCGGAATGCTATTCCGAATTAGTTGTATTTTTATATTGTAATTGAATTATAAGAAATTACTTTTCTACCATCAGAAAAATCGTGATTTTCATTACCACCATAAACAATTATTGCTTGACTTGTATTTTTAGAGAAAACTTTCCAATCAACTATGTTTTTCCACCATTTTTCTTGGTATGTTGTTCCTGATTTAATTTCTATTGGAGTTAATTCGCCGTTTTTTTCAACTATTAAATCTATTTCGACACCACTAATGCTTCTCCAATAATAAAAAGAACAGTTTTCTAATGAGTTGTTTTTTTCTTTTAAATATTCTAATATTACGAAATTTTCAAAGATTGAGCCTTTCAGCGGATGATTTTCTAATTGAATTTCATTTTGAATACCTAATAGACTACATAAAACTCCAGTGTCTGTGATGTATAATTTGGGACGTTTGATTACACGTTTTCCAAAATTTGCATAATATGGTGGCAATAAATAAACAATTCCAGCGGTTTGTAAATACGACAACCAAGCAGAAACTGTTTTAGAATCGATACCTAAATCGTTAGAAATTTGAGAACTGTTCCATTCTTGACCAGCACGAGTTGCTACTAGTTTTATGAATTGTTGAAATAAAATTAGGTTCTTTATATTGATTAATTGCCGAATATCACGTTCAATAAAACTCTGAATATAACTCGGGAAATAAAAACTAGGATTAATGTTTTGCAACCAAATTTCAGGAAAACCACCTTTAAAAATCATTTCCCAAACAGAATATTTTTTATCGAAATAGGTTAGAATTTCTTTATTTGACAGCGGCAAAAGTTCAAGAAAACCCACTCTTCCTGCTAGACTTTGACTTATGTTTTGGTTCAATAAAAAATTACTACTTCCGGTCAAAATATATTTTCCACGCTCAGTTTCGTTATCTAAAATTTCCTGAATGTAATTAAATAAACTTGGCGATTTTTGAATTTCGTCAAAAATTGCTCCTGTAATTTTGTATTTATCTAAAAACGCATTTGGATCTTGTTCGGCGAGTAATTGCACATCGATATTCTCGAAATTTAGATAGGGTTTTGTTGGAAATAACATTTTGCACAAAGTTGTTTTGCCACTTTGCCTAATTCCCATTACCGCAATTGCTCGAAACTGATTGGCATATAATAAAATTTTATGTTCTAAAGTTCTTTGAATTTTCATTTAAAATAATTTTTACAAATATATAACTTTTTCGGAATGCTATTCCGAATTAGTAAATATTTTATTCAAATTAATAAATCATTGCTCTAGCACAATTTTTTAATGAGACCCAAATTATAGAACAAGAAAATTTAATTTAGCCACATTATTTTAACTACTTTTGCTAAAATAATCTGATTTCAATAAAAATAACGCTTAAAAAAATTTATGCATTTTTTTATTAATATCTTTTTATATGTTATTTAATTCTTTTTAAGGAGCAAATTTTTTAATAGAATATAAATTAGTTGTATGTTTTAATAAGATTATTCTAAAATAATTAACAATAATTTTAAAAGACAATAAAATTTTACTATTTTTAAATAGCAATAAATCAATTACAATAAATTAATTTAAAAATTAAACTATTATGAAGAATTTAAATTTAGTGATTGCGCTTTTGGCATTTAATATCTTTACAAATGCACAACCTGTATTAACAGCGGCAGATTTTCCAGCAGAACCGAATATAAGCTGTGTTCAAGCACAGACAACTTTTGCTCCTGCAACTACTCCTTCTTGGCAAACACCGTTTAATTTTACAGTTACTTCAAGTACGCCACTTATTAATGGTTCAGAATATATAAGTTTACCTGTGACAGCAGTGCCTAACTCATCGATTTTTCCAACAGCTACATCAGCAAGTAAAACGACCAGAAATGGTCAAATTTACTATTCTTTATATGAAACCACAGCGATGACGCATAAATTAATAGCAAGAAGTTATAACAATGTTTTATATCCTGAAAACATTATTCTTTTTTCATTTCCGTTTCAGTTAAACAGCATAGGTTATGATGGTGAATATGTGAGCTACGGAACCATTAACACGCCCTTCGAAAATTATCCCAATGTAATAAAATTATTTATTAGTACAACTGTTAACTTTAATACAACCGAATATACAACATATTACTCGACTAATCCATGCAAAATGATTTATCGAATTAGTTCGTTCTTTGGTGAGGCTGGTGCTAATGGCTGGAGTACTTTTTATGAATATTTACCCTATTCATTGAGCGATGAAAAATTTAGTAGCAATTTTTATTCAATTTCCCCAAATCCAACTAGTGGCGACTTTCGAATTTCTACAAACAATTATGAATCTGCTGGTCTTTTTGTTACAGTTTATGATTTATTAGGAAAAATTGTGATTCCTACAGAACAAATAACGAGTGAGATTCAGACTGTTAATTCAAATGCTTTAAGTGCTGGTTTGTATATTGTTAAAGTTTCAGATAAAAATAACCAAGTTATAAAAACAGAAAAAATCATAAAAATTTAAAATATTTTATCATTTGGGTTTATTTAATCGTTTTTCTTTGAAACAACCATTTATAAAATAAAAACAATATTTTTGATAATCTATTGTACATAAAGAAATAAAAATATTATATGTGCAAAAATTTAATTTAATTATGAAATCAAAAATTTTTATTGCCAATTTATTTTTATTTATAGTTGTACTACTTTTTCCATTGCAATAAATTAATTACAATAATTTAATTTTAAAAAACAAACTAACATGAAGACTTTAAATTTAGTGATTGCGCTTTTGGCATTTAATCTCTTTACAACTGCCCAACCTGTTTTAACAGCAGCAGATTTTCCAATTGGACAAAACATTCATTATGTTAGTCGAAATCCATCTTTCAGTTCTTTTAATAGCGCAACCCCATTTAACGTTACCGTTTCTGCACTACAAACAAGTCCTTTTGATTCTGTTGTAAAAAGTATACCTATAGCAGAGGTACCAAATTCAGAAAACTTTCCAACTGCAACATCAGCGATTAAATATACAAATAATTTTAATGGTCAAATTAATTACGAATTATATGAAACTACTGCGTTGACACACAAATTGATAGCTGCTGGTAATAACTCTTTAACGCTTTACAACAGTTTAATTTTTACTTTTCCAGTTGTGTTAAATAGTCTTAGTGATTATTATGGCACATATGTCAGCTATGGTACAATTGCCACTCCATCAGAAAATTATGACAATGTGATTAGATTTTACAGTAATCAAAATGTGGATGGTTATACTATACAAAAAACCACATATGCTGCCACTAATCCATACAGAGTGCTTTATGTCAGATATACTTCAATAGGCCATAGTTTTAGTGAATATAACGATTTTTTTGAATATTTGCCCTATTCATTGAGCGATGAAAAATTTAGTAGCAATTTTTATTCAATTTCCCCAAATCCAACTAGTGGCGACTTTCGAATTTCTACAGACAATTATGAATCTGCTGGTCTTTTTGTTACAGTTTATGATTTATTAGGAAAAATTGTGATTCCTACACAGCCAATTACGACCGAGATTCAGACTGTTAATTCAAATGCTTTAAGTGCTGGTTTGTATATTGTTAAAGTTTCAGATAAAAACAACCAAGTTATAAAAACAGATAAAATTATAAAAATTTAAAATATTTTATCATTTGGGTTTATTTAATCGTTTTTCTTTGAAACAACCATTTATAAAATAAAAACAATATTTTTGATAATCTATTGTACATAAAGAAATAAAAAAATTATATTTGCAAAAATTTAATTTAATTATGAAATCAAAAATTATTATTTCCAATTTATTTATATTTATAGTTATACTATTTTCATGTAAAAATAAGGAAGAACAAAAAGAATCAGAAGTAATTAAAGTCAATCCGAATACGTTAAAAGTAGAAGTTAATGCAGTATTTGAAAAAGACGATGAGTTAATTTTGTTTTGGAAAGACAGAAATATCAATTATTTTGATGCAAAAAACACTATTTATGCAGGGGTAAAAGGCAGCATGAATTCTCAAAAAATTCTTTTTGAATTTGAAGAGGGTGTAATTGTTAATGATATTCGTTTAGATATATCTTCTAAAGTAAATCAATCAGCAATAGTTATTAGTTCGATAAAAATCTCGCAACAAAACAGACAGATTATAATCTCAAAAGATAAATTCGATGAATATTTCTTGTGTAATGACTTTGTTACATTTGATTCTAAAAACGGAATTATAACAGTTAAACAAAACGATAAAGGTTTTGATCCTTATTTTACAACCAAACAAAAATTTCTTCCTGAATTTGAGAAAATTCAAAATACTGTCTTTTAGCAAGATCTTATAATTTAAAATACGGTTTTGTCAGTTTTTAATTTTGAACTGATTTAACCGTATTTTTTTTAATAAATTTTTTTTAAATGAAAATACTTATTATAAATAATAGTTTAGAAATCGGTGGAATTGAAACATTTTTTCTAAGACTTTCAAATGAATTAGTGAAAAATAATATTGAAATTTATTTTTTATTACAAAAAAATAAATTTGATAATGAATTATACTCTAAGTTAAAATTGAATTCCAAAATTTTTTTTTGGGACGATTTCTCGTCAATTAGTAATACTTTTTTGAATAAATTACCGCCAGTAGTAAGGCTATTATTTCCTATTAATAAAAAAAAGTTTTTTAACGATGTATTAAAAAATATTGAACACATTCATGTAACAGATATAAATTCAATTTTATTCTCATTACGTATTTTAAACTTTAAGAAAACATTTAAAATTAAATATTCATTAGGAGTATATCACATTAACGAATATAATTTATCAAAATTTGAAAATGTATATTTTTTAAAAAAACTAATTTTTTTTTTAAAAAATTTAGAAGCCAATAATTTTTTATTTTTTAATGAAATTTCAAGAGAAACCTATTCAAATATTTATAAAAATGTTTCAAACGAATGTTTATTGGCACCAATTGGTATAAACGCTAAAGAATCTGTAATAAAAAAAAGAGAAATTAACAAAAATAAAATCGTTTCTATTGGCAGGTTGTCAGGGTGGAAAACTTATAATTATCATATGATTGATGTAATAAATGAATTAAAAAACAAAAAGTTTTTTTTTAATTATGATTGTTACGGAAATGGTGAAGAAAGATTAGCTTTAGAAGAAAAAGTAAAATTCTTGAATTTAGAAAAAGAAATAAATTTCTATCCAGAAATAAGTTATAGTAAATTTGGCGAAGTTATATCAGATTGTTTAATGTTTATTGGTGCAGGAACCGCACTAATAGAATCATCTTCTGAAGGAGTTCCTAGCTTAATAGGTATTGAAAATTTAAATAAGGACGAACCTTTTACCTATGGTTTTCTTCATGATTTAAAAACACTATCATATCAAGAAAAAGAACTAAATTTTAAAAAGTATAAAATTATTGATTATATTTTAAAATTACATAACATGAATGAAATTCAATACTTGGAACAATGTAGTTTAGCTGTCGAAAGATCAAGAGATTTCGATATTACAAAAACCGCAAGTGTGTTTATTAAACTGATAAAAACATCCAAACCAATAAAAATTAATATAAATTATTTCGAATTATTTTTAATAGTAATTTCAATGGGTTTTTATAAAATAAAGAACAAAAACAAAAACAAAAATTTTTTCAAAAGACTTTAAGTAAGAAAATGGATTTTATCAAAACTAATTACAATCGAATAAAATCTAATAAATTTATTAACGCATCAATTTTTTCTGCAATTTCAACAATTGTAAAAGTGATTACAACGCTTTTGGTTGGGAAAATAATTGTAATTGAGACTGGTGCTGGAGGAATGGCTACTTTTGGACAATTTTTAAATTTTGTTATTATAGTCCAAGTTTTATCAGGAGGAGCTTTAAACGAAGGGGTTATCAAATATGTTTCTGAATTTAAAAATCTTTCAAACGATAATTTAAAAAATTTATTATCAACTGCAACGAGGTACATTTTTATATGCTCACTTTTTTCAGGATTAATTTTAATTTTTTTTTCTAAATCTTTATCAAAGTTAATTTTATACAATCAAAACTACCATTCAATTTTTGTGCTATTCGGAAGTACAATATTTTTTTATGGATTTAATAATTTATGCCTTGCAATTCTAAGTGGTTTTCAAGAATATAAAAAATTCAATAGTTTAAATATATTTTTTAATACATTTGGTCTAATTTTAACATTAATTTTAATCCATTTTTATAATATTTTTGGCGCTCTGGTTGCCACAATTATAAATCAATCAATATTTCTCATTTTTACATGTTATTTTTTGAGAAATGAAAAATGGTTTACAATAAAACATTTCAAAAATAAATTTAATAATAAATCATTCAAATTAGTATCAGGCTTTATTATTCTATCTATTTTGACTACTTCAATAAATCCATTTGTTAGTATAATAATTAGAAATTGTATAATAGATAATCTTTCATTTGTATCAGCAGGATATTATGAATTTGTTTTAAGAATATCAAATACTGTAATAATGTTTTTTTCTGTAACAGTTAGTGTATATTATTTACCAAGATTGTCAGAAATAGAAATTAGGAAAGATTTATTAGAAGAGGTCATTAATACATATAAAATTGTAATACCAATAACTATCATAGCTCTTTTAACTGTTTTTATTTGTAAAAGCTTAATAATAAATATTTTAGCCAATAAAGATTTTATGATTACTGAAAATTTATTTTTTTATCAATTGTTAGGCGTGTTTTTTAGAATTTTCGCCCAGATTTCAGGATTTGTTTTTTTAGCGAAAGCTAAAATAAAAATACTTTTGTTTTCTGAAATACTTTTAAATTTATTTTTTGTTCTAATCTCGAAATATTTCATTAAGAATTATGGATTAATTGGATGTTCTTATGCGTTTGCAATTTATAATTTTGTATATGCTTTTGCGGCATTAATTTTATTTAAAAAAGTTTTTTTTAATTCTAATATTAAAAATTAGCAAACTATCAAATTTCATCATTTTATTTTTAATGATTTATAGTACATTTGTATATTATATTTAAAAACATATGAAGATTAATTTCAATCAGTTTTATATTTTTATATTTATTCTTGGAATATTTTTTTTTCCATTTAATTCTTTTGAGGGATTAAATTTTCTTGGTGAATTTAAAAAGGAATCCGGCGCATATTTTTTTTTAATTGGTTTTTTTGCATTATTTTACAGAAATAAAATTTATATTCCTTTAAATAGTATCATATTTAGAATTATTCTTTTGTTGATTTCATGGTGCTTTTTTACAACCATTTTAAATTCATTTTCTGTTTCATTAAATTATTTAAAACACAGTTCAGGATTTAATAGATTTATAAGGCAATTTTTCTCATTATTACTATCGAGTATCATTTTCTTTATTTTTTATTACAATGTTATAAAGATGATGACAATGACTGAAATTCTTTTTAAAATTAGAAAAACATTTTTGTTTTCATTATCTCTGGCGACAATTATTGGTTTTTTCGAAGCTTTAGTAGGTGTTTTTGGAATTGGTGCAGCAAAATTAGCTTTTATTATTTTTAATTTTTTCCCTTTTTTTGAGAAACCTTATTTTAAAGATAGAATCTCATCAATTTCATACGAACCCCCTTTTTTAGCAATTTATCTAATAACTATTTTTGGCTGGATGCTTAGTTATATAATAACTAATAAAGGAAATTTAAAATACATTCCTTCATTAATGGTTTTAATCTTAACATTTTTTTCAGGATCTAGAACAGCATTAATTGTTATTCTAGTTCAATTGTTTTTATTTATAATTTTTATTTTACCTAGAGAAAAATATCTTGTTTTTTTTAAAAATATAGTTATTTTTCTTTTTGTTTGTTTTTCCTTTCTATTAATATTTAACGGAGATAAGATTGTTAAATCATTTGAAAAAAAAATTGAGTCACTAAATTTTAAAAAAAATCTTAAAAACAATATTTCAAATCAATCGAGATTTGGTTTGCAATACGCGTCTTTGCAAGTTTTTTTTGAAAATCCAATTTTTGGTGTTGGTTTTGGTCAACAATCTTTCACGGGCCAATATCATTATCCTGGCTGGGCTATAAAAAAAAATTATGAATTTGATTTATATTATAAAAATCCTGCTGAACCATCTTTTCCACCTGGTTATAATATATATACACGAATTTTAGCTGAGACTGGTTTAATTGGATTTAGTCTCTTTATTTTTTTAATGTATAGTTCTATTAAAATGACCTATAGAAATTATAAAAATAGTATAAATGATAAAAAAACATTATGTTTAATATTAATTATTTCATTTGTGGGTTTATTTATAAATTGGATGCAAATCGATACTTTTCGAATTTATGGCGTTTGGATTTCATTAGCAATTTTAATTAAAGTAAATCAAGAAATCTGTTTAAAAAATGAATAAAGTTGCACTTTTAATTCCTCATTATAACAATCCAGATGGTTTAATTAAATCGATAAAGTCAATTCAAAGTTCCGAGAAAATTGATATTGTGGTTGTTGATGATGGTAGTTCTATTAATCAAATCAATGAAGAAAAAACAATATCCTGTTTTAAAGCTAGCGGTAAAATATTTTTTTTAAATTTACAAATTAATCAAGGTATTGAGTTTGCACTTAATCATGGAATCGATTATATTTTAAAAAACAAAAATTATTTGTTTATTGCAAGACTTGATTGTGGCGATTTGTGTTTGCAAAACAGATTTAAGATTCAAGAAAAATTCCTTTTAAATAACCCTGAAATAAAACTTTTAGGTTGTAATGCTGAAGCTGTAAATAAAGAGGGAAATTTACAATACACAACAATATTTCCAGAAAAACATAAAGTCATAATAGACAAAATGTATATAAACTCAATGTTCCTTCACCCATGCGTTATGTTTTCTACCCAAATTATTTCAATAATCGGAAAATATCCTTTAAATTATAAGTATGCTGAAGATTATGCTTTTTTCTTCAAAATTATAAAAAAATTTAAAACTCATAACCTTCAAGAAACCTTAGTTCAATATGAAATTAATTCTGAAGGAATTTCATTACTCAACCGAAAAAAACAAGTTTTTTGTAGAATAAAAATTATTTTGGATAATTTTTATTTTGGTTTTTGGCCTGTATATGGTTTGATAAGAAACATTGTTTTGTATTTTATGCCCGTACAAATTATCCAAAGAATTAAATTATTAAAAAAATGAAAAGATTTATAGTAGCAAACTGGTTTGAATCATTAGTTTTATTTTTTATAATCTCAATTTTTTATAACACTAAATTGCCCAATATTATTTTATTGTGTTTGATTCTAATTTTCAGTGTAAATTTTTTTCACAATAAAATTACAATAAGTATTAAAGCTCAAATTCCTTTTGGTATTCTATTTTTATTTTTAATAGTCAAGGCAATTTTTAATCAGAATTTTATAGAAGAATTTAATTCAATAAGTAAATACTTTATAATTTTAGTAATTCCTTTAACGTTAATTAAAATAGAAATTAATAAATTAAAAATCATTCTGTTTTGCACGAGCTTATCAGTTATTATTTTTTCTATTTTCAATATTTTAATTTATTATTTCGAACACAAAACATTTCCGTTTGGTAATGGTTTAGAACCAAATAAAATATTAATTTTAGAACGCCCATATATGGGGTTTATATGTTTAATAGCAGTTTTATTGGCTTTTGATTTATTAAAAAAAACTCCACGTTTTAAAACAACGCTTGTTGTGATAATTTTTTTAATTACAACTTTTATTTTTTTGATAGCAGCAAGGTTGTCTTTTATATCGTTATTTTTTATTTTAATATTATACTTATTCAAAGAATCTAGATTTTCATTATTCAAAAAATCAATCGTTATATTTACAAGCATTTCGATAATATATTTATGCGTTAATAACATTAAAAGTTTGACGGATAGATTTTTCTTAACGGCAAATCTTGAAACTTTTATTGATTATGAACCAAGATTTGTTATATGGAATTGTGCAAAATCTATTACAAAACAACCTAGTTTTAGTTATTTCACAGGTTTTACAAGTGAAATCGAAACTCAAAACGAATTAAATGAATGTTATAATTCTAAAATTGAAAATATAAGTAAAAGAAATTGGTATGCTTTCAAAAAATATAATACACACAATCAATTTATTTGTTTTTTTTTAAAAGGAGGATTAATAGCAATTTGTTTGTTTATTGCGTACTTATTTATATTAACAAGATTTTCTTGGAATAATTTTTTTAGTTTATCGCTTCTATTTTCATTAATTTTATTTTTGTTTATGGAAAACGTTTTGCAAAGACAATTTGGTTGCTATATTTCAGCTCTAATTTTAACATTAATATTAAAAAGAGAAGATGAAAAAAATTAAAATCGCTCATGTTTCTCATTCAGTTGGCGGAGTAGATGTCTATTTAAGACTGATAACCGAAAATTTAGACACCGATAAATTTGAAAATATAGTTATTCATGGAAAAAAAGACACTTTAACTCCTTTCTTTGATAGCAAATCGAATAAAATATTAAATTTTAAAATAAACATTTACAGAAACATTTCTTTTTTGAAAGACTTAAAAGCTGTTTATCAACTATATAAAATTCTTAAAACAGAAAAGCCAAATATTATTCATGCACATAGTGCAAAAGGTGGAATTTTGGGTAGGTTAATGGGCAATTTATTCGGAATAAAAACATTTTATACACCAAATGCTTTTTCTTATTTAAGTACAGAAAACAAAGTAAAAAGGTGTATTTATTTGTCAATAGAAAAATTATTTGCAAATAAAAAAAGTGTACTTCTTGCAACTTCAAATTCAGAATTACAAAGAGGTTTAAACGAAGTTGGTTACCTGCAAAACAAAATAGAATTATTTAATAACTGCATTGAACCAGTAGCAGCAATTAAAGATTTAACCATAATTAAATCTTGGCCCGACAATTACATTTGCACAGTTGGACGACCTTCTTTTCAAAAAAACATCGAATTAATGGTTCAGGTTTTAAATGAAGTTAGAAAAAATTACGATATTCATCTTGTAATTATGGGTGTCGGACATCATGTTGGCCAGCTAGAATCTGTTAAAAAATTAATTCATAATTTGAATTTAAAAAACCATATAACACTTTTAGATTGGACAGCAAGAACCGATGTTTTTAATATAATTAGTAAGTCTAAACTTTATATTTCTACAGCTCGATACGAAGGAATGCCCTATTCAATCATAGAAAGTTTAGCATTATCAAAACCATGTGTAGTTTCTGATTGCGACGGAAATCGAGATTTAATTGTAGATGGATATAATGGTTTTGTAATTAAAGATAAGAATATTGAAAATTTTAAAGAAAAAATATTATTATTGCTTGACAATCAAGATTTACTTGAAGAATTTTCTAAAAATGCTTTTAAGCATTTTAAAGAAAACCACGATATAACTCTAAATATTAAAAAATTAGAAGAAATTTACTTAAATCACAAAAACTATTAAATCTTGTTTTTGTAAACGGAACATTTTATCTAAAAAATATATTAAAGTTTGTTTTTTTATCACCATTCAATTAATTTAATTTTATCTTCTGAAAAACAGCTTATTTTATTAATTTTTCATTTTAGATAAAATTGAGGGTTGTCTAGAAAATTTATTATTAATTGTGAGTATTTGATAAAAAAACAACCATTATTTATGATTTCTTATATTTATACTTTAGCCTAATTTATTTCAAACAATATAAAAAAACCATTCAAGAAACTAAATGCGTATCCAATTATTATAAAGGTTCGAACAATTTAAAGAAATATTATATTACTTTTAACTAATAAAATTAAACACACCAGAAAATGTTAATTATCGGTAAATTTTTCAAAACCATTTTCGAAGATATAAAACAAGAAACTGCAAATAATCCAATTTTTGTTTGCGTAATATTGGTTTTATTATCTACTCCGATGCCAATTTTTGTTAATAACATTTTTATTTTATTGTTTATAATAATTAGTTCATTTAACTTTAAGAAAGAAAATTTTATATTCGACAGTACTTTAATTTTACCAATATTACTCTATTTTTTAATGTTAATCTCTATCTTTTGGACAATAGATTACAACCGAACTATTGATTCATTTACTAAAGAATTGCCGTTAATAATTTTTCCGATTTGTTTTATTATCACAAAAAAATTTACTGAAATTCAAAAACAAAAAATTTTAAAATATTACAGCTTCGGAATTTTATTATTTTCTATTTATTATTTACTAAACGCCTCTTTTAGATATCTTGATTCAAAAAATATTCAAGTTTTCTTTTATCACGAATTGGTCACCAAGCTAGTCAACGCAATACATGTTTCGGTATATATTGCAATTGCATTCTTTTATTTTTTTACAAAAAACCTCAAAAAACCTATTGATTATTTAGCATTAATAATTTTATTTTCGATGGTTTTCTTACTTTCATCGACCAATATAACAGCAGTTTTTATAGGCTTAATAATTATTTATCATCTGTTTTATACCAAAATATCAAAACAAATGCGGTTAAAAAACCTTATGATAGTTGCAGCACTTGTATTTTCTTTAACATTTATCGGAAAAATTAAAGATAAATTAAACCAAGAATATGTAACATTGACGACCGATAGCACCGTTAACGACGTTATTTCTAAAGGGAAAAATAAAGTCTATAACGTTAGTATAAAACAAGCTTGGACAAACGAGACATTCAAACCAAACGATTTTTTTCCTGGAACAGCTTTTAGGGTTTATCAATTTAGAATATTTCTGGAAATGATGCAAGAAAATAATATTTTCTGGACTGGTTTCGGATTAAATGCATCGTATACTAAAATAGAAGAAAAAGGAATTAACCACAAAATTTATCTTGGTGACGATACAGAAGATGGCTACCAGAAAAAAAACTTCCACAATCAATACGTGCAAAATTTTGCAGAATTAGGCATTTTCGGATTCTTGATTTTAATAGCAATGTTGTTCATAAACTTAAAAAACGGAATTGTTAATAAAAATTTTGTTCATATTTCTTTCGCAGTCTTAATGATAAGCTTATTTTTGACCGAAACTTTCTTGTGGCGGCAACGAGGCGTTGTTTTTTTTACGATAATGTATTGTATTTTCAATTCAAAAATTTTGAAAAACGATAAAAACAATTAAAATTTCGAAAAACGTTTTGTGGGATTTAATATTATAAATAAAAAGTTAATATTTATATAATAAAAACACAATAACAGCGTTATACCATCAATAAGTTTCAATTGATATTAATATTTTAAAAGATTATAATGTCGTTATATTATTTAAATTGTCCGATTTTTGTTGGATTAAATTTAATAAACAAACGGTATTATTAAAAATTATATAAAAACAAAATGAAGAGAATATTAATTACTGGAGCAGCAGGTTTTTTGGGTTCGCATCTTTGCGACAGGTTTATAAAAGAAGGATATTTCGTAGTCGGAATGGACAATTTAATTACAGGCGATTTAAAAAATATTGAACATTTATTTAAATTATCCAATTTCGAATTCTACAACCACGACATTACAAAATTTGTTCACGTTCCTGGAGCGATAGATTATATTTTGCATTTTGCATCGCCAGCAAGCCCAATCGATTACTTGAAAATTCCGATTCAAACCCTTAAAGTTGGTTCGCTAGGAACACATAATTTATTAGGATTAGCTCGAGTTAAAAAAGCTAAAATTCTTATTGCATCTACTTCAGAAATTTATGGTGATCCATTGGTTCACCCACAAACCGAAGAATATTATGGTAACGTAAATACAATTGGTCCAAGAGGCGTTTACGACGAAGCCAAACGTTTTCAGGAATCTATAACCATGGCATACCATACTTTTCATGGCGTAGAAACCAGAATAGTTAGAATTTTTAATACCTATGGACCAAGAATGCGACTCAACGACGGTCGCGTTATTCCAGCATTTATTGGTCAAGCTTTGCGTGGCGAAGATCTAACCATTTTTGGCGACGGCATGCAAACACGTTCTTTTTGTTATGTTGACGATCAAGTCGAAGGCATTTTCAGACTGTTGCATTCTGATTATGTTTATCCAGTAAATATTGGAAATCCAGATGAAATAACCATCAAAGATTTTGCTGATGAGATTATCAAATTAACTGGAACAACCCAAAAAGTGGTTTATCATCCGTTACCAATAAACGATCCATTACAAAGACAGCCAGATACAACCAAAGCTAGAGAAATTCTAGGTTGGGAAGCCAAAGTTAATCGTGAACAAGGCATGAAAATAACCTATGATTATTTCAAATCACTATCTACAGAAGAACTTTTGAAAGAAGAACACAAAGATTTTACAGGTTATATTCATTAATCTATGACCGCAGCCCACACAACAGGACGATATTCTAAATATATTAGACCAATAAGCATATTTTTTGACTTATTTGTTGTATCGTTTTTGTGCTTGTTTTTCTTTAAAAAATTAAATTTAAATTGTATTTATTATATTGTTTATCAAACACTTGCGTGGACAACAATAGCATTTTTAATAAAATTTTATAGCATCTATAGATTTACAACTCCTGTAGAAATATTCTCTAAAATTGTTAAACAAGGCATTTTGTTTTTGCTTGTAATTATTGCTTTTTTTCCGTTTTCTAAGCAGGTTTTATTTTCAGGAAAAGCTATTGCTTTGTTTATGATTGCCAGCTTTGTTTTAATAACAATTTTTAAATTTTTATTGTTTTTTTATCTTAAAAAATATCGAATTATTACTGGAAGTAATTTAAGAAACATAGTAATTATTGGTTATACCGAAGAAGCAATTAGATTAAAAGAGCTTTTTGATACCAGAAAAGATTATGGTTATACTTTCTTTGGATATTTTTCTAACAAAAAATCGAATAAAAATATAACAGGAAAAATCGAGGATTTAGAAATTTTTGTACTCGATAAGAATATAGACGAAATATATTGTTCGTTAAACGAAATATCAAACGAACAACTCACAGATTTAGTAGAATTTGCTGACGAAAATAATGTCTCAATAAAATTTATTCCAGATTCTAAAGAAATTTTCACCAAAAACTTGCACATTGATTATTACGAGATGTTTCCGGTTTTATCTTTACAGAAAACAATATTACATGAACCTGTAACCAAAGTTTTCAAACGAGCATTTGATATTTTATTTGCATCA
This sequence comes from Bacteroidota bacterium, assembly GCA_031408435.1. Classification (GTDB taxonomy): domain Bacteria; phylum Bacteroidota; class Bacteroidia; order Flavobacteriales; family Flavobacteriaceae; genus Flavobacterium. Next base: position 55,713 of record JANNWM010000021.1, read on the forward strand.
TTAGTAATAATTTTCATACTTTCTTGGCTGGTACCGTTATTAGCAATTTTAATTAAAATTGAATCCGAAGGACCAATTTTTTTCAAGCAAGGTCGACCAGGATTAGACGAAGAAGAATTTTATTGTTATAAGTTTCGTTCCATGAAAATAAACACAACTACCGAGAAAGAAGCTTCAAAAAATGATCCAAGAGTTACAAAAATTGGTCGTTTTATGCGAAAAACAAGCATTGACGAATTACCTCAGTTTTTAAATGTTTTGCTTGGTGACATGTCTGTTGTTGGGCCAAGACCACACTTGTGGTCGCAAAATATTTCTTATGGAAATAAAATCAAAAAATACATGGTGCGTCATTACGTAAAGCCGGGAATAACTGGTTTGGCTCAAGTAAAAGGGTATCGTGGCGAAATAGAAACCGATGAAGACATGATTAAACGAATAGAATTTGACGTTTTTTATATAGAAAATTGGTCTTTGATTTTGGATTTAAAAATCATTGCACAAACCGTGATCAATATTTTTAAAGGCGAAGAAAAAGCATACTAATCATGAACGATTTGGTATCGATAATAACGCCAACTTTTAACTCTGAAAAATTTATTTCTGAAACAATTTCTTCAGTTTTAAATCAAACTTATGCTAATTGGGAAATGATTATTGTCGATGATTTTTCGACTGATAAAACAATCGAAATCATTCAAAACTTTTCTAAATCTGACAAAAGAATTCTTTTTTATAAATCATCAAAAAATTATGGTGCAGGAATCGCTAGAAACAAAGCTCTAGAAATGGCAAAAGGAAAGTACATTGCATTTCTTGATGCCGACGATTTATGGAAACCAGAAAAACTCGAAAAACAAATCGATTTTATTCAAAAAAACAACTTGAAATTTACTTTTTCGTTTTATGAATGCATTAATGAAAACGGAAAATCTTTAAATAAAATTATTCAAAGTCCAAAGATTTTGACCTACAAGCAATTGTTTTATTGCAATTATGTTGGCAATTTAACTGGAATTTATGATGCTTGTTTTTTCGGAAAAATTCCAATTTCTTCAATCAGAAAACGCCAAGATTGGATTTTGTGGCTCACAATTCTTAAACAAATAAAAACTGCAAAACCCGTTCCCAAAAGTTTGGCTTTTTATAGAATTCGACAAGATTCGATTTCGAGTTCTAAAATAAATTTATTAAAGTACAATTTTAATATTTATAGAGATTTTCATAAAAAAAACTTTATGGTTTCTTGTTTTTGTATGGTTGGATTTTTGTTTTCGCAATTGGTTATAAAATCCAGATTTATCAAAAATAGACACTAATTATTTGATAATTTCGAAACAATCAATTGTGGTTTGCCCGATTTTGTGTGTTGTATTTCATCAACTTCTATGAAAATTATTTCGAAAGGTTCATTTAAATATTCTAAAATTTTGTTTTTTATTTTCGATTCCTGATAAATCATTTCGAATCACACGAGATTTTCTGTTTCAAAAGGTGTTCAAAAAGATTCAAATTAAAGTACAATCATAAAAAAATGTCTGTAATAATTTTAACTATTTCGGAATGATGGTTAACAATTTTTATTTCATTTTACTAAGGATACAAACTGTTTTAATTTGCCACTTTTTGAGCGTTCAAGTTTTTCATTTCTTTTAAAGATAAAATTTAAACCAGTTTCTAAATAAGTTGTTATGGCTTTTTGTATTTCATGAATTTGATTTTTGGTTAATTCAATTTCACTTACATAATCTATTTCAAAACTATCAATGTTTGTTTGTTTTACAGTAAACTCTTTTACATTACCATCATCTTCGATAATGCTTTTGGTTACATAATAAAAAACCAAACCTGGCGATTTTTTTCCGCTTGGCAATATTGCAACATCGTTGGTTCTACCAATTAATTTTTTTAGAATTGGTTTTTTACAAGTGCTTTTTTCGTCAAGAATGCCAATATCGCCAACATCATATCTTATAAATGGGTGGGCTTTATTGTACAACGAAGTAATCACAATTCTGCCTTCATTTCCATTTGGTAAAACATTATCGTTTTTGTCAAGAATTTCTATAAACAATGTTTCAGAGTTGACTTGCCAATCGCCATTTGGGTTTTGAAAAGCAATTAAATCAAGTTCAGATGCGCCGTATTCGTTTATAATTGGCACTCCAAATTGCCTTTGGAGTAATAATTTATCGCTTTCAAATAGCATTTCCGAGGTTACAACACAGCTTTTTATTGTTGGACAAATATCTTTTAAAACAATGTTTTTTTTCTCTAAAAACTTTGCAAACATTACAATAGAGGAAGTGTAACCGTTAATGTAATCAAATTTTTTATTTTGGAATTTTATTAAAACTTTTTCAAGGAATTTATCTGATAAATCGAAAATCGAAAATCGATATCGATTACTCAAAAAATCTTTAACTCTTTCTTTTTTATTTCCAATAAAATCCAAAGGAATTCCATAAAATCTTGCTTGAAAAGAAGTATTAAAATCGATTTCGAACCAAGAAAATCTATTTTGAATATTAGCCCAGGTCATAGCGTGGCAATATTTATCTTTTGCAAACACAAAAGGGTCTCCACTTGACCCAGATGTTTTATTTAAATATATATTTTTTGAATTGAAACCTTCAGAAAGCCTTTCATTCAAAGGTTTTTGAAGATTTTTTTTGGTCATTATGGGCAAATTTTCCCATTTTTCGAAAGTCGATTTGCCAATAAATTTCAAGTAATTTTGATTGTTATTAAGGTGAAATGTAACAATTTCTTTTCTTTTTTTCAAGATAAATTCTTGATAATCATTTTCTGTAACCGATAAAATTTCTTCCAATTCAGCTTTTGCATTTTTTATCGGAAAGCCAGAAATTTTTAGTGAAAAGTCAAAAAGGTTTATCATTATTCTACATTTTGAAAATCAAATTTTTTAATAGATTTCAATTCTACACCTTTTATTTCATTTTCTTCTTCGATATCATAATCACTTTGTAATCCCAACCAAAATTCAGCAGAATTTCCAAAATATTGACTCAGGCGTAAAGCTGTGTCCGCAGTAATCCTTCTGTTTTCTTTTATAATTTCTGAAATTCTAGTTTGTGGAATTTTCAAATCTTTAGATAATTTATACGCTGATAATTCTAACGGAATTAAAAACTCTTCTAATAAAACTTCTCCAGGATGAATATTTTTTAATTTTTCCATATTTTTTAAATTTAATGATAATCAATAATTTCTACATCAAAAGCATTACCATTATCCCATACAAAAATTATTTGCCATTGATTGTTTATTCTAATACTGTAATATTTTTTTAGGTCGCCAACTAATTTTTCTAATCTATTTGATGGCGGAATTCTCAAATCTAATAAATCAATTGAATTATTTAGAACTGCAACTTTACTTTATTAATCAGAAAAATTTTATATTTTAAAAAACTGAGTTTGTTCAACATTTTAAAATAACAATAATACTTCCTGCAGTCAGTTCGTTTGTAGTATATTTTTTGAAATCGCTATGAATTTTCAAATCAGAGAACTTAATAAATTGGTCGCTAGTTTCTTTAACATTATCAAAACTTAAATATTCTATTTCAAAACCAATCAATTTGAATAAGTCAATATATTGAGGTAATCTATATCGATTATGATAATCAAATTTTGTTTGAATTTGGTTCCATTCACTTTCAGAATATTTTAAAAAATCTTGCAAGGATAGAGACTTATCACTGTAGGCTCTGTGGTCGCTCGGAGAAATAAAATGAATAATTCGTGAACCCTTTTTTAATTTTTTTTTAAATTCTTGATGCATTTCCAATAAGTCTGTTGGTGTAACATGTTCTAGAACAAATCGCGAAAACACAATTTCTGCATCAATATTTTTTTCATTTGCAATATTTTTATTTGGATAATAAAAAATATTTTCGGGTAAGTTAAAATGATTTTTGTTTGGAGTTATAGATAAATTGTAATGCGAAGAAAACAATTCATTAAACTTTAAAATTGATTTTTTTTGATAATGATTGTTTAAATCATAGGTCTGAATTTTTAAACATTTTGCCTTGAATAAAAAGAAATATGGCATAATTGGCAACCAACCCGAACCGATTTCTATTAAATTTTTGTTTTTTAATTCAATATTTAATTTTTTGCAAATGGATGATAACATAGAGTAAGTTTCATCACAACTTTTTATTTTAAAATTAATATTTTTATTTTCTGAAAAATTTTGCAGAAAATGATATAAGCTCACGCCAGCACTGTCAGGTAAAAGATTTAATAATTTAAAAACCTTAGATTTTATTTTATGATTCATTCTTTTTTTCAAAAATACAAAAATATTAATTCTAAAAACATTTTTCACTAAACACTTTTGTGAAATAATAAAACAAACTATTTTTGCAAAACAACCAACAACTCACAAAATGACAATTTTATTATTAGGATCGGGCGGACGCGAACATGCATTGGCTTGGAAAATGTTACAATCACCAAAATGCAACAAACTTTTTGTTGCTCCGGGTAATGCAGGAACTAGTCAAATCGCAACAAATATTGAAATTAATATTCTTAATTTCGATGCTATCAAGACATTTGTTTTAAACGAAAAAATCAAAATGGTTGTTGTAGGGCCAGAAGATCCGCTCGTCGATGGTATTTATGATTTCTTTAAAAACGACGAAAAGCTAAAAGACATTCCTGTAATTGGACCATCTAAAAATGGTGCGCAATTAGAAGGAAGCAAAGAATTCGCCAAAGAATTTTTGGTCAGACACAACATTCCAACTGCTGCTTATGATAGTTTTACTAAAGAAACTGTCGAAAAAGGTTGCGAATTTCTAGCGACACTACAACCGCCATTTGTGCTAAAAGCCGATGGTTTGGCTGCTGGGAAAGGTGTTTTGATTATTGATAATCTTGCCGAAGCACAACTAGAATTACGAAATATGTTGGTTTATGAAAAATTCGGAAAAGCCAGCTCAAAAGTAGTAATCGAAGAATTTCTAGACGGAATCGAGCTAAGTTGTTTTGTATTAACCGACGGCAAAAATTATAAAATCTTGCCAACCGCCAAAGATTACAAACGAATAGGCGAGGGCGATACTGGTTTGAACACAGGCGGAATGGGCGCGGTATCGCCAGTGCCATTTGCAGATGCAGTTTTATTAGAAAAAATAGAAACCCGAATAGTTAAACCAACAATCGATGGTTTTCAAAAAGATGGAATCGAGTACAAAGGTTTTGTTTTTATAGGTCTAATAAATGTAAAAGGCGAGCCAATTGTTATAGAATACAACGTGAGAATGGGCGATCCTGAAACCGAAGTAGTGATTCCGAGATTAAAAACCGATTTGGTTGAACTTTTTCAAGCTGTTGCAAACGAAAAACTCGACGAAATTTCGCTAGATATCGATTCAAGAGCAGCAACAACAATTGTGCTAGTTTCAGGTGGTTATCCTGAAGATTACGAAAAAGGAATGGTAATTTCTGGAATCGAAAACATACAAGATTCTATAGTTTTTCATGCTGGAACCAAGCTTATAAATAACGAAATTGTCAGTAATGGCGGTCGTGTTTTGGCTATTACATCATTTGGAGATAATTTTGAAGACGCCATAAAAAAATCTTATCAAAACATAGAAAAACTACATTTCGATAAGATGTATTTTAGAAAAGATATTGGCAAAGACCTTTAAAAACCCTCTTTTGGAAAGGTTTGCTAGATTTATTTGGTCAAGAACGAATGTGCCGTTGTATCTTGGTTTTCTTCTCCGTTTTCTTCGTGTATTTTTAGTTGCTTGATCCAATAGACCATTGCCAATGCACAAATAATCATAAAAACCCAATTAATAATATTGGCACCAAACCAACTTATTAATTCGAATTTTCTAAGTTCGTTGTGCAGGAAGAAAATAATATTTTCGAATAACCATTGTATTGCTTCAAAAAATGCTTTCATTTTAATCAAGTATTATATTTATATTTGCAAAAGTATAAAATATCCTTATGATAACAACTATTTTTCAGAAATCATCTCCAATTAATTATACTTTTGTTGGCGTTTTAATGTTTTTATTCTTTTTTATAAGTCAATTTACATTAAATTCGACTAGTTTTTCGGTTTATCAAATAGTGCCTAAAACTTTGGTTTTGCTTCTTTTGATTGCAACGATTGTGGTTACAAATTTTATTACAAAAAAAAACGCACTCAGCAAAGACAGTACTTACAACGTATTGTTTAGTTTTTTATTTTTAATAATTTTCCCTGAATTGTTCAAAAACGCTAACTTAATTTTTGCAAATTTTTTAATTATTTTTGCAATGCGAAGATTAATTTCTGTACAATCGCTAAAGTTCACTAAAGAAAAAATATTCGACGCTTCTTTATTTATTTTCTTTGCAAGCTTGTTTTATTTTTGGAGTATTTTGTTTATTGTTATGGTTTTTGTGGCAATAATTTTGCATGTTTCTCGAGATTATCGCAATTGGGTTTTGCCGTTTATTGCTTTTTTTGCTGTAATAATCTTGTTCGTGTTTTTCAGTTTATTATTCGACAAAACGCTAATAGATGTTTTTTTATTGAAAATTGGCTTTTGTTTCGAAATTAACTATTTTACTTCAATCTATCAAAATATTGCTTTTTCATTGTTTGTAACAATTGCATTATTTTTTATGACGACTTTGTTTATAATTTTATCGGACAAACCATTAATTCAAAATGCATCATTCAAAAAATTGATACTTTGGTTTTTTATAGGGCTTGTAATTTTTATAGTTTCTCCATACAAAAGCAACGAAGTTCTGATTTTTACATTTGCACCACTAGCAATAATTGCTACAAGTTTTGTAGAATCAGTTCAAATAAAATGGCAGCAAGAATTGACTTTGGCACTCGTTATTCTGTGTAGTTTTTTCTGTTTTTTCACACAAATTTAATAATTCAATCATGAAAAATTTATTTTTAATTATTATATTATGTTCAATAAATATTCAAGGTCAAAACCTTAAAGAGCAAATAGCAAAAGTTTTAAATAATTGGCATCGAGCTGCGGCTAATGCAAATTTCAATGACTACATGTCGGCAATGACCAACGATGCAGTTTATATTGGAACCGATGCAACCGAAAACTGGGCAAAACCTCAATTTATCAAATTTGCAAAACCATATTTCGATAATGGCAAAGCTTGGAGTTTTTCTACCTTAGAACGAAATATTTATCTTTCTAAAGACCAAAAAACAGCTTGGTTCGATGAGTTGTTAAATACACAAATGAAAATTTGTCGAGGTTCAGGAATTCTTATTAAAGTCGGTAAGACATGGAAAATTCAGCATTATGTACTTTCTATGACTATTCCTAATGAAAATTCTGACGAAGTAATAAAAACAAAAACAATTATTGAAGACAAAACAATAGAACAATTTGTCAAATAGTTTATTTGAAGCTTTTTCTAGCTGTCATTTCTCTCGTACAAAGAGACGAGATTCCCTTCTTTCTGGGCTAGCGCTTCCGGTTTCATTTCAAGAATTTTTATATATTTGTAAAAACCTCTTGAATTTAAAAATGAAAAAACTTCTCTTTATTATATATCTATTATTATCAACACCAATTCAATCTCAAATTAAAATGATAACTCCACCTTATTTGCAAAAAGGAGATACTATTGCAATTGTTGCAACAGCCCGAAAAAACATAGACGACAACCTTAAATTTGCAACCGAATTGTTAACAAGTTGGGGTTTGAATGTAAAAATAGGTTCGACAATCGGACTCGATTTAAACCAATTAGCAGGAACCGATGAGCAACGTGCCAATGATTTTCAAGAACAAATGGACAACCAAAATATCAAAGCAATTTGGTGTGTTCGTGGCGGTTACGGAACTGTCAGAATTATTGATTTGCTCGATTTTACTAAGTTTAAAAAAGCTCCAAAATGGGTAATCGGTTTTAGCGACGTTACGGTTTTGCACAATCATTTCAATACAATGGGCTATAAATCTATTCATGGAATAATGCCAGTGAGTTCAAAAGCTACCGAAGAGGCAAAAGAAACATTAAGAAAATCTCTTTTTGGTGAAAAACTAGAATACAAAATTGATACCCACAACATGAACCGATTCGGAATTGCTTCAGGCGAATTGGTTGGCGGAAATTTATCGATAATTTATAGTTTATTGGGTTCTAAATCAGCAATTGATTGCAAAAATAAAATACTTTTTATTGAAGATTTAGACGAATATTTGTATCATATCGATCGAATGATGATAAATTTAAAACGATGTGGTTGCCTAGAAAATCTTAACGGAATTGTTGTTGGTGGCATGACCAAAATGAAAGACAATGATATTCCGTGGGGTAAAGATGCGCTAGAAATCATTCAAGACATTACTAAAAATTTAAAAATTCCAGTGATTTATAATTTTCCTGCTGGACATTTATCGGACAATCGTGCATTGATTCTGGGTAATAAAGTTACAATCGAAGCAAAAGCCGAATGCAGCACAATAGTCTTTGAAAATAATTAATTTGAAAAAATTTAATGTTAAAACTTTTTTTAACAAAATTTCCAATGATTAAAAATTAAGACTAAAAAATGGCTCAACACAACGATTTAGGAAAACTTGGCGAAGAACTTGCAGTCGAATTTTTGCAAAAAAACGGTTATAATATTTTGCAAAAAAACTATGTTTTCCAAAAAGCCGAAATTGATATTATTGCAACCAAAGATAATTTTCTGGCTATTGTTGAAGTAAAAACCCGATCAACATTAGATTTTGGTTTGCCGCAAGATTTTGTAAAACCCAAAAAAATTCAACTTTTGGTTAAAGCTGTTAACCAATATGTAATTGATAATGATTTAGATTTAGAAGTTAGATTTGATATTATAGCTGTTCATCGAGACGGAAAAAAGTTTAATATCGAACATCTAGAAGATGCATTTTTTCATTTTTAAAAAACTAATCTCCAAAAAATTAAATTAAAGACCAGTTAAATTTCATTTCCTTTGATAGTAATATGCATTTTTTTTAAAAAAGTTAAAAAATCCGAAATCTAAAATCCGAAATCTAAAATCTTTGCTATCTTTACAAACTAAATAATTACGAATTTTACGTTGCATTTGGCAACATCCAAAATATATCATGGCTTGTACTAGTTGTTCAACATCTGATGGTGGTGCACCAAAAGGTTGCAAAAATAATGGGACTTGCGGCACCGATAGCTGCAATAAATTAACTGTTTTCGATTGGTTGTCGAATATGAGTTTGTCTAATGGCGAAACACCTTTTGATTGCGCCGAAATTCGTTTTAAAAACGGGCGAAAAGAGTTTTATAGAAACACCGAAAAACTAACTTTATCCATGGGCGATGTCGTTGCTACCGAAGCAGCATCGGGTCACGATATAGGCATTATTACACTTACAGGCGAATTGGTTAAGATTCAAATGAAAAAGAAAAAGGTGAAATTGGACAGTAAAGAAATTCTTAAAATTTACCGAAAAGCATCGCAAAAAGACATCGATATTTGGTCATTAGCTCGGGATAAAGAAGAGCCAATGAAGGTTCGAGCTCGTGAACTTGCGATTGAACAAAAACTAGAAATGAAAATCTCTGATATCGAGTTTCAAGGCGATGGTTCTAAAGCTACTTTTTATTATACAGCCAATGATAGAGTCGATTTTAGACTTTTAATCAAAGACTTTGCTAAAGAGTTTTCGACAAGAATCGAGATGAAACAAGTTGGTTTTCGTCAAGAAGCAGCTCGTTTGGGCGGCATTGGTTCTTGTGGTCGCGAATTGTGTTGTTCCACTTGGTTAACCGATTTTAGAAGCGTCAACACATCGGCAGCACGTTACCAGCAACTTTCTTTAAACCCGCAAAAACTAGCTGGACAATGTGGCAAATTAAAATGTTGCTTGAATTTCGAGTTGGACACCTATATGGATGCTCTAAAAGATTTTCCAGAATTCGAAACCAAATTAGTAACTGAAAAAGGCGATGCAATTTGCCAAAAACAAGATATATTTAAAGGATTAATGTGGTTTGCATATACCAATAACTTTGCAAATTGGCACGTTTTGAAAATTGAACAAGTTCGAGAAATTATTGCCGAAAACAAACTGAAAAACAAAGTTTCGTCCCTTGAAGATTTTGCGCTGGAAATTGTTGCAGAACCTCAAAAAGATTTCAATAATGCAATGGGGCAAGAAAGTTTAACACGTTTTGACCAACCAAAACCAAGCAAAAACAACCGCAATAAAAAACGCAAACCCGAAGGTGCAAATGTTATTGTAGCCAACAAACCAAAAGGAGATAACATCATAAAACCGGCTATTACAGTTGTAAATAAAAACCCGAATTCGAACCCAAATACTGCATCAAAAACAGATTCAAAACCGAATTCGAATGTTGTAAATCCAAATCAAAAAGCCAACGCAAACAACCCGAATCAGCAAAAAAATAAAAAACCAAACAACAACAATAAACAACACAATAACGAAAAAGCTAACGCAAATAATCCAAATTATAAGCCGAAAGCCAACAATTCAAATCAAGAAAATAAACCAGTTGAAAAACCAACAACTGAAGACAGAGTAAGTAACAAAATAATTCCTAACAAGAAAAATGAAACCAACGAATAACATTTTATTTATTCTGATGATATTATTTCTAATTTCTTGCGACGAAAAAAGAGTTTTCGACGACTACAAATCAGTCGGTAATGCTTGGAACAAAGACAGTATTGTGAGTTTCGATTTGCCAAAATTAGAGCCAACCAAACAATACAATTTGTTTTTAAATGTAAGAAACAATGACAATTATCCTTTTAATAATTTATTTTTATTGGTATCGTTAGAAAACCCTGATGGTTTAACTAAAGTTGACACTTTAGAATATGCAATGGCAAACCTAGACGGAACATTGCTTGGTGAAGGATTTTCTGACACTAAAGAAAGTAAACTTTTTTACAAAGAAAATCTGAAATTTGATAAAAAAGGACTTTATAAAGTTCGAATTCAACAAGCAATTCGTCAAAACGGTAAAATTAAAGGCGAAAAAGAATTAAAAGGAATAACAGAAGTTGGTTTTAGAATAGAATCAAATTAATAAAATTATGGCAACCAAAATCAAAAAAACATCAGATATAAAAGTCAAAGACATTAATCATTACAAAAGAAAATTCTGGAAACTTTTTATAATTGGACTTAGCGGATTGTTTTTATTTTTTCTATTAACATCATGGGGCTTTTTTGGATCAATGCCATCATTTGAAGAGTTAGAAAACCCAAATTCTAATCTTGCAACCGAAATTATTTCTAGTGACGGAGTTGTTTTAGGTAAATTTTATAATGAAAATAGAACATCAATTAAGTACAAAGATTTGCCTAAAACATTAGTCGATGCACTAGTATCAACTGAAGACGAACGTTTTTATGACCATTCAGGAATTGATGCTAGAGGAACTTTAAGAGCCGTTGCAAGTCTAGGAAAAGATGGTGGAGCCAGCACATTGACTCAACAATTGGCAAAATTATTATTCCATGGCGAAGGTTCTAAATTTTTACCTCTAAGGATTTTACAAAAAATAAAAGAATGGATTATTGCTGTTCGATTAGAGCGACAATATACCAAACAAGAAATCATTGCAATGTACTTGAACAAAGCCGATTTTGTCAATACGGCAGTCGGAATTCGTTCTGCAGCAAAAGTATATTTCGCAAAAGAACCAAAAGATTTAACAGTCGATGAAGGTGCATTATTAGTCGGAATGCTAACCAATCCGTCATTATACAACCCAGTTAAACGACCAGAAAAAGCCGAAAAACGCAGAAATGTGGTTCTAGGACAATTAGTTAGAAACAATATAATTACCGAAGCTCAAAAAGAAAAACTTTCTAAACGCCCAATAGTTCTCAATTTTCATCCAGAAAGTCATTTAGACGGGACAGCAACCTATTTCAGAGAATTTCTTAGAGATTACATGAAAAATTGGTGCAAAGAAAACAAAAAAGCCGACGGTACAGATTATGACATTTACAGTGATGGACTCAAAATTTATACAACAATCGATTCTCGCATTCAACTTCACGCAGAAGAGGCTGTAAAAGCTCACATGAAAAATCTTCAAGAAGAGTTTTTTCGTGAAGCCAAACAAAACAAAAATGCACCATTTCTAAGCATCACAAAAACTGAAACCGACAGAATAATGATGCAAGCAATGAAAGCTTCAGAAAGATGGCGTGTAATGAAAGACCAAGATAAATCTGATGAGGACATTATAAAATCCTTCTCTGTAAAAACCAAAATGACGGTTTTTTCTTGGGAAGGCGACAAAGAAATGGAAATGACTCCAACTGATTCTATCAGATATTACAAACATTTCTTGCAATGCGGATTAATGTCTATGGAACCACAAACAGGTTATATTAAAGCTTGGGTTGGCGGCATCGACTATAAATATTTTCAATACGACCACGTTGGTCAAGGCACACGACAAGTTGGTTCGACGTTCAAACCATTTGTCTATGCTACCGCAATTCAGCAACTTGGAATGTCGCCTTGTGATACAATTATCGATGGTCCATTTATGATTCGTCGTGGTCGCCACCATGTTACCGAAAATTGGGAACCGCACAATTCCGATGGTCGATACCGAGGAATTGTAACTTTAAAGAAAGCATTAGCCAACTCAATAAACACTGTTTCGGCGAAATTAATCGATAAAACAGGACCAGAAGCAGTTATAGAAATGGCTAGAAAACTTGGTGTAACATCCGAAATTCCTGTGCAACCATCAATTTCATTGGGTGCAGTTGACATTACAGTACAAGAAATGGTTGGAGCTTACAGCACATTTGCCAACGAAGGCGTGTACATGAAACCACAATTCATAGCAAGAATCGAAGATGCCAATGGTGTTGCGGTTTATGAGCCTATTCCAGAATCGCACGATGTTTTAAACAAAGACATTGCATTTGCAGTGGTAAAATTACTCGAAGGCGTAACAGAAGAAGGTTCTGGTGCAAGGTTAAGATATACAGGCGGAGGCGGATACAACCGAATGACAGGATTTCCTTATGCATTTACAAACCCAATTGCAGGCAAAACCGGAACAACTCAAAACCAATCAGATGGATGGTTTATGGGAATGGTTCCTAATTTAGTTACTGGAGTTTGGGTGGGTTGCGAAGACCGTTCGGCACGTTTCAGAAGCATAACTTATGGTCAAGGTGCCGCATCAGCATTGCCAGTGTGGGGATTATTTATGAAAAAATGTTATGCAGACAAAGATTTAGATATTTCACAAGCCGAATTCGAACGACCAGATAATTTGTCAATAAATGTAGATTGCATTCGAGTTGCTCGAGTTCGAGACACGACTTTAATTGAGCAAGATACTGAGGAGTTTGGGTTGTAAATAATTATTTTTTTGTAGCTAATCTCATTGTCATTCCTCTCGTCCCAAAAGACAAGATTCCCTTCCATCAAGGCTAGTGGATTTGGATTTTAAAAAAAAATTCAATAATTACAAAAAAATCTAATTCATTAACGTCTAAGTTTAATAATAAACTTTACTTATGTGACTTATATGTTCAAAAGAAATTTCAATAAAAAAAATCTAATTCACTAACGACTAAGTTTAATAAAAAACTTAATTTTTTCTTATTTGACTTACATGTTTAAAATAAATCTTACCTATTTAAAAAATGATCAATAAAAAAGTCAATAACGTTCAAGAAGCATTATCAGGAATCGAAAACGGAAACACAATAATGCTTGGCGGTTTCGGGTTATGCGGCATTCCAGAAAACTCAATAGCCGAATTGGTCAAAAAAGGCACGAATGATTTAACTTGTATTTCTAACAATGCAGGAGTTGACGATTTCGGACTAGGATTATTACTTCAAAAAAAGCAAATCAAAAAAATGATTTCGTCCTATGTTGGCGAAAATGCCGAATTCGAACGCCAAATGCTATCAGGCGAACTCGACGTCGAGCTCATTCCACAAGGCACATTAGCCGAACGTTGCAGATCAGCACAAGCAGGAATTCCAGCATTTTTTACACCAGCAGGTTTTGGTACCGAAGTAGCAATTGGCAAAGAAACCCGAGAATTCAATGGCAAAATGCACGTTATGGAACACGCTTTCAAAGCCGACTTTTCGATTGTAAAAGCTTGGAAAGGCGATACAGCGGGCAACTTAGTTTTCAAAGGAACTGCCAGAAATTTCAATCCAAGTATGTGCGGAGCAGCAAAAATAACCATTGCCGAAGTCGAAGAATTGGTCGAAGCTGGTCAACTTGATCCAAACCAGATTCATATTCCAGGCATTTTGGTGCAACGCATTTTTCAAGGCGAAAAATATGAGAAAAGAATCGAGCAAAGAACCGTAAGAATTAGATAATTAGAAAATGAGTCAATTAGAAAATAACCACAAAACTAATTTTCAAATTCATAAATTGACAAATTCATAAATTGATACATAAAATAAATGCTCACAAAAGAACAAATCGCGCAACGCATCGCCAAAGAAGTGCAGAATAATTATTTCGTAAACCTCGGAATTGGCATACCAACATTAGTCGCAAACTATGTTCGCAAAGATATAGCCGTTGAATTTCAATCAGAAAATGGCGTACTCGGAATGGGTCCATTTCCGTTTGAAGGCGACGAAGATGCCGATTTAATCAATGCCGGAAAACAAACAATTACAACTTTGCCTGGTGCAAGTTTTTTTGACTCGGCTTTTAGCTTCGGAATGATTCGTGGGCAACATGTTGATTTAACTATACTTGGAGCAATGGAAGTTTCAGAAAATGGAGACATTGCAAACTGGAAAATTCCGGGTAAAATGGTAAAAGGAATGGGCGGCGCTATGGATTTGGTAGCATCGGCCGGAAACATTATTGTAGCAATGATGCACGTTAACAAAGCTGGAGAAAGTAAAATTCTTAAAAAATGTTCGTTACCATTAACTGGTGTTGGTTGCGTGAAAAAAGTTGTTACCGAATTGGCTGTTCTTGAAATTACACCAAAAGGATTTAAACTTCTTGAACGCGCACCAGGCGTTTCAGTCGAACATATTATAGCATCAACAGAAGCAAAATTGATTATCGAGGGCGAAGTTTTAGAGATGGTTATTGATTAAATATTGCATTAAATAAATTATAAATTAAAAACCGAAAAGTTTAAAATTAGTGTTTGGTATAAACCAAATTAATTCATTAATTTTACCAAAAATAAGACCATTTTAAAATGAAGGAAAAAGAAAAACCAGATACAGAAAAAGAAGCAAAATTAAAAGCATTACAACTAACTTTAGATAAACTTGACAAAACTTACGGTAAAGGAACCGTAATGAAAATGGGCGATAAAGCCATTGTCGAAGTAGAAACTATTTCGTCTGGATCACTTGGTTTAGATTTAGCACTTGGAGTAAATGGTTATCCGCGTGGTCGTGTAATCGAGATTTACGGACCAGAATCCTCAGGAAAAACAACACTAACTTTGCACGCAATTGCAGAAGCTCAAAAAGCTGGTGGAATTGCAGCTTTTATCGATGCAGAACACGCTTTTGATAGAAACTATGCCGAAAAACTGGGTGTAGATATAGAAAACCTTATAATTTCGCAACCAGACAACGGAGAACAAGCATTAGAAATTGCAGAAAATCTAATTCGATCTGGAGCAATTGATATTGTGGTTATTGACTCGGTAGCAGCATTGACACCAAAATCCGAAATCGAAGGAGAAATGGGTGACTCTAAAATGGGTCTTCATGCACGATTAATGTCTCAGGCTTTAAGAAAATTAACTGGAACAATAAGCAAAACTAATTGTACAGTATTCTTTATTAATCAATTACGTGAAAAAATTGGTGTTATGTTCGGAAATCCAGAAACTACAACTGGTGGAAATGCATTGAAATTTTATGCATCAGTTCGATTGGATATACGCCGCTCATCGCAAATAAAAGATGGCGATAATGTAATAGGAAACCGCACAAAAGTTAAAGTTGTTAAAAACAAAGTAGCTCCACCTTTTAAAGTTGCCGAATTTGATATTATGTATGGAGAAGGCGTTTCTAAATGTGGTGAAATTTTGGATCTTGCTGTTGAATTCGAAATTGTTAAAAAAGCAGGTTCTTGGTTCAGTTATGGCGAAACCAAACTAGGTCAAGGTCGTGATGCCGTAAAACAATTGATAAAAGACAACCCAGAAATGGCAGACGAACTAGAAGTTAAAATAAAAGCACATATTAAAGCACTTGCTGAGGCATAATTTTTTAAAAATAATGAAAGACAAAATCCCGATTTTAATAAATTGGGATTTTTTGTTTGTACAATAAATGCTGTCAATTAAAGTTTGATGATTAAAGATATCTATTACTTTTTTTTAAAACATTATGACCTTTCAAATCTAAAATAATATATGTTTGATTGTGTAAAATTTATACCTAAATTTGCTTTTAAGCTTATAAATGTTCAACAATGAAAGCAAATTCCTTACAAATAGAAATAGATGGTATCGATAAAGAAATCTTAAGAGATTTAATGAACGATGCGCGAAAACCAATATTGCAAATCGCTAATAAAATTGGAATTTCGGGTGCAGCTATTCACCAAAGATTGAGAAAGTTAGAACAATCTGGTGTTATTTCAGGATCGAAATTTACGGTCAATAATAAAATTTTGGGATACAGCACAATGGCTTTTGTTGGTGTATATTTAGACAAAGCAGCAAGCAATCCAGACGCCGTACGAGAATTAAAAAAAATCCCAGAAGTTCTAGAGTGTCATTATACTACTGGAAATTGGAGTATTTTAATTAAAATTATTTGTAGAGATAACGAACATTTAATGCAACTTTTAAACACAAAAATACAAGCAATCGATGGTGTTTCTAGAACCGAAACCTTCATTTCGTTGGACCAACAAATTGATAGACAAATTCAAATTTAATTTTAAATATGGATAATTTCTTCTTCAATAAGTAACGCTTCTTTTCTTAATCGTAAGAAAATTTGCGCAACAGCAATTGTATCTTTTTCGCAATAAGTTATTATTCTATCTATGTCTTTTTCGACATAAAAAACATGACCAACTTGCGAACCATCAATATCGCCTTTTGATGACGGAATACCGAGTACTTTACACATTAACTTTAATGACGTATAGTGTTTGTAATCGCCAAATTTCCAAAGCTCTAAAGTATCAAGATGAGGTATTTCCCAAGGTTTTTTCCCAAATAAATTGAGTTTATTTGGAATCGAAATATCATTAATTATCATTCGTCGAGCAATAAACGGAATATCAAATTCTTTCGCATTATGTCCACACAAAACGTGTTGAGGTTGGTTGAAATGATTGTCCAGAAGATTCGAGAAATCTTTTAAAATTTTCTTTTCGTCACCAAAAAAACTTGTAACTCTAAAATTTCGAATATCACCTTTGTTAATAAAATAACCAACCGAAATACAAACAATTTTACCAAATTCTGCCCAAATTCCTGCACGATCATAAAACTGTTCTCCAGAAATATCTTCTTTTCTTTGGTATTGGGTTTTTAGTTCCCAAAGAGTTTTCATTTCATCATCGAGTAAATCGAAATTTTCTTGTTCTGGCACTGTTTCTATATCTAGAAAAAGTATGTTGTCAAGTCTTATTTTTTCAATCATAACGGAATTTTGGTTTTGTATTTTGTTCGAATTTAAGTAATTTTAGTTTTCTAATCGAAAAGTAATTTAAATTATATCCAATCTTGAAAATTAGTGTTAATAAGTGTAACCTTACTTTGTTTTGTGAAGAGTTTTTTGTGATAACCAAATAATCTTAAAAACCTAAAATCAATTTTGCAATCGAAAAATAGATCAATATGCCACAAATATCATTACTTGTAGTGATAAATGGTCCTGTTGCCAATGCTGGATCTATGCCATATTTTTCGAGTAATAATGGCACGAAAGTTCCGATTAATGAAGCAATAATAATAACAGAAATTAATGATATTGAAACTGTTATGCATACTTCTAACCCGACACCAAGAAGAAAATGACTTCCAAGAAATAAAATTGTCGCCAAGATAAATCCGTTTAATAATGTCAGTGAAACTTCTTTTATTAATCTATTAAATAGCGTGCCACTCAAAGTATTGTTTGCCAAACCTTGCACAATTATTGCCGATGATTGTACACCAACATTGCCCGCCATTGCTGCAATTAAAGGTGTGAAAAAGAATAGGTTGGCGTGTTCGAGCATTGCACCCTCGAACAATCCAAGGACTTTGACCGATATAAATCCGCCCAATAATGCCAAAACCAACCATGGTAATCGTGCACGTGTGAGTTGCAAAATACTGTCATCGGCCTCGACGTCTTGCGAGATTCCGGCGGCTAATTGATAATCTTGATCGGCTTGGTCTTTAATGACATCGACAATATCGTCTATGGTTATTCTGCCAACAAGTTTGCCAATTTCATCAACTACTGGAATTGCTTCAAGGTCATATTTTTGCATGATTCGGGCAACTTCAACATCTTCGGTGTAAATATTTACCCAGTTTAGTTTTTTGATATATACTTGGCTGATTGGCGTTCTTGCTGATGTTGTTAGTAAATCTTTTAAAGACAATCGCCCGATTAGTTTGTCTTCGTCATCAACAACATATATTGAATGTACACGAGAAATGTTTTCGGCTTGAATGCGCATTTCTTTAATACAGGTCAAAACATTCCAGTTTTCGTTGACTTTTACAAGTTCTTTGTGCATTAAACCACCAGCTGTATCTTCTTCATATCGAAGTAGTTCGACAATATCTTTAGCGTGATCGGCATCGACAAGTTCTGATATTACTTCGTTTTTTAGTTGTTGCGAAAGTTCACCGATAATATCTGCAGCATCGTTGGTTTCGAGTTCGTCTAGCTCTTCGGCAATTTCTTTTGGCGAAAGTCTGCTTAGAATTTTCTCGCGTAAATCGTCTTCTAGTTCGAGTAAAACTTCGGCTGTTTTCTTGCTGTCTAAGACTTTAAAAATATAAATTGCTTTTTGGAAATTCAACGTTTCAAGAATCTCGGCAATATCAACGCAATGCATATCAGCTAACAAAATATTGAGTTGTTTGCTGTTTTTGCTTTTAATAAGTTGTTTTACTTCTTTGACGAACCCTTTGCTGATTTTAAATTCCATCGGCTTCTATTTTTTGGGTCAATTCAATAAACTGATTGTAATCGAGTTGTTCTGGCCGAAGATTAAACACATCGTTTTCGCGTAAATTGTCTGACAAATTTAATGTTTTTAAACTATTTCGCAAGGTTTTTCTTCGTTGTTGAAAAGCAGTTTTTACAACCGTAAAAAACAATTTTTCGGAACAAGGCAAAGTGAAATTTTCTTTGCGTCGCAATCGCAAAACACCCGATTTTACTTTTGGTGGCGGAATAAAAACTGTTTCATCGACCGTAAATAAATATTCGGCTTCATAAAATGCTTGTACCAAAACAGATAAAATTCCGTAGGCTTTTGTTCCTTTTTTTTCGCAAATGCGTTGTGCTACTTCTTTTTGGAACATTCCAGCAAATTCTGGAACTTGCGAACGCATTTCAAGACATCGAAAAACAATTTGAGTCGAAATATTGTAAGGGAAATTGCCAATTATTGCAAATTGTTTGCCCTCGAAAATTTCGTTGATATTGTATTTCAAGAAATCTTTCGAGATGATTTTATCTTTTAGTTTCGGATAATTTTCGTCTAGATAAGTCACTGATTCGCCATCTATTTCGATCACATAAACGTTGGTTTGTTTCTCTAAAAGATATTTTGTTAGAACGCCCATTCCTGGACCGATTTCTAGAACATCGTTGTAACCCTCGAGATTTAAGGTGTCGGCAATTGCTTTGGCGATGCTTTCGTCTTTCAAGAAATGTTGTCCGAGGTGTTTTTTGGCTTTTACTGCTTCCATAATTTCTATTGTTTTTGCCACGAAGGCACAAAGGCGCAAATGTTTTCCTTGAGTTTTATATTTTTATAAATTGGAGGTCGCAATTTGCGACCTCTAATTTTTAATTGTACATTGAAAACTGAGATTGGGAAAATAACTAAAAATGCTCCGAAATCAGTTCTAATTCCGTTCTAAAAGCTAACATTTTATCGCCAAAAAGTTGAATTGCTTCTTCTCGGAACGTTGGTGCATCTTCGTCGTAGTATTTTTGTAATGTAGCTTTGCTATCTGTTGTATATTGCACCGAGTAAGTTGTTCCGCCCATTTCTTCTTCGATTAATACTTTGACAATTCTTGCCGATGAGAATTTTTTTGTTGCCAGAATTTCTGGAATGTGTTTGGTTTGCATCCAAGATAACCATTGGTTGTGTACACTTTCGTGGATATTTGTTGTTACGTTGTAGATGATCATTTTATTTTGGATTAGGCAATACTAACTTGAATTATTTATATGTTAGAGCTATTTTTATTTACAAATTTTGGAATTGTCCTTCTGGGTTACGGTGCAACTTCTTTGTCGCCTCGAATTGCACGATATTTTCGTCTAGCATCAGTAAAATAAATGCTGTCTTCGTGTTTAAAAATTATTTCTTCGTAATATTTTTTGGCTTTTTCGATGTCTTTTAATTGTTTGTTATAAATTTCGGCTGTAAAATAATTAGCTTCGTCTGTATAAATACATTCTTTGAAACCATCAATAATCATTTGATAATTAGACAATGATTGAGTAAAATCGCCTTGGTTTTCGTATATTTTACCGATTCGGTATAATGTTATTGGTTCAATCTCTTTTCCTTTATAGTCAACTAGAATTTTTTGATATTCTGCAAGCGCATCTTTGGGTTTAGATTGATATAATAAAAAGTCTGCGTGAGCGAATTTTTTTAAGGCAACTTGTAGCGAATCGGCAACTGTATTGTCATTTATCAGCAAAAATAAATCGATTGCATCGTTAGCAATTAGTTGAGTTGACGATGATTTTAGAACTTTTAATTGTTTGGTTGCCCAAATAAAGTCGGTCTGAAAATAACTTGCTTTAGCAATTTTTAAACTTGCATCGTGACCAACTGTATCGTTTTTTAAGTCATCTTCGATTTGTGTATAAATAATTGTAGCTTGATTGAATCGTTCTTGAAACAACAAAATGTCCGCCATTTCCATTTTTAGATCGGCTATTTGATATTGATTTAATGGCAGATCAAGAGCGGTTTTCAAAATGTTTTTTCCTGCTTCAGGATTTTTTAATTGAAATGCTGTAAAATGAGCATATAATTTTTGTAACGATAATGAATAAGGTGAAACACCAAATTGTTTTATTAAATTTTCTAATTCTAATTGAATAACGAGAAAATCAATTTCGTTCGATTTTTCTATTTTGAGTTTTTGAATGTAATAATTCGCACGAATTTTCAATTCTTGATCTAATGTGTTTTCTAAAATAAAACCATAAATTTGGTTAGCAGTTTCCGAATCGTTTTCTTCGACCGATAATTGTGCTAAATTGACAATATTTGCAAACGATTCTGGGTTGCGTTTATAAATTGATTTTTCTTGAATAAATGCTTTTCCGAATTCTTTTTGCTGCACAAAAAGCCAACTCAAATATTGATTCCAGAATATATCTTGACTTTTTTGACTCCGTATTAATAAAGATTTCTTGAGTTGTTCTTTAAAAGTTTCTTGTGTATCTTCGGATATAAATCTTGACAATTGATTTTGAATCGACAACAACATATTTGGATTGGTGAACGATTCGCTCAAAAAAGTTTCTATCATTAAATCGGTTTTGCCTGTTTGTCCATAAAGCAATGCTATTTGATAATTAAAATTCATTTTACTATCAAATTGACTTGCGGTTTGGTAGGACAAAAGCGCATAATCAAGAATTATTTTTTTCTCGAAAACATTTGCTATACCATAAACTTCACTAGGATTTTTTTTGATTTTCTCGATTGCAAGATCAAAATATTTTTTGGCTTTGGCTTCGTCTTTCTTTAATCGAAAATTATATCCCAGTTCGACCAAAAAATTGCCTTGTTTGTATTTTTCTATTCGATCTAAAATTGCAATTTCGGATTTTTCTAGCTGTTTTAATTGTTGCAAACATTCGACCGATTTCAAAAAATAATTCGAATTCGAAGGTTGATTTTTTAGTAATTCGGCATAACTAATAGATGCTTTTTCGAAATCGCCTTTGTCAAAATAATTTTGCGCCAATTGATCTTGCGAAAAGACGATTGCTGTCAGGAAAAAAGATAATATTAAAAAAAAATTAGGCATTTGCAACAGCATTAATTAAATCCGAAGCTTGAAAATTAAAAATTGAAACTTCATTTTTAACTAACAATTCTACAAATACTTTTTTAGTTAAACCAGCAACATCAGATGCTTGACCTAAAGAAAATTTATTGCTTTGATACAATTGAGTTGCCAAAACTAATATAGCGTCGTAACTAATAATATCTAATGAATCTTGAATATTTAAATTTAAAGTTTTCATTTTAAAAATTTAATTTTACGCTCAAATATAACGATTAAAAATAAAAATTTCGCCAAATTTAATTTAAAGCATTAATCTATAATATCAAACCCACAATAACGACGCAAAACTTCAGGAATTACTATGCCTTCTGGAGTTTGATAATTCTCTAAAATTCCAGCTAAAACTCTTGGCAAGGCTAGTGAACTTCCGTTTAGTGTGTGTGCCAATTGGTTTTTTCCGTCTTTGTCTTTGAATCGCAATTTTAATCTATTGGATTGAAAAGTTTCAAAATTAGACACAGATGAAATCTCTAGCCAGCGGTCTTGTGCAGTTGAAAAAACTTCGAAATCGTATGTCATTGCCGATGCAAACCCCATATCGCCACCGCAAAGGCGCAAAATTCGGTAAGGCAATTTTAATTCTCGAAGGATATTTTTTACGTGTTCGACCATTCCTTCCAAAGCTTCATAAGATTTATCTGGATGTTCGATTCTAACAATTTCTATTTTATCAAATTGATGCAAACGGTTCAATCCACGAACGTGAGCGCCCCAAGACCCTGCCTCACGACGGAAACACGGCGTGTAACCAGTTGCCAAAACAGGTAATTCGCTTTCTTGCAAAATTACATCTCTAAAAATGTTGGTAATTGGCACTTCGGCAGTCGGAATCAGGTATAAATCGTCTTTGGCATCGTGGTACATTTGACCTTCTTTGTCTGGTAATTGACCTGTACCATAGGCCGATGCTTCGTTGACCAAATGCGGCACTTGATATTCTAGATAACCTGCATCGGTATTTTTATCTAAAAAATAAGAAATTAAAGCCCGTTGCAATTTTGCACCTTTACCTTTATATACAGGAAAACCTGGAGCCGTAATTTTGGTTCCTAATTCGAAATCTACAATATCATATTTTTTTATTAAATCCCAGTGTGGCATTGCACTTTCGTGCAATTTTGGAATTGTGCCTTCTTCGAAAATGTTTAGGTTTTCTTCTGGAGTTTTTCCAACGGGAACCATATCGGCGGGAAGATTAGGCAAAGTATATAATTTATCTAACAATTCTTTGGCCAAAGCATCGGTTTTATCAGATAATTCTTTGCTTTTTTCTTTGGTTGTATGTACTTTTAGCTTTAAAATTTCGGCTTTAGATTTTTCACCCGATTTCATTAATTCGCCAATATCTTTGGATAATTTATTAGTTTCTGCAAGCAAATTGTCCATTTCGAGTTGTGTCGCGCGACGGTTTTCGTCAAGTGCAACTACTTGGTGAACGGTTTGTGTGGCATCGATATTTCTTTTTGCTAAAGCTTTGATGACTTTTTCTTGATTTTCTCTAATAAATGATATCTGTAACATACTTTTATTTTAATTAAGTGAGCAAATTTAAGGAATTAGTTTAAATAATTATGAAATTCAAAAACAAATTAGATTTTTTAAAATATTTAAGAAATCGATACTATAATTTAATTCAAAATTCGAGACGAATTATTTTAAATCAAAAACACAAAATGTATATCTTAAAATTTTTTTAAAAAAAATTTAGTAAATACCAACAAACATTCAAAACGAAAAATTCATAATTTTAAAAACCAAAGTCATCAGACCATGATATTTAAAACAATGAATTTTTGGTGCATTTGGATATGAAATTTTCAGATCTCTTTTTAATGTTATTTTGTTTAATCGAGAATTAATTTTTGACTAGAATTAATATTTTCATCAGTAATTTGCAACACATAAATTCCTTTTTGAAGATCAGAAAAATCCATAATCGAATTTTTATTAATTTTATTATTGCTATAAACTACTTTTCCTAGAATGTCAATAACATTAATTGCAACTTCGTTTTCGGTATTTATTTTAACTATTCCGTTTGACGGGTTTGGATAAATGTTCGGTTTAAAATTTGCGAAAAATGCATTAGTAGCTAAATTTGGCGCATATTTGTAGGTAAAAGTTACGTTGTTTCCAATTTCAACATCATTTGCATCTACTTGATAAAACTTTAAAACATATTCTATGTTTGCACTTGAATTGATGCCTGATGCGGTATTCAGAAAATGATCAAAATTACCGTTTTGACCATTTGCTGGAATTATTGCAGGCATGTCCGGATAGGTCGAACCTTGACTAATTGTACCAACACAAATATTACCGAAGCAAAACTGCAAATTGGTTCCAGTAGCGTTTATCATGCTTACAACTTCGGCTTTTATATTAATATCTTGACTAGAGCTATTGTAAAATTTTATCCCTAAATAAGATTCTGGGTCAATATTTGACGTAAATGTTATCACATCGTTATTGTTAATTGGTGTTCCGTCTAGTTTTTTTAATGACAATTGCGAAAAACTATTTAGTGAACAAAAACAGATAATTGTTAATATTATATTTTTCATTGTTTTATTTTATTATTAATTTTTGAGTATTTGTTGTGTTTTCGTCTGATATTTTGGCTAAATAAATTCCTTTTTGTAAACCAGACAAATCAATATTAGATTCTTTTGTGATATTTGTCGCTGAAAAAACTATTTTGCCAAGAAGATCAACAATTGATAATTGAACTTGATTTTCGGTAACAATTTTCACATTTCCACTAGATGGATTCGGATATATATTAAATTTTTGATTAGGTTTTGCTCCAAAATTATCTGTAGATAACATTTGTACTTTTGCACCTAAATTAAATTCTCCTGCATTTACAATTTCCCCTGTTGCGTTATCCAATAACAAAGCAACAATTTCTATATTATTAATGTTGTGTGCCAATGGCAAAATGTGAGAAACAGAATAAGTATAATTGTTATTATAGGCAATAGTTGTTGGAACCGAGTTCGGATAACCACCAAAACCGCCAAGCAATGTTCTGCCTACATGGTCATAAACCATGTTTGCTGCCAAAACCGTAAATGGCAAATTGGCCCAATTGTTTCCTTGCCAATCGGTCATCGCACCTGCGCCACCGCCTGCATAATTGTTTTTTTGGTTGTAAGAATTCGTGTTGCCAATTATTCCGTTTTCGACAACAACTGCTGCAACATTAAAATTAGCATTTGTTAAATCTAAGGCAAATTGTGTCGAACAGTCGAATGTAATTTCTCGAGTTGTAGCATTCCAAGTTGCATCGGGAATAGAGATTTTACCAAAAGGAATTTCGGTAACTTCTGTCAAAAAAGAAGCTTGAATTGAATCCAAACCAGAGTCAACATTTTTTAAAGTTCTGTTAGTAGCACCACTTGGATAACCTGTAATAAAGTTTCCAATGCCACTATCATATTCCGAAACTACCATTGGGTCAGAATTGTGAACAGCTATACCGATATAATCTGAATTGTTTTCGTGATTGTGTGCCATGTCTTTTAAGCCAACATGACCTCGTGGACACCATTGACACCAAGAACCAGTTGCTTCTTCGTACACAACTCTTCTAGGAAAAACTTCGTTTACAATTGCAACAGTTTTTGTTATAGCATCGTTGGTAGCATCTGCATCGGTACCATTAATGTTAGCAATCCAAACTTTCAATGCATGTTGTCCTGGCAATGCATTCCATAATTCTGAATGCGTGAAAGCTAATGTTGTATTACTTAAAACATTTAGTCCTGTTAAAGTTTGAGTTTTTATTGCTCCGCCATCTACTTGCCAATTTATGTCTGCATTGGTTATAGTGCTTAGTCCTGTGTTTTTTATAGAACCCGCAACGGTTAAATTTCCGGTTATATAAATAGGGTTTGTATTTACAGAAACCATCGAAGCATCAGTTGCTGGAACCGGAAAAACCGAAATATCGTCTAGAATTATGGCATATCCATATTTGTTTACTGCGCGAAATCTAATTTTGCAATTGTTAGTAGTTGTAACTGGCAGATTGATAGTCTCGTTTTTAACATTTTGAATATCAGATGAATAATAGCCAATAGTTGTCCAACTTGTTCCTCCGTTTTGAGACAATTCTGCATATAATAAATTTTTCTTTCCAGAACGTGCTCTTTGAATGTGGTTAAAAGTCAATCTGAAATTTCCAGCAGAAAGATCTAAGGTTGGCGAGTTTAAAGCAGTAATTGCAACATTAATATTTGCCTGAAAAAAAGTAGCACTAGCTGTTCCGGTTATCGGACAAATGGCACCACCAGTATTTCCGCCACAACTGGTCCAGGCTGTTGTTGCTGTTAATTGTGTTTCGGTCATTGAACCCGGAAATCCTCCCTCAAAACCCTCGAAATATTGACCGTTAGATAAGCTAGATATTAATAAAATAAAAGATAGTAATAGTTTTTTCATGGTTTATAGTTTTTTATTTTTTCAAATATAATAAAAATATAACAAAATTTACTAAAATTTAACAATATTATAAAACGCAAAACACTCATATTCAATCTATATTAATTTCAAAGCATTTTTATTATTAAAAAAAATTAATATATTTTTTTGTTTTTTTAAATTATTCAAAAATACTTTTTTTGATATTCATGTATTATTAAAAGTTAAGTTATTTGTAGGCGTTAATAATTTTAAATAATAATATAATTCTTAAAAAAATATATTACTTTTGCACAATATTTAAAAATCATAAATCATGAAAAAAATCAGTTTATTATTGAGCATTTTTGCTCTTGCAATCGTTTCTTGTTCTAAAGATGAAACTCCTGCACCAGCACCAGTTTTGGGCGTTCTACCTACAAGAATAGAGAATATTAGCGAAGAAGATGGAAATTCGACTAATTATTTTACCTATAATGGCAATAAGTTAGTAGAAGTTTCAAGCACAAGAAACAGCGTTATTTATAAAACTGTTTATACTTACAACGGCGATTTAATCGTTAAAGAAGAAAGTTTTAATGGTTCAGATCTTAAAGGTTCAGATGAATATATTTATGAAAACAACAAAATTAAAACAGTTTTATCTTTATATAACCAAATTGACTATCAAACTAATTTGCCCTATGTAGAAAAAACAAAAAATGAATACACATACAATCCTGACGGAACGGTTTTAGAAACAAGATTCAAGCTTGTAAATGGGACTTATGTAAATCAAAACAATACAAATTTGTATTCAATTGTTGGTGGTAATTTAACAAAACGAGTATCCAATAATACCTATACTTACACCTATAGTAATGGTTCTGGAACAGTAACTAATACTTCAGAAAATTCTAGTACTCATACTTACGAATATGACAACAAAAACAGTCCTTTTAAAAATATTTTAGGTTTTAATAAAATATTTTTCGATGAGGTTTTGTCATTGAATAATTACACTAAAGAAACTACCAATTCTACAAGCTCTAATAACAATGTACCAAACCCACTACAACCAGCCAGAGTTCAGGATTACAGCTTGTTGTACAACGCCAATGATTATTTGACTGAAAACAAATATTCTTATGATTCTACAGTATCTGCTCCTGGCGGAGGAACTCCGACAATTGTTATCAAAACCAATATAACAAGATATTTCTACGATTAATTAGTATTATTACGCACATAAAAAAGTCTATTGAATTTCAATAGGCTTTTTTTATGGATAAATTATAAATTTTTTAAATCAAAATTACACGAGAAATTGAATTTAAATTTAACTTTGTTTTAAACTTCAAAAACTATGTTTCAAGATAAAATCAGATGTTCTTGGTGTCTTTCATCAGAATTATACAAAAATTACCACGATAACGAATGGGGAAAACCTGTTTTTGAAGATGCAATTTTTTTTGAATTTTTGGTCTTAGAAACTTTTCAGGCTGGTTTAAGTTGGATAACGATTCTCAATAAAAGAGAAAATTTCAGAAAAGCATTTGACAATTTTGATTATAAAAAAATCGCCAATTATAACGATGACAAAATTCTTGATTTACTGCAAGATGCAGGAATTATTCGTAATAAACTTAAAGTTTATTCGACCGTAACCAATGCACAAAATTTTATAAAAATTCAAGATGAATTTGGTAGTTTTTCGAAATATATTTGGGGTTTTGTTGATGGAAAACCAGTTGTAAACCGACCAAAAAGACATTCAGAAGTGCCAGCAACTACAATACTTTCAGACAAAATTGGCAAAGATTTAAAAAAACGTGGTTTCAAATTTGTTGGTTCGACTGTCGTTTATGCATTTATGCAAGCCACCGGAATTGTAGATGATCACGTTATAGATTGCTTTTTGATAGATTAATTTTCGATCAAAATCTTCATAAAATCGTTTCTAGAAATTTCGCGGCAACCCAAACTTTCAAGATGATCGTTGTGAACTTGGCAATCTAATAATTTGTAATTTTTGGATTTTAAATCATTAACTAAATTTATAAAAGCAAATTTACTGGCATTAGACACTTTAGAAAACATGCTTTCTCCACAAAAAACATGTCCTAAATCTACGCCGTACAAACCACCAACTAATTCATTATTCTGCCAAACTTCTACAGATTTTGCCAATCCTAAATCATTCAATTTGCAATAAGCATCGATTAAATCGTTGGTTATCCAAGTTCCGTTTTGGTCATTTCTGTTAATTTGTTGGCAATTGGTAATTACTTCTCGAAAATTTTGGTTAAATGTTATTGAAAAAATATTTTGATTGATAATATTTCGCATGCTTTTCGAAACCACAAATTCGCTTGGAAACAAAACCATTCTTGGGTTTGGAGCCCACCAAATAACAGGTTCGTCAATATTAAACCAAGGAAAAATTCCAGATTTGTATGCTAGAATCAATCTTTCTGGAGATAAATCGCCACCAAATGCCAGAATGCCACTTTGGTCAGCATCATTTACATTTGGAAAAATTAAATCTTTGGTTAAAAAATTCATTTTATATTTCGATTTTAAAAAGCAATTTTAAACATTGTACAATTTCTAAATTATTTTTCAAAACTATATTTAAACAAATGATAAAAGAGTTCAAAAAAATGAAAAATCAAATTTCTAAACTCTTTTAATATTACTTTGAAAAATTAGCTTTTAAAGTCTGTGTTAGAAAGGCAAATCGTCGTGCTCTTCTTCTTTTACATTACTTGCCGGAGCAAATGCTGCTGCTGCTGGCATAGGCGGTGCTTGGGTTGGTGCTCCCGCTCCGTCTGGCGCTAATCTTTCGATTCTCCATCCTACAACCGAATTGAAATATTTAATAACTCCTTGAGGGTCAGCCCACTCTCTGCCTCTTAAATTTATAGAAACTTTTACATTTTCGCCAACTTGATAATTGTTCAATAAATCGCATTTGTCTTGAACAAAATCAATCGAAATGTGTTGCGGATACTGTTCGTCGGTAGAGACTACTAAATCTCTTTTTAAAAAACTACCGCTTCCAACATTTTTAGCTTCTCCAACTAACTTAATTTTCCCTACTACTTCCATAATTATTTATTTGCTAAAAGCACTTTCCAAGCCGAAAGTGCATCGTTATTATTTAAAAAATCTTTTGCTTTGAGGTGAATTTTGTTTAAATCATCAGAACTTAAAACTCCTTTAACGGCAAAATTATCGTTTACAAATATATTAATTTCTTCGTGATTTGGCAAACAATCTACGTTTGCTAATTTGCCGAAATCATTTCCATCAAAAACGGGACTTTTTTTGATAAAATCTGGAATATTATCTACACCAATTCCTAGACTTGTGATTGGTTTTTCGACTTCAAACAATCCCAGATTTGCTCTAGAGTACCAATTATTGCCTAATCGAGAAACTAAATCTAATTTTGTTTGATTGACTTTTCCTTCGGCATCAAGAATATTTTCGTGCAAATGAATTTTTACAACTTCGCAAATTATCAGGTTTCCTGCACCACCTTCGTCTCCTAAAGCAATAATCTGATTGACCTTGCATTCCATTTGTATTGGACTTTCTAGAACCCGAAAAGGTTTGACAATATCAGATGGAATTTGGGTTAATCCTGCTTTTAAAAATTCGTTTACGCCATCGGCATATTCGGTGCTTGACAGCGACATTTGTTGCACAATATTAAAATCTACAACATTAATGACTACCTCTTTGGTGGCTTCGCAGTTAATTAACGTATGTTTAATTGTGTTGTCACGCATGCGACGCGCTGGTGAAAAAATTAAAATTGGTGGCACGGTGCTAAATACATTATAAAAACTAAAAGGCGATAAGTTTGGATTGCCATTTTCGTCGATTGTACTTGCAAATGCTATTGGTCTGGGCGCAACCGCGCTTTGTAAAATGCCTTGCAATTGGTTCGGAGAAATTTCGTTTGGAATTAAACTTATCATTGTATAAATATTTTAATACAAATGTAAATTTAATTATTTTTATATTGAAGTGGTTTAAACTTTTTTTAATTGGCTGCAAAATTGTCTTTTTGCCCCATATTTTAGATTTTTTTTATTCGATAGCGATGCTATCCAATAAAAAAAATCCAAAATCTGAAACAAAAATCTTAATTTTTCGCTTCAATCAAAAAAGTTTAAACCACTTCATTGAGTTAATTCAATGAAAATCGAAAAATTGTATTGTTGTTAAAAATAAAAACCGCAAACACTTATAAAAAGCAATTTACGGTTTTTTGTGGAGAATATCGGATTCGAACCTAATATATATAGTTAATATATTATGATATAAAAAACCAACAAAATCAACGTTTTTAAATTTATTTTATACTTCATTATTGATTTTAATACTATTAAATCATACCTTTATTTACACCTAAACTTACACCTCTGATTTTTATGTAAGTGGAAAATAAACAAAGCTATGATCCCGAAGCCTAGTATATTGATGACTGGTCAAGATGATGTAATATACAATGGCAAGATTGTTCAAGAATTTAAACCTTTTATCATTGAAGAAAGCAACGAAAAAAAATCGTAAATATATTTCAAGATTGAATTTTTAAAACCAGTAAACCCATACAGAACTTTCGAGTTAAGTATGGGTTTACTGGTTTTTATGTAAGATTATTTTAACAACAATCCTTTTAGAAAATATTTTATAGTATTTTTGGCATAATAATAATAAATAGAAATAAAATTCTAAAATAGAATCCTTTCAAACCTACTAGGTTGCTAGTTTATTTTAAAATTATTAGATTTAAATAAATGGAGATTAATACCAACAGTTTATCAATTTCAGAAAGTGATTTATTCATTGAGTTATCACAACTTATTGAGCAAAGCAAACAAAAAGTAGCGGTTCAAGCAAATAGTGCTGTTACTATTTTATTTTGGCAAGTTGGTAATCGCATCAATCAAGATATACTACAAAACAAACGTGCAGAATACGGAAAACAAATTGTGCCGACACTGTCTACACAATTGGAAAACAAATACGGTAGAAATTTTGAAGTAAAAAATCTCCGTCGAATGATGCAATTTGCCGAACAGTTTACCGATTTTCAAATTGTCGTGACACTGTCACGACAATTGAGCTGGTCACATTATTTAGCCATATTACCAATAAAAACGCACGAAGCCAAAGTGTTTTATGCAAATCAAGTGGGTAATAGTTTTATGAGTGTCAGAGAATTAAGGCGACAAATTGCTTTAAAAGCTTTCGAAAGAACAAACATTGCCGATGCACAAATCATCGAATCAACGCATATTCCATTCAATACATTCAAAGATCCCTACATTTTAGATTTATTTGGTTTGCAAAATACTTTTTTAGAAAAAGATTTGGAGGATGCTATTTTACACGATTTAGAAACTTTTATATTGGAATTAGGTAAAGGTTTTACGTTTGTAGAACGCCAAAAACGAATGATTATTGATGGCGAAGATTTTAATTTAGATTTACTTTTCTACCATCGAAAACTAAAACGATTAGTCGCAATAGAATTAAAATTAGGTAAATTCCAAGCCAAACACAAAGGACAAATGGAATTATACCTCAAATGGTTGGACAAATACGAAAAGCAAGAAGGAGAAAATACACCTATCGGTTTAATACTTTGTGCCGAAAGCAGCCGTGAACAAATTGAATTACTCGAAATGCACAAAGACGGTATAATGGTTGCCGAATATTGGACAGACTTACCGCCAAAAAAGCAATTTGAAGAAAAAATACACTTGCTAGTAGCGGAAGCCAAAGAGAGGATGGAGAGAAAGAAGTTTATTTAAATTAATGATAGCATAAAAACAAACATTTCGTATGAAATTAGAAGTTGAAATTAAAGATAACAAAATATTTGCACCATTAAAAGACAAATGGTTGGTATTGAAACCCGAAGAAAAAGTAAGACAAGAATATATTTGTCGTTTGGTAAACGATTATGGCTTTTCACTTGACCAAATGGAACAAGAAAAAAAAGTGACAAATTCTTCCCGTGGACAAGGACGAGCAATGGCAGACATTGTAATTTGGAGAACCAAAAAAGATAGAGTTGAAAATAACCACGCAATTATCGTTGTAGAGTGCAAGGCGGAACATATAACTATACGTGAGGAAGATTATTTTCAAGGTTATAATTATGCCTCGTGGGCTGGTGCTGATTTCTTTGTAACTTCTAACATAAAAGAAACACGAATTTTTAAGGTTGTAAAAGGCAAAATCCCAAAAAAATTAGAAGAAATTATAGACATTCCGAAAGCGGATATTGTTAATGATGAAAAGAAAATTACTGATTTATTAAAACAAACCAAAGCATTTACAAGAGATGAGTTTTCTAAACTACTTTTTAAATGCCACAATATAATTCGTAACAACGACAAACTATCTCCAGAAGCCGCCTTTGATGAAATAAGCAAAATTTTATTTATTAAAATTAGATACGAACGAAGTAATACAGGTTCTCAAATATTTTCAAAAGCCAATTTCAAAAAAGCTAAAGAAAGTTATGACCAATTTAAGTCGAAAGATGCAAAAGATTTTTATCAAAATTTATTTGAGCAAACAAAGGAAGATTTCAAAGATGATGATTTGTTTGAAGCATCAGAAATAATACGAATTCGTGAAAATAGCTTTGAAGCAATTGTTGAAGAACTGCAAATTTATAACCTTTCTACAACAAGTGATGATGTTAAAGGAATTGCATTTGAGCAATTTTTAGGCAGAACATTTAGAGGAGAATTAGGGCAATTTTTTACTCCAAGAACCGTAGTTGATTTTATGGTAAAAGTGCTTGACCCCGAAGAGGGCGAAATTATTTGCGACCCTTGTTGTGGTAGTGGTGGTTTTTTAATTAAAGCGTTTGAATATGTAAGGGCAAAAATTGAGCAAGAAATACACGAAGAAAAAGAACGTATCAAATTGTTATATTTTGACGATGCTTTTGAAAAAATGCCTGAAAAGGAAAAAGAAAAAGTGGACGAAATTGTAAACGATTTGTTTTCTAAATTAAATGCGGAACTTGATATAAACAATGAAAAAAGTAGGTTGCGAGTATTAAGTTATGATTGCATTTTTGGTACAGATGCCAACCCAAGAATGAGCCGTACTGCCAAAATGAATATGATTATGCACGGCGACGGACACGGTGGCGTACACCATAACGACGGCTTACTGAATGTAAACGGAATATTTGAAAATCGTTTTGATGTTATTTTAACCAATCCACCATTTGGGGCAAGAGTTGAAAAATCTTTAAAAATTAGCGAAGCCGATAAATATACAGACGAAGCAAGAATTATAAAATACCGAGAACGTTATGGCAAAGCATACGATGAAGCGTTGAAACAAGTTAATAATAACATAGGTAAACCTTTATTGAGTTTGTACAAAACAGGCACAATGAGTACACTTACCGAAGTATTGTTTATAGAGCGTTGCCTTAATTTATTGAAACCTGGCGGAAGATTGGGTATTGTTTTACCCGAAGGCGTTTTAAATAATACCAACTTACAAAAAATTAGAGATTATGTTGAGGGCGTTGCAAAAATTATACTCATTACCTCTATACCGCAAGATGTATTTATTGCCAGTGGTGCTACTGTAAAACCAAGTTTATTATTTTTTAAGAAGTTTACAGAAACAGAAATTAAAGAATTTAAAAATGCAGAAAAGAAAGCAATTACCGAAGTTGAAAAAGAATATAAAACCAAAGAACAAGCACTTAAAATTGATTGTATTAAACTCGAAGATGAACTACTAGCAGTAACAAATTTTTTTAAAATAAGAAAAGATACTGTAAAAAGTACAACTCCAAAAATTAAAACTACACCCGAATTAGAGCAAGCCAAAAAAGACGAGCCAATATTAAAGCAAAAATTGAAAGAAGAAAAAATAAAAATAACAAAGGCATTAAAAGATTTAGAAGCACAAAAAGACTATGATATAAAAACCAAAATTAAAGAATTTTTTGATTACCAAATACCTATTGCCGAAGTAGAAAAAGCAGGAATTAGTACAACTGGTTCAGTAATTGAAAATGAATTAGAACCACTTGAATTAGAATTTACTGCATACAGAAAAGCCAACAAACTTTGGGAAAACGTTATTGAAGAAGTAAAATATGAAATTATAGACGAAAATATTTTTAGAATGGAACTTGGCGAACCACAATCTTTTTATGGTAAATAAAAAATAACTTATGCCTTTTATAAAAGTATATATTCATTTTGTTTGGAGTACAAAAAACAGGCAACCTTTTCTTGCAACCAAAGAATTGAGGTTGAAAATGTGGAATCATATTAGAGAAAATGCCAAAGAAAAAGGAATTTTTGTTGATTTTATAAATGGTTATAATGACCATTGTCATTGTTTAGTATCTCTTGGAGTTGATCAAACCATTCAGAAAACAATGCAATTGATAAAAGGCGAATCCTCTTTTTGGTTTAATAATCAAAAATTGATTCTTGAAAAATTTCAATGGCAAGATGAATATTTTGCAGTTTCGGTCTCAGAATCAATGATTGATAAGGTTAGAAATTATATCAAAAATCAAGAAGAACATCATAGCAAAAAAACATTTCAAGAGGAGTATGATGATTTTTTTGAAAAATATGGTTTTCAAAAATTTAATGATAAATAATATTTTGGCTAAAGCCAAATTGAATTCATTTTAGGTTTCCTCCAGATAAATCTGGAGGAAATTTAAAATCTGGAGGCAATTCAAAATTTGGAGGCAATTCATATCGGTGACAAATCAAATTGAATAGGAATGGGATTTATCCCATTAAAACAATAAATCAAAAATTGGCTTTAGCCAAAAGAAAATATAAAAATAATGAATAATAACATTTTTAGAATGGAACTTGGCGAACCACAATCTTTTTATGGTAAATAGTATGCAAATATCAAAATATATAACTTTTGTTCCATTTGCTAAATTTAATTTGTGGGATACAAAACGCTATACTTCTAAATTGATAAGTTCAATTTTTCCGATAGTTAGTTTAGATAGTTGCATTGTAGAACAAAGTAAAAAATATAAAATCTTTGAAGATTTAGAAACAGACTTTGGAATTTTAGGAGTTAATAATAAAGAGGGGATTTTTGATGCTTATACTCAAAAAGGCAAAGAAATAAACCAACCTTACAAAAAAATGGAAACAGGCTGGTTGGCTTATAATCCATATAGAATAAATGTTGGTTCAATTGGAATTAAATTAAAAGAGCATCAAAATAATTATATAAGTCCCGCTTATGTTGTTTTTAGTTGCAAAGAAAATTTATTGCCCGAATTTTTATTTTTCCTATTTAAAACTACTATTTTCAATACGGTAATAAACGAAAGTACAACTGGTTCAGTTAGACAAAATTTAACTTTTGAAACTTTAAAAAATTTACAAATACCTTTACCAACATTAGAAGAACAAAACAGAATAGTTTCCAGTTATAACGCAAAACTGCAACTTGCCCAACAACAAGAACAACAAGCCAAAACACTCGAAACCGAAATTGAAAAATATTTAATTGAGGAGTTAGGATTTGATAAACAAAAAGAAAAAATTTCAAGAAACACTTTTTTAACATTTATAAATTATAAAAATTTTGATAGATGGGATGGTAAAAATAATGCTGTATTTAATTCAAAATATAATATCTTAAAATTTGGAAAATGTATAACTGGAATTTCAACAGGTACAACTCCTTCAACAACTCGTGAGGATTATTTCAATGGAAACATTAATTTTTATACTCCAGCAGATTTAACAAACGAAATGTATTTGAATAAATCAGAAAGAACAGTTACTAAACTTGCAATAGACGAAAGAAAGGCTAGAAGATTTGACAAAGGAACACTTTTATTTGTTGGAATTGGTTCGACTGTTGGTAAAGTAGGAATCGTAAATAATGAATTTGCAACAAGTAATCAACAGATAACAGGTGTTCAATTAAATTCTGATTTTTTGGAAATAGAATATACTTACTATTATTTTGATATTTTTAAAAACATTACCACAAAAGAAAAAACACAGGCAACAATTCCTATTGTAAATCAAGATAAAATTTTAAATATCCCAATACCAGTTCCACCAATTGAAAAACAAAAAGAAATTTCAAAACACATTAATTCATTAAAAACTCAAATTAAAGAATTGAATGTTTTGAGTGCTACAAACAAAGAGGTTGCCATTGTTGAATTTGAGAATGAAATATTTAATTAAGGAAAATGAAAATTACATATTTAAGAATAAAAGGATATAAAAATTTAGATGCAGAATTAATACACAGCTCAGATCTAATAACTTTAATTGGAAATAATGGAAGTGGAAAAAGCAATTTATTAGAAGCTATAAGTTTAATTCTCAGAAGTTTATATGTTAGCAACTATAAAGTAGATTTTGATTATATTTTAGAATATGTAACATCTAAAAAAAGTAAAGTAAAAATTGAAAAAAAGGATCGCAACGCAATTATTTTTTGTTGATAACTCAAGTTTGATTGCATTAAAAAAACACATAATTTTGCTAAAAAATAAACCTATAAGTTGATTATATGAAAATAAGCGAGAAGGATTGTTTTCTATTCATCTAAAAGGCGAAAATGAAGATGAGTTGACAAATGTATATACAATTGGTTACTAGATCTTGAATATATACAAAATTTTTTCACATTACATCTAAACGATTTAAATAGCGGTTATTATGAAAAAACAATCAGCATTCAACAAGCAATTAACTACACCCGAAATGAAGCCGAACATCTACTTTCAAATCTCGAAAAGTTGGCATTATCAGGAACAAAAATTGGTAACGACAACCTATCGTTAGCTTTCCAACCATTACGCAATCACGAATACAATCAAATAGAATTACAGCAAGTAAAAGCCAAAACTCAAATTGAAAAAAAGTGGTTGCGCATTTATGCTATCAAAATTGGACCAAACACATTTATTGTTACTGGCGGAGCAATAAAACTTGTCGGAACAATGAATGAAAGAACACATTTACTCAAAGAAAAACAAAAATTAGACGACATCAAACATTATTTGAAACAAGAATGGATTCTCGACCAAGATGATTTTGAAATGTATGAAATTTAAAATATGAAACTAAACGAAAGATTAGATAAATTTGAAAAATTAGTTAGCAATGAGCCTTCTAATTTTATTTCAAAGTTGGCATATTACAAAGCCAATAAAAACTGGTTAAACAAATCGGCAATGATAGCCGTGAATCTTTTAGAGGCACTAAAGGATAAGAAACTAACCCAAAAACAATTAGCCGAAAAAATGAATGTTTCGGCACAACAAATAAATAAAATCGTTAAAGGTCAAGAAAATTTAACGTTAGAAACAATTAGTAAATTAGAAACGGCTTTGCAAATTTCATTAATAGAAACTATTGATTACAAATCTGTCAATGAAATTAAAACATCGGCAACTCACATAAAATCAGTTGCTACAAAATTAAGCACGGTGTTTATTGTTAGAAGTGAATCTAAATTAATTCTTTCAACACCAAAACCACAAATGAAAGTAGTTTACAATACAATGCAATATTCAGAATCTTACAACCAATATTCGAAAGCTATCTGATGGAAAACAGCGACAAAATTTTAGAATTCAAAATAATAAATATTAAAACAGAACAATTTGCATTGTTTGAAGAAAATCATCTCGATAAAGGCGAAATTAATTTAGATACTAATTTGTCATATGGGTTAAATGCTACAGAAAGAAATTTAATTGTTTCAATAAAATTCACTTTTGGAAGAAGAAAAAGCCATTTATGACTATTCAAGTAAATTGTAATTTTGAAATTAGTCAAGAATCTTTTAACAGTTTAATTGTTAATGATAATATTATTGTTCCAAATAAGTTTATTGCGCATATGGCAATGATAACTGTCGGTACTTCAAGAGGAATTCTTCATTCTAAAACCGAAGGCACTATATTTAATAAATATATATTACCAACAATAAATGTTTCACAAATGTTACCTGAAGATGCAATATTTGAGATTTAAATTTTATTTGTAATTCTTTAATTTTAATAATCATAAAAAAATGATTGAGGTGTTCTGATAAATACTTATAATTTTTTTGTATATTTACAATATGGAAAAATTTATAGGACAGAGTATTTTAGATTTTACAGATAGGTTTAAAACTGACCTAGATTGTTTAGAATATTTAGCAGAAATTAAGTGGGAAAATGGTTTTACATGTGTAAAATGTAAACACACGAAATTTACAATTCGTAAAAAAAACTTTGCTAGGGATTGTAATTCTTGTCATCATATAGAAAGTCCTATAGTTGAAACTATATTTCATAGAGTAAGATTTGGTTTACGAAAAGCATTTACTATTGCATTTGAATTGAGTGCGACAACCAAAGGTATATCAACAAAACAAATGGCAAATCGTTTGAATATAAGTAGAACTACCGCTACCAATTTTATTAAAAAAGTTAGAATTAGCATGGCAAGTAGTGCGTCTAAACTTATGATTGGTCAAGTTTTTGTTGATGAATTTGTTTTTGGAGGCAAAGAAGACTTAAAACAAGGTCGGAGCAATGATTCAAAAAAAAAGAAATTGATAGTTGCAGTTGAAACTACAGAAACAGGTGGAATAAAACGAGTGTATTTTGATCAATTAGCAAATTATTCTTGTAAAGAAATACGCAAAATATTTGATAAACACATATCCAAATCAGCTTTAATCAAAACAGATCAATGGACGGGCTACAATCCATTAAAAAAAGAATTTGATTTGACTCAAATAAAAAGTAATAAAGGAATTTCGTCAAAAGAAATACATACTATAATACATCAAGTAAAATCTTGGTTAAGAAGCAATTTTTCTTGGGTTCATAAAGAACATATTCAAAAATATTTAGATGAGTTTAGTTTCCGAATTAATAGGTCTAACAACAAGGATAACATTTTTGATATACTAATAAA
This sequence comes from Bacteroidota bacterium, assembly GCA_031408435.1. Lineage (GTDB taxonomy): Bacteria > Bacteroidota > Bacteroidia > Flavobacteriales > Flavobacteriaceae > Flavobacterium. Next base: position 95,429 of record JANNWM010000021.1, read on the forward strand.
CAAAATGATGAGCACTCAAAGAGTTTTATATCAAGATATTATAATAAGTAAATAAGAGAACACCTCAAT
>JANNWM010000022.1:0-23515 GCA_031408435.1 Bacteroidota bacterium
CATAGTTAATATATGGGTTTATTGCAAACGGTGTTGCATAATCGTAAATTTTGTAAATAATAAATAACAATACGCACAGTCCCATGCATAAGTATGCATTTACTCTATTTTTATAAACAGTAACAGAGCCGTATGCTAAAGCGATAAATAATAACTCTGGACCGGTACGTCTATCGGCAAAAGACCAAATAGTTGTGCAAATGACAGAGCCAAAAAATAATACGTTTCTAGCTAAAATAAATTTTTCTTTAGAATTCAGCCATATTGTTAAAATAGCGAATGGTAAAATTAGCAGTGAAATAAATTTGTTGCTAAATCCTAAAATGATATATACGATACAAATAGCAATTGCTGCAAAAGCGATAACCCAACCCAAAGCATTTAATGTAGCAATTCTTTGACGTTCAAGGTAATGTAACTCTTGTTTACGGCCAATGTTTAAGGCGTCTTTCCATTTTTGACGGAGATAATTCAATATAAATTATTTTGGTAGTAGTTTTGAAATTAGAGCTAAACTTTACAATAGCATAACTTTTTCTTTACAAGTAAATACTTTTGTAAACAAAAAACGATTTCTTTTTACAGAAATCGTTTAAATGTACTTTATAACCGTTTAAAAGTATTAAGCTTTTTGAATATTTCGATCTCGCAGCCAATATTTCACTCGTTTGACCAAATAAAACATGACTGGCACCATGACTAAAGTTAAAACAGTGGCATACGTCAATCCGAAGATGATTGTCCAAGCCAATGGTGCCCAGAAAATTACGTTGTCCCCACCCATGTACAAGTGCGGATTTAAGTCGGTTATCAATCCGAAGAAATCGAAATTTAAACCAATTGCTAATGGAATTAAACCTAAAATTGCAGTTAATGCTGTTAATAAAACTGGTCGTAAACGAGATTTTCCTGATACAATAATCACTTCTTTTATTTCATCGATAGTTAAATCGTCGTGCGAAGTCACTTTTTTCTCAGCAACTTTTGCATCTAATAAAAGAACAAAGAAGTCCATCAATACAATTCCATTTTTTACTACAATTCCAGACAATGCTATAATTCCCATCATGGTCATTAGGATTACAAAATCCATACTACAGAAAATATAGCCATAAAAAACACCTGAAAAACTCAGTAAAACGGTAAACATAATTACCATTGTTTTAGAAATCGAATTGAATTGCAAGACAATAATTATCGTGATACTTGCCAATGCCAAAAGCAATGCGCCAAACAAGAAACTTGAATCTTTTTTCTGTTGTTCTTGCTCGCCCGAAAACGAATAGGTAATGTCGCCAGCCATTTTGTAATTGGCAGTTGCCAAAGCAGATTCAATTTGTTTTGTAATTCCGTCGCCGTTTGCACCAGTCAAAACATTCGAATAAATTGTCATAACACGTTTCGAATTTTTACGTTTTATTTGATTAAACGTATATTTTTTCTCGGTGGTCGAAATCGCCGAAATCGGAATCTGAACAATTTGACCATTATTCATATTTCGGAAAGTTACAGGTTGATTGAACAACACACTTTCGCTTTTGCGTTGGTCTTCTTGAAGTCGCATCGTGATGTCGTAATCGTCTTTTCCTTCTTTGTATTTCGAAATTTCTTGACCATAAATCGCTCTACGCATCGTGAAACCCACTTGTCCAGTCGTTGCGCCCAAACTTCCAACACCAACACGATCGATTTTCATTTCGAGTTCTGGCGATTCTTTATTGACATCGACATTCAATTTTTCGATTCCAGAAATATTTTTAGAATTGATAAAACTGATTACTTTATCGGCTTCAACCAACATTTGATCGTAATTGGTTCCAGACAATTGCAAACTTATTGGATAACCAGATGGTGGTCCAGCAGCATCTTTTTCGACTGTGATTTTCGCTCCAGCGATGTTTTTTACTTTGGCACGAATTTCTTCTAGAATTTCGTTAGTATCGATTCCTCGACGCAAATTGAATTCAACAAAATTTACGGTTACTTTTCCTTTGTATGGTGTTTCCGATTGATTTCCAGAATCTACATTTGGATTTCCTGCACCCATACCAACCTGAGAAACAATACTTTCTGCCAAGAAATTTTCGTTGGTGTCTTTGTCAACATATTTTTTAAGAACATCAATTACTTGTTTTTCAACAAATAAAGTTGCGGTATTGGTTTTCGAAATATCGGTTCCTTGCGGATATTCGATATAAACAATATTTTGTTTCGGTACATTATTCGGGAAAAACAAAACTTCTCTAGGGAAAATTCCAAGTAAAACGAAAGAGAAAAATAACAATCCGATGATTAATGCTAACGAAATAACCGCACGTTTTCCTGTCAAAATTTTACCTAAGAAAACTTGATATTTGGCTTCTAATCTTGGAAAAAAACTATGTTGGAAGTCTTGTGTTGCTTTGAATAAAAACAAATGATAACACCACATTAATCCCAATGAAATCAGTAATAAATGTCCAATGGCTCGCATCCAAGTTGTATCAGATAAATAACCCGGAACAGCAAATAACAATCCTGATGCTAAGAAAATAATAGAGTATTTTTTGATGGCTTTTTTAGTAATATTTCTATCCTCAATATCCATAAATCCGCCAGTCATTGCTGCGTTTATTATCATTGCAACGAATAAAGATGCACCCAAAACACAAGACAACGTTATTGGGAAATATATCATAAATTTACCAACTGTTCCTGGCCACAAAGCCAACGGAATAAATGCTGCAAGCGTTGTCGCTGTTGAAGAAATTACTGGCCAAGCGATTTCGCCAATACCAATTTTCGAGGCTTCGATTCTGCCCATTCCTTTTCGCATATTGGCAAAAACGTTATCGACGACGACAATTCCATCATCGACCAGCAATCCTAATCCCATTACTAATCCGAATAAAACCATAGTGTTTAAGGTGAATCCGAATGCTGATAATATTGCAAATGCCATTAACATCGAAAGCGGAATTGCGGCTCCAACGAACAATGAATTTCGCAATCCCATAGTGAACATCAAAACAATCATTACTAATACGATACCGAAAATAATGTGGTTCGATAGTTCGTTAACCTGATGTTCAACACTATCAGATTGGTCGTTTGTCATTTTTAGACTCAAATCTTTTGGTAAGAAATCTTTTTGTGCTTTGGCAACAATTTCTTTGACTTGATCAATAGCAGAAATCATATTTTGACCAGAACGTTTTTTGACATTTAGCATCACTACTTCTTGACCAGATTCACGAGCATAAGTTGTTTTTTCTTTTTCTTTAAAACTTACAACCGCAATATCTTTAAGGTAAACAGTTCCGTTAAAAGATTTTACAACTACATTATTCAGTTGTTCTGGACTTGAAATTTCACCAACAATACGAATGTTATTTCTAGAACCTTGCGATACTAAATTTCCACCAGAAAGTGTCATATTCTCATATTTGACAGCATTTTGAATGTCATCAAAACTTACTTGAGCCGCACTCATTTTGAAAACATCTATAGCAATTTCGACTTCTTTATCATCGACACCCAAAATATCCACTTTTTTAACTTCGGGAACATTTTCGATTTCGTCTTGCAGATATTCGCCAAACTTTTTGAGTTGTTGCGTAGTGTAATTTCCTTTTAGATTGATATTCAAAATCGGAACTTCTTCCGAAATATTGATATTGAAAACATTTGGCTCGACCTTGCTACCATTATCTAGATTTGGCCAATCGGTTTTTGCTTTAGATTGATCGACTTTGTCTTTTATTAAAACTTTTGCTTCTTCGATAGTTACTTTTTGGTCGAATTCAACAACTATCATTCCGTAATCTTGAAATGAACTTGACGTAACTTTTTCTACACCAGAAATGTTTTTGAACTGATCTTCAAGTGGTTTTATAACCAATTTCTCAACATCTTCGGAAGAATTTCCTGGAAATATTGACGATACAAATATTTTATTTTCTAAAATCTCAGGGAAATCTTCTCGTGGCATATTGATATACGCCATAGTTCCCATTACTATAATAATTAATGTCAAAATGTAAACGGTAATACGATTATCGACCGCCCAAGATGATATTCCAAATTCGTGGTTTTTGTGTTCCATATTTTTTTTGTTTAAAATGTTTAAAGTCGTTTAAAAGTTTAAAGCCGTTTTGATTTAAACAACTTTAAACTATTTAAACAATTTTAAACTTTTTTAGAAGTTTAATTTAGTTCCTTCTTGTAATGTATTCAAACCTTCGGTAACAATAATGTCAAGTGCATCTAATCCAGAAAGAATTTCTGTCACATTTCCTGATGATTGACCAGTTGTAATCACTACTTTTTTGGCAGTTGCTGTTTTTCCATTGCTGTTTTCTGCTGTATAAACATATTTTGTTCCGTCGCCATTAGTTAAAATGGTATTTGTTGGAATTACAATTGCATTCTTATTGGTATAGTCGATAATTTGCAATTTGGCTACTTGATTTGGTCGTAACAAATTATCAGGATTTGGAACAGCCACTTCAATAGTAAAACTTCTGTTGGTTGGGTTGATGTTGTTTCCGACTTGGCGAACGCGACCTGTATAAGTTTTTCCTAAACTTGCTAAATTTACATTTACAGTTGCGCCTACTTTTAATTTTCCGATGTAGGTTTCTGGAACTTCTGTCGAAACATACATATTCGATAAGTTTACAATTCGCATTAAACCTTGCATACTTGGCGCAACGACTTGACCACGTTCTACAAAAACTTCGTCTATAACTCCTGAAAATGGTGCTTTTATTAAAGTTTTAGACAATTGTGCTTTCATCTGTAAAACTGCTTTTTGTGCGCCAACCATTTGCGTTTGCGTTTGCAGAAACTGAATTTCGGAACCAATTTTTTGATCCCAAAGATTTTTTTGACGTTCAAAAGTTGTTTTTGCTAGATTGTATTGGTTTTCCATAGCTGCCAATTGTTGGCTCATTCCAGCATCGTCGGTTCGTCCTAAAGTTTGTCCAACAGAAACTCTTTGACCTGCTTTTACGTTCAAAGCAACTAATGTTCCTGGCATTTCTGGTTGAACCAAAATGTTTTGTTTGGTGTTTACATCGCCTTGAACTTCTAGAAAATGGTTAAAAATTGTATCTTTCACAGTCATTACAGAAACTAATGCTTCTTCTGCTTTTTTAATGTCAAGCGTTGCAACTGCTGTTTCTAGTTTTGCTAAATCGGCTTGAATTAAATCTCTTTTGGCTTTAATTGCGACTAAATCTTTTGATTTTATTAAATCGTCGATGTTGGCTTCTTCTTTTTTTCCGCAAGAGAAAATTAGAATTGAAATTGTTGATAATAAGAATAACTTCTTCATATGTATAGTTGTTTTGATTTTATTATATCTTGATACTTAATTCTTTAATCTTAATACTATTTAATTGTCAACTTCTCTAAAGCCGCTTTTTTATTGATAATATCTACCATCGATTGCAAATAGGTTTGTTGTGTTGCATACAATTGACGTTGTGATTCACTGAATTCGAAACTAGTTGACAATCCTTCTTTGAATTTGATTTGTTGTTTTTTCTCGATTCTTTCGGCAAGATTCAAATTTGATTTTGCTGTTGCATATTCTTCGATGCTAAAATCAAAATCAGATTTTGCTTTTTCGTAACCTAATTTCAGCATTTGTTCTACTTCTTTTTGCTGAGTTTGTGATTGTTCGTAAGCAATTTTTGCTTGAGCAGTTCTTGATTTTCTTGCAAAACTCGAGAAAATTGGCACTGATAAATTAACACCAACATTCGAATAATTGAACCAGCGTTGGTTGCTGTTTAGGAAAGTAAATTCTTGCGAGAATGCATTTGCACCAATATTAAAAGCTGCTCCTAAAGTTGGCAAAGCTTTGGCTTTTTCGAGTTTCAATAATAATCTTTTTTGAGTGACCAAACTTGAAATTATTTGATAATCAATATTATTGTCTACTTTAAATTCAGAAACGTCAGCAACTAAAGCCAAATTAGATTTTGAAAGATTGTCTAAATTATCGGTTAGAACCAATTCATCATTAATGTCCATTCCGAGATTAATTTTTAGCATTTTTAGAGAAATTTCTCTTAACCTTGTTACGTTTTTTAAACTGCTATTAACGGTTGCTTGCGTTATCGAAATTTGTTCGACACTTTCTTGTTCGCCTAAACCATTTTTATAAATTTGATTTAAATCGTTGTAATTTTTATCAAGAATTTTTTTGTTGCTTTCTAGTATTTTGATACTTTCTTCGGCTAATAATACATTACCATAAGTATTGATAATCATTTCTCGAATTTCGACTTCGTTTTTCTTTTTGGCATTTACAAAATATTCTAAATAGGCTTTAGATGCTTGAAGCGCAACAATATACGATCCGTCAAAAATTAACTGGCTTAATGTCAAACTTGCAGCAGCGTTTTGGTTTGTGCCAAAAGCTACCTCTGCAAATGTTCCTGCTGGACCACCAAAAATTTCTGCGGGAATCAGTGATTTTTGTAATTGAATGTTGTTTTGATATCCAATATTTCCATTAATTTGAGGTAGACCCATTGCGGTTGTTTCCCATTTTTTCTCTTTAGAAATTTCAATGTCTCGACTGGCGTTTATTGATTTGTAGTTGTTTTTTACAGCGTGATCGGTAGCTTGTTGTAACGAAAAACTAAAGTTTTGTTTTGCAGGATTTTGTGCATTTGCCGTGAGCGAAAAAACACAAATTAAGGTTAAAAATATTTGTTTCATTATAGGGTATTGTTTAGTAATTGTTTTTCTAGTTCGGCAATTCCATTTTCGGTTGCCATTGCTCGTATGTGATACTCGAGTGCTTCGAGTTCTAATTTTTGGGCTTCTTTCTCGAAAACTGTATTTTCGGTAATATTCAAAATTAAAGCATAATAAAATTTTACATAAATGCTTATTTTTATATCATTGCGATACAATCCTTGTTTTATTCCTTTTTGAATATTGTCTGTAAAACAAGTTTCGCATTCTTGTATTTGATATTCTAGAACTTGCTTGTAAACACTTGGATAATGTTTCTTTAATTGGTAAATTGGAGAAGTATCTGTTGATTTAAACATTTCGCCAAACATTCGTCTTATTTGGAAATTTTCTTCAATAGCGTTATGGTTTTTGGCCATTATTTCACTCAAAATCTGATGAACTTCTTTTTGTAATAAAACGGTGCTTTCGGCAACTAAAAGTTCTTTATTGGCAAAATATTTATAAATAGTTTTTTTAGAAATGCACATTTCGCATGCAATATCGTCCATAGTAATACTCTTGAAACCAAGTTTCAGAAACATATCTTTTGCATTTTGAATGATTTTCTCTTTCATTATTTTAAATTCAAGTGCAAATATATATCGGAAACTTTGAATACCAAAATAGTTTCCAAAGTATTTACATAAATTTAACATAACAAAAAGTTCTGGGTTATAGGTTCTAGGTTGTGAAAATTAAAATTGCTATTTTTGTATTCATTAAAACATATAACTTACAACTCACAACCAAAGAAAATGCATTCCATATACCAATATCAAGAATTTATTACAGATTATTTAAATTCGCAATACGAAACCAAAGAACCACGGAATCTCTATGAACCTATACATTATATTTTAGGTGTTGGCGGCAAACGCATGCGACCAGTTTTGACATTAATGAGTGCCGAGGTTTTTGATGGAGATTATAAATTGGCTTTGCCTGCGGCTTTGGCGGTCGAGGTTTTTCATAATTTTTCGTTAGTACACGACGATATTATGGACGACGCACCATTAAGACGAGGCAATGAAACGGTTCACGAAAAATGGAACACTAACACCGCAATTCTCTCTGGAGATGCGATGTTAATTTTGGCCTATCAATATTTCGAGAAATACAATACTGATGTTTTTAGAGATTTGGCAAAATTGTTCAGTAAAACCGCTCTCGAAGTTTGCGAAGGCCAACAATGGGATGTCGATTTTGAAACTCGTGATGATGTTTCGATTCCAGAATATTTAAAAATGATTGAATATAAAACTGCAGTTCTAGTTGCTGCGGCCATGAAAATGGGTGCAATTGTTGCTGAAACTTCACGAAAAAATGCCGATTTGATTTATGATTTTGGATTAAATCTTGGATTAGCATTCCAACTGCAAGATGATTATCTAGATGCGTTTGGTGACCCAAAAACTTTTGGAAAACAAGTTGGTGGCGATATTATCGAAAACAAAAAAACCTATTTGTATCTAAAAGCTATTGAATTTGCATCGACTTCTGAAAAAGAACAATTGTTGCATTTATTCTCGATTCAGACAAAAGACAATACTGATAAAATAGAATCTGTTAAAGCAATTTTTAATGCAACAGGTGCGTCAAAAGCTACGCAACAAGCCATTCAAGATTTTACGCTTATAGCATTTGATACTTTACAAAAAATTAGTATCGATAACGAAAAGAAAGATATTCTTCGCTCGTTTGGAGAGAATTTAATGGGAAGAAAAGTTTAAAAAAGTAATCAGTTGGCAGTTTTTAGATGGCAGTTTTGCATTCTGAAATCTGAAATCTAAAATCTGCAATCTAAAATGTTCATTGCTCCAATCACAACCGATTTAATACTTTCTGAAGCCGAAAGCCAGAACTTGTATTTGAAATTAATCGAACAAATTAACAAAGATTTCAATTTGGCTAATGAAGGAATTGATTTGCCGATGACCGTTTCTGCTGAAGATTTAAAAATACAACTATGCGAAAAAGTGTATCGATTGATTCAATATAAATTTGCAGAATATCTTAATTTGCTTTACATAATAGATGTTCCTGAAGATCAAATCAAGAAACTTGATGGGTCAGATATTGTTGAATTATCTAATCAAGTTGCTTTTTTGATTTTGAAACGCGAGTGGATGAAAGTTTGGTTTCGAAACAATTATTGAACCAAAAATTTGGTTCTTTAGCATTAATAATTTTAAGGGATTTTTTGTGAAATCTAGATTATGAAAATAATCTGGATTTTTTTTTATACCATTTTATAAATAATGAAGTGGTTTAAACTTTTAGCATTTAAGCGAAAATTTAGGATTTTGGAACCAATTGAAGTCTTTTTTAAGATGCATAGTTGGTCTACGGAGCGAAAAAAAGCTAAAAGTGGATGCAAAAGACAAATTTTTTAGCAAATGGGAAAAGTTTAAACCACTTCAATATCAAAATTAGGGTAACAATTCCAAACCTAAATTGATATAACCTTATAAACAACAAAAAATTAGAAATTATGAAATCATTAAATTTATTTTTAGCAATGTTAACAGCTCTTATTTGCTTTACAAATTGCGACACAAAAAATGACGAACCAATTGCAGAAAACCAAAATCAAACCGAAGTACCAATCGGAAAATTGAATCTTGGTGCAACAATTTCAAAAGATTTTATTGGTCAAATTGTCGACGAAAACAGCAATGCCATATCGGGAGTAACAGTATCTATTGGAACCGCAACCAAACAAACCGATGCAAACGGAATTTTTATTATCAAAAATGCAAGTGTCAAAGAACAATTGGCATACATAACCGCAACAAAAACAGGTTATCTTGATGGGTCTAGATCATTGGTTCCAATTGCTGGTGATAATAATGTAAAAATTATGTTGTACACCAACAATGTTACCCAAACAATTAATTCTGGTTCGGAATCGACAGTAAGTTTGCCAAACGGAACAACCGTAATTTTTGACGGTACATTCAAAACCGAAGCTGGATCAAATTATTCTGGTGCAGTTAGTGTTATTATAAGACATCTTGACCCATCTGACCCAAAAATTGATCAAAAAATGCCCGGAATGTTATTGGCTCAAAATACTTCTGGAACAGCACAAGCATTGAAAACTTTCGGAATGATTGATGTTGTTTTACTTGGTTCTGCTGGGCAAAAACTACAAATAGTAAATCCTGCTCAAATAAAAATACCTATTGCAGCTTCTCAATTGGCTACTTCGCCAGCAACAATTCCGCTTTGGCATTTTGATGCAACAAGTGGCTATTGGATAGAAGAAGGCATTGCAACCAAAATAGGTAATCAATATTGTGGTACGACCAACCATTTTTCTTGGTGGAATTGCGATTTTCCTTACGACAAAGCCAATTTAACAATAAAAATTGTTAATACCGCAGGCAATCCTATTGCAAATGTTAGTGTTGCTATTTTGCCATCTGGCTATACTTATGCTCCGACTGGAACGACAAATGCATTGGGTTTAGTAAACGGAATTATTCCAGCCAATTTAGCATATGACATTAAAATTTATGATACCTGTGGCGTTTTAATCTTGACACAACCACAAACTGCTTTGGCAAATAATGCTACAACAACTTTGCCTAATATTGTGCTTTCGAATGCTGTTGTTTCGAATACATTGGTAACAGGCAATTTATTAAAATGCAACAATACCAATGTTACCAATGGTTATGTGATAATGAATTATGGCAGTCAACAAGCTGCGGTTGCCGTTACAAATGGTGCTTTTAGTTTTAGTACATTGGTATGTTCAACATCATCAGCATTTACTTTGCAAGGTTATGATTCTGATAATTTGCAAACTACAGGGTTGATAAATAGTACGTTTAATTTGCCAAATACAGTACTTGGTAATATTTCGGTTTGTACCGCAGTTACTGAATATATTACTTATCAAATAGACGGTGGCGTAGTGGTAAGTGTTTTGTCGAATCTAAAAGTAAATAATTATCAAGGCACATCGTTAAGTATTTCTGGAGGCAATAGCGCAACAGTAAATGGTGCAAATTCATTCTACTTACAAGGCAATTCTGTTACGCCTGGAACATATACAACTGCCAATGGTTTCTCGCTTGAAGGTCCGTTTTTAATAGGTTTGAATTATGTAAGTAATGCGACACCTAACACATTATCATTTAACTTGAATAGTTTTGGGGCAATAGGTCAATATGTCGATTTGACTTTTAATGGAACTTATACTGACACAGCAACTGTTGTGCATACAATAACCGGAACAGTTCATGCATTAAGAGATAATTAAAAATTAGTTTGTTTTTTTTACCAGATCGAGCAATTGGTCTGGTTTTTTTATTTGTAAATGACATATTATGTAGTTTATGCATATAAAATCATTGATTAAATAGGCTCTGGTCTAAAAAGTATATTCATATAAAAATTTTTGCCACAGATTTAAAAGATTTAAAGGATTTTTTAATATTCGATAATAAAAAAATCTGTGATAATCTTTGAAATCTGTGGTTAGAATAAAAACCACTTCATTAACTAGACTACAGCTATTAAATACAATTTGATAAAAAAAAATAGAACTAATTTAAATTATTCAATAATTTAACTACTTTTAACAAACTAAAATTAAGAATATGAACAAGGTAATTGCGTTTTTTTTAATTCAGATTTCTATTTTAAGTTTCTCGCAAACCAAAATAAAAGATACAACTGTTCGCAGGGCAAAAATAAATTATTTTCAGAAGGCCAATGCTGTTCGTTTTACTCCCGAGACGCCACCTTTAATTCCGATTGCTGGTGCACCAAAACCAAGTTACAGCTATCTTTGGGAAATGGGCGATGGTCATTACAGCAGAGAAACAGAACCCAAACACGTTTATAAATCTAAGGGCGAATATAACGCCAGAGTTGCTGTAACCAATAATTATGACAACGGAAAACCACCAGCAACTCGACCAAAAAAAGTTGTTGTTAACGATCTTTCAACAGAATTATACAAAGATATTGCATCAATCGAAACACAAAATGGTTTGCATATTCAAAAAAATTGTGACCCAATTCCAAATCAAGAAATGGTTGTAATTTTGAGTTATCAGAATCTAGAAAATTATGTCGCCAATGGCAAGTTGTATTTGTTTTATAACGAAAAACAATTCAAAACCAAAAATTTTGATTTGGTTGAATATCGAACACACAATAACGAACGTGAAATAAAAGAGACAACCATTGCATCAATAAACGATTTAGATGAATCGAAAAGATATTTAGCAAGCGAAAATTCATTTGTAGAAAACAAAAAATATCAAAAAACAACATCCGAGGAAGATCTAGACGCCACATTGATCGAGGCAAATAAAACTTATTGGAATTCGACCATTTTAGAATTTGATAATCTTGATTCTAAAGATACCAAGAACTTGTTTTTTACATTCAAAACTACCCCCGAAATGATAAAAGATACCAGCGCAACAGTAACAATGCGTAGTGTTTTTGTGCCAAACAGAAGTTTTAAAAATCATAAAGTCAAGAATTTAGAAATGCAAATAGTAACATCTCACGATCCGAACAAAATGGGTTCGAATGGGCAAATGCTAAATTACAGATTAGTAAGTTTTAAAACCGTAAAATTCAAAACTCAATTCCAAAACAATGGCGAAGGTCCAGCCAGAATGATTCGTTTAGAAACCGATATTCCAGATATGTTTGACAAAAAAACATTCAAAATTGTCGATATGTATCCAAAATGTCCAATTTGTCCGAAAGGCGAAATACCAACCGAGAGTTGTTTGGACACAATTATCAAACAAAAGCAAATTCATTTTACATTCAAAAATATTTATTTGCCTGGAAGCACACAAAAAAATGTAAAAGAAAAAGATTCAACCAAAGGATTTGTTCAATATTCGATGAAATTCGGAAAAAAATTCAATAAAACCAAAACCCGAAGTCGAACCTCGATTTTTTTCGATAAAAATGAACCAATTATTACCAATTATGCCACAACTCGTTTTATGCCAGGCATTTCGATTGGTACAAGAATAGGTTATAACTTATATTCTAAACTCGACAATGCCAAAAGTTATTTTATTGGTGCAACCATATCGCCATTCAAATCATATAGAATGTATTGGCAATCGGAATTGTATTTCGGTATTTTAGAAAATAATTTTGAAAGCAAATCAGAATTGGCACAAGAACCACTCGGAAAACCTTATTTATATGGTAACGGAATAATAATAGACCAAGCAAACGCTCAAACAACAACATTTTATTCTAAAAAACGAAAAAGCATAGAAGTTGTGCCAATTTCATTAAGATACAATCTAAATACATATGTTGGACTTGGACTTGGTCCACAATTTTCGGTAACAATTAATGATATAGAAACTTTTAATCAACAAAAAAAATTCTATTCTATTGATATTCCTACAACAGCAAATAGAGAAGAAGAAGAACTTACAAAAATTGAAGAAAATAAAAATAATGAAAATAAAATAAAAGCTTTTGAAACCATTCAAACTAATTTTTTTGCAGATATTACATTAGGTTTTGCTAGAATTGGACCAAGTATTGGTGCCAGATATGTGTTAAATACAACATCGGCCGACTTGTCACATATTCAGTTTTATGGAATTTGGAAATTTTAAAGATTAATGAATTTTAAAAAATTATATGTTTTAATATTATTATCACTTTCGTTGAATGTTGGTGCGCAATCAAGCATTTCGGTTAAGGAAATTTACGATATTTTAGATGCATTTGTCGCAAACCCGAAACAAGAAAACATTAAAAATTTAGACCAAATTGAAGTTGATTTTTATAAAAATAACACAACAAAAACCAAAGACCAATTGTTGGCAATTGTTGTTTTGAATTGCAACAAAGCATTTTATGAAAACAAGTTCGAATTGACACAAGAAGCAATTTTTACTTATGAAAAAGCTTGGCATATTTTCCAGAAAAACAAACTTAACAACTACAATATAATTGAGTATTGCCTGAAACCTTTGGGCAATCTTTATACCATAATTGGCGATTATGACAATGCCGAAAACATCATCAAACAATATTATTTTCTGGCAGAAACCAATAAAAATCAAGATATAAAAATTGCGGCAATTTTGAATCTTTCGAATGTTTATCAGAATTCTGGCCGAACAAAAATTGCAATTAATTTATTAAAAAACACAATCAAAACCGAAAAATTATCAGGTTTGCAAAAAGGAATTTTATCGAATAATTTGGGTTCTAATTTAATGCTTGATAACAATTTTCTAGAAGCCAAAAAAGCATTCGAATCATCAATAAACTTATTAAAATCTGATAAAAATCAATCCGAAAACTTATCGAACGCGTTTGGTAATTTATCGAATATTTATGCTAATGAAAACAATTTTGTATTGGCAAATTTTTATTTTAATCAAGCTAATAATTTATTTATAAAATCCAGAAATACAGAATCTCGAAAAGTTGCGAAATTAAATTTAAATCATGCTTATTTACTTTTTAGACAACAAAAATACTCAGAAAGTTCGTTAAAAATTTTAGAGGTTTTCTCAGAATTAATTCCAGATTTTTCTATTAAAAAAAATGTTTTACCAAGTGAAAATTCGCTTTATGCAGAAAATATTTTACTTGACGCTTTAGACTTGCAAGCCGAAATTTATTCCAAACAAAATCTATCAAAAAAAGCATTAGAAACTTATAGATTAAGTAATTATATCGAAGATTTATTCGATAATTTGTTATCAACAGAAAACTCAAGAATAATCAACCAAGTTCGGGTTCGCAATCGCAGCGAAAAATGCATTGAGCTTTATGAAAAATTATACAAATCAGAGAAAAAATCTAGTTATTTAGAAACCGCTTTTTTATTGTCCGAAAAAACAAAATCTGGCGTTTTAAAAAATTATTTGTCCAATAAAAAAACAGCATCAAGTCAAGAAAAAAAATTGCAAGTCGAACTTCAAAACATCAATAACGAAATTATAAAAGAACAACAAAAATTAAATTTTGCCAATTTAGATAAAATCAATAATTTAATAAAAAAGCAACATCAAACACTGTTTTTATTGAAGTCTAAAAAAGCTAATAGTTCTAAAAAAACTAAAAACGAACTTAATATTCAAGATTTACATAATAAATTAAACAATGACAAGGCTAGTTTAATCGAATATTTTGTTGGTCAAAACACAATTTACTCATTTGCCGTGAGCGAAAATAAAATTGCTTTAAATTCAATTGAAAATTCTGAAATTAACAAAAATAAAATTAAAAACTTAATCGATTTTTTTGGAAATCCAGATGCTATTTCAAATGATGTTGCTGGATATAATTCGACAGCAAATTCGGTTTTTGAAATGTTAAAAATACCTAAATTCAAACAAAAAAACCTAATAATTATTCCCGATGAATTGCTGAATTTTGTTCCTTTTGAAGCTTTGATAACAAAAACCTCATCGACAAGCAATTTCGAAAAAATGAATTATTTGATGAATAATTTTGCAATTGTCTATAACAATTCGGCAAATTTTTATCTAGATTCGAACGATTTAACCCATGAAAATTCGGTCCTCGGAATTTTTCCTGTTTTCGAGAAAACCGATTTCGAATTAACATTCTCGAAAGCCGAAATGCAAGCTATAAAAAATAATTTCGAAGGCAAATATTTTGACAATGCTAATGCTAATTTCAAGAATTTTAAAGATAATTCTGGTGCCTATTCTATTTTGCATTTAAGTACACATGCTGATGGTGGCGACACCGAATTTGCGGCAACAATCAAGTTTTTTGATCAAGATATTTTGTATTCTGAATTGTATAATTTAAAAATAAATCCAGATTTAGTAGTACTTTCGGCGTGTCAAACCGGAATTGGTAAACTTTATAAATCAGAAGGTGCAATGAGTGTTGCTCGAGGTTTTCAGTTTGCTGGAGCCCAAAACTTGTTGTTTTCGTTGTGGAAAGTTAACGATTATACAACTTCGGTTTTTATGACAGATTTTTATAAAAACATTAAAAATAAAATGTCTTTTTTTGAAGCCAATCAAAAAGCAAAACAAGATTTTTTGGCTAATAAATCAATTTCGAATGCCAAAAAAACACCTTATTATTGGTCTGCATTTGTTTATTATGGCACTTTAGAAAAACCATCCAACAATTATTTTATTTGGGTTTTGGTTGGCATTTTCGGAGTTTTGATTTGTTTCTTTATGTTTTTAAAATCAAAAAAACAATAACTTCAAAATTTTTTGGTTTTTTTATAAATTTTTAATCACATAAGTAACAATTCCCCAAATTATTAACTGGTTTTCTTCGGTAACTTTTATGGGTTCGTAATTTGGATTTTCTGGCATCAAGTACATACAATCTTTTTCGAGTTTGATGCGTTTTACGGTAAATTCTCCATCGACAAAACAAATGGCGATTTTGTTGTTTTGTGGTTCTAGACTTCTATCTACGACCAAAACATCTTTGTCGTTAATGCCAGCATCGATCATCGAATTGCCTTTGACTTTTATATAAAAAGTTGCCAACGGATTGTCGCTCAACTCTTTATTCAAGTCGATATTTATTCCCATGAAATCTGCAGCTGGCGACGGAAATCCTGCCGAAACGCCTTCTTTTATAAACGGAATTCGCAAATCGCTTTCGAAATCTGGTACGAAAAAAGTAAGTTTTTGATTTTTCTTTACAGGCATTTTATTTCAAGAATATCTTTAAAATTAGTAGTATATTTTTTTGACAAATGGTTTTGTTTCATATTCCAAGTCAAATTTAGGTTTTGTGTGGCCAATTTTACTTTTTTATCACCAATTTTTTTATTCAACTTGTCCATTGTTTGCATTAATGCCAAATGTTTGGGGTTTTCTTCATCGAATAATTGAAACTGTTTTTTGTCTTCATCGACCAACGAAGTCACAATTACACCAGCTTTTTTAAATTTTAGATGTTCATTTCCTTTATGTAATTGTTTCAACATATCAATTGCTGTGTTGGAAATTGTTAAAGTCGAATTAGACGCAAAAGGCAAAGTTATTGCCATATTAAAATAATATTTAGAGGTCTGAACCGTGTGCTTGTCTACAACTAGCATTACGATTATTGTGTGGCAACATGAGTTTTGTTTGCGCAACTTTTCTGCACAAACACTTGCAAATGTCGAAACTCGTTCACGCAAATCATCAAATTCTGAAATTTGTTTTGGAAAACTTCTGGTTGTTGCAATACTTTTTTTCTGATCAGGAATCGGTTCTAAATCCAAAACCGATTTTCCTTCAAGTTCATATTTTAATCGCATTCCGATAATGCCCATTTCTTTTTTAATCCAAGCTTCGTGTTGCGGTAACGTGAAATCGTAGGCTGTAAAAATATTTCGCAACTTGACTTTCTTTTCTTGTTGGCGACCAATGCCCCAAACGTCTTCAATTTTGGTCCATTTCAATGCTTTAATTCTTTTTTCATCAGAATCAATTACATAAACGCCCGAAGTTCGTTCTTGAAATTTTTTGGCGATTTTGTTGGCAACTTTCGACAAAGCTTTGGTTTCGGCAAAACCAATACAAACTGGAATTCCGACCCATTTCTGGATTCTAGCCTTCATTTGTATGCCGTAATTGTGATAATCTTCGATGTTCATTCCGTCAAAATTCAAGAAAGCTTCGTCAATGCTATAAACCTCTAGATTTGGAGTAAACTGACCCAAAACGCCCATAACTCGATTACTTAAATCGCCATAAAGTGCATAATTAGACGAAAAAACCTGAACGTTTTCTTTTCTAATCAAGTCTTTAATTTGAAATGCTGGTGCACCCATTTTTATGCCAATTGCTTTGGCTTCGTTGCTTCTAGAAATTACGCAACCATCGTTATTAGACAAAATCGCAACAGGTTTACCGTTGAATTTCGGTTGAAAAACACGTTCGCAAGAAGCATAAAAATTGTTACAATCGACAAGTGCATACATTTTGTAAATTTACAGAATACCATTTTATTTTTTTAGTTTACAAAAGTTAATTTCTTTGGATTGTTGATAAAATTAAATGTTGAAATTCTTATTATATTTTTAATTCAATTCACTAAATCTAAACATTATTTTTTAAATTACTTTATGGTCAATGATTAAAAATATGATAAAATTGAATGATTTTACAAAATAATTCATTTATTTTGTAGAAAATTATAAAACATTTATGTTAGATTTTTTAATTCCAATTTCAGAGAATCATTCCATTGAGAGATGTATCATTTCTATGTATTTACCTCAAGAAATAATCAATATTAAAGGATTGTTTGATAAATTAAATCTTGACAAACATTTTGCGCTAAATTATCAAAGACGCATCATTTTAAAAACCAAAATTTTTAGTGTTAAAACTGAGGATAATGGATTTGAGATAAATAAAAAAAAAGATGATGTTGTAGATGGTTTTATTTTTGAACAATTCAATGAAAATGGTGAGTTAGAAAATTCTATTCGTCTACAAAATGAAAATAATAAAGCTTTTATAAATTTTGAAACTAGAAATTATTTAAGATGGAAAAACTTTATAAATAATTTTTTAACTGATTTTAATAGTTTAATAAAGCATAATGAGTTTTACTTTGAGGCGTTAAATTTGACATATATTGATGAGTTTATTTGGAGATCTAATGAGAAAATTCCAGTTACTGAAATTTTTAAAATAGATTCCGAATTGATAAACAGTAAATTTATTAATTCCAAAAATGGCACTATCATAATTTTATCTCAAGAAGAAGATTTGAATATTGAAGAAAGAACAGAATTGTCTTTTAATAATGAGGTTAAAAGCATTCAAATAATTCATCAATATGCAAATAAATTCAATAAAAATATAGAATCCAAAGATTTAATTGCCTCAGATTTATTAATAAAATCTTTAAATATTGCACATCTTTCTAATAAAGAAATGTTGAATAGTCTATTGACCGACCAAGTTAAAAATCACATTAAATTAATCTAAAATGTTTATAAACCCATTTATATCAGGACTGGACCCAAACATTGATAAGAAAAGATTGTTGTTTGAAAGCAGAATGTCGAATAAGCATGAATATTATAACCAATCTGAAAAAAAAACAAGTCTTCGGAATAAGTTTTTTTTAAACAAGATGATAATTGATAACAATAAATTTTTAAAAGACAAAATTAAATCAATTTCTTATTTGGATAATAATTGGAATAATTCAGGAACTCCAAAAATTAACTCCGAAGTAATCATTAATAGTTCAAGAATTATCAATGGATTGTCAGCAAGTGTTTTAGCTTACTTATCACCCGAGAATATTTACCCTACAAAAATGGGGACAATAATTATGGATTGGGAAGTAGATTCAGATAATATTTTATCGTTAGAAATCGCCAAAAAATCTGTTGGCTATTTTATTGAGGTTAATGGCGATGATTATAAAGAATTGAACAACATAGGAATAGAAAATTTATCATTAATAATTTCTTCATTAACAAACGATTTATCTATAATATTGTAAATGGCAGAAATTATCGACAGGAATATTGATAATGATGAAATAATTATTCGTTATATATTTGAAGGAGATTTTAAAAAAAATATTTTTATTGTTGCTAATATTATTGAGAAAGATGTTTTTCTAGATACAAGATACTCCGAAGTTTCATTATTACGAACAAGATATAATAATAAAGAAAATTGTATAAAAAGAGGTTTTGATATTAAAACTGATTTTGTAGGTTATTTAATTTTTAAAAAATCTATTTTTGAGCAGGTTGTTAAAAGTATCAAATTAGAAGAAGTAAGAGATTTTGAGGCAAAAATTATATCAACACCTCTTGATGAGAACTTTGAAGTAATACCCAAAGAAAATATTGTTACAATAGAAACTCCAATTAATCCAGGACATGCCGACTTAAAATATATAAATCCAGGTTTGTTATTTAGTGATGAAAATCCAAATATTGCAATCAGAAGATTTTCTAGAAAATTATTTAAATCTTGCAAAATTTGTTTTGGCGGAAATAATCACGACAATTTAATCAAAGAAGTTTATGAAAGCTGACTCTAGTCAGTTTTTTTATTTAAAACAAACAAAATGATCGAAGACAAAAACCAACAACGCACAAGCATAGCACAACTCGGAGAATTTGGATTGATAGACCATCTGACCAAAAATTTCAAAATCAATCAACAATCTACATTAAAAGGAATTGGCGACGATGCCGCAGTGCTGGATTTTAAAGATAAAAAAGTAGTCGTTTCGACCGATTTATTGATAGAAGGCGTACATTTCGATTTGGCATATATGCCACTGAAACATTTGGGTTACAAAGCCGTTGTTGTCAATATTTCTGATATTTGCGCTATGAATGCCAAAGCGACACAAATTACGGTTTCGGTAGCGGTTTCTAACCGATTTCCGCTCGAGGCTTTAGACGAACTTTTTTCAGGAATTACTGCTGCCGCCAATGAGTATAACGTTGATGTAATTGGTGGCGACACAACATCATCGCAAAAAGGTTTAATCATTTCGATAACCGCAATTGGCGAAGCCGACGAAACCGAATTGGTTTATAGAAATGGTGCCAAACAAACCGATTTATTAGTGGTTTCTGGCGATATTGGTGCAGCCTATATGGGTTTGCAGGTTCTGGAACGTGAGAAGCAAGTTTTTAATGTAAACCCAAATTCGCAACCTGATTTAGATTTATATACTTACCTCATAGAGAGACAATTGCGTCCCGAAGCGCGAAAAGACGTTCGCACTTTGTTGCACGCACTCGAAATAAAACCAACGGCAATGATTGACATTTCTGATGGTTTATCGTCAGAAATTATGCACATTTGCAAACAATCAAAAGTTGGTTGTAACCTTTATGAAGATAAATTACCACTCGATCCTCAATTAATTTCGACTTGCGAAGAATTCAACATCGATTCGACAACCGTGGCAATAAACGGTGGCGAGGATTATGAATTGCTTTTCACAATCAAGATGGATGATTTCGAGAAAATAAAAGCCAATCCGAATTTTACGATTATTGGTCACATGGTTCAAGAATCAGAAGGCATTCATTTAATAACTCGTGCTGATACTAAAATTCCGTTAAAAGCAAGAGGTTGGGATGCTTTGAGTGAGGAATAAGTTGATTAATTAGTATATTTAACATTTTATTTATACTCAATCTAAACAATGTTATTATTTTTGTTGAAAAATCAAATTAATTTTATGAAGAAAATATCCCTAATATTAGCTGTTTTTTCTGTTTTTCAATCATTTGGTCAAGAAATAGAAAAACCAACAACGACAACAACAACGACAACTTCTACAACGGTTTCAACAACATTGGTAGAGGCAATTAAAGATCAAAATTCTTTTATAAAAAGAAACGAACTAAAAATTGACCCAACCTATCTCATATTTGCAGGTGCATTTAACCTAACTTATGAAAGATTAATAAATAAAGAATCGGGTTTTGGCGTTAATTTGATTATATCGTCTGGAGAAGAAATTAACACAACTTTTTCTTTAACACCTTTTTATAGATTTTATTTCGGAAAAAAGCCTGCTGCTGGTTTTTTCTTTGAAGGATTTACATCTATAAATTCATTTAAATACGACAGTTATTTGTACATTAACAACTATAATGGATATTATAATAATGGGGTTTCAACAGTTGAAAGAAAATCTACTACTGACCTAGCTTTTGGTATTGGTATTGGTGGCAAATGGATGTCAAACAATGGTATTATCTTCGAATTAAATGCCGGAATTGGTCGTAATTTACTAAACGATTATTCTGCGAGTAACAAAGATGGTTTGTCATCGTCTGAAAAAATATTTGGTCGAGGAGGAATTTCTATTGGCTATAGATTCGAATAACACAAATATGTTCTATAAAAAAATGCTTCTCAATTTCGAGAAGCATTTTTTTTATGACTATTTTCTATTAACATTTCATCAACCAGTTTCGCATTGAAACTTCGTTTTCGATAATGCTTCTTAATTCAGAAATAGCAACTCGGTCTTGTTTCATAGAATCTCTATGACGAATTGTTACTGTTTGGTCTTCGATCGTTTGATGGTCAACAGTAATACAAAATGGTGTTCCTAGCGCATCTTGACGTCTGTAACGGCGTCCAACTGCATCTTTTTCGTCATAGGCAACGTTGAAATCCCATTTTAAATCTTCGATAATTTTTTTGGCAATATCTGGCAAACCATCTTTTTTGACCAACGGCAAAACTGCTGCTTTTGTTGGTGCCAAAACGCTTGGCAATTGCAAAACTGTTCTCACAGAACCATCTTCTAAAGTTTCTTCTTTTAATGAATTTGCAAAAACCGAAAGAAACATCCTGTCTAATCCAACCGAAGTTTCTACGACATACGGCGTGTAATTGGCATTGGTTTCGGTGTCGAAATATTGTAATTTTTTTCCCGAAAATTGTTCGTGTGCTTTTAAATCAAAATCTGTTCTGGAATGAATTCCTTCTAATTCTTTGAAACCAAACGGAAAATTAAATTCAATATCGGCAGCTGCGTTGGCATAATGTGCCAATTTTTCGTGGTCATGAAAACGATAATTTTCTCGACCTAAACCTAAAGACAAATGCCAGTTTAGACGAGCATTTTTCCAATATTCGTACCATTTCATTTCTTCGCCTGGTTTCACAAAAAATTGCATTTCCATTTGTTCGAATTCTCGCATACGGAAAATAAATTGTCTAGCCACAATTTCGTTTCTAAAAGCTTTTCCAGTTTGTGCAATCCCAAACGGAATTTTCATTCGACCTGATTTCTGAACATTCAAAAAATTCACAAAAATTCCTTGAGCCGTTTCTGGACGCAAGTACAAATCCATTGCCGATTCTGCCGATGCACCCAATTTTGTACCAAACATTAAATTAAATTGCTTCACTTCGGTCCAATTTCTTGAACCCGATTCTGGGCAAGCAATTTCTAATTCTTCTATTAATGCCTTGACATCTTCGAGGTTTTCGTCGCCTAGCGATTTTGCCATTCTAGACAAAATTTCATTTTTGCGAGACAAATATTCCATTACACGAGCATTTGTGGTTACAAACTCCTCACGATTAAAGCTTTCTCCAAAACGGGTTGCAGCTTTTTCTATTTCTTTTTCGGCTTTTTGATTCAGTTTTTCGGCATAATCTTCGATTAAAACATCGGCTCTGTATCTTTTTTTGCTGTCTTTATTGTCAATTAATGGATCGTTAAAAGCATCAACATGTCCAGATGCTTTCCAGGTTGTTGGGTGCATTAAGATTGCTGCGTCGAGACCAACAATGTTTTCGTGCATTTGCACCATCGATTTCCACCAATATTCTCTGATGTTTTTCTTTAATTCTACTCCGTTTTGTGCATAATCATAAACTGCACTTAATCCGTCGTATATTTCGCTCGATTGGAAAATAAATCCGTATTCTTTTGCATGCGAAACTACATTCTTAAATAAATCTTCTTGTTTTGCCATAGTTTTGCAAAAATATAAAAACTCCTTAAATTTATACTAATAATTGAATGATTTTTAAAAAACCTAAATAAAAATAAAACTCAAAAGATTTAAAACTCAAATAGAACACGAAAATTACATGATTCTGAAATTCATAATTGATTTTTTTAACACCATCTTAAAATTATATTAAAAAATAATTGAGGTGTTCTCTTATTTACTTATTATAATATCTTGATATAAAACTCTTTGAGTGCTCATCATTTTGTTTATTAGTATATCAAAAATGTTATCCTTGTTGTTAGACCTATTAATTCGGAAACTAAACTCATCTAAATA
>JANNWM010000023.1:0-3716 GCA_031408435.1 Bacteroidota bacterium
AAAACTTTTGATGGATTTAAAACACGAATTTTAGCAAAAATAACATCTTTAACATTGATACAATACATGAACAAATTTATATTTGATAGACCAATAAATAACATTAAAATACAAATCACTTAATTACACCCAACGGGTTTATCTAATTTTGTTTGGTATTTTCCAGTAATTCTTTCTACTTGAACAACATAACTATAGTGTGTTAATTTCTCAATAAAATCACTTTTAGTTTCAATTCTTGAATTGTTCACTAAATCTTTGTAATTTCTTTCAACTTTCAGACAAGCAGAATTTATTTCAGGAAGTTTGAAACCCAAAATATAAATAGTTGTGATTGGCAAAATCATTTTTTCACCATTTACATCGTCTTCTTTTTTGTGTCGTTCGGCTAGATAATCTCTGAAACGCATCAAATCAATTTGATTTTTTGCTTTTTGTATTTCAATTAATATTTTTTTTGATTCTCCACTTTCAGTTTTAATAGTTGCGATAAATTCAAGTCTAAAAACTGCAAGCCCAGCCAATTCATCGGTGTAAGTAAACTCTTGATGTTTAACTTCAACTGTTTCAATAGTTTGTTCCAATAATGTTCCAATGAAAAATTTTGCAACTTTATCATTTTCCATCATTCTTTTGAGAACTACGTCATAAATCGGATTTGCGATTAACATAATATTATATTTTAATGCAAAAATACAATAATTTTTTCAAGTTTCAATTCAACATAGATTTTTTCAAATATATCGCCTAACGTCTCGTGGCTTGCTGAAGTTGGGGAAAAGTACAAACAAATCATTCCGAATTCACTGAATATTGCTGGTACAAAACCAACTTTCAGAAAGCCTAAAACCCCAATTTTTGCAAACCGCTGTTGTCGGATGTTTTTTCTTTTACTCTTCAAATAATTCTGCGGGATTAATTTTAAATTGAAGCATATTTGCTGTTGATCTTCCTGCATCGCCTCCTTTTCTTTGCATTGTAATTGATCCAATTTTAAAGTTTCCTCTTTTTGTTATTTCTACTTCGCCATTTCCAAAATGATTCATACAAAAGTTCATCGGCTTTAAAATCCATCGTGAATTTTTGTTGTCTTTTTGCGCTACTAACATCCATTCAGCTGCAAATTTTCCTCGACCTTTCAAAATGTCTGAAACAATCAATGCTTTGTTTTTTTTAAGCCAATTCAGTATTTTATTTTGCTCCGTTTGTTCAAATTCATCAGCAAACATTCTTCTCTTGTCTTTTAATTTGGTGATATTTGGTTTCTCTTCTCCAGTGTATCTTTTTAAAATCGATAAAATTGGTTTTGGTATTTCCCACATTTCTTGATAATTATCAACCCATCTTTTGTCAATTTGATTAAATCCTTTTGGATTACTCACAAGTTTGACCTGAAGATTTTGAACATCCAATGCTTTTTTCAATTTTATACTTACTTGGGCTTGAACATCAGTTTTATAACCACTAATTTTAACAGCTTCTACATACTCAATTTCTTCAAGTTTATAATCCATTATGATTAACCATTTTTGTGCTTCCAAATCTTTTTTCCAATTGTTAAATTTAATAACAATATCGTCCTCATTTAAGAAACCATTTTTTGCGGTTTGAGACCCTAATAATTCCTTTTTAGTCATTTATTTCTAGTATTTTTTGAATTTCTAAAACTATATTTTGCAAAATATTTATTGATACACTATTTCCAAATTGTTTGTATGCTTGAGTGTCTATTTCGTTGATTTTGAATGAGTCAGGAAATCCTTGAACTCTTGCACACTCTCTTGGTGATAATTTTCTTATTTTGTTCTTAACCAAATATAATCCTGTTTTGGAACCAACTCCTCCTCCATATGCAGAAAGTGTAATTGCGTGACCAAGAGGATGATAAATTCTTTCTCCTTGACCACCTTTATTAACTTTACCAACTTGTATTGGTTTGTTTAAAAGTTGAAATTCGCCAAATAATGAATTTTGAATTTCATAATTTTTATAAATTTCAATGTCGTTTCTTTCAATTATTTTAGCATTAGTTGGGTTTTCTTCAAGAATATTTTCCAAACAAATCTGCTCGTTTGTTGGTTTTGGAAATTTGAATTTTTTAGAATTTATAGATTTTTTGAAAGCTACAATATATATTCTTTCTCTATTTTGAGGTAATCCAAAATTACTTGCATTGAAAATTTTTGTAAATACATTATACTCCAGTGTTTCCAGGGTTGTTAAAATTGTTTTTAATGTTTTTCCATCATCATGTTTTGAAAGATTTTTTACATTTTCTAAAAACAAAACTTTAGGTTTATGATGTTCAACAATGCGAGCAATATCAAAAAATAAAGTTCCACGAATATCATCAAACCCTTTCTGTTTTCCAGAAATTGAAAAAGCTTGGCACGGAAAACCTCCACACAAAATATCGTGGTTTGGTATTTCTTTTTCTTGAATTTTAGTTATATCTCCATTTGGTTGTAAACCAAAATTATCGTAATAAGTTTTTGAAGCAAATTTATCCCATTCGGAAGCAAAAACGCAATTACTACCAAGTGATTTTAAAGCCAAATGAAATCCTCCAATTCCAGCAAACAAGTCTATAAACTTGTAACTTCCTAATGATTTTCTTTTATTTTCTTCTATTGTTATCATTTTACAAATCTACATTTTCAAATTGAAATAAATAAATTTTCTTGAGTGGATTTTTTTTAAAATATCCGACAACGTCTCGTGGCTTGCAGAAGTTGGGGATTTGGTTAGCCCGAACTTTCAGTAAAACACTGACCACATAAGTACAAAACAATGTGTAAAGTCAATACCAAAACCCCAATTTTTGCAAACCGCTGTTGTGCGTTTGTGCTTTTTATGAACTACTTCGTTGAATAATAATTGATTTATTATCATTTAAAAATCCAATATTATAATTTTTATCTTCAACTGCTTTGTAATATTCTTCTACAAATTTCTTCGTTTTTGTCTTTTCGTTGATATATTCCATTTCTTCACTACCAATCCAAAAGCTTTTTTTTACGAAACCATTTTTTTCTAAATTATTTTTTAAAAGTTCCAGTTCTACTTGCTCAAGTTCTACAACAAAGCAAGCAGTATAATCTCCAAATTGGTCTGGATATGATGCACTTTTATACTTAATAATTCCTTTGTCTGGAAATTTCATATTAGTAACTTCTTCGTATTTTTCTATGTAAAATTCATCAAGTGGATAAACAGCTGTACAAATTAAGTATACAATAGTTAAGACTGGAATTAATGCAATTAATTGAAATTTTTTATTAAAATTCCGTTTTTTAATAAATTTGTAAATTATGATTGATAAGCCAATAGGTATTCCTATAATTAGAATCATTATTACTACTATTAAAACTACAAATTCCATATTTTTTTATTTTTATTTTTAACTGTAAGTGTTTAATTTCACTCAGTTTTTGTAGCATAACGCACAACGTCTTGTGGCTTGTCGTCAGTTGGGGATTTGGTTAGCCTGAACTTTCAGTAAATCACTGACCACAAAAGTACAAAAATATGTGTAAAGTCAAGACCAAAACCCCTCCCGAAAGCTTTCGGGATTGCAAACCGCCTTAAGCTTGCATTTTGTAAATTTACACAAAATTTTAATATAAATCAGAAAGAACAAAAGGCTGGAGTAAGGTTCTCAGTAACCGCAGAGGCAATGACCTCGTTAACAGTGATAATCCCCAGCCTTTTCTACT
>JANNWM010000024.1:0-1636 GCA_031408435.1 Bacteroidota bacterium
AAAATTGAAATGCCTCTTAATGAACTTGTATTATTTGAAAAACCTAATCCAAATTCGTGGGCATCATCTAAAAATTGATAATAACAAGTTACTAAAGGTGGTCCAAACGGATTACTGCCTTTTGGCAAAAACGCTTCGCCATCAACCAAACATCCTACTGTGTTTGCGCCTGTTTGTGTTGCTGGTGGCAGCTGCGAAACCGGTGTTGGTGCAGATGTTGTGTTTTCGTCTTTATTGCAACAAGAAAGTATTGTTGATAATAGTAATGTTGTGATTATTTTTTTCATGGTTCTAATTTTTTTTATTAATATATGTAAATCAATAAAGTATGCCAAATATTTTCCATTGTTAAATAGTTTGCTAATTTTGAAAAGTTTAAAATTTATAAATGTGAAGGTTTGTTTTTTTAAGCTTTGAAAAACTGTTCTGCCTTGCAGAATGGTTTTTCTTTTTTTTGTTTTTGTTATTTCATAATTTTAATTTTTTTTATAGTGAATATTTCATATCAAAACGACCTTCTCTTATTTCGATTTTTTCTCCTGATGATTTTATAGCATCAAACCAGAAAGTCCCAGAGATGATAGCATTTGATTGATCTAACTTGTTTATTTTTAATTCGCCTGTATTTGTAATATTTGTCCCAAAAACATTTTGAAAACCGTTTTGATAATACGCAAATGATGAATTTATAAGCTCTTCTTGCTTAATTAAATAAATTTGTCCTTCATTAAAAAGTAATTTATTTGATAGAATTGTAAGTCCTCGCACAGGTGACAATTTGTCATTTCCAAAACCTAGAGCAAATTCATATTGACTGTCAATTAATTGATAGCTACAAGTTAATGCAGGTGTTCCAAAAGGATTTGATTGATAAGGCAAAAACGCTTCTCCATTAACTAAGCACCCTACTGTGTTTGCACCAGTTTGTGTTGCGGGTGGTAGTTGTGAGACTGGTGATGGCGCAGGTGTTGTGTTTTCGTCTTTATTACAGCAAGAAAGTATTGTTGATGATAATAATATTGTGATTATTTTTTTCATGGTTTTAATTTTTTATAAATGTATGTAAATCAATAAATTATGCCAAATATTTTCCATTGTTAAATAGTTTGCTAATTTTGAAAAGTTTAAAATTTATAAACGTGAAGGTTTGTTTTTTTGAACTTTGAGAAACTGTTCTGCCTTGCAGAATGGTTTTTCTTTTTTTTGTTTTTTTTATTTCATAATTTTTGTTTTTTTTTATTGTGAATATTTCATATCAAATCGACCTTCTCTTATTTCAATTTTTTCTCCTGCTGCGTTTACGGCATCAAACCAAAAAGTTCCTGATAATATTAGATTTTCTTGGTCTAATTTATTTATCTTTAGTTCTCCTGTATATATTGTATTGGTGCCGAAGTATAATAATCCAATATTAAAATATGCAAAACAAGAATTATTAGTTGTTTCTTGTTTAATTTGATAAGTATTTCCTTCAATAAATTCAAGTTTATCAGTTAAAATTGAAATGCCTCTTAATGAACTTGTATTATTTGAAAAACCTAATCCAAATTCGTGGGCATCATCTAAAAATTGATAATAACAAGTTACTAAAGGTGGTCCAAACGGATTACTGCCTTTTGGCAAAAACGCTTCGCCA
>JANNWM010000025.1:0-9107 GCA_031408435.1 Bacteroidota bacterium
CGGCTTATCAGTTGTAATGGCGTCATAACCATTCACAACTCTAAATCGCTGACCTGGGGTAATAGGTTTTAATTTTCTTACTGACATTGTATCTTAGATATTGTTGTAAAAATCAATTGTTTCTCCTTCTTGTACTTGTACGAATGCTTTTTTGATTGCATTTGTCTTTCCACTGATTAAACCAGATTTGGTGTATTTAGTAGATCGATCTGGTCTAACGTTCATTGTATTAACAGAAAGAATAGTTACTCCATAAGCAGCTTCAACAGCTTTCTTAATTTGTATTTTATTTGCTTTTCTGTCTACAACGAAACCAAAACGATTTAATGTTTCACTTTCTTTGGTTACTTTTTCTGTAATAATGGGCTTAACTATTATACTCATGACCTCTTATTTGCTTAAATTTTCTTCAATTCCTTCTAGAGAACTCTCTAAAAGCACTAGATTATTTGCATTTAAAATAGCATAAGTACTTAATTCTAAGTTACTTACTACGTTAGTTCCTTTTAAATTGCGAGATGACAAATATACATTTTTATTTGAATCACCCAACACAAATAAAGATTTTTTATTATCTAATCCTAAGGCATTCAAAACGGTAATGAAACTTTTAGTGTTTGGAGTGTCAAATGTAAAGTCTTCTACAACTACTAAATTAGATTCTTTTGCCTTGATTGAAAATGCTGATTTTCTAGCTAATCTTTTTAAACTCTTGTTCAATTTGAATGAATAACTTCTTGGACGTGGTCCAAAAACTGTACCTCCACCTTTGAACAAAGGGTTTTTTGCTGAACCAGCACGAGCCGTACCAGTACCTTTTTGTTTTTTAATCTTACGTGTACTTCCTGCAACTTCGGCTCTTTCTTTAGCTTTGTGCGTTCCTTGTCTTTGATTTGCTAAATATTGTTTAACATCAAGATATACAGCGTGATTATTTGGCTCTATTGCGAATATTGAATCAGAAAGTTGAACTTTTCTGCCAGTATCTTTTCCGGTTTTATCTAAAACTTTTACTTCCATTATTTCTGAATGATTACATAAGAGTTATTACAACCAGGAATACATCCTTTGATTACAAGTAGGTTTTTTTCAGAAACTACTTTTAAAACTCTAAGGTTTTGTACTTTTACATTATCTCCACCCATTCTTCCAGCCATTCTCATTCCTTTGAATACTCTAGATGGATAAGAAGAAGCTCCAACAGATCCTGGCGCTCTTAAACGGTTGTGTTGACCGTGTGTTGCTTGACCAACACCACCAAAACCGTGACGCTTAACAACACCTTGAAAACCTTTACCTTTAGATACACCTTGTACATCTACAAACTCTCCTTCTTCGAACATAGAAACGTTAATAACGTCTCCTAATTTGTGTTCTGTTGCAAAATCTGTGAATTCAACGACTTTTTTCTTAGCTACAGTTCCAGCTTTAGCAAAATGACCTAAGTCAGCTTTTGTGGAGTGTTTCTCTTTTTTGTCATCGAAACCCAGTTGCAACGCTTCGTACCCGTCGACACCTTGTGTTCTGACTTGGGTAACAACGCACGGTCCAGCTTCTATAACGGTACACGGAATGTTTTTTCCGTTCTCGTCGAACAAGCTAGTCATGCCAATTTTTCTTCCGATTAACCCAGACATAATTATTATTTTTATTAAAAAATTAGAGTATAATTTCTTATACACTTTTGAGGGTGCAAATATATACTTATTTTTCTAATTACCAAAGATTTATTATAAAGTTTATTAAATAGTTTTTTACAACAAATTTTGACTTTTAGAATAGGTTTAAAGATGTTTTAATTTCTAATAAAATATTTAAGATATAATTTAAAAAACCTCGTAAATTTAAAAAATTAACAAGGTTTTATTTTGAAATAAATGATAAATGGATAAATTAAATTATTTCAATTTACAAAATTATTGCTTAAAAATAATTTTTGCATCAGAAATTACTCCATTTACTACCAAAACTACTTTATAGAAACCGTTAGCATAACTAGTTAAATTAATAATAGTTTCACTAGAATTGACATCTAACACATAATTGTTAGAAACGCCTCCGTTCATATAATAACTAATAATCATTAAATAAGCCGAACTAGCAGCATTCAAATTGTATTCAATCTTTGCATTGCTTAAAACTGGGTTTGGAATAATGTTTTTTAATCGGTTTGGATTAATTGTTACTTCCATTTCTGAATAGTCTTTGAAACCATCGACGGTTGAAATTACTTCAAGTTTGTATTTTTTGGCGACTGCATTTGCAATTTGTAAATTTTTGCCTCGGAATATTAAATTTCCATCGTTGTCATACCAATTATAAATTGCTGGTTCGTTAATATCAACTGCGCTAATTGTTATAGGTTGGTTTAAATCTGCTTCTTTATCGGCTCCAGCATCTGCTGTAAATACTGCTCTTGATTTTTTATTGATTGCAAATGTTTCGCCACCAATTGTTTTGCCTGTTAATTTGTCTTTTTGAATGACTCTATATATATAATTAGATTTGTTTGTAAGTTCTTTGGTTAAGAAATTAAAATCTAATTTTATAGTTCCAATTTCATTAGCATTGAAATTAATATTATCTAATATTACGTGATTACCTTTGACAATTTTTCTGTTTTCGTCTAATGTGGCATTTAGTAATTGTGCTTCTTTTCCGCCACGAACCCAAGCGTTGTAAATTGTTTTATCCATTTTAATGCCAACTTCGGCTTCTTCATAAATTGATTTACCCGTTTCTGCATCAGAAACTGCCATTTCTAGATAGTAAGTTTTTGGAATGTTAAATGGATTTTCGACGGCAATGACCCCGCCAGGCGCTGCAACATTATTAGGCAAAACATCAACCACTGTTAAATTTTTCCATGCAATATTATTGTTGTTTAAAACATTTGCTATTAAATCATTGGTTTCTAGAACAAGCATTGGGTCGTTGTTAGTAACTATTCTTGAAAGTAAACAAAAATGCCATTGGTCATTACCATCATATCTGTAAGGATCAGGAACCTGCCAAGGAAAAGTTAATATTATTTCTTGCCAAGGTTGCAAAACTGGAATATTTAATGTTCCAACAATATTACCCATACTTACACCTGTTGCTGGATAAGTAATGCTACCGTTCCAAGAGTTTGGCCAAGAAAGTCCGCTTGAGGCTTTTGACCAATATAGATTCAATAGTTCGTTACCAGTAGAAGTCATGCAACTTTTGTTGACCACTCTAACTTTTATGAAAACTGGTGCACCGCTTGTCGAAAATTCTGGATTTTGATGGTCTAAACCATTATCATTGTCGTTACGAACCCAAATATTGTCTGACTCCCAAAAAAATTGGGTTCTTGTGTTGGGTTGAGTGCCCAAATCGTCTGAACCATCTTTGACCATAAGATCAAGAACATTGTTACAAACCTCTTTATAGGTGCCCGTGTTTTGCGGATTGCCTCGATAAGAACTCCATTCATTATTAATACTATGACCCTGAGTTTTGTAAACGTAGGTTGTTGCTTGAAACGTAGGTATAACTATTTCATTTTTGCCATCATTGTCAATATCGTCTACAGATGGGGAAGGACCAAATAGCTGTCCATTGCTAGCTTCGATTGGAAAGCCAATTACATCAGTACCATCTATATTAAAAGCAATTAACTTACCATTATCATTTACTATTATTTCAGAATCATTATCTGCGTCAATATCAGCTATAATTGGAGCACTTCCGCGAACTGAAGTTATTGTTTTTGGAAAACCAATTAAATTTTGACCAAATCTATCAAAAACTTTCAATAAATTTTGACCACCTATTGCAATTTCAAGATTACCATCATGATTTAAATCTCCTACTGCAATTCTTGGCATACTACCCCACCAATTTAGGGTTGTGATTGTGATCATTCCATTCCACATATTACTTACGGGTTGCCCGTTTTGTTTAAAAGCATATAGTTTTCCTGTTGTACCTTGTGATCCATTTTTTGTAGTAATTAGAAGATCCAAATTCAAATCATTATCTATATCCGCAAAAACAATACCGCCATCAGCAACTTCATTATCTGCAAATACTTTAAAAGGATTTACAGTAAAAGGTGTCCCATCATGGTGCCAAACGCAAATACCGCCTTTTATTCCATTTACAACCTTGCAACCTAAAGCAATTTCAGCTTTGCCATCATGATCTAAATCTGCAACTGCAATTTCTCCTAATGAATAATCTGCTCCAGAAACTTCTTGGGGCCATCCTGACATAAGGTTTTTATTTTTATCATATACGTAAACTTTTTGTTTTTCATCAACAACAATTAAATCTAAAAAACCATTTTTATCTATATCGTAAAGAACTGGGTTTCGACCAACACGATGTCCAAAATCTATTGCTTCTTCTGCCCATAACGTATCAGGTTTGCTATCGTTATTGCCACCTACTGTTTTAAATGCAAATACCTTACCACCATTTGTATTATTATTACGACCCACAGAAAACACTTCTGCGTTGCCATCATTGTCAATATCACCCACAGCAGAATTTGCAAACATCTGAATATTTGTATTTGCAAATCCTGAAACAGTTGTTGGATTACCATCTATATCGAACATTTCTTGACCAGATTGTTTAAACCCAAGTATTTTTCCGATTGCTTCACTGCCAGATGATACATTTACAAATATTTCTTTTTTACCATCTCCATTAACATCAAATAATGTTGGCGCTGTTTGACAATCATTAGTCCCTGAGGTATTTATTGGAAATGCCTCGTGTGCATCAAGCGATGTCCAAGCTTTGTATCCTTGCAATGCGGGACTGCCATTGGTTACAACCTGATCTAGTGGTCGTTCGTTGCCCGATGCTGTAACTACACTAATTTTGTAATAATAAATTGTTGCAGGGTTAACTGTCAAATCGGTATAAGTCGATGAACCAGAAACCAAGAATGTATTTATTTTAGAATAAGTACCGTTTTCTTGATTGCTTCGATAAACATTATAACCAACAATGTTGGTAACTGGATTCCAAATTGGTTTTATTTCTGAAGTTGTCGATGTAAATTTGAAACCAGAAATTAAAGGAGGTAAAGCCTCGTTTAAATCGAAATTGAAAGTCCAAGATTTGCCTAACGGATTGGTCAAGGTTAATATAAACGGTTTTGCACCAACAAGAATAGTCGTTCCAGTAAAACTAAAAACAAACGGTGCAACATTGACACCTATTGAATTGTTAATACTTAAGTAAGTACTGCTTTCTGTTGCAATAACAACATTGGTCATTGGGGTAGATAAAGTTGCAGTTAACGTACCCGATGGCACATCGCCAATATTGCTCAATGCAATCTTGAGACTATGTGCTTTATTGAGTTGAAAATTATTGGTTACAACATTGTCAACCGTCATTGTTCTAGCACCAATCGTTAAAACCGGATTTTTGAGATCTAAAAAGAAATTGTCCAAGTGAACATAACCACCATTGGCAGTAATATTGAGCATGAACTCAATAAAATTTGGCAAACTGTTATTGTTACCTGCCGTGAATGTAAAACCCGAAAGCGTAACGGTTTGTCCCGCATTGATTTGAGAGGAACTAACCGACCCATTGTTGACCGTGCCGTAAAGTGCGTTACAAGACAACGCAGCATTAACAAGCGTTATATTGGTACTGCCCGAATTGGTCAAGTTTACCGACAGATTTATGGTCTCGCCTTGTTCGATAAAACCATTGCCGTTGGCGTCAACAATTGTGTAACCTGAGACATATAAATGGGCTTGCGGAAAAAGAATATTAACATTGGCTGTGGCAGGCAAATAATTTTTTGCAGTAACTTTTACGGTCATGACGCCTGTTGTGTCTGGATTGACTGTAAACTGTGCTGTTGTAACACCAACCTCCAAAGTTTGACTTGCGTAAACTTCTGTAATTTGTAATGCAGTGTTAAACTTGTACAAAGTTATGGTTGCTTTTTCGCTAAGTGGATTAATGGTTACTGGCAACACATTAGCGATAGCAGGGTTAATTGACAAGTTTTGTTGAACCGTCAAGTTAATGTTTTGCGGGGTTGCAGACCAAACAGCCATAGTTGGTTCGCCGAAAAGGGTTAACTGTTTTTTTCTATATGTTGATGAAATTGCATCTCTTACATTTGCAAAAGCTACACCCATTAAATATGAGGTTGGCGATAAATTTCCATAAATAGATTGAAATAATTTATTATCTTGTTCTTGACCTCCACCTAAAACACTTCCGGAATTTGCCATAATTGCAACACCGCCACCAGTATGAGAATTAATATATCGTTCTGCAAAACAATCTTTATCGAATTCACCTGCTTCGCAAGACGTAGAATACATAATTTGGTAAAAACTGCCAGAAGTAGCGTTCGTCAAAGCATCCATCTCTTCTCGAAAAATACTATTTCTTTTCATTTTTCCAGAAGTACCAATTCCAAAAGGACTCCCGTGGTCGTAATGACTAACTAAATGAAATTTGCCTCCATTATTAGGTAAACCATTATTTAATCTATTTATTGTTGAAACATTATTCAATTCTTCATTGCCTAAATATGCATTATGTGTTGAACCTAAATGATCATCAAAAAGAAGATGCTTTTTTAAAATTGGATTTGATAAAAATGGTTTATTGGCCAAACTATTATGCCACTGTTGACCAGCATTTGAATAAATTGGAGTTGGATTAAATTGATTTGTTTCATTATAAGTGTGATAAGCACCAATAAATAACATGTTATTAACGTAATTGGTTTCTGACACACCTTCTAATTTTTCATAATTTATAATTTTTGAAATAAATTTGTTAACCTCTTCAACAGTGTCTACTGGCGCACGACCTATATAATTATCTGAACCTTGTTCACATAAATCATAACCGTTACCAGTGAAAGGAACGTTAACACCAAACATTTCATCACCGCTACTATTCCAATTATAATTTAACACACTTGGTTTGTAAACATCACAATAATATAAATCTGTATAATAAGGAGTGTAAGGATGTGATTGAGCAAAAAAAGAACCAATTCTTCCAGGAACAATGGCAGTATCACCACCTAAAAGTACAAATAAACCTGCACCCCAAAATTGGTGTGCTGCTTTCAAGTAATTTCGTATCTTTTCGGGATTATCGCAACCAGCATAGTTGGCATAAATTTGCTCGACGGTTACTAATAAAGTTGGAATGCCTCTAGAGATTTTATATTGCACAAAAGGTTTGAAACTATTTTTTAAAGTTTCATTAGTAATAATAATATAATCAGGTATCTCAACATTGGGTGCGGAAGATGGTTTCCATGGAATTATTAATTTAGAGCTTGTTATTGTTGGAGATTGAATAGACACAATCTGATTAGCTGTTTTATAACCACTACTAATTATTGTTGGGTTTTGCACAAAACTTTTTACATAATCTTGAATCAGCTTGTGACGGTATTCTGTAATCTTTGATTGATATTCAATCGCACCAATTGTGTAATTGATAGTAATATTGATTTGGTCGAAACGGTACAATTTTCGTTGCAATGGCAAGTATTCAAATGGGCAAACGTTTACAGTAACCACATGAAAGCCAAAAGGACTAGAATCGTTTGCAATGGTTGCTGTTTCTAGTGGAAAAGGAATATTAGAATTGTAAATTGTTGAATCAGGGCTAGCAAAATCGAGGCAAGGTTTGCCTATAATACATTGTGGTTGAGTAGGATATAAGAAGATATTACCCCCCCCCCATTTCTGTTTTAGAGCCATTAGTGATGCTTAAATTGGCAACAACACTCCCAGCTGGCAATACATAGTTTCTTGAAAAAATTGGCAACTGTGGGGTTCCTAACTTGCCTGATTCGATTGTGCTTTCAGAGCTATTAATAATATTATAAATATCTTTTGTAACAATCGAAAAATCGGTATTTTTGGTGCTGAAATTTGCGTTAACTTGACCCCAATTAAGCTGCGAAACAGCTAAAAACAATAATATTTGATATAATTTTGTCATAAAAATGTACTTATTTAATTAAGAGTTTTTGTGTTTGTTGTCTATTTCCATAAATAATTGTCGAAAAATATAATCCTTTAGAGAATGCTTTCGTATTAATTTTAATGCTTTCTGAATATGGGAAAATATCTTCAAATACTTTTTTTCCTAGATTATCTGTTATAATAATTTCAACAAGTTCGATTATTCTCCCATTAAATGATATATTTATTTCATTGTCACATGGATTAGGAAAAATCACAGGTTTATCTTGATTTTGAAAATCAATATTACTTAATGAATTTAAGCCAGTGATATTTTTATAAATTTTACTAAAACTTATTGCATAACCCTTTGTTGGGTTAATAAAATGCATTGAACTAAATGGAAAAGTATTTTCAATTTGAAAATTACTTGAACTTAAAATTTCGCCTCTTGTTCCATAACAAGGCGCACCATTAAGAGGACAACCTTCAGGCATTGACCAAATTACATTTTCGTTGGAAGCTAACAATTTAAAATCAATTTCAATTGAACCAAGTAGCGTAAAGCTAATTCCACCATCAATCGTTTTCATAAGTCCACTTAATGTATTCACAAAACCTATATTTTCGCTTAAAAAGTAAAATGAACCAAATCCATCATTTTTAATAATATTCCAAGTTAGACCACCATCTACAGTTTTCAAAAGTCCACCACTACTTTGAGCAAAACCAATCAATGCATTAATAAATTGAATATTCCGCATAAATTCTGGTGAAGCGAACTCTTGAAAAGAAATGCCGCCATTTATGCTTTTATATAAAATATAATTTTGACAATAATATAAAACATTTCCATTTATACATGACATAAATCTATAATTAAATGATAACGTTGGAAATGAATAAATTAAAATCCAAGTATTACCGCTATCAACTGTTTTTAATATTTGACCTAATTCACTTAATGCATAACCCTCATTTTCATCAATAAATTGAACTTTGTTAATTGGATCTGTTATTCCCGAATTTTTTTGTACCCAATTTACACCACCATCTGTAGTTTTTAAAATTGTACCATTGTTGCCAACAGCAAAAACTAAATCTGCGGTTACGGCAAAAACATCGTTAAGATTTTCGGTTGTTCCAGAAACTTGCTGTACC
>JANNWM010000026.1:0-2089 GCA_031408435.1 Bacteroidota bacterium
ACTCGATTTTTTAATATAGAAGTGAGTTTTCAAATAATTTTATCTGATTTTATGAATTTTCAAAAATAAATTTAGTCAAAGCGTTACGATTTTTTTAAAGTGGGAAATATTCGAAAAGGGAAATGTTTAGTTCGACCACATGATAACCA
This sequence comes from Bacteroidota bacterium, assembly GCA_031408435.1. Taxonomy (GTDB): domain Bacteria; phylum Bacteroidota; class Bacteroidia; order Flavobacteriales; family Flavobacteriaceae; genus Flavobacterium. Next base: position 150 of record JANNWM010000026.1, read on the forward strand.
AAGGTGTTGTTATCGTTTGCAATTGTGGTAGTCACTGTAGGAAAAGGAGAATTTGAATTATAAATTACTGAATCGGGTGCAACAAAATTAGGGCAAGGTTTGCCGTTTAGCGCGCAAGGTGGTTGAGCTGGATATAAGTAAATATTACCCCTATTTCTATTTTAGAGCCGTTTGCAACGCTTAAATTAGTAACAACACTCCCTTGTGGTAATGCAAAAGTTCTTGTCGTAACAGGCAATTGTGGCGCACCAATTTGCGAGGTTGTAGTTTGAATTTCAGTACAATTAATTATTTTATAAATGTCTTTATTGCTTATTGTGAAGTCAGACGTCTTTGTGTTAAAAATAGTGTTTACTTGTGCTGAACCAAATTGTACTGCAAACAAAAACAAAACTATTTTATATAATTTTTTCATAAAAAAGACTTTTAATTGATTATTATTTTTTGAGTTTGTTTGCTGTTTTCTGAAATTACATTTAGAAAATACATTCCTTTAGATAAATTTTGAGTATCAATTGTAATATTATTTTCATAATTATAAGTATTTGAAAAAACTTTTTTACCTAAACTATCTGAAATTATTATAGTTATAGTTTGCGATTGCCAATCATTTAAAGAAATATTTATTTGGTTTGTTGCTGGATTTGGTGTAATCCTAAAAACACTTTTTTTATCCAATTTATTTATTAAAAGTGAAACAGTTGTATTTTTATAAATTTGACCGCCCCATGAAACGGCAAAACCTAAAGTTGGATTAACAAAACTATGAGCAGTGTAAACTGTAACATCGTTTTCTCGTTTATAAACTCCTAAATTATTTGTTTCACCTCTCATAGAAAAACAAGGATTACCATTTAAAGGACATTTTACAGGTGTACCCCATACAATATTTTCGTTAGAAAGGTATATTTTATTCATACCAGAAATATCCCAATCAACAAAACTAAAACTTATACCACCATCAATTGTTTTATACAACCCATCACTAGAGGCCTTAAAACCAATATTTTGATTTAAAAAATAAAACGAAGAGATACTATTGCTAATAATACCCCATGTAAATCCACCATCAATGGTTTTTAAAAGACCACCATAACCTAATGCAAAGCCAATCATTTCTGTTATAAATTGTATTTCTTGTATCGAATTTGTTATATTAATTTCTTGAAACGAAAGACCTCTATTAATTGATTTAAACAGTATAAAATTATTAGAATAATAAAAGATATCTGCATTTACCACTGATATGTCTCCTTCTCCATTTATATTTAAAGAGGTAATTTGAGACCAAGTTTCTCCACCATTTACTGTCATTAACAATTTACCTAAATATAAACTGTCTTCAAAACCGAAAATATAACCAACATTTTCATTAACAAATTGTAATTTATCAAGTCTAAAAGTTACACCCGAATTTTTCTGTACCCAGTTAACACCTCCATCTGTTGTTTTTAGAATTGTACCGTTGTCACCAACTGCAAAAACCAAGTTTTCGGTAACAGCAAAAACATCGTTAAGGTTTTCGGTTGTTCCAGAAACTTGCTGTACCCACTGCCCATAAAAAAGCTGCGGCATAAAGAGTAAAAAAATAATAAATTTTTTCATAATAAATTGTTTTTAAAAAAGTTAGCAATACCCTATTTAGGTAATTGCTTAAAAATGTAATTATTTTGTTTTTGTCATAGGCAGTTTTGTATAAGTTAATAATTCCGACCCGTTCGCCACTTCGAACAGGGAGAAGTGACTATTTAAAATTTCGATTAATTTGTTTTCAATTTTATTTTGTTAATAAATTTTCTAAAGTTGCATCGAATCAAAAATAAATTTTACAGTTTTACTATACATTTTGTTAAATTTTATATTAATCGGATAATAAAATTTAAAAAAACAAAATAATTGTTGATATTGTTTTGTTTTTTGAGATTAATCAATTTAAAAAT
>JANNWM010000027.1:0-1773 GCA_031408435.1 Bacteroidota bacterium
GGTACAGCAAGTTTCTGGAACAACCGAAAATCTTAACGATGTTTTTGCCGTAACCGCAGATTTAGTTTTTGCTGTTGGCAACAATGGTACAATTTTAAAAACTACAGATGGTGGTGTAAATTGGGTACAAAAAAATTCGGGGACTACCCAAAATTTAACTAAAGTACAATTTGCTACCCAAAATATTGGGTTTGCAATTGGATTTAATGGTGTTTTGTTAAAAACTACTGATAGTGGAGAAAATTGGAATTTATTACAAACCAATTCTTTAAATGATTTATTTGGATTATCTGTAATCAATGAAACTACTACTATTGTTTCTGGAACTAGCGGTCTGGTAATTAAATCCACAAATGGTGGAACTTCGTTTTCAATATTAACTGCACCAGAAAACAATTGTGTTGCAAGTTTACAGTTTTTTGGCGATTTTATTGGTTATGCACAAGTTGGGATTTATAATTTAAATACCGGAAATACTCCTATCCAAAATAACTTTTATAAATCAATCGATGGAGGTTTAACTTGGACATTATTAAATAACTCAATCGATTCATTTTATTTCGTTAATGAAAATTTAGGTTTTATTAGTAAGTCAGATAATCATTCAATAAATAAAACTATCGATGGTGGTTCAAATTTTACTGCGACTGGGTCTTCAAATTTATATGAACTTGATATTTTTTCTGTAAACGGCAATACAGTTTGGGATATTGGCAACAATCCTGCGCTTTGTTTTTGTGATTTTCTTTGTGTTAACAAAAAAGAAATTGTCGATTTTACAGTCACGCAAGAGGAAGCTGCTTGTAATAATGTTTTCAATTCTAATATTCAGTTTTTATCAATTTATTTTGCAAATGAAACAATTGGATATATAGCTGGAACAAATGGATTAATATTGAAAAATAGTTCAAGTGTTAATCAATATTTAGGAAGTGTAAATTTTGAAAAATATAAATCATTCACAATTGCACCGAATCCAACTAATGATTTTGTCAATATCTTTTTTGACCAAAAACAATTAGAAAATTATAAAATAGAAATAATTGATAATCTTGGAAAAAAAATATTTTCAAAAGTTTTTCAAACTATTGAAAACCCTAAAATAAATACTCAAGCATTCTTAAAAGGAATTTATTTTTTAACTGTCTCTGGTTCAGAAGGACAACAAACACAAAAATTAATTATTAACTAACATCCTCTATTTATGAAAAAATTATTTCAAAAAATTATGATCTTGTTCACGTGGCAATTAAGTTTGGCTCAAGTAAGCTCGATTTTTAGCACCAAAAATTCAGATTTTACAATCGCTTCTAAAGATGTTTATAAAGTTATAAAAAGTTCTGAAAATTGTTTCGATTTAGGAACACCAGGCACACCACAACTTCCAAATTTCTCTAGAAATTATTTTTTGCCAGCAGGCAGTTTAGTTACTAATTTAAGCTACACCAACAGCTCTAAAATAGAAATGGGGGGGGGGTAATATTTACTTATATCCAGTCCAACCACCTTGCGAGTTAAACGGCAAACCTTGCCCAGATTTTGTTGGACCTGATACAACAATTTACAATTCTAACACTCCTTTTCCAGCAGTAACAACAACTATTGCAAACGATAACAACACCTTTGGTTATTATGTGGTCGAACTAAACATTTCCCTTTTCGAATATTTCCCACTTTAAAAAAATCGTAACGCTTTGACTAAATTTATTTTTGAAAATTCATAAAATCAGATAAAATTATTTGAAAACTCACTTCTATATTAAAAAATCGAGT
>JANNWM010000028.1:0-14241 GCA_031408435.1 Bacteroidota bacterium
TTAATTTCTGCTAAATATTCTAAACAATCTAGGTCAGTTTTAAACCTATCTGTAAAATCTAAAATACTCTGTCCTATAAATTTTTCCATATTGTAAATATACAAAAAAATTATAAGTATTTATCAGAACACCTCAAAAAAATAAATTACATTTACTACAATATTTGCACAATTTTTGTGTTATTCAAAATAGTTCTTTAACCTTTTTTAAACCATAAAATGAAAACGAAAAATCTTGTTTACTTGTTTCTTGCCATTTTTATTTTTCAAGCTTGTTCCAAAAAATCAGCTGCTGATTTCAATTCAAATTTTTCGTTATTTAAAGAACAAATTTCCAGTTTTACTTCTGGAATAGTTACCTCACAGTCAGACATTAGGGTTGTGTTGGCAGCTAATAAAAAAGACTGGAAAACAAACCAAGTTTTAGATGATGATTTATTCGAAATTTCTCCATCAGTTTCTGGTAAAGTTGTGGCTTTATCAGAAAACACTGTCGCATTTATTCCAGAAAAAAAATTAAAATCTGGAACCGAATATCAAGTTACTTTCAAATTATCAAAAGTTGTCGAAGCCGAAAAAGAATTCGAAGATTTCAAGTTCACAATCAAAACAATTACACAAGATTTTTTGGTTTCAACCCAAGATATTCAATCTTATAGCAAAGAATATCAATACCTAAATTGTTCCGTAAAATTTGCTGATAACATCGATTTTGAAGATGCAAAAAAATTAATTGCAGCCGAACAAGATGGCAACGATTTGAAAATTAAATTCGATAAAACGCAAACTTCTAAAACCGAATTTAAGTTTGTAATAGACAGCATTCAAAGATTTTCGATAGAAAGTATCGTCGAAATAAATTATGATGGTGGCGATTGTGACATTGATCAAAAAGGAAAATTAGAATATACAATTTCTGCATTGAACGATTTTAAAGTCATGAATGTTGAAATTCCAAACGAAATCAACAAAACCTTACTCATTAATTTCTCTGAACCTTTAGAAAAAGGTCAAGATTTTAGCGGATTGGTTTCTATTCAAAACACCAAAGATTTACGTTTTTCTACACAAGGAAATCTTTTAAAAGTCTATTTTAATAATGATGGAGCATCAACAGAACCAACAGTAGTTGCACCAGCCGTTGCCGAAGTTGTTGCAATCGCTGTAGATTCTGCAACTGTTGCAGTAGATTCTGCCGCTGTTACTGCTGTTGCAGTTGAAGCTGCGAGTGCTACAGAAGCGGTTGAAGCAGCTGTTGAAGCTGAACCTGAACAACCAGAACCAGTTTTGACTGGCGAATTATTGCTCGAAGTTTTTCAAGGAATAGAAAGCCAATATGGCAATAAAATGAAGGAAAATTATTCTTCAAAAATTTCATTTGATCAAGAAAAACCGGGCGTACGTTTTATCAAAAACGGAACAATTTTGCCAAGTTCTAACAATTTAAAACTCAATTTCGAAGCTGCTAATTTGAGCAATGTTGATGTGAAAGTGTATAAAATTTACAAAAACAACATTTTACAATTTCTTCAAGACAATCAGTTAAACGGTACACAAAACCTAAAAAAAGTTGCCCAACCAATTGCAAAATCTACTTTAGATCTAAAAGCCAATTCATTACTAAATCTTGGCAAATGGAATACTTTTGCGCTTGATTTATCGAAAATAATAACACCAGAACCTGGAGCAATATATAGAGTAGAATTCGAATTCAAAAAGAAATATTCTTTGTACAAATGTCCACCATCAGAAGATGATAATTCAAATAACGACGAAGAAGAAGTCGATGAAAATGATGTCAATTATTCTGGGAACTCTTATGATGACTACTATTACGACGATTATGATTGGTCAGAAAGAGAAGATCCTTGTTCTGGGTCATACTACTATAATGCCAAAATTGGAACCAACATTCTTGCAACCGATTTGGGTGTAATTGCAAAACGTGGCAACAATAAATCGTATTTATTTGCTGTAAATAACATCGTTACAACCGAACCTGTTAGCGGTGCAAAAGTCGAAATTTTTAGTTTCCAACAGCAAAGTCTGGGCATCGAAAACACAAATTCTGATGGAATTACGAATTTCAAAATCGATAAATTTGCTTATTTTGCAATTGTTACACAAGGCGATCAATCGACTTATGTCAAATTAGACGATGGTAATTCGTTGTCAATCAGTAATTTCGATGTTTCTGGCGAGGAACTTCAAAAAGGATTGAAAGGATATATTTATGGCGAACGTGGCGTTTGGCGACCTGGTGATAATTTGTATTTGTCGTTTGTTTTTAATGATGTATCGAATAAATTACCTGAAAATCATCCCATAAAATTCAAATTGTCTGATCCGAACGGAAAAGTTACCTATGAAACAGTTCAAAAATCAAACGGAATCAATCATTATTCTTTCGTTGTGCCAACAAATGCTGAGGCTCCGACAGGAAATTGGGAAGCAGTTGTGAGCGTTGGTGGAGCAAAATTCTACAAAAGCATCAAAATTGAAACCATCAAACCCAATCGTTTAAAAATCAAAAACAGTTTTAATAATGCAATTTTGTCATCGACTGTTCCTAGCATTAATAATTTGCAAGTTACTTGGTTAACCGGTTCTATTGCCAAGAATCTAAAAGTCGAAATTCAAGCTAAATTCACACAACAGGCAACAACATTTAAAGGTTTTGATAAGTATGTATTCGACGACGAAGTTCGAAATTTCAGCACCGAAGAAAGCAATATTTTCTCAGGAAAACTTGACGAAAATGGTCGTGCAAGTGTCAATATTCAACCCAAATTGCAAGGTCAGGCACCAGGATTTTTGCGTGCTGCGTTCATGACCAAAGTTTTCGAAGAAGGTGGCGAATTCAGTATGGATGTAATGTCGGCAACCTATTCGCCATACAAAACTTATGTTGGTTTGAAATTGCCAGAATTGACCAAATATTCAATGCTGGAAACCAGAGTAAATAACCGTTTTGATATTCTAACTGTCGATGAAAATGGTCGTCCAAAATCGGTCCAAAATCTTGAAGTCAAAATTTTTAAAGTCGAATGGCGTTGGTGGTGGGATTCGTCTAACGATAATTTATCGAATTACAACTCATCAGAATCTACAACTTCGTTTAAAGATTTTACCGTAAACACTGATTCTAATGGTCGTGGTGCAGTTTCTTTTAAAGTCGAAGACGAAGAATGGGGACGTTATTTAGTTCGCGTTTCTGATCCAAATGATGGTCACGCAACTTCACAAACCGTTAATATTGATTATCCATATTGGTCTGGAAAAACCCGAAATACTGATGCTGCAACAGCCAATATGTTAGTTTTTTCTACTGATAAAAAGAATTATGCTGTTGGCGAAACTGCCAAAATATCATTTCCGTCAAGCGAAGGTGGTCGCGCCTTGATTTCAATAGAGAATGGTTCGAAAGTAGTGCAAACCGTTTGGGTAAAATCGCAAAAAGGAGAAACGAAAGTAAATGTTGAAATTACGCCAGAAATGGCTCCAAATGTGTATTTTAATATTACACTTTTGCAACCACACGCATCGACAAAAAATGATTCTCCGATTAGAATGTACGGAATTGTCCCAGTCGAAGTCATTGACAAAAACACGGTTCTGGAACCAAAAATCGCAATGCCAGACGTTTTGAAACCAGAACAAACTTTCAACTTGAATGTATCTGAGAAAAACGGAAAAGCAATGTCGTACACAATTGCAGTAGTCGATGAAGGTTTACTTGATTTAACACGATTTAAAACACCAAATGTTTGGGATAGTTTTTATGTTCGTGAAGCATTAGGTGTCAAAACTTGGGATATTTATGATGATGTAATTGGTGCTTATGGCGGAAAAATAAATCAGATTTTCAGTATTGGTGGTGACCAAGATTTAGGTGGTGGCAAAGCCAAAAAAGCCAACCGATTTAAACCAGTTGTTGTTTATCTTGGTCCATTCGAGTTAGGTGCTGGCAACAATAAATCACATCAAATAAAACTACCAAAATACATTGGTTCGGTTCGAACAATGTTGGTCGCAGCCAATGCGAAAATGTCGGCTTATGGAAGCATCGAAAAAGCAACACCAGTTCGAAGTCCATTAATGGCTTTGGCGACATTGCCTCGAAAAATTTCTCCATCAGAAAAAGTGACAATTCCAGTTGAAATTTTTGCACTCGAAAATCAAATAAAAAATGTTCAGGTTCAAATAAAAACCAATAATGGCGTTCGTGTCGTAGGTCCAACAACTCAGAATTTGACTTTCACAAAACCTGACGAAAAAATGGTTTATTTCAATCTTGAAGTTGGATCAGCAACTGGAATCGGAAAAGTGCAAATTATTGCGACTTCTGGAAAAGAAAAATCGACTTATGATGTCGAAATCGATATGACTAATCCAAATCCTGTGACAAATACTTTTACAGACATTATATTAGAACCAAATTCGACCAAAACAATTTCGTTTACGCCTTTTGGGGTTTCAGGAAGCAATGCCGCAAAATTAGAAGTTTCGGGCATTCCATCTATAAATTTCAATAGTCGTTTGCAATATCTGATTCAATATCCGCACGGTTGCGTCGAACAAACAACCTCATCGGTTTTCCCTCAATTGTTCTTGGCTGATGTTGCCGATTTAGATGCAACACGTCTGGCTTCGATTCAGAAAAATGTAGGAGCAGGAATTCAAAGACTAAGTGGTTTTCAGCTTTCAAATGGTGGTCTTTCATACTGGCCAGGAAGTTCTTATGCTGATGATTGGGGAAGTTCTTACGCTGGACATTTCTTGATAGAAGCCGAGAAAAAAGGTTATGTATTGCCTATAAATTTCAAACAAAAATGGATATCTTACCAACAGAAAGAAGCGAAAAAATGGCGTTACGAGAAAGGTTATGGAAATGACTTTGCACAAGCCTATAGATTATATACTTTGGCGTTAGCAGAAGCACCAGATTTATCATCAATGAACAGATTGCGAGAAACTGTAGGAATTTCGAACGAAACTAAATTACGTCTCGCTGCTGCGTATGCAATGTCAGGTCAACAGCAGGCTGGTTTGTCGTTGCTTATGAAAACTTCTATCGATGATGAAAATTACAACGGATACTATTATTACTATGGTTCATCAGATAGAAATCGTGCAATGGCTCTTGAAACGTTAATTTTGTTAGGTCAAAAGCAAAAAGCATTTGCAACAGCAGTAAAATTAGCCAAGCAAATGTCGAGTAATAGTTATATGAGTACACAAACTACGGCTTATTGTCTATATTCAATGTCGAAATTTGCACAAAATAATGGAAGTAAAGGCATTAATATTTCGTTTTCAAAAGACGGAAAATCACAAGCCATTAATACTATGAAAACATTTGCCGATAGAACTTTAGTAATAAAATCAGGTGCAAATGGTGTAACAATCAAGAACAATAAAAACAACACCATTTATGTTCGCGTTATAAATTCTGGAATTTTACCAATTGGTCAAGAACAAGCAATTTCTAGCGATGTGGTTGCAAATGTAGTTTTCAAAAACCGAAAAGGAGCAACTATAAACGTTGCAAAAATTGCTCAAGGAACAGAATTTATAGCAGAAGTAACTGTAAAAAGTCAAAAAAATGAACGAGTAGAAAATATTGCGCTTACGCAAATTCTACCATCTGGATTCGAAATTGTCAATACTCGTTTCACAGATTTTGGCGATGCAACCAACAATATTGCTGATTACATTGATATTCGTGACGACAGAACCAATTTCTATTTCGGAATGAAAGCCAATGAAACCAAAACATTCAGAATTTTGCTAAATGCTAGTTTCCTAGGAAATTATTATTTGCCAGGTTTGCAATGCGAAGCAATGTATGACAATACTTTCTTGGCAAGAACTAAAGGTTTTTGGGTTGAAGTTGTAAAGTAATAAAGTACAAATATGAAAATTTCAACCATAATTTATATTGGCCTAGCAGTTATAGCATTTGTTGTGTTGGCTTTGTATGAAGCATTACGAACAAAGAGAAAAGACGTGAACGACCAAAGTCCATTTAAAGAATTAATTGGAAAAACGGTTACTTTACAACGAGATGTAATTCTTGCAAAAAACATTGAAGCATTTTATTTAGAAGAACTTCATTTTATAACCGAAGATGAAGAACTTTTTGATGGCGTAAAAAAAATAGCTGTTTTACCAAAAGGAACAACAATTACAATTGAATCTGCTACTTTTCTCACAAATGGAACTAGTGGCAGTACAACCAGTAATATTGTTGGAAGTGTTTTTGTAAAATTATTAAATAAAGAAATGAAATTTGAATATTCTTGGGGCGAATATCATTTAATATGTTTAGAAGAACCATGTAATTATTGGGTTTTCCCAAAGGCTGTTTGGCAAAAGAAACAAGATTTTAAAAAATATTTTATAGAATAAATCCATTAAAAAAATTCCTTTTGCAATCCAACCTTTTTAAGAGATTTAACATCTATACAAATGAATTCAATTTATAAAATATGAAAAACACGATTTTAATTCTAGCTTTTTTAGTTTCGACAACATTGTTTGCTCAAAAACCAATTTTTACATCGGCAAAAGTCAAAGGCGCAACAGTTTATTTTAATTCTGCTGAAATGTCGCAATCAATGTCGATTAATTTGCCAAAAGGCACAAGCGAAATTGTTGTCAAAAATGTCGCCGATTATCTTAACGAATCTACAGTTCGCATTGGTGCACCAGCAACTTTAACTGTTTTGTCGGTTCAGTTTAGTAACAATTATATTTCAGAATTTGAAATTGATGAAAAAAATCCTGCTATCAAGAAAGTTCGTGACAGTATAAAATTGGTCGAAAAAGATATAATCAGAATTACAAACTCCAAAGATTCCGAGGCCAAGGCAATTGAATTGTTAGATAAAAACCAGCAAGTTTTTGGATCTAATTCGGGTTTAAATGTACTTGAATTAATAAAAATGGTCGATTATTATAAATTGAAACGAACTCAAATTAGCGATACTTATGACGATTTAGAAGAAAAAACTAGCAAACTAAACGAAATTCTTGTAAAACTACGAACCAAACTCGAAATAAATACTAGCAAAGAAGACAAAACATCGAACGGAAAATTAATTATTCAGGTTATGAATGAAATTGCTGGAAATGTAGATTTTGATATTAATTACATTACCAACAACGCAACTTGGCGACCATTTTACGACTTGCGCGCCACCAATATTACCGAACCAATAAATATGATGTACAAAGCCGAAGTGGTTCAAAACACTGGAATCGATTGGAAAAAAGTAAAACTAACTTTGTCATCAGGCAACCCAAACCAAAACAATCAAGCACCGATTTTGAATGCTTGGTGGTTGAGTTATCAGCAAAATGATATATATTATAGAAATGGTGATGCTCAAAATAGAATGCAAGGTCGAATGGCAAATACGCCGATAAAACAAGAAATGGATGAAGTTGTAGTGACAGGAATGGGAATTAAAAAAAGTAAATCTGCACTTGGTTATGCTCAATCCACACTTCAGGCCGAGGTTTCAGAAAATCAACTTAATATTTCATTTGATATTGACATTCCTTATGATATTTTATCGAATGGGAAAGCGCATTCTGTAGCTTTAAAAGAAATAAAATTACCAGCATATTACAGATATTATGCTGCTCCAAGAATCGAAAAAGAAGCATTTTTGATGGCACAAATTAATGATTATTCGAAATTTAACTTGTTACAAGGCGACGCTAACATTATTTTTGAAGGTATGTATGTTGGTAAAACTTTTATAAACCCAAACCAAACAACCGATACATTGAGTTTAAGTATGGGTCGCGACAAAAAAATATCTATCAAACGAGAAAAAGTGGCTGATAAATCTGGAACTAAATTTTTATCATCTAAAAAAGAACAAATCTTTACTTTTGATATTACAATTCGTAATAACAAAAAAGAAACAGTCGAAATGTTGCTAAAAGACCAATATCCGATGACGCCAGACAAAGAAATAGAAGTTGAATTACTAGAGAGCGATTCAGCAAAAATCAATACTGAAACTGGAATTTTGACTTGGAACTTGAACTTGAAATCACTAGAAACCAAAAAAATCAGAATAAGTTACAAAGTCAGGTATCCAAAAGATAAAATTATTGGAAATTTGTGATAATAAACAAACCATTATTAATTAAATAGTTATGAGCAATTGTAACTATTTTTTTGTAATTTTACGTATTAAAAAATAAAAAATCCCCAAAACCATTTTATAAAAAAATTATAATCATTAATGTTATGAAAAACTTATTATATTTATTTTTTGGGTTGATTTCGAGTTTTGGGTTTTCTCAAACAATTGCACTTCAAAGTTTTGCCACTGGTTTTTCTAATCCAGTCGAAATTGCTCATCCAACAAACGATTCGAGATTATTTATTGTCGAACAAACTGGAAAAATTAAAATTCTAAACGCCAACGGAACCACAAATCCAATTCCGTTTTTAGATGTAGCAACTTTAATAACAACCGCTGGTGGCGAACAAGGATTGTTAGGTTTGGCTTTTTCGCCAGATTATGCGACCAATGGTTATTTTTTTATTAATTATACAAGAACCAATGGCGACACAGTTATTGCCAGATATCGAGTTTCGTCAGATATTAATATTGCAACATCAGCAGCCGATGCAATTGTTCTAATAATCGATCAGCCTTATTCTAACCATAATGGTGGCTGTATTAAATTTGGTCCTGATGGTTTTTTATATATAGGTATGGGCGATGGCGGCAGCGGTGGCGACCCTCAAAATCGTTCTCAAAACGTTAACGAAAATCTAGGTAAAATGCTAAGAATTGATGTTACGGTTGGCATAAATCCAGCTCCGTATCTAAATCCGTCGACCAATCCTTATGTTGGAATTGATGGCAATGACGAGATTTGGGCAATCGGACTACGAAATCCTTGGAAATTTTCTTTCAATAGATTGAATGGCGATTTATGGATTGCTGATGTTGGTCAAAATCAATTCGAAGAAGTAAATAAAGTAGCAAGTCCGTTGCCAAATAATTTAAATTTTGGTTGGCGATGTAAAGAAGGAAATTCAAATTATGACACCACTATTGGTTGTACAGGTTTGACTTTGACTGCTCCAATAGTTGCTGTAAACCATAATATTGGTTCTTGCTCAATAACTGGCGGTTATGTTTACACTGGAAGTTTATATCCAAATCTTGTTGGAAAATATTTATTTACAGATTTTTGTAACCCGAAAATTGGAATAATTTCAAGCACAAATACATTAACTTATTCAACAGAATTTGTTAACAATGCATTTTCGACTTTTGGTGAAGACAAAAATGGCGAATTATATATTGCAGATTTAAATTCAGGAACAATTTTTAAAATTACAGACACTTTATTAGCAACAAATACTTTCGAATCTTCAAGTTTTAAGGTTTATCCAAATCCGACTAAAAATGAAGTTTTTATTGAAAGTTCAGATGCTAATTATCCAACCGAAATAAAGATTTTTGACATTAACGGAAAATTATTATTGAATCAAAAAACCGAAAATTTTTCAAAAAACGTTGTAAACACTAAGTTTTTATCTTCCGGAATTTATTTAATGAATATCAAAAATAATTTAGAAGCTACTTTTACACACAAATTGATTATTGAATAATTTTATATATTTTATCAGATAATCTGATTCTAAAAGGCAATTTCAGAGTAATAATATCTCCAGAAATTGCCTTTTCAGATAAAACATCATTAACAAACATCTCTTTTAAAACAATTTCTTGCGAACCTGTTGTTTCGCCAATAATCAAAATTTTATCGCCAATATTCAACTCATTATTTTTAATATTAAACTGACCAACATTGGCTTTTGTAAAAAAATGAGTGGCGTTTCCAATAAAAATTTTCTTAATTTTAGCTTCTTTTTTTATTGCCACAATTGGGTTATTTGCAACAGCATACGAATTATTCTCGCCAGAATTTCGATACAATAAAACATCAGATTTTCCTTTCTTGAAAATTTTATTACCTTTTTTTAATCCTTTTCGAATATCTTTTTGTTCATTTTCAGGAAGATTTATTACGGCAACACATTCTTGCGAACAGCAACCTTGCATAACTCTGGCACAATTTTCACATTGAATAAAAAGCAAATGGCAACCTTCGTTGGCGCAATTGGTGTGCACATCGCAAGGATTGCCGCACTGGTGACAATTAGATACAATATCGTTGGTAATTCGCTCGCCCAGTCGGTGATCGAAAACAAAATTTTTGCCAATAAATTTGCTTTCTAAACCTTCGGCTTTTACTTGACGTGTATATTCAATTATTCCGCCTTCGAGTTGGTACACATTTTCGAAACCTTTGTGCTTAAAATAAGCAGAAGCTTTTTCGCAGCGAATGCCACCAGTACAATACATCAATAATTTTTTGTCTTGTTTGTGTTCCAAAAGTTGCTCTTCGATAATTGGCAAAGATTCTCTAAAAGTGTCGACATCGGGTTTTATTGCATTGGTAAAATGACCAATTTCCGATTCGTAATGGTTGCGCATATCGACGACAATTGTGTCTGGATCTTCTAGCAAATCGTTAAACTCTTTGGCTTTTAAATGTATCCCGATATTAGATGAGTCAAAGGTTTCGTCGGTTAAACCATCGGCAACAATTTTATCACGCACTTTTATTGTGAGTTTCAAAAAAGAAAAATCGTCTTGTTCGACAGCGATATTCATACGAAGATTTTGCATGAAACTATAAACTTCAATCGAATTTTTGAAATCATAAAAACAATCAGCTGGTAGCGATAATTGGGCGTTTATGCCTTCATGAGCGACATAAATTCGACCTAGAACCTCGAGTTGGTTCCAAGCAAGAAAAAGTTCATTGCGAAATTGTGTAGGGTTTTCGATTTTAGAATACGCATAAAAAGACAACGTAAGTCGTTGTTTGCCTGAATTTTCGATTAATTCGGTTCTTTCGTCTGCGCTTAAAGTGTTGTACAGTTGCATGCTATAAACATTTTTAAGTTAAAGATTTTTGCAAAAGTAGGTATTAAAAAGATAATTTTGTTTAAAAATTGAAATTGGTTGCAATTAAAAAATATCTCGGCAAAAGATTAGTTGAATAAAATGTTGATGAAAAATCAGAATGATTAGTTTCTGAGAATGATTTTTTTATAAACACTTAGGTTTTGGCATTTCGACAAAGGGGAATGGAACCTAAAAGTACAACTGGCGAAGTAAATAGAATAATGCAATCTACTAATTTGATTTCTTATTCGTCGAAATGACAAAATCCAGCTAAATTTATTTAATACCTACAATTTACCAAAACAAAACCATACTTTTTATAAAAATTTAAAAACTAAATTAGAATTTTCATTAAAAATTAATTTCGTATTTTTGCGTTTTTAATTATAAGATGGAAAAAATTATCTCGTACCCAATATCAGCTATTTTTTATTTGATATTTTTTATTTTTTTATGTATTTTTCATCCCATACAATGGATATGTTTGAATGTTTTTGGTTATCAAGTACATAAAAAAAGCGTCGATGTTTTAAACTTTTTCTTGGTTCGATGCACTAATTTACTTGGCACAACCTATGATTTTAAGAATTTAGAAACCATTCCAGAGAATGTTCCATTAATTTTTGTTGCCAATCACCAATCTATGTACGACATAGTTGCAGTAATTTGGTTTATGCGAAAATACCATATAAAATTTGTTAGTAAAAAAGAATTAGGCAAAGGCGTGCCAAGTGTTTCTTATAATCTCAGAAATGGCGGTTCAATTTTGATTGACAGAAAAGATCCAAAACAAGCAGTTGCAGAAATCGCAAAATTATCAAAGTATATTGAAATCAATAAACGTTCGGCACTAATTTTCCCTGAAGGAACTCGAAGTAAGACCAATGTGCCAAAAAAATTTTCTGAAACTGGTTTGAAAATTTTATGTAAATATGCACCATCTGCTCATGTAGTACCAATAAGTATAAACAATTCTTGGCAAATTGTTAAATACGGATTATTTCCTTTAGGTCTTGGAAATAGGCTTATCTTTACAGTTCATAAATCTATGGCAGTTAGCGAATTTTCATTCGAAGATATAATGCTAGAAACCGAAAAAGTTATAATCGAAAATTTAAAATAATTTATAAATATTGATTTTAAAATTAGTTTTATACCAATAAAAATCTAAGATTTAAAATCTAAAATCTAATATTAAAAAATGTCATTAAGCAACATGCGTTTAGAAGTAATGCAATTTATCGAACAGAAAATCGATACCTTCGTTGACCAATACCTAATACCTGTCGAAAAAATTTGGCAACCAACCGATTTTTTGCCAAATTCTCAAGAAGAAAGTTTTTTTGAAGAAGTAAAAGAATTGCGCGAAATTGCTAAAGATTTGCCTTATGATTTTTGGGTAGCTTTGGTAGGCGACACAATAACCGAAGAGGCTTTGCCGACATACGAATCGTGGTTAATGGACGTTGATGGAGTTGGTCAAGTAGAACAAAACGGTTGGTCAAAATGGATGCGTCACTGGACTTCGGAAGAGAACCGCCACGGCGATTTATTGAACAAATATCTTTATTTGTCAGGTCGAGTAAACATGCGTGAAATCGAAATGACGACCCAGCATTTAATTGCCGACGGATTTGATATTGGCACAGGTCGCGATCCGTATAAAAACTTTGTGTACACTAGTTTTCAAGAGTTGGCAACCTATATTTCGCACAATCGAGTAGCACAATTGGCCAAAAGCTATGGCGATAACAAGTTGTCTAAAATCTGTAAAATGATTGCAGGCGACGAAATGCGTCACCATCATGCTTACTCGGAATTTGTAACCCAAATTTTTAAAGTCGATCCTAGCGAAATGCTTTTGGCTTTTAATTACATGATGAAGCAAAAAATTGTAATGCCAGCTCAATTCTTGAGAGAATCTGGCGAAAAAATCAGTTCGGCTTTTACACATTTTTCTGATTCTGCACAACGAATTGGCGTTTATACAGCAACCGATTATGTCGATATTATGCAAAAATTAATAGATAAATGGGAAATTGAAAAACTTTCTGGATTGACCGACGAAGC
Source organism: Bacteroidota bacterium (assembly GCA_031408435.1). Taxonomy (GTDB): domain Bacteria; phylum Bacteroidota; class Bacteroidia; order Flavobacteriales; family Flavobacteriaceae; genus Flavobacterium. The sequence goes on from JANNWM010000028.1 coordinate 13,088, forward strand.
AGAAAAGGCAAGAGATTATTTGATGAAATTGCCAACAAGAATGTATAAAATTACCGAAAGAATGATCATTCCAGCCGAGTCACAAGTTTTTAAATGGGTGCAACCAGCTTTGGTTAAATAAAATGGTTATGCAATAGAAAGTTATGGTTTATCAGAATTTATATGTTTTTAATCAAATATTAGAATTTCAAATACCAATATTATTCAAGAACAAAACCAATAAAATCTATATAATTTAACAAAAAAAACGCCAAATTATAAAATTTGACGTTTTTTTTTATTGTAAAAATATACTTATTTAATCAATCAAAACAATAACTTTATTGTCTTTCATTTCTAAAGTTCCCGAGTTAATTGCTAAAGAATAATTTTGGTTGTTTACTTTCGTAAATAAATTGATTACATCTTTACTTAATTTAAAGCTCGTAGCCGAAATTCTAACAGTTCCTTTTTGTAAAATCGAAACTATTGGAGCGTGATTATTCAATATCTGAAAATCTCCATCTACGCCAGGAACAGCAATTGATGTAATTTCGCCTTTGAATAATGATGCTTCTGGTGATACTATTTCTAAAATCATATTTCTTTAGTTTACAGTCGCAGTTTTCAGTCGCAGTACTGAGACTGAGACTGAAAACTGAAAACTTTTTTAAGCTTCGGCCAACATTTTTTCTCCTGCTTCGATAGCGTCTTCAATAGTTCCTTTAAGGTTGAAAGCAGCTTCTGGCAAGTGATCTAATTCTCCATCAATAATCATGTTAAATCCTTTGATGGTATCTTTAATATCAACTAAAACACCTTTTAATCCTGTAAATTGCTCTGCAACGTGGAACGGTTGAGACAAGAAACGTTGTACACGTCTTGCACGCGAAACGGCTAATTTATCTTCTTCTGATAATTCTTCCATACCAAGAATCGCAATAATATCTTGCAATTGTTTGTATTTTTGAAGAATTTCTTTTACTCTTTGTGCACAGTCATAATGCTCATCACCTAAAATTTGTGGTGTTAAAATTCTTGAAGTAGAATCTAACGGGTCGACCGCTGGATAAATACCTAACTCAGCAATTTTACGCGACAATACAGTTGTAGCATCTAAGTGAGCAAACGTTGTTGCCGGAGCTGGATCGGTTAAGTCATCCGCAGGAACGTAA
>JANNWM010000029.1:0-9493 GCA_031408435.1 Bacteroidota bacterium
GGGTTGAAGTTCTTAATAATATAATAATAGTATCAAAAAACTACGCACAACAGCGGTTTGGCGCAATTGGGGTTTTAGGCAAACTTTAAAGTTGGTTTTGTACTTGCAAGTTGGTTTTTAAATCGATACATTTGGCTAACCAAATCCCCAACTGACGCCAAGCCACGAGACGTTGTGTGTAATTATCAAAAAAATCGTGGAAAAAACTAGATTTTAACTAAATAAAACTAAAAAATGATTACATCTCTATTCTTAAGACATTTTAAAATTTATAAAGGGATAAGTTTTATACCAATATCTGAAGGAAATGGATTTTCAAGTCTAATAGGAGAAAATGGTGTAGGCAAAAGCTCTGTATTAGAGGCTTTAGATTTTGCAATTAACAAGAAAAATAACCAAGAATGGCCAATAAATAACGAAGCAAAAAATGAGGGTGGACTTGGTGGTGCAAATATTCCATTTATTGCGCCAGTATTTTTAATAAAAAAAGATGTTTTAAAAAAAAGCAAAAGGGAAGACGCTGAAAATTTTGAAAAAGCAGTGAAACTTTCCAATTTCCTTTGGAATACAAAATATAAGACGAAAACTAAATCGTTAGACGAATTTTATGATCATCGAGAGGAATTAAAAGCAGTTTACAACAATGAAGAATATTTACTACTAATCATTGGAAAAAAATACAACGAAAGCGGTATCTATTTTGGCTCATATCATAATTACTTAAATTTTATAAATGAAAATCCAGCAATTCAGCATAGCGAAGATGAATTACAAAAATACTTTAAAGGCTTTTATGATTATATAATTTCTCACTATTCATACATTTATATTCCAGTAGAAACAGATGTTAATACTTACACAAAACTGGAAACACAAGATATGCAAAAATTAATGGATAGGAATATTCAATCAGAAATTGAAAAAGCTATCAAGCCTCAAACTCTTAAACAAATAAATAAAGATTTAGACAATTTTGTAAAAGATATTGAAGGTGTTTTGGAAATTTATGAATATAAGGGTCATTTTAAAAACAGTCTTACAATGCCCGACTTAGTGTCAAAAATCATTGAAGCTTATTTTTCTATTAAAGTATTAAATAGAAAATCTGAAAATGATACAAAAAGAATTCCAGTAAGTGAATTAAGTTCAGGAGAGAAAAGAAAAGCTCTAATCGATGTCGCTTATTCTTTTTTGTTAAAAAATAACGACCGAGATAGTAATATTATTTTGGCTATAGATGAACCAGAAGCATCTTTACATATCTCAAGTTGTTACGGACAATTTGAAAAACTTATTAAGATTAGTAAGCAAAATCATCAGATAATCATTTCAACACATTGGTACGGCTATCTTCCCGTTGTTACTAACGGAAGTGCTACGTCTATACGGAAAAACAATAAAAATGAAATTTCGATAGATTATTTTAATCTCTATAATTATCGTGAAACTATAACTCAATCAAGAAAAAAAATAAAAGGACAACTACCAATAGATTACAATATCAAAAGTTATAACGATTTAGTACAATCCATTATATTTTCTTTACTACAAGAAAATAACTATAATTGGATAATTTGTGAAGGATTGTCCGAAAAAATTTATTTCACAGAAATGTTCAAAGATCAAATCAAAAATAACAATTTAAGAGTATTACCATTAGGAAGTTTTAAGGAAGTTAAAAAATATATATGTATCTTTTATCACCAATAAAAGATCCAGATTACACAATAAAAGGTAAAGTATTTTGCTTAATTGACACAGACACCGAAAAAGTTGAAGTTCCATATGAACTTAATAAAAACTTATTTTTTGAAAGATTATTAAATAAAGATGAAGGAACAGTTTTAATTGATGTAAACAGCAATTTGATGAATCCACCAACTGAAATAGAAGATTGTTTAGATCCTATTATGTATTATCAAACCTTGATGGAATTTTCAGAAGAAGACAATAAAATTAAAACAATACTACAAAATAATAGTTTAATCGAAACTGCAAAAAATTCAAGTGAATTTTTAGATTTAAAGACAAGTGAAAAGAAAAGTATTAAAGAATTTTTTGATGGAAATGAAGGATTCAATAAAGTAAGATTTGCAAAAAAGTATACTGAAATATCAAAACAAAATTTTTACTCTGACGTTGAAAGTTTAAATTGGATTAATAATATAAAGAAAAGGATAAAATAACTACACACAACAGCGGTTTGCAAAAATTGGGGTTTTGGTCTTGACTTTATACATTGTTTTGTACTTTTGTGGTCAGTGATTAACCGGAGTTTAGGCTAGCCAAATCCCCAACTTCTACAAGCCACGAGACGTTGGCAGAAATAGCCCCAAAAAACGCCGAATATAATAACTTAAAATAAAAAAATGGCAAAACCGAAAATATTTGTTAGTTCAACTTACTATGATTTAAGACATATCAGAAGCGATATAGAAAGATTTATTAAAGACCAAGGTTACGATTCTGTTCTCAATGAACAAGGCAATATTGCTTACGGAAAGGATGAAAAATTGGAGGATTATTGCTACAAAGAAATAAATAATGTAGACATTTTAGTATCAATTATCGGAGGAAGATATGGTTCTGAAAGTAAAAATGATAATAATTCCATATCACAAATGGAACTCAAAACTGCATACGATTTGAACAAACAAGTTTATATTTTTATTGAGAAAAGTGTCTATAACGAATATCAATTTTATTTAAAAAACAAAGAAAATGATTCAATAATTTATACATATGCAGACAATGTAAAAATTCATCATTTTATCGAATTTGTCGAATCACTTCCAAATAATAATACTATTCACGGTTTTGAAACAAGTGCAGATATTAGTTCATTTCTTAAAGAACAATGGGCTGGACTGTTTCAAAGATTTTTACAAAATCAAACAAGAAATAAGGAACTTAATGTAATAAAAGGTATAGAGAATACTGCAAAAACCTTAAATCAATTAGTTACATTTCTAACAGAAGAAAAAAGAGGTTCTGATAATGCAATAAATGAAATTTTGTTGAGTAATCATCCTGCTATGGAACAAATTAAAGATTTATTAAAAATTCCTTACAGAGTATTTTTCGTAAACAAAGAAGAATTTCACGATTTGTTAAAAGCGCGAAGTTTTAGAGATGATGATTCAGATTTACCATTTGGTAATGAAGAAAATTGGTCTATGGAAAAAGGTAATATTAGATACAACTTAAATTATTCATCAGAAATATTTAATTCAGACAATAAACTAAAAGTTTACACAAAGGAAGAATGGAATCCAAAATTTATTAAATTGACACAGTCCGAAGTAGTCGACGATTTACCGTTCTAAAACTACTTCTGCCAACAGCGGTTTGGCGCAATTGGGGTTTTCGGCAAACTTTAAAGTTGGTTTTGTACTTGGAAGTTCGGTCTTTAATTTATACATTTGGTTAACCAAATCCCCAACTGACGCCAAGCCACGAGACGTTGTCGGCAACCCGCTCAAAAAACCGCATAAAAACAATTTAATAACACAAAATAGTTTATTTACACAATTGATTATTATATATTTACAAAAAAAAATCTATATGAAAAACCTAATCTCAATATTAATAATTAGCACATTTTTAAGTTGTTGCTCCAAAGACACTAACGTTATTGGCAACCCAGCAAGTGACCAACTTCCACCTGAAACCCAAACAGGAGCAAATACAGTTGGTTGTCTAGTTAACGGAAAAGTTTTTTTACCAAAAGCAGAAGGAATTAACCCAGAAGTAAACTGTTTCTATCAATTAGTCAATGGAGAGTATTTTTTTGGAATGGCTTTTTTTGATTTAACAAATAGCTCAAGCCCCGGAGTTATGATTCAAAATAGAAAATCTGCACTTATTGTAGGACAAACATATATATTGAATAAAAACATTAATGACAATGGGAATTTTACGGGAAGTGGAGGGAACTATGACCCAAATCCAAGCAACCGTTTTTTTACAAATATAATTAATTCAGGAGAATTAAAAATCACAAAACTTGACCCAGCAAACTCCATCATTTCAGGAATATTTTGGTTCGATGCAGAAAATGCAAAAGGCGAAAAAGTACAAATAAGACAAGGTCGTTTTGACTGGAGATATTAAAAAAAATAGCAATGAAAAGATTATTAAAACTAATAATTGTTATTGTTTTTTCAAATATAATTTATGCACAAGAAGCAAAATTATCAAATACTATTATTTATATTGAAGCATTTGGTGGATTCTCTGTTATTTCTGATGCTGGTTTTGGTGGAGGTTTTGAGTTGAACTATCAAAACAAAAAAGACCTTTTAAGTTTTAGGATTATGGAAATCGCAGGGTATATAAAAGATGCCGAATCAGGTTTTTTAATAACCTCATATAATAGAACAAAGCATAATAATGAATATGCTTTACTTTATGGCAAAAGATGGCAGCAAAGCAATCATTCTTATAGTATTTCAGGCGGAATAAGTTATAATAACTTCTTTTCAGATACTTACAATTCAGATTATTTTGGTTTTCCGTTAGAAGCTAATATAATTTGGTTTTCATCAAAAAAGAAAAACACGAATGGAAATGCAATTACACCCAAATTTGGTTTTAAATTACTTGGAAGTATCTCAACAAACAGTTTCGTAGGAGTGGGCATTTCTCTGGGCATAGGCAATCATAAAAACAACTAACAAGTTAAAGTATGTAAAAATCACTAAAAAAAGGAAGGACTTCTATTAGATAGAAATCCTCCACAGTTAAATTAAAAATCGACAAAAATTTATTAATTCAAAATCAAAAGTATGAAAAATTATTTCTACAAAATGCTATTTGCTTGTTTTTTAACAGCAACAAGTTACAGCCAACAAGTCAACAACACCGAATTTAAAACCAAAACATTACAAGTTTACCAAAATCTTGATAAAAACAGAGTGCCTCACGGTATTTTGTTAGATTTCGGAATGGAATTTACAAACCTAAAAGCTTTCAACGGCACATTAACCGATTCTACATTCACAACTTCGCAAACAATGTCCGACATCTACAAAACCTTGTTAATGTGCAGAGTACGAAGTAACGCAACAACAGGTTTCATAACTCCACAAGAATATGCCACTCGATGGTACACCCAACGAGCCAATGGTGTAATGATTTTAAGCGGTAACTATTTCAAATACAACCGTTTTGCAGACAATGCTTATCCTAGCAAAATCAATTATAATAGCAACCAATTTTCAGATAAATTTATAGGTTCAGCTTGGCAAAATCCTTATGAAGAAAGACAATTATTTGCAATTGCACCATCAATTTCAACTTACAAAGGATTAAAATTAAAAGTTAAATTGCCGAGCAATTTGTTTTTATCAAATCATCCAACAACAATTCAAAACATACAAGTCGATTTTTCTGATGGTTTGGGTTATCGTACTGTTGCATATGACCAATTAGTAAATGTCAATTATACACAACCAAACACCTATACTTGGAAATACAAAATAACTTTGACCGATGGTCAAACGCTATTATCACATTCTAAAATTGTTGTCGAAAACGGATTAAATGCTACCGAAATTGTGTCACCTTGTGGTACTTGTCCAACTTTAATAGCAACTCAATCAACAGTTGTAACCCAAGCAATTGCACTTCCCCCCGACCCTGCATTGGCAGGATATTCCAAAAGAACAATCGTTTCTACTACCCAATATTTAGGTTACAATGCAAGTGCAACCATTTACATTCGCTATGCACAGGGTGGCAACACAATCAGAAAGCCCTTAATTGTTGCCGAAGGATTTGATGATGGAATAATTTTGAAACCCGAACAAGAAGCAGGAAGTAATAATGTAAATGAATTTTTAGCATCAATAAATTCGTCTGTTTCAAGTTTACCAGCAGAAATGAACACGTACGATGTTATTTATGTCGATTGGAACAACGGCGTAACATTTTTACAACGCAATGCCTATGTTTTGCAAGAAGTTATCAAATGGGTAAATCAAAACAAAACCACAACTACCCAAAACGTAGTTTTAGGTCAAAGTATGGGCGGACTTATTGCTCGTTATGCGCTAAAAGATATGGAAAATAGAGGTTTACCTCACGATACAAGATTATATGTTTCGCACGATGCACCACATTTAGGAGCCAACACTCCAGTAAGCGTACAACTCTCTGCAAGACATTTACGAAATTTATATGTAAATACACCAATTGCATTTGCTACTGGAGAAATAATAATTCCATTAGCTTACAATTTTGCTGAAGGTTTTTCTGACATTATAAATTTGTTTGGAGGCAATACATCAGTAGCTCCAAACATAACCCCATTACAAGCGTTTTCACTTGCAGATACTCCAGCCACAAGACAAATGACATACAATTGGGTAAACACTTTTGGCGGAATAAATAATACAATTCACGATGCTTGGCAACAAGATTTGGCGAGCAAAGGCTATCCAGCTGGCACAGTTGCAAAACCAGTTAGGAATATTGCAATTGCTAATGGAAGTGAATGTGGCGTAACCCAGACTGACAATGGAAACATTATGAGTTATGTAAAAGATGCAGGTCGAGATACTTTTTTATCAAATTACATAGGCCTTTTGGATGCAGTTTATGGTGCATTACTAATTAATCCCGTTATTACTGTTGTAGCTTTATTGCCAGGAAGTTCTTATTGGAAAATAGATTTTCAATCAAAATATATGACTACTTTAAATCAAAATAAAAGTATTTATAACGGATATATTGGATATAAGAAAAAAGTATTTTGGTTTATTCCAGTTTCAATTGCTGTAACTGATGTAAATATAACTCAACCAACAGGAGTTTTACCATTTGACATATACAGTGGTGGACAACAGAGAACTAATCCTAATCAACTTCCATTAGACGGAATTACTTCAAACGCATTTGGATTTATTCCAACAGCAAGTTCACTTGATGTCGGTAAATGGACAACACCAATTAATGACGGAGATTATAGACGTTCATTTGCTGGTGGTCAACCACCAGTTGCACCAAAAAATTCTCCTTTTCAAAATTTTGTAACAGGCTTTATTCAAAACAATCCAACTGCAAGTAATTCAAGACACATTAGTTTCAATACCCGAAATGGCAATTGGTTGGCAACTGAATTAGATTTAGCAACCGCTGATGAAGTAACTGATTGTTCTTATATTTGTACTAATGGTCAAATTCAAGGTTCAAATGGTATTTGCACAACTTCAAATTATTCATTTCCTTATTCAGGAATTTTAAATTATAATTGGTCAATTACACAAGGTTCAAATCTAGTTTCATTAGCAGGGAACGGTACGCAGAACATAACTTTAACAGCATTACCAAATGCATCTGGTCAAATTGTTATTTCGTTAACTATAAGTAATTCGACATGTGGTACAAGAACTTTGACCAAAACGATATGGGTTGGTAAACCAAATTTTTGGTTAAAACAGAATCCACAACATATTGGACAAGTGGGATACTCATTATCAATTGAAAGCACAATACCACTGAATAGCCAAGGCGTATATAATTTTACTTGGACAACTTTAGTAACAGGTGGATGTGGTTATCTTCAATATTCTACTGGACTTACCAATTATTTGATTTGTTATTTGGATGATCAAAACTGTAACAGTTTAAATTATTGTACAAGAGATATAAAAGTAAGTGCAAGCAATTCTTGTGGTACATTAGATTATGTTGCAAGTGTTGGCTTCGGTTTAGACCCAGCAGCTAGATTAACAAATTCGGTGAAATTTTACAAAACCTATCCAAACCCTGCAAACAGCATAATTAATATAGAACTTAAAGATACGGAACTAAAACCACTTAATAATTCATCTATAATTGCTGAGCTTTACAACATAATAGGGGAAGTGAAAAGAAATATAATTGTTAATAACAACATTGCAACATTAGATGTTATTGGATTACCTAAAGGTATTTATATACTTCGCATCAATATTGATGGAACAATAGAAAGTCATCAAGTTGCAATTGAGTAAAAATTTAAAATCTTTAGAAAGCAGTTTTTGGCTTCGCCAAAAACTGCTTTCTTTTATTATGTTTTTAAAATATTGAAATTAAAATTACATAATTGCCTGCAAAAAGGGCTGACCGACAACAGCGGTTTGCAAAAATTGGGGTTTTGGTCTTGACTTTACACATTGTTTTGTACTTTTGTGGTCAGTGATTTACTGAAAGTTCGGGCTAACCAAATCCCCAACTTCTGCAAGCCACGAGACGTTAACTGCCATATTCCCAGAACCGAAAATAATATGAAAAAAACTTTTTCAATTTTTTTTACTTTTTTTACTTTTTGCATTTATTGTCAAAATCTAAATATAATTGCCGATAGTTTAAGAATAAAATATAAAATTCCAGAAATTGCATTTGCAGTTGTTTCAGTTGACAGCATAATTGAAATACAAAATTTAGGATTTCACAAAATAGAATCAGAAAAAAAAGAAGATGAAGCAAAACCTAATGATTATTTCCATTTAGGTTCAAACACAAAAGCAATAACAGGATTTATTTGTGCTTACTTTGTTGAGCAAAACAAAATTAATTGGAAAACAAAATTTTTCGACTTATTTCCGAATTGGAAAAAGAAAAGTAATCAAGCGTTTTACAAAATAACTTTAGAAGATTTATTATCTCATTGTGCAAGAATTCAACCTTTTACAAGCGGTAATGAATATGTAAAACTTCCAGAATTTGTTGGAACTAAATCAGAAAAGAGAAAACAATTTTGCAGATTTCTTTTGAAAAATGAACCAATAAAACAAAATAACAAAACATTCAATTATTCAAATGCAGGATATAGTTTAGCAACATTAATGATTGAAAAAGTTAGCGGAAAAAGTTGGGAAGAACTCATAAACATAGTTATAAAAGATAAATTGAAACTAAATTATAAATTCGGTTGGCCAAATCGATTTGAATTAAATCAACCTTGGGGACATTGGATTGAAAATGATACTTTAAAATCACTTTCGCCAAACACAAAATATGATTTAAGTTTAGCCGAGCCAGCAGGAGATTTAAGTATGCAACTAAATGATTATGCAAAATTTATACAATTAAATCTTAGTGGATTAAATGGAAAAGATAATTTTTTAAAATCCAAAACCTATGAATATTTACATTTTGGCAAAAAAGAATATTCAATTGGTTGGGGAAACGTAAAAGATGAAAAAAGCGAAATATCTGAACACGCAGGTTCAGATGGCACATTTTTTTGTTACACTCAAATTGATAAAAAGAGAAAAAAAGCATATATTGTGCAAATAAATTGCGCAACGGAAGACGGACAAAAAGGATTATTTGAATTAATAAAAGTAATGAAAAAAAAATACGGCAGTTAACAAAGAACTGTGCTAAAAAACAAATAAAAAAGCATTTTTTTTCAAATTATTTTTTCCTAGTTTTGTGTTGGAAACCAAATTTAGTCTTGCGAGGGGAAAGCGAATTTTTCACTTTCTCTTCAAAAGAAAATTTA
>JANNWM010000030.1:0-16191 GCA_031408435.1 Bacteroidota bacterium
TTAATTTCTGCTAAATATTCTAAACAATCTAGGTCAGTTTTAAACCTATCTGTAAAATCTAAAATACTCTGTCCTATAAATTTTTCCATATTGTAAATATACAAAAAAATTATAAGTATTTATCAGAACACCTCAAAAAAAAAATATTGCATAGCCTTTGTTACGGAATTTTTTTTTGAAGAAGGATTGGCGAAAAATAAAAAATTTATTGGATTATTTTATACTTATGTTTGGTATTAGTAATAATTCTTAAACAAAACTTGTTAAAATAAAAAAATATCATTAAAAAAATTTTTGTTGTTAAAAATATTTGAAATTAAAAACTGAAAACTTTTCAAAAGCTAAAATCAATAATGAAAACTTAGCAAATTTAAACCTTCATACTATAAACAATGAAATTAATTAAATTCAAAGGTTTTTACACAAAAAATTAATTTAATGCAAAAGGAGCACTCAATTTAAATGTAGGAACTACTACCCGAAAGTTTCTGGTCGAAGTAAAATTGACCATATTAAAATAGCCTTTCATTGCACCAAATGAAGACGACAACAAACAACCTGAACTATAAACGTGTGATTCGCCTGGTCTAAGTACTGGTTTTTTCCCTATAACTCCCTCTCCGTCAATAACCTCTTTGTTATTTAAAGAATCCGAAATTTCCCAATGTCTTGTAATGAGTTGTACCGAATCTTTAGAATGGTTTTCGATGGTTATTTGATATGAAAAAGCAAAATGAAGTCTGTAGTTCTTGAAGTAAGTGCCTTCAAAACTAGTCAAAACTGTAATTTTTATACCTTGCGTTATTTGGGTAACCATAAATTATTTGAAATTATATTCAAAAGTACAAAAATACTTTTTAATTGCATTTTTTTATCTTAATTAATAATATCAATCGAACTTGCATCGCCTTTGCCAATTATTTTGTCAAATCTTTGACCGTTTTCACGATAATAGACTAAAATTGTATAATTGTTTTCAGTTTGAGAAAAATTGCCATCAATTGCATTTTCGTGGTCAATTTTACCAGTTTTATCAGCTATTACATATTGATAATTTACAAATCCTTGTTTAATCATAATAGCTTTTTCGTAAACGGCTTTTTCTACATTATAATCCATTTTATTATCTACCGAAAGTCCATAATTATCAAATAATCCGTTGATGTAAATATTGCCTTTACCAAAATAACTTGGTGCAGATAAAGTAAAGAAAACCCAAGAATAATCTGATTCGATAGCGCTGTTGGTACTGTTTAAATTCCGCACCAAATAGTTGCCATTTATGTCTGGGAAATAAGTGTAAGGATTGTTCCGTCTTGAAGAATTTGCATATAAATGTGAGTTATACAAACCTCCTTTGGTATCAACAAACGAGACATTGTTACCTGGCGAACGAACATCTTTTGTATCAAAACCTAAAAACTCATTACCTGCCCAAAATTGGGTTTCAGAATCATATTTGTAAATTAAATCGTTTCCAATTGTGTATTGTGGCACAATATTTAAAATAGGTCTGTTGTATTGACCGTTTTGCATTATCATAATTTTAATATTTTGCAACGGATTTTGAAATGTTAAAGTTGTCGATTTTACAGAAAAATCTAAATTGTGTTTCGAGTTAAAAACACTCATGTTTCGAGTTCGGCGAACCTGAATCGGGACTGTAACTTTTGGTTCATACAACATAAATTTTCTAGAAAAAACTACTTCTTTATCTTCATTCAAAATTTTTAACATGTAGTTGCCACTAACTTTAAATTGTGTGTTTTTATTAGGAAAAGAAACTTTATAATGGGTATAAATTTGCAATGTATTAAATGAATTTAAATAATCTTGAATCCTAATGTCATCAAAACCATTAATGTACTCATTTCTAGACAAATCGGATGGTGTCCAATCGTAATTACAATGTACAAATGTGTAATAATAATTGGCTTCATTGCCAAATAAATCATCAAACTCTAACTGAAAATTATCTGATAATCTGTAAACAGGAATTGTGTTTTGACCGTTTTGAGTCAAAGTTATGGTTTTGATATTATACGAAGGATTAACTTCTGTCTCGACTTGCGAGAAAACAAAACTAGAAATTAATAGCATTAAGAAAATTATTTTTTTCATTTTATAAATGTAATTTTATTAAAATCAGGTAAATATAATAAATTTCAATCAAAAATAAAGATTCGTTGAAATGTATTTTAATCTAATAAAAAACTCAAATTTTTAACTAAATCGCTTGGAATATTGTCTAATTCTAAGATACTATCCGACAATAATTTCTTTTTTTCTTGCAATAAAATTATTTTTTCTTCGATGGTATTTTTCGAAATAAACCTAATTGCATTGACTTTATTTAGTTGTCCAATTCTGTGAGCCCTAGCAATTGCTTGTTTTTCGGCAAATGGATTCCACCACGGATCTAACAATAACACAAATGATGCCGATGTTAAATTGAGTCCTACTCCACCCGATTTTAACGAAATGAAAAATATTTTCATATCCGAATTTTCTTGAAATTGTTGAATTTGATTTTCTCTTTCGGATATTTTGGTGTCGCCTGTAAGCTTACAGAAATTGATTTTGTTGTCTTTGCACCAATTTTCATACAACTCTAAATGTTTGACAAAACTGCTAAAAATCAACATTTTTTGACCTGATTGCAACAAAGTTTGAATGTAATTGGTTACTGTAATAAATTTTCCAGACTCAAATTCAGAGCTTTTATCAACTATTTTTGGATGATTGCTTAATTGTCGCAACTTCATTAAAACATTCAAAACATTGATTCGGTTGTTGGCAAAATCGATTTTCAACAATTCGTTTCTAGCTTTCGATTTCTCAGATTCGTACCATTTTTCTTGCTCGGTTTCCATTTCGCAATAAACAATTTGCTCGGTAAGTTCTGGCAAATCGTCCAAAACTTGTTCTTTGGTTCTTCGTAAAATAAACGGATTTACAATGGTTTTTAATTCTTCGATTTTGTCAAAATCTTGATTTTTTTCGATTGGAATTTTAAAATAACTTGTAAAGAACTTAAAATCGCCTAAAATATCAGGATTTACAAATTGCATTTGCGACCATAAATCATTCAACGAATTTTCGATTGGCGTTCCTGATAATGATATTTTATGTTCGGTATTTATTGCATTTATAGCTTTAAAAACATTGGACTCACGGTTTTTTATTTGTTGACTTTCGTCGATGATTAAATATCGGAAATTGTATTTTTCAAAAATCTCAATATCTCGAGAAATAATCGAATAACTAGTAAAAATCAAGTCATATTTGTCGAGTTTTTTGGCTAATAATTTTCGATCATTGCCAATATATTGAATGCGTCGAAAATGTGGTGTGAACTTTCTAGATTCGTTGTACCAATTAAAAACCAATGATGATGGTGCAACAATTAAAGTTTTTAAAAACTCAGTTTTTTGTGCTACAATCGAAAATAAATCTTCTTGAAAATCGTTGGTTTCTGGTTCTAAATTTTCTTGAATATTGACCAATGTTGCCAATGTTTGCAAAGTTTTACCTAAACCCATATCGTCGGCAAGACAAGCACCAAGTCCAGAGTTATGGTTTTTTAGCAACCATTTTACGCCATCTATTTGATATGGTCGTAAAGTTGCTTTTAATAAATTTGACGATTTATATTCAATTTCATCATTTGCCTTGAGCAAAATTTCATTTGAATCTAAAGCCTCTAGTATTGTATAATTGCTTTTTGGTAAACTTAAATTGCCGTTTTTGATTTTCGAAAAATTGGCAATCGGTGCATATTTCGTCATCCATTCGAATGGAATTAAAAAATAGTTTTCGTCTTTAAGCTTAAAAAAACGATTGTTTTCTTTTATGTTTGGAATAATTTCAGAAAAATTAATTTCAAAATTACCGCATTTTATAATCATTTTCAAGTCGAACCAATCGTTATTTTCTTGACTCGAAATAGACATTGTTGCAATTTCGGTTTGGATTTTTTTATTGGATATTGATAGATTATCAATCAAAAAACCTTCGTTTTGAAAACTTGACTTGTTTTCAATTAAATAATGAATAACTTCGAATTCGTCTTTGTTTTTATTGAATAATGAAAATAAATTATTGTCGTTTTTCTCAAAACCAAGTTGAATTAATTTTTGTTCGAAATGCAATTCTTGTTCAAAATTTCGTTTGAATTGAATGACTTGAATTTCGCTGTTTGCATTATTATCAAGATTTGAATGTGCTTTTTTATTGGAATGATTGGCAAATGAAAAACCATCATAATCAAATATTAATTCGAGATTGAATTTCTTTTTAAAAAAATCTTCTACTGGAACAATTTTGCAAGAAACAACTCGATTTTTAAGAATTACATTAAAACCTTTGGCTTCTATATTGACTTTTTTGACAATGTCTTTTATAAATTTCAAGAAATATTCCGAAACCATTTCGGTTTTAATTTCGATTGTTTTTTTGGTAAAAAATGGCTTTAATTTATTCGAATTCACATCAGTCAATTGATATAATTTTGAATCGATAACCAACCAACTTGGCTCATTGAGAACAATTGTAATTTTTTTATTTGATGGATAAAACAATTTTGAATTTTCTGATATTTGCAACGAATAGCTCATTCCAAATTCGTTTTTATCAAAAAAAAGTTTGGTTTCAAGCATCGGATTTTTGGTTGAAACTTTGAATTTATAAAATTCTTTGCTTGATTTTAAATTCAACGAAATCAGATAATTATTGTCATTTATAATCGTCAAAAACTGATTTATTTTAGAATCAATAAAATCTCGAATAATTATTCCAAAAGTTTTATCGTTCAATAAATCGAAAATTGTTTTTTTTGATTTTGGATTTTTCTCGAATTTCTTAAAAAGATTTTCTGGCTTCAAAACTTCGATAATCGAAAGTAAAGTTTTTATATTGGCATCTAAATCATTGATTTCTATTCCAAAACTTTTTATTATTGTTGAAGTTGCTTTTTTGTCAACATATTCAATTTTGTCACAATTGTTAACAATATAAGCAATTGGCACAAAAAAACCGAGTTTTTCGTCCAATGAAATATCGAAACAAAATTGATGTTGAGATTGCATTATTTTTTAAACAGAGATTTCATAGATTTTATAATTTGAATCTGTGCATCTAGAAAGCTATCGGAAGTGAAATTTGTGTCTAATTTTTAAAACAAATAGGAATAATTTCGCCTTTTGCCAAGCAATATTTTTCGACTAATTCTGGATTAATTTTTGAAGTATAATCTTCTTCAATTACTCTAAAACCAATGCTACGTAGTTTATCAAAATAATCTCGTCCATAAATTCGAACGTGATCATATTGACCAAAAATTTTGGCTCTTTCTTTTTGATCTACAATTGTATCGTCGGAAAAAGTAATTGCTCGAGTCAAGTCTTGAGGGATTTGTAAAATCGCCATTCCACCAGGTTTCAAAACCCTAAAAAGTTCTTGCATTGCTTTGGTATCATCAGGAATGTGTTCTAAAACGTGGTTGCAAAGAATTATATCGTATTGATTATCAGCGAATGGCAAGTTGCAAATATCGGCTTTTACATCTGCTAAAGGCGATAACAAATCGGTTGTTGTGTAATCAAGATTTTTTTGATTTCTGTATAATTTATAAAAAGCTTGTTCTGGTGCAAAATGCAAAACTTTTTTATTTGCAGTAAAAAAATCGGTTTCGTTTTGTAAATACAACCACAACAATCGATGTCTTTCTAATGATAATGTACTGGGAGACAATACATTATTTCGTTGTGTTCCATATCCGTAAGGCAAAAACATTTTAAAACTTCGACCATCAATTGGATCGGTATATTTATTTCCTTTTAAGAAAAATGCTAGAATTGGTCGTGCGACATAACTCAACCTGATTAAGATTGGTCTTGGAATTGTATTGAGAATTATTTTAAAAAGTTTTTTCATTTAGATTTCAAAAATTTCTATAAACTTTTCATCATCTATTATTTTTAAACTTGAATATAAATGTTTGTATTCAATATTTAAGTCTCTTATAACACTATTAAATGTATATAACATCGGTATAGTAGCTCTAGTTTTTTTATAAACAAAATAAATTTTAAAATTTTCAGTTGGAAAAATCAAATTATCTCGAAAATTATTATCGAAAATGAAATTATAGAAAGAAATTATACTTTCAGTTGCTTTAAGCCTAAATTCTAAAGGCTTTATTTTTCCATTTTTAAATTCAACAAAAATTACCTTATTGTTTTTAAAATAAATTGTATCCGAAGTTTTGATTGTTTTGTTCACTTCATCAAAATCAAAAACTAAATTTTCAGAATTTATTAAAGAAATATTATTTGCGTTGTCTAATGATACCAAACTTAAACTTTTCTTATTTACATTTGCTTCAAAAAAAGTTTCAATATCACTAATCCTCATCATTTATATCTTGAATTATATAAAAAGCTTCTGAAATAGAACTTAAAATTGGAGAAATATTTTTTGTAACATCAATAATTCTTGATGACAATCCATCTTTGTTTTTTTCTGCAAAGTAGAAATTAGTTGAATCTTCATATTTATATTTTTTAGTATAAGCTTCTAAGGCTTCAATAAAATATGGACTATGAGAGGTTAAAACTATCGGAATTGCAAATTCCTGAGATAATCTAACCAAAATTTCTGCAAATTTAACTTGCCAAGTAGGATGTAAATGGACTTCTGGCTCGTCTATAATTAATAAGGAGTTTGAGTTTATAAGATTATTTTGAAGCAATAGTTGAATTACCCCGAAACTTTTTATACCTGTTGCAACATTATTTAGATCAAATTCAACATCACTTTTTTTAAATACCAATTCATGTTTAGAATTAAATATGAATTCGCCATTTATAGTTTTCTTAATAATTTCAGTAAACTTTTCAAAACTTGAATCGTTATCTGTGAAAATATCTTTTTCTTTTTTGTTCTGAAAAATTTTACTGTTTAAATAAGCATTTTTATCTCTTAAAGTTTTATCACTAAACAAGGAATTTCTTTCGCCAAGTTTGATAGGTGTTTCTATAAAAAAAACATCGTCATAATATAAATTTGAATTTTGATTAAAACCTTCAAAAATTATTGAATCTTTAAAAGCTATTTTTTTTAAATCAGAGTCAATTATTTCAAGATTTGATTCTTCTTTATTAAATTTATTTTGAACTTGATTTCCAAATTCATTTTCAAAAAAAGAATCTAATTCATAATGCAAAACAGAATCCGAATCAATCGAAATTGTCAAACGGTCAATTATTTCAATTATAAAATTAGACAATTGATTTTTTAAGGATGAATTTGTATAATTTGAAAATAAAACTAATAAGCTTGATAATTCATGTTGTAAGTCTGAAATTGAATCGGGATTGTCAAAATTTAACCTAAAGATTGAACGTCCAAAAAAAGATTTTTCATCATTTAGAAAATTTGAAATAAATTTCTCTTGAATTTCATTATCATTTATTTCGGAAAATTTATTTCGAAGTATTAAGTTTCTAATATCTCTAATTTTATTTCTAACAAACTCATTTTTGGAAGAATTGAATCTATCTTCATCAATATTCATTCCTCTAATCAATGCATACAAAACTTTTCCAACAGTACTTTTGCCTGAATCATTTTGCCCAGCTATTAATGTTATTCCATCAACATTAATATCCGCACTTTCAATTATTCCAATATTTTGAAGCTTTAACCTCATTTTTTAATTTTTATGTAAATGTAATCAAATTTAATAAATAATTTAAACAACCAACTTCTGTTTAAACTCATCTTCTTCGTTACTTACAATTCCTAGAGCTTCATAAACATAATCGAAAGTTGATAAAATTTCGGGTTTTCCATTTATTAACGCTAGATTATGCTCAAAATGTGCCGATGGTTTTCCGTCGGCTGTCAAAATTGTCCAACCATCTTTTAGGTGTTTGGTGTTTTTGGTTCCCAGATTAATCATCGGTTCTATTGCAACAGTCATTCCTTCAATAAAAAGTTTTCCACGACCACGTTTGCCATAATTTGGCATTTCTGGATCTTCGTGCATTTTGGTTCCAAGTCCGTGACCAACTAACTCCCGAACAACACCATAACCATTTGACTCACAATATTTTTGAATGGCATTTCCCACATCTTCAACACGATTTCCTGCTTTGAATTCTCGAATTCCGACATATAGTGATTCTTTGGTAATTCGGAGTAACTTTTTAATATCTGATGCAACATCTCCAATCTCAAAACTATAAGCATGATCGCCATAATAGCCGTTCATCAAAACGCCACAATCAACCGAAATTATATCGCCACTTTCTAAAGGAACATTATTAGGAATACCGTGAACAACCTGAGCATTTGGGCTTACGCACAATGTGTTAGGAAAACCATAAAGTCCTTTAAAACCCGGAATTCCGCCGTTGTCACGAATAAATTCTTCGGCAAGTTTATCAATTTTTATTGTAGTAACTCCTGGAACCATTTCTTTGGCGATAATACCGAGGGTTTTTGATACAAGTAGCGAACTTAGTCGCATTAATTCAATTTGTTCTCTTGTTTTTGGGATAATCATTCTATAAATTTGAGACGGCAAATATACAAATTCAACAGCAATTGCAACATAAAAATTATTGTAAATGTTTGAATAGTAATTCTTGAATTTTTAATTTTTTATAAATATTTTTTCTAGATTTTCGATGTAATTTCAACACAACGTTTTCCTGATTTACCGCCACAAACTTTGTTCGTAGCACAAGACGAAATAACAAATATAATAATAAGGTAGATTGTTTTTTTCATTTTTAAATATGTTGTAATTTATATTTTCATTAATTCCTCTAGATAATTACGTTTGTTAGACAATCTCGGAATTTTGTGCTGACCACCTAATTTTCCGTTCTGTTTAAGCCAATCATAAAACAAATTTTCACGTGCAATGTTAATTTTCAACTCGTTTAATGTCATGTTGTTATAGCGTTTTGCTTCATAATCAGAGTTAAGATTTTGCAAGTTTTTATCAAGAGTTTTTTGAAATTCTATAATATTTTCTGGTTTTTTATTGAATTCAATCATCCATTCGTGGGCGCCTTTTTCTTTGTCTTTCATAAAAATTGGTGCAACAGTATAATCTTTAACTTCCGAATTGGTTTCGAGACAAGTTTTGGCAATTGCCGAATCGGTGTTTTCGACCATTAACTCTTCGCCAAAAACATTAATGTAATGTTTGGTGCGACCCGTAATCCTGATTCTGTATGGTTTTAATGATGTAAAACGAACCGTATCGCCAATTAAATACCGCCACAAACCTCCATTTGTAGTGATTACGATTGCATAATTTTTGAACAATTGAACATCTGCCAATCGAATTGCGATTTGATCTGGCGTTCCAAAAACATCCATCGGAATAAATTCATAGAAAATGCCATAATCTAACATTAACAATAAATCGTTTGAATTATTTAGATCTTGAATTGCGAAAAATCCCTCTGAAGCATTATAAATCTCGTAATATTTGAAATCATTTTTTGGTAAAATCTTTTGATATTGGTCTCGATATGGATCAAAACTTACGCCACCGTGAAAATAAACTTCTAGATTTGGCCAAACTTCCATCAGGTTTTCTTTGCCCGTTTTTTGAAGTACTTTGTTCATTAAAACCATCATCCAACTTGGCACGCCAGCAAAACTTGTTACATTTTCGTTAATTGTTTCGTTAATTATGGCTTCCATTTTGGTTTCCCATTCGCTCATTAGCGAAACTTTGTTACTTGGCGTTGAACTAAATTCTGCCCAAATCGGCATATTCTCAATCAAAATTGCGCTTAAATCTCCAAAAAAAGTATTGTTGCTTTCATAAATTTGCGAGCTTCCGCCCAAACGAAGACTTTTGCCTAAAAACATTTCAGAATTTTCGTTATTGTTCAAATACAAACACAATAAATCTTTACTGCCTTTGTAATGGCAATCTTCTAATGATTCGTTGCTTACAGGAATAAATTTACTTTTGGCATTGGTCGTTCCGCTTGATTTTGCAAACCATTTTATTGGCGTTTCCCATAAAATATTTTGTTCGCCTTGACGCGTTCTTTCTATTAATGGTTCTAAATCTTCGTAACTAGAAATTGGAATTCTTTCTGCAAATGTTGCATAAGTTTTTATGGACTTAAAATCATACTTTTGACCAAAAACTGTCTTATCTGAAAACTTAATCAAATTCAAAAGCAATTCTTCTTGAACTTCATTCGGATATTTCAAAAACAGCTCAATCTGGTGAATGCGCTGTTTCAAGAACCAAGATGCAATCGAATTTATTAACGGAATTGGCATTGAGATTTCAGATTTTTGATTTTAGATATTTGATTTTAAAGCTGTTTATGATTTCAAACTTCCTATAAATTCCAAAATAGATTTGGCTATTTGGTTTTGTTTTTGATCATCAGTGATATAATTTCTATCAAATTCATTTGATAAATAACCCAATTCGATTAACATCGATGGCACTTCACTTTTTTTCAATACTAAAAATTGAGCAGTTTTTATGCCTAAATTTGGAAGTGGATAATTTACAGTAAACGAATTTATTAATCTTTTTGCCAATATATTAGATTTTTCGAAATTTGTTGTTTTGTCAGAAACATAAACTTCGTAACCGCTTTTTTCTAAATTTTTGCTGTTATTAATATGAAGTGAAATAAATAAATCAGGCTTTATTTCATTTACAATATTGACACGTTCTAAAATAGTTAAATTCTCGTCGTCAGTTCTGGTAAGTCGAATTACTATCTCAGAATCTGAATTTAATTCTTTGATTTTTTTTGTAATTGATGCAACAATTGCTTTTTCAGAAAAATCTTTATTACTCGAACCAAAATCTTTTCCGCCGTGCGATGCGTCTATTACAACTACAATTTCTTTTTCATTTTTTGCTACAAATGATAAATTAATAAATACCAACAAAAACAGAATGATTTTAAAATATTTTTTCATTTATGAATTTTAATAAGAGTATTTGAAAATCGATTATCAAATACTAACTTTACATCGAATTTCAAAAATAGAACTTTTTTCCAGAACTTGTAACATTAAACCTGAAACTTTTTTATAAATGACATACAACGGCGTATTAACCAAAATGCAAACCGAAATTGGAAATCCAATTCAATATTATTTAATTTTTGAAAATAGTTTTCTGAATGTCAATCAGTTATTAGGCAAAAATATCGAAATTCAGTTTCAAGGTTATCAATGTTTGAATTGCAAAAAAAAGAAGAAAATTTTCCGACAAGGTTTTTGTTATGATTGTTTTACATCATCTGCATCGGCTGGCGATTGGATAATGAAACCCGAACTTTCGACAGCACATTTAGATATCGAAGACCGTGATTTGGTTTATGAAAAGAAAGTGCAACTGCAACCGCACATTGTTTATTTGGCACTTTCAAGCGAAGTAAAAGTTGGTGTAACTCGTGGTTCGCAAGTACCAACACGCTGGATAGACCAAGGCGCAACACAAGCAATTCCAGTGGTTGAAGTTCCAAACCGATATTTGGCAGGAATTACCGAAGTTGCATTGAAAAAATTATATGCCGACAAAACCAACTGGCAGAAAATGTTAAAAAACGATGTAGCGCCAGCCGATTTGTTCAAAGAAAAAGCAAGTTTAAAATATTTGATTCCGAAAGAGGTGCAAGAGTTTTATGATATTAATCTCAATAATATTACCGAAATGTATTTTCCAGTTCTTGAATATCCAAAAAAAGTAACGAGTTTAAATCTTGATAAATCGCCTAATTTTGCTGGAAAATTATCTGGTATCAAAGGACAGTATTTAATTTTTGAAGACGGAACCGTTTTTAACGTTCGAACTTATGAAGGATTTGTGGTTTCGATTTTGGTTTAAAAAATTGAATCAGAATTTGTCAAATCTTTAATAATAAATTAGCATTTGGGCAATTTTCTAAATAATAATCCAAATCTTTAATATTGCAAACTCCAGGATAATCGCCCGAAAAACCGCCAATGTTTTTAATAATCTGAAAATGTAAATGTGGCGCATAGTCTCCATTTATTGGAAAATTGCCAAGAGTTGCTATTTTTTGGGCTTTTAGAAATGTTTTTCCAATATACAAATCATTCAAACTTTCTTCGGATAGATGTCCATATAATGTATAAAATTTTGTATTTTCGATTTCGTGTTCTAAAATGATTGTTGGTCCATAATCGCCCAAACTTGTATTGTTCTGGAAACTGTGAATTTTTCCGTCCAAAGCTGCTAGAACATTAGTTCCTGCTTTTATCCATAGATCTAAACCTATGTGAATGTTGCGTTCAGCGGTAATATCGTTTTTGAAAACCGTACTTCGTTTGTAAATATTTCGAATTTCATTATAACCGCCAAAAGCGACTTTTGCATAGTTTATTTGCAAATAATTTTCGATAAAAGTTTCAAATTTTTCTGCATTCGATAAATCAAAACTATCTAATTCTTTATTTGAAATTGATAAATCCAACGCAATATATTCAGAATAGTCTATCGATAAATCAATGACTTTTACATTTTGAAGATTTTGAAGAATTGAAATTAATTGTGACATATAATTAAATAAAAATCCTCGAAAAAATAATTTCTTTCGAGGACTAAAAATACAAATTAAATTTCAATTAATCAATAATAATTCTTTTAGTTACGAATTCATTATCTGAAATGATTTTTACAAAATAATTTCCTTTATCCAATTGGTTAACATCTATTTTTATCTCATTTGAAATAAGATTTTCATACAGATTAGAAAATGAAATTCGTCCAAGCAAATCAATGATTTCGATTTTTAGAATATGATTTATTTTTTTTGAAAACGATATTGTTAAATTTCCATAAGTCGGGTTTGGATAAATTGCAATTTTTGTATCACTAAAAAATTCAGATTTTGTGGCTAAATTTGTAGAATTGTCCCATTTGAAAATTCCGTCTCGAAAACCAAATTGAGCCGAATCTGTAAAAAAACCGCCAGCCCAACCAGTTGTGCTATTCAAAAATCGACAAGCTGCTTTTTGTTCTAAATTATCAATCAATGTCCAAGTCAGGCCATTATCATTCGAATAAGACGAGCCAACAGGATTTGATGTCGATGTCGACACAAAAGTATTTGTGCCTGGAACTGATGTAATACGGTCACGTTTCCAATTCGGAATTGTAGATGATACTCGCTGAACCCAAGTCAAACCTCCGTCTGAGGTTGCAAAAAGTTTAGTCGAACTACCTGCTCTTGTATGACAAACTCCATTTAAAGCATCGTCGTTAAATGCTATTTCATAAACTCTATCTGCTACATTTGTGCTAACGGTTGCAATCGTCCAAGTTGTGCCAAAATCGGTCGATTTAAAAATTTTTCCTCTATTTGATCCAAACCAAACAGTGTCGCCTATAACCGAAAAACCATCAAACCAACCAACCGAAACATTTAGCGGAAGAACAGGAAAATTGGCTTGTGGCGTTCTTGTCCAAGTTATTCCGCCATCGAGGGTTTTGTATATTTCGAAATAGCCATCGTTTACATTTCCAACTGCAATGCCGTTTAAACCATCTTTAAAATGAACAAAATTAGGAAACGAAGCATTGTTAAAAATCATTCCAACATTGGATTGTGTCCAAGTCAAACCAGCATCGATTGTGTGAAACAAACCGCCACCACCACCAGTTGTATTGCCAAATCGGTGCATGGCTACCCAAGCTTCGGTTTCACTAATTGCTGATATGTTCGAGAATGCCAAAGTTGCATCTGTTCCCATGACACCCGGAATCCAAGTTGTTCCACCGTTGATTGTTCTCGTGAAATCTAAAACCGGATTTGTACTTAAAAGTCCATTGAAACCATCGTAACAAATTGCCCAAACTGTGTTTTGACTGACAATCGAAAATTCATAAAAGCCTAGAACTTTGTTTGTAAAACCTGCATTTTGGTTAATCCATTGTGCGTTTATTGTCGATAAATTCATTAATAATAGAAAAAGTAAAAATCGTTTCATAGCTTTTGATTTTATAGTTAATTGAATAATAATCTCGAAATTAATAATCATTAATAAATCTAAAAAATCAATTATTTATATTGGTATTAATTAAGGCTATAAATCGAAAATCTTTGACAAAATTGTGTTTGTAAATTAGAAATACAATTTTGTCCTTAAAACAAGGTATTCGTCCTAAAGGTTTGTTTCGTTCATTAGAATTGTGCATTTTTGTTTGTTTAATTTAATATGAAAACACAAAATTTCAATCTTAATAAAATTCTAGTCGAAAATCGATGGCTTTGGCACGTTGGTTTTTGGTTGTTTTATTTTTTTATACGATTGCGACCTTATTATAACACGGTTTTGTATTATGATAAATTGTTTTTGAAATATATGTTGTTTGCCGAAGTTTTATTTTTCGTGACAACTTATTTTACTTTGTTTTTGTTTAATAAATTAATTCTAAAAAAAAAGTTTGTTATATTTTTCGGAATTGGTTTATTGGCTTGGATTTTTTATGTAATTGGCGATGTGTTTTTAAAGAAAAATATTTTAGGTTCTATGCCTAATTTTTCTAATTATAATAAGTTAGATATGTTTTTAGATTCGTTTTCATATTATATTTTATTCTATTTTTTTATTATTCTTTTAAAATATTTTAAGAATAATTTTATTTTTGAATACAATCAAAATCAAGTTATTCAACAACAAATGTATTTTGAACTAGAGAACTTAAAATCTCAAATTTCTCCACATTTTCTTTTTAATACAATGAATAATTTTTATGGTTTGGCTGTTGATAATTCAAAAAAATTGCCAGATTTAATGATTCGATTGTCCGATTTATTACGTTATTCGTTATATGAAACCAAACAAGAAAAAGTGCCTTTAGAAAACGAGATTAAATATTTAGAAAACTATATCGAACTTGAAAAAATAAGACTCGAAAATAATCTTAATATTGAATTTACTATTATTAACAAAAATTACAAAAAATTACAAATTGCCCCATTATTATTAATAACTTTTTTAGAAAATGCTTTTAAACACTCCAAAAGCACTCAGAACGAATCGATTATGATTCATATATTTTTTGATATTTCCAATGATGGAATATTAACTTTTAAAATTAAAAACAATTTTAATTCTAATTCTGAAAACACTTTTGTTTCGTCAAATGGTATAGGTTTAGAAAACGTTAAAAAAAGATTGGAAGTAATCTATCCAAGCGAAAAGCATAAATTAAAAATCGAAAAAGAAGAACATTTTTATTTTGTTGAATTAATTATCGATTTAAACTAATGGAAAATACTCAAAAAATAAAATGCTTAATTGTTGATGACGAACCAATTGCAAGAAAAATAATCATCAATTACATCAATCAAATTTCTTTTCTAGAAAATGCTGGCGAATGCAAAAACGGAATCGAAGCCCTTGATGCTTTATCGAAAGACAAAGAAATTCAAATTGTTTTTTTAGACATAAACATGCCAAACTTGAATGGCTTATCGATGGCTAAAATACTAAAAAACAATATTTTAGTCATTTTTACAACTGCTTATTCAGAATATGCAGTCGATAGTTATGATGTGAATGCTGTAGATTATTTATTGAAACCTTTTTCGTTCGAACGATTTACAACTGCAGTTTTTAAAGCCATTGAAAAATTAGATAAATCGAACAATTCAACAGATGAAATTCAAATAGATAAACTTGAAATCAAAAAAATATTCATCAAATCTGATGGCAAAAATTATCCAGTATATTTAAATGAAATTTTGTATTGTGAAGCTATGAAAAACTACACTAAAGTTGTTCTAATAGATGGAAATTCGTTAAAAACACTAATTACTTTTTCGAAAATCGAACAAGATTTAACCTATCAAAATAATGATTTTTTAAGAATTCATAGATCTTTTTTGATTGCTAAAAAACATATTACTTCAATCAATACAAATCATATTTTCATAGATAAATATGAAATTCCGATTGGACCACAATACAAAGAAATGGTTTTAAAAATCATTGGATTGAAGTGATTATTTATAGAAGTGGTTTAAACTTTTTTGATTGAAGCGAAAAATTAAGATTTTTGTTTCAGATTTTGGATTTTTTTTATTGGATAGCATCGCTATCGAATAAAAAAAATCTGAAATATGGGGCAAAAAGACAATTTTGCAGCCAATT
>JANNWM010000031.1:0-1502 GCA_031408435.1 Bacteroidota bacterium
AAATGAAAACAACCTTAATAATTATCGGAGTAATTTTGTTGATTTTACTCATTGGAAAAATCAATCTTTCGTTCAAATTCAAAAAACAAGTTAACCATTTATTTGCAAATGCAGAAAAATCGAATAAAGTCTATTCTATCAAACAAATAGAAGGATTACCAGAACCAGTGCAACGTTATTTCAAGTATGTCTTAAAAGATGGTCAACCGTATATAAATTCCGTTCGATTGACACATAATGGTTTTTTTAAAACTGATTTAAAAAAAGATTTTATCAAAATTACTGGAGAACAATATTTTTCAGCTCAAAAACCGCAATTCATATGGAAAGGAGAAACGTCGATGTTTACGGCTCGTGATTTTTACATTAATGATAAAGGCGGATTAATCGCCACAATTCTAAATGTTTATAATATTGTCGATGCCAAAGGTTCTAATTTTGATGAAGGCGAATTGCAACGTTGGTTGGCAGAAAGTGTTTGGTTTCCGACCAATTTATTGCCGTCAGAATATGTCAATTGGAGCACAATTGATGCCAATTCAGCAAAATTATTATTTCATTATAAGTCTGTTTCATTTGAATTCGTTGTCACTTTTAATGCCATTGGCGAAATAATCTCAATGGAAAGCCATCGATTTATGACAGCCGAAAAAAAAGAAAAATGGATTTGCAAAATGGCAAATTACAAAGAGGTTAATAACGTGAAAATTCCATTTTCAGATCAAGCAATTTGGAAATTAAACGATGTGGAATATTGTTATGCCAAATTCGAAGTTCAAAAGATCGAGTATAATATTCCAAAAAAATTTTAAATCTAGCAATATTACAACTTTAGGATACAATTATGCAACTCCTATTTCGAATAAAAGCACAAACTTTGAAGGATATTAATTATCTAAAAATCATATTATGAAAAAATTATTTTTACTTTCAATATTTGTACTAAATTCTTGTTCTTCAACAAAAATTGTAAGTAGTTGGTGCGAACCCAATAAAGAAATTAAAATTAGCAATCTAAATAAAGTTTTAGTTGTAGCCTTGTTTGACAATGAAACCAGTCAGCACAAATCTGAAGATCAGATGGTTGGTTATTTAAAAGGGAAAGGAGTGCAATCGTACAATTATTTCAAATCCAATTTCAATAAAGAAAACGAAGAAGCAATTAGAACAAAAATAAAAAAAGACGGTTTTGATGGCGCAGTAACAATGCGATTAATAGATGTTGATAAAGAAAAAATTTACACACCAGGCGAATCCAATTTTTATCCAGAATATTACAGGGATTTTAGTGGTTATTATTTCAACCGATGGAATTACAACACAACACCAGGATATTATACAACCACTAAAATTTTTACGGTCGAAACCAATGTGTATTCTATAAAAATGGATAAAATCATCTGGACAGCATTAACCGAAACTACAAATCCAGATGGATTGAAAAACATGACAAACGAAATAGCAAAAGTCGTTTACAAACAAATGCTTCAAGAAGGATTTGT
>JANNWM010000032.1:0-27716 GCA_031408435.1 Bacteroidota bacterium
TTTAGATGAGTTTAGTTTCCGAATTAATAGGTCTAACAACAAGGATAACATTTTTGATATACTAATAAACAAAATGATGAGCACTCAAAGAGTTTTATATCAAGATATTATAATAAGTAAATAAGAGAACACCTCAAAAAAGTTAAATGAATTAGTAGGTGTTATTTCGACCCGATGTTCGATTTTTTGAAGGTTATTGATTTCATAATTTTTTTGTAACAAAAACCTCTTTTAATTGTCAAATCAATAAAAAATTTTAAATTTGAACAAAAAAATCAAGATGAAATTCAATAAAATTCTATTTTTTGCTGCAACATCATTAATCATAACCACAAGCTGCAAAAACGAAACAACCTTCGACCCAAATACTCCCGATGCATTATCTACAAATCGAGATACACTTGCCGATCCATCACAAGATTTTTTTATGTATGCCAATGGCGGATGGTTCAAGAAAAATCCAATCCCAAATTCAGAAAAGAGTAACGGAATTTTCAGAACAATTCAAGATACAATCAACAACCAAGTTAAACAAATATGCGAAAAATCAGCTAAATCAAATACTGAAAAGGGTTCAAATAAACAGAAAATTGGTGATTTTTATTCTTCAGGAATGGATACAATTGCAATAAACAAACAAGGAATCAATCCATTAAAAGTTGAGTTAGCCAAAATAGATGCTATTACAGATGTTAGCAATCTATTAACAACAATGGCAAGTTTGCATACAAAAGGTTCAAGTCCAGCATTTTCATTTTATGTAAGCCAAGATGATAAAATTAGTACCAAACACGCCATTTTCTTATCGCAAGGTGGATTGGGTTTGGGTACAAGAGATTATTATTTTAATACTGATGAGCAAACTATTAATATCAGAAACGAATATGTAAAACATTTGCAATCTATGAATAAATTTATCGGTAACGATGAAAAAACGTCATTAGAAAATGCAAATACAATAATGAAACTTGAAACAGAATTAGCAAAATCGTCAAGAAAATTAGAAGCACTTCGTGATCCAATTAAAAATTACAATAAAATGACTTTATTGCAATTAAACAAACTAACACCAAACATTTCTTGGGATAAAATTTTGCCACTTTTGGGTATCAAAAAAGCAGATTCTGTGATTGTCGGACAGCCAGAATTTTATGCAAATCTGAATAAAATGATAAAATCTTATTCTATTCAAGATTGGAAAACCTATTTGAAATGGGATTTATTGAACAGCTATGCATCATATTTAGGAAGTGATATCGAAAAACAAAATTTCAAGTTTTATTCTACAGTTTTAAACGGAATTGCAGTTCAAAACCCAAGATGGAAAAGAGTTGTCGAACAAACAGACTCATCACTTGGTGAATTAATTGGTCAGGTTTATGTGGACGAATATTGCCCAAAAGGAACCAAAGAAAAGTTACTTGAAATAGGTAATAACATTAGAACCGTTTATGCAAGTCACATTAAGAAATTGGATTGGATGAGCGAACCAACCAAAATTAAAGCTTTATCAAAACTAAATAAAATTGTAATGAAAGTTGGTTATCCAGACAAATGGAAAGATTTATCATCAATCGAAATTGATAAAAATTCTTATTGCAAAAACGTTATGGCGGTCAATAATTATTATTACAATTACATGATAAAAAAATACGGAAACGGTGTTGATAGAAATGAATGGAGCATGCAACCTCAGACATACAACGCATATTATAATCCTAGTAATAACGAAATTGTTGTGCCAGCTTGCAACATATTGGTTCCAGGTTTCGAAGGAAGAATGCCAGACGACGCAATACTTTATGGAATAATTGGTGGTTCTACTTTTGGACATGAAATAACGCATGGTTTTGACGATCAAGGCAGTCAATATGACGAAAACGGTAATCTTAACAATTGGTGGACACCAGAAGATTTAACAAAATTTCAAGCAAAAACCAAACTTATTGTTGCTCAATTCAACAAATTTGAAGCTTTACCAAAAAAATTCGTAAATGGAGACGCAACTCAAGGCGAAAATATTGCCGATTTGGGCGGCGTAGTTATGGGTTACGAAGCTTTCAAGAAAACTAACCAATATAAAGAGAAAAAAAATATTGCTAAACTAAATCCAGATCAAAGATTTTTCTTGGCTTATGGTTATGCTTGGATGGTAAATATTAAAAAAGAAGCTTTAGCAAACCAATTAATGACTGACGTTCATGCACCAGCGCGATTCAGAATTAACGGTCCGTTGGCCAACTTACCAGAATTTCATAAAGCATTCAATATCAAAAAAGGAAGTCCAATGTACCAAGACGAAAAAAATCGTGTAGTGATTTGGTAAATAGATCAAATTTGATAATAAAAACTCTCGATTATTTCGGGAGTTTTTTTATTTATTTCGGAATAATATAAAAGCAATCTAATTCTATATATTTGTAATAAAAATAATATAATGCAAGAAATTAACAAACGTAAAATCCTTAACGACCCAATATATGGATTTATAACGATTCCAAACGAATTAATTTACGATTTGGTTCAACAACCCTATTTTCAGCGATTGCGACGTATTTCTCAAATGGGTTTGTCTTATTTGGTTTATCCAGGAGCAACACACACAAGATTTCATCACGCTTTGGGTTGCATGCATTTAATGCAAAAAGCTATTGAAGTTTTACGTTTCAAAGAAGTTTTGATATCTAACGAAGAAGAAAATGCACTTTTAATAGCCATACTTTTGCACGATATGGGACACGGGCCATTTTCGCATGCAATGGAACACAGCATTGTCGAAGAAGTAAACCACGAATCGATTTCGTTGTTGTTTATGGAAAAAATAAATCTAGAATTTGATAATAAATTAGCATTAGCCATAAAAATCTTTAAAGGCGATTACCATAGAAAGTTTATGTTGCAACTAATTTCTAGTCAATTAGATATGGATAGACTAGATTATCTAAAACGAGATAGTTTTTACACTGGTGTGAATGAAGGAAACATCAACTCAGAAAGATTAATCCAAATGATGAATGTTGTTGATGATGTATTGGTTATAGAAGAAAAAGGCATTTATTCTGTCGAAAAATTCTTGATGGCAAGACGTTTAATGTACTGGCAAGCCTATTTGCACAAAACAAGTTTGGTAGCTGAATTAATTTTGACTAAGGTTCTAAAACGCGCCAAAGAATTGACCCAAAAAGGCATCGATTTGAATTGTAGTGAACCATTAATGTATTTTATGCAAAATAAAATCGAATTATCAATATTCAATGATTTTACTTTAGATAAGTTTTCTCAACTTGATGATTTTGATATAATTAGTGCATTGAAATCTTGGCAAACCAATGATGATTATATATTAAGTTCTTTGTCCAAAATGATAATCAATAGAGATTTATTAAAAATAAAATTAAGTGCAGAAAAAATTACAAAACAAGAAAAAGATGTTTTAACTGAAAAACTTTCAAAACAAGAAAATATTTCGATTCAAGACGCCAATTATTTTATTTTTAAAGGAAAAATAGTAAATCAAGCTTATAGTTCAGTTTCTGAACCAATAAGAATTTTAATGAAAAACAAAACAATTGAAGATGTTGTAGAAGCATCGGATCAATTAAATTTAAAAGCCTTATCAAAAGCTGTAACAAAATATTATATTTGTTTTCCTAAGAATTTGAATTAGTTAATTAAATTTTTGTTCTTGAAACAAAGATAATAAATCACAATTATGAATTTAAATAGTTCATTTATCAATTTTGATTATTTTGTAAAAAACATTAAGTCATTGAGTCTTTGTAGCAAAAAAATATTGTAAATTAACTCAATTTTATATATGTTTGCAATAATGAAACAAGCACAATTGTTTTGTTGATAATATAAAGTACTATTTTAGCGAGTTCCATTTTATTCCTATGGAAAACTGAATCAGATAAAATGAAATTTAAAGCATCACAAATAGCAGAGATTCTAGAAGGCGAAGTTGTTGGAAACCCAAATGCTGAAGTTTTTAAATTATCTAAAATCGAAGAAGGATCAGAAGGTTCGCTCACTTTTTTGAGTAATCCCAAATATTCAAACAATATTTACACTACAAATGCATCTGTAACGATTGTAAACAATACATTCGTTATAGAAAACGAAATCAAAACTACACTTATAAAAGTTAACGATGCTTATGGAGCATTTGCCAAAATACTAGAATTTTACAACCAAGCCAAAAACAACAAATCAGGGATAGAACCACAAACAATAATTTCTGAAAATGTGAAATATGGCGAAAATTTGTATTTGGGTAGTTTTTCTTTTATTGGTACAAATGTAGTTTTAGGAAATAATGTAAAAATTCATCCAAATTGTTTTATTGGAGACAATGTTGTTATCGGCAATAATGTATCTATTTTTGCAGGAGCAAAAATTCATTCAGAAACAGAAATCGGTAATAATTGTCAAATTTATTCAGGTGTTGTAATTGGTGCTGATGGTTTTGGATTTGCACCACAAACAAACGGAAGTTATTCCAAAATTCCACAAATTGGCAATGTTATTATCGAAGATAACGTTGATATTGGTGCATGCACAACAATCGATCGAGCAACATTGGGTTCTACAATAATAAGAAAAGGAGTAAAGTTGGACAACCAAATTCAAGTTGCTCATAACGTAGAAATTGGAGAAAACACAGTTATAGCAGCTCAAACTGGAATTGCTGGAACTACCAAAATTGGAAAAAATTGCATGATTGGCGGACAAGTAGGGATAGCAGGACATTTGACAATTGGTGATAATGTAAGAATTCAAGCACAATCAGGCGTAGGCCGAAATATCAAGGACAATGAGGTTTTGCAAGGAAGTCCAACATTTGGATATAATGATTTTGCAAAATCTTATGTACATTTCAAAAATTTGCCTAAAATTGTATCAGAATTAGAAGAATTAAAAAAAATAATTAAAAATAAATCATAAACTATGGTTAAGCAAAAAACCATCAAAAACGAAATTTCGATTTCAGGCGTTGGATTACATACTGGTAAAATAGTAAATGTTAAATTCAAACCAGCACCAATAAACAACGGATTTTCGTTTGTAAGAACCGATTTAGAAGGTCAACCAATAATTGAAGCCGATGCCAATTATGTAGTAAACACGCAACGAGGCACTAATTTAGAAAAATTAGGAGTCAAAATTCAAACTCCAGAACATGTTTTGGCAGCATTTGTAGGTTGCGATTTAGACAATGTAATTATAGAACTCGATGCCTCAGAATTGCCAATAATGGATGGGTCATCGATTCGATTTGTTGATGCAATAGAAGAAGCGGGAATTCAAGAACAAGAAGCCCCAAGAAAATATTATGTAATTCGAGAAAACATTTCATTTACCGACGAAGAAACTGGAAGCGAAATTCTAGTAATGCCTTGTGATGATTATCAAATAACAACAATGGTCGATTTTGGCACCAAAGTTCTGGGTACACAAAACGCAACATTAAAAAATATTTCAGATTTTAAAACAGAAATAGCCAATGCTAGAACTTTTAGTTTTTTGCATGAATTAGAAACTTTATTAGACAATGGTTTGATAAAAGGTGGCGATTTAAACAATGCAATCGTTTATGTCGATAAAGAAATTTCCGAAAAAACAATGGCTAATTTAAAATTAGCATTCAATAAAGATAAAATCTCAGTTAAAGAAAACGGTATTCTTGACAATCTAACTTTGCATTATCCAAATGAAGCTGCTAGGCATAAATTACTTGATGTTATTGGAGATTTGTCATTAATCGGAACAAGAATTAAAGGGAAAGTTATAGCAAACAAACCCGGACATTTTGTAAATACTCAATTTGCTAAGAAATTATCAAAAATTATTAAAATTGAACAAAGAAATCATGTTCCAGTTTATGATTTGAATTTAGAACCATTAATGGATATTCATAAAATTATGAGTATCTTGCCACACCGACCACCATTTTTGTTTATAGACAGAATATTAGAAATGTCCGAAAATCATGTTGTTGGAATGAAAAATGTAACAATGAATGAAGGTTTTTTTGTAGGACATTTTCCAGAGGCTCCTGTAATGCCGGGCGTTATTATCGTAGAAGCAATGGCACAAACAGGCGGAATATTAGTTTTAAGCACGGTTCCTGATCCTGAAAATTATTTGACATTTTTCATGAAAATTGATAATGTAAAGTTTAAACATAAAGTTTTGCCAGGCGATACATTAACCTTCAAATGCGAATTAATAACACCAATTCGCCGAGGAATTTGCCACATGCAAGCTCACGCTTACGCAAACGGTAAGCTCGTAGCAGAAGCCGAATTAATGGCACAAATAGCAAAAAAACAATAATTTATTTTGAGTTTTACGTTGCTAAACTTAAAACTTCAAACTTGAAACAAATAGAAATATGAATCAACCTTTAGCCTACGTTCATCCAGGGGCAAAAATCGCTAAAAATGTTGTTATCGAACCATTTACTACCATTCATAATAATGTAGTAATTGGAGACGGAACTTGGATTGGATCA
Source organism: Bacteroidota bacterium (assembly GCA_031408435.1). Taxonomy (GTDB): domain Bacteria; phylum Bacteroidota; class Bacteroidia; order Flavobacteriales; family Flavobacteriaceae; genus Flavobacterium. The sequence goes on from JANNWM010000032.1 coordinate 6,518, forward strand.
AACGTTACAATTATGGAAGGTGCAAGAATTGGTAAAAACTGCAATATTTTTCCTGGTGCAGTAATTTCAGCTGTTCCACAAGATTTAAAATTTGGTGGCGAAGATTCTTTGGCTGTAATTGGCGACAATACAACAATTCGCGAATGCGTAACAATTAATAGAGGTACAGTTGCATCGGGTCAAACAACAATCGGAAGTAATTGTTTGATAATGGCAACAGCTCATATTGCACACGATTGTCATATTGGCGATAATGCAATAATCGTTAATGGTGTTGCACTTGCAGGCCACGTAATCGTAGGAAAATTTGCAGTAATTGGCGGTTTAGCAGCGATTCATCAGTTTATTCATATTGGCGATCATGCAATGATTTCTGGAGGTTCATTAGTAAGAAAAGATGTTCCGCCCTTTACAAAAGCAGCAAAAGAACCATTGTCTTATGTTGGAATTAATTCCGTTGGTTTAAGAAGACGTGGTTTTTCGACTGAAAAAATTTCGGAAATTCAGAATATTTACAGAATATTATACCAAAGAAATTACAACACATCTCAAGCTGTTGGAATAATTGAAGCAGAAATGGAGGCAACTCCTGAACGAGACGAAATTTTAGATTTTATACGAAATTCTTCTCGTGGAATAATGAAAGGTTACACAGGCGGTTAAGATTTCAAACTTCAAATTTCAAATAATTTAAACAAACAATAAATAAAAATAATGGCATCTACATCAGATATTAAAAATGGATTATGTATCAAGTTCAATAACGATATATACAAAATAGTAGAATTTCTTCACGTAAAACCCGGAAAAGGTCCAGCATTCGTGAGAACAAAATTAAGAAGTTTATCTAACGGAAGGGTTCTCGATAATACATTTTCGGCAGGACATAAAATCGAAGAAATTCGTGTTGAAAATCACAAATTTCAATTTCTTTATCCAGAAGGCGATTTATTTCATTTTATGAATGTAGAATCATACGAACAGATTTCATTAAATAAAGCAATTTTAGATTCGCCAGAATTACTTAAAGAAGGAGAAAGTGTAATGGTTAGTATTAACACCGAAACTGATTTGCCAATTTCAGTAGATATGCCAGCATCTGTAGTACTCGAAGTAACTTATGCAGAACCAGGAATCAAAGGAAATACTGCTACAAATGCAACCAAATCTGCAACTGTAGAAACTGGTGCAACCGTAAACGTTCCGTTGTTTATAAACGAAGGAGACAAAATCAAAATTGATACTACTTCTGGAAATTATATGGAACGCGTAAAAGAATAGTTAGCAGTTTTCAGTGTCAGTTTTCAGTGTTCACTGTTACTGAGACTGAAAACTGAGACTGAAAACTGTAAAATGAAATTCAATAAACCACAAACATTAAAACAAATTGCTAATTTGCTTAACTGCGAATATGTTGGCAATGACAATTTCCAAATTCATGGCATGAACGAAATTCATGTTGTAGAAACTGGAGATATTGTGTTCGTAGATCATCCAAAATATTATGAAAAAGCGTTGCAATCTGCGGCAACAATTATTTTAATAAACAAAAATGTAGATTGCCCACAAGGTAAATCTTTGTTGATTTCTGATGATCCGTTTCGAGATTTTAATATTTTGACAAAACATTTTAGACCTTTTCAATTTTCAAATGTCTCGATTTCTGAATCTGCAATTATTGGAGAAAATACAATAATTCAACCCAATTCATTTATTGGAAATAATGTTGTAATTGGCAAAAATTGTTTAATCCATTCAAATGTTTCAATTTACGATTATACAATTATTGGCGATAACGTTATTATTCATGCTGGGACAATTCTTGGAGCCGATGCTTTTTATTACAAAAAACGCCCAGATGGTTTTGATCAATTAATTTCTTGTGGAAGAGTTGTTATAGAAAATAATGTTGGAATTGGTGCGTTGTGCACAATAGACAAAGGCGTTACAGGCGACACAACTATTGGCAAAGGAACCAAAATTGACAACCAAGTTCATGTTGGTCATGATACTATTATAGGCAAAAATTGTTTAATTGCCTCGCAAACTGGAATTGCAGGTTGTGTAGTAATTGAAGACGAAGTCACTATTTGGGGACAAGTTGGCACAACAAGTGGCATTACTATTGGAACAAAAGCTGTTATTATGGGACAAACTGGTGTAACAAAATCTGTCGAAGGCGGAAAATCTTATTTCGGAACTCCAATTCAAGAATTACGTGAAACCTTGAAACAAATGGCAAATATTAAAAAAATACCTGAAATTCTACAAAAATTAAAATAAAATGAATGCAAAAAAATTAGTTAAAGATTTTTACAAATCAGATGCTTTGTTGAATACCGAAGTTTTGAAAACTTTTTTACACAAAGATTTTATTTTAGAGTGGAATGGAAGTACAGGTTTTTTAAAACTTGATTATCAAGGAATTATTGATTATACCGACACCATTGCAAAATCGTTTATTAAGACAAAAACTAAAATTAAATTTATCTTGAATGAAAAAAATATGGTTTCTGTAAATTATTCTTTATCAGTAAAAACTATTGAAAATCATAGAGAAGAAATTAAATTGGCCAATTTTTTTGTAATCTGGGAAATAAAAGATGACAAATTATTCAGGGGTTATCAAATGAGCCAACTTTCTTAAAACATAAAATACATAAACCGCAATCGAAATCTGAAAACTTTTCATTACTTTTGCATCAAATTAAAAAAATCAACCAAAATAAAATTATATGAGCGTTTTAGTTAATAAAGATTCTAAAATAATTGTTCAAGGATTTACAGGAAGCGAAGGAACTTTTCACGCTTCGCAAATGATTGAATATGGAACAAATGTTGTTGGTGGTGTTACACCAGGAAAAGGTGGATCGACCCATTTAGACCGTCCAGTTTTTAATACTGTTAAAGATGCAGTCGAAAAAGCTCAAGCCGATACAACTATTATTTTCGTTCCACCAGCTTTTGCTGCCGATGCAATTATGGAAGCTGCTGACGCTGGAATCAAAGTAATAATTTGTATTACTGAAGGAATTCCTGTTGCAGATATGATTAAAGCCTATGAATATATCAAAACAAGAAATTGTAGATTAATAGGTCCAAACTGTCCAGGTATAATTACACCTGGCGAAGCCAAAGTTGGTATAATGCCAGGTTTTGTTTTCAAAAAAGGAACTGTTGGAATCGTTTCTAAATCAGGAACTTTGACTTATGAAGCTGCTGACCAAGTAGTTAAACAAGGATTAGGAATTACAACAGCAATAGGTATTGGTGGTGACCCAATTATTGGAACAACAACCAAAGAAGCAGTAGAATTGTTAATGAATGATCCAGAAACTAATTGTATCGTTATGATTGGAGAAATTGGTGGTCAACTTGAAGCCGATGCTGCAAAATGGATCAAAGCTGACGGAAACCGCAAACCAGTTGTTGGTTTTATTGCTGGCGAAACTGCTCCAAAAGGAAGAACAATGGGGCACGCTGGTGCAATTGTTGGTGGTGCAGACGATACAGCAGAAGCCAAGAAGAGAATTATGAGAGAATGTGGCATTCACGTTGTTGATTCTCCAGCAGAAATTGGAAAAAAAGTAAAAGAAGTTTTGGGATAAACTTAATAAAATAAAATAAAATTAAAAAGTCTCAATAATTGTGTTGAGACTTTTTATTTTATTAAATTCAAAATTAATAATAGTCTTTTGTGCTTTTGGTCTCGTTCCAAAAGACGAGATGGCAAATAAATAAAAATATGTACAAAGAATTAAAAAAATTCAAAAATCAAAATAGTTTTACGTTTACTCAAAACGACGATTTAGAAAAAGTTTGTAATACCTCAGAAAATGTATCAGGCGTTTTCTTGGTTTATGATGTAAAAGATGATGCAAAAGAATTAATTATGGTTGGTTCAACAGGAACTATCCAAAATGATGGAACTTTGAAAAGCAAAAATGGTGGAATGTTCGACAAAATCGTAAACGGACATCAATTTGCAAAAACTGGCAGAAAATATTCTTGGCCAGCACAAATGAAAATCGAAAATATCGACAGACTAGAGGTTTATTGGTATGATACCTACAATGACAAAAACAAAGTAATTCCAACATTTGTAGAAGGACAAGTTTTGCAACTTCATCTTGACGAAACAGGCAAATTGCCTCGTTGGAATGTTGCGTTTTAATTTAATTTTTTTTTAAATTTATGTTCATTTAAATTGGACTAACGAACTATACTAAAAACATTTTTTTAATATATACTCCAGCTGAAAGTTGGAGTTTTTTTTTGTTACTTAATATTAATCTAAAATTTAATCGAGTTATAATAAATTTATGTTTTTTTATTTTAAAACAAAAAACCGATTTGAAATTTATCAAATCGGTTTTTAATTTTATTATGTTAACTTTTACAAATGAATAACTTCTCCATAAGCATCGGCTACTGCTTCCATAACAGCTTCTGACATTGTTGGGTGTGGGTGAATTGTTTTTAAAATTTCGTGTCCCGTTGTTTCTAGTTTTCTTGCGACAATTGCTTCGGCAATCATATCGGTTACGCCTGCACCAATCATGTGACAACCCAACCATTCGCCATATTTGGCATCGAATATTACTTTTACAAATCCGTCTGGCGTTCCAGATGCTTTTGCTTTTCCAGATGCAGAAAACGGAAATTTTCCAATTTTTAATTCATATCCTTTTTCGCGTGCTTGTTTTTCTGTCATTCCAACCGATGCGATTTCTGGAGTTGCATAAGTACAACCAGGAACATTGCCATAATCGATTGGGTCAACGTGCAAACCTGCAATTTTCTCTACACAATTTATTCCTTCGGCAGATGCTACGTGAGCCAATGCTTGACCAGGAGTTACATCGCCAATGGCGTAATATCCTGGAATGTTGGTTTGCGCATAGGCATTTACTAGAATTTTGTCTTTGTCAGTTGCGATTCCAACTTCCTCAAGGCCTATATTTTCGATATTAGTTTTGATTCCAACTGCCGATAATAATATGTCTGCTTCGAGAACAATTTCACCTTTGTCGGTTTTTACGAATGCTTTTACGCCATTTCCAGAAGTATCAATTCTTTCTACTGATGAAGATGTCATAATTTTGACACCTGCTTTTTTCATCGAACGTTCCATTTGTTTAGAAATGTCTTCGTCTTCAACTGGAACTATCATTGGCATAAATTCGACAATTGTAACTTCTGTTCCCATTGCATTATAGAAATGTGCAAATTCTACACCAATTGCACCAGAACCAACAATAATCATAGATTTTGGTTGGCTTGGTAAAGTCATTGCTTTTCTGTATCCAATAACTTTTACGTCGTCTTGTGGTAAGTTTGGCAATTCGCGAGAACGTGCGCCTGTTGCAATAATAATATGATCTGCTGAATATTCGGTAACTTTTCCGTCTTTATCTGTTACGTCTAGTTTTTTGCCTGGTTTTAGTTTTCCGAAACCATCAATAACGTCGATTTTATTTTTTTTAATTAAGAATTGAACGCCTTTGCTCATATCTCCAGCCACGTTTCTTGAACGTGTAACTACTGCTGAGAAATCTTTATCGAATTCTTTTACGGTCAATCCATAATCGGAAGCGTGTTTTAAGTAATCGAACACTTGTGCCGATTTTAGTAATGCTTTTGTGGGTATACAACCCCAATTTAGACAAACTCCACCTAGACTTTCTTTTTCGATTACGGCAACTTTAAAACCAAGTTGCGAAGCGCGAATTGCTGTAACATATCCGCCTGGTCCACTTCCTAAAACAATAATATCGTATTTCATTGTATATATTTTAATGTGATAATTTTCAGTTAGCGAAATTAATGATTTTTTTTGATATCCTAACAGGTTTTTAAAACCTGTTAGGTGTTTTTATTAAATTTATTTTCACTTCATAATACCTAATAGGTTTTAAAAACCTGTTAGTATGAAAAAACCCTGTTAGGATAATGAAAATCTTTAAGAAATGCCGATTTTTAGCCCAAATTGCAGTGGAAAGCCTTTGGAAATTTTAAGCCAATTTTTTGTTTTTATAAGAAAGCGACCAACGTAAGCTCTTTTTATAAAATTACAAAAATGGTTTAAAATGAGAAAGCTTGGTACGTAAAGTTGGAATAGCTTCTAATTTTCGACAGCAAACTGCGATTCATATAATTTTTTATAGTAGCCTTTTTCGAGATTCAAAAGTTCTAAATGTGAACCTTGTTCAACGATTAAACCTTTGTCCATAACTACAATTTTATCAGCATTGACTACAGTTGCCAGTCGATGCGCAATGACAATTGATGTTCGGTTTTTGGTAATGGTTTCGGTGGCATTTTGTATTAATTCTTCGGAATAACTATCGATTGACGAGGTTGCTTCGTCAAGAATCAAAATGCTTGGATTGCTCACGTAGGCACGCAAAAAAGCAATCAGTTGGCGTTGTCCAGACGATAACATTACGCCACGTTCTTTGACATTGTAGTCGAAACCTGCGGGCAAACTCATTATAAAATCGTGTACGCCAATTTTTTTGGCTGCTTCGATAACTTGTTCTCTTGAAATTGATGGATTATTGAGCGTTATGTTGTTTAAAATGGTATCGGCAAACAAAAAAACGTCTTGCAAAACAACGGCTATTTGAACTCGAAGTGATGATAATGAATAATTTTTAATGTTTTCGCCATCGATTGAAATTGTTCCAGAACTGATTTCGTAGAATCTATTTAAAAGATTAATAATCGTTGATTTTCCTGCGCCAGTTGATCCAACAATTGCGATTGTTTCTCCAGAATTTATTTCTAAATCGATACCTTTTACGACTTCTTCATTGTCGATATAACTGAAACGAACTTTCTTAAAACTAATATTTCCTTTGAAAATTGGTGCTTCTATGGTACCAATATCTTGAATTTGGTCTTTAATATCGATTATTTCGAAAACTCGGTTGGCAGCAATCATTCCCATTTGCATTTCATTAAATTTATCTGCAATTTGGCGCAATGGATTGAACAACATTCCGATGAACATTGTGTAAGAAAATAAATCGCCAAAAGTTGTGAATTTGTCTCCGCCAAGAATATTAAATCCTCCGTAAAGCACAACAAAACCAAGTGTTAACGATGAAATAATATCGGCAATCGGGAAAAATATCGAGTTGTACCAAACGGTTTTTATCCAAGCTTCGTTGTGTTTGGCGTTGATTTGTTTGAATTTTTCGAGTTCGATTTCTTCGCGATTAAAAAGTTGTACAATTTTCATTCCTGTAACTCTTTCTTGAACAAATGTATTGAGATTTGCTATTTGATTTCTAACTTCTTCGAATGCAACTTGCATTTTCTTTTGGAAAATTCTTGTAAAAAACACCAAAATTGGCATTGCAACAATAACAATCCAAGTCAATTTAAAGTTCATAAAAAACATAAAAATCAAAATGACCAGCATTTTTAATAAATCACTAGAAATCATAAATAATCCTTGTGAAAATATTTTTGCAATGCTTTCGATATCCGAAACCGATCGTGTAACCAATTGTCCAACAGGCGCGTTGTCGAAATATTTCATTTTGAAACTCAGCATATGTTTAAACAATTTGTTGCGAATGTCTTTGACAATATCTTGACCGAGCCAGTTGGCCCAAAACACAAAATAAAAGTTAGAAATCACCTCGAAGATTAAGACAATTCCCATTAAAACAATGTATGCCAAAAGTCCTGATTGGTCTTTGGTTTTGATGTAAGCATCGATTGTTTGTTTAAGTAAATAGGGGCGAAGTGCTGAAAAAACAGACAATAAAATTGCGAAAATAATTACAGAATTGAATCTGAATTTGTAAGGTTTGGTATATTCGAGAATTCGTTTGAATAATCGTGTGTCGAATGCTTTTGCTTTCATATTTTAATATTAGATTTTAAAATTTAGATATTAGATTTTGAATATCAGAAATTTTAATATCAATTTTTTAAGATGTAATCGTATTTAATTTTTGTTAGAAATAATCCGTGAGCAGGAACTGAAAAACCTGCCTTATTTCTGTTTTTGCTTATAATTATTTCATTAAAATCTTTTAATGTGATTTTTTTTAATCCAATATAAACCAATGTTCCAACAATTGCTCTAACCATATTTCTAAGAAATCTATCGGCCGAAATTGTGAAAATTAGTTTGTTGTTTTCTTGTTTCCAAAAAGCTTCATAAATTTTGCAATCGAACGTGTTAACATCAGTATGAACTTTTGAAAACGCTTGAAAATCAGTATGTTTTAATAAAATTTCACAAGCTTCGTTCATTAATTCTAAATCTAATTTCTGATTGTAAAACCAACTTTGTTCATTTGAAAATGCATCTTTAAAAATATTAATATGGTATTCGTAAGTTCGTTTTTTGGCATCGAATCTGGCGTGAGCATCGTCGTGAACTTTTTGAATATCAAAAACAACAATGTCTTTTGGTAGAAAAGAATTGAGTTTATGAATTGAATTATCAACATCAATAATTTTATCAAAATCAAAATGCGCAAACATTTCTTGTGCGTGCACGCCAGTATCCGTTCGACCTGCACCCATAGAATCTATTTTGGAATTAAGTATAGTCGACAATGCTTTGTTCAAAACTTCTTGCACAGAAATGGCATTGGGTTGCGATTGCCAACCGTGATAATTTTTGCCTTTGTAAGAAAATTTTATGAAATAACGCATTCTAGATTTCAAATTTTTGAAATGCAAATATACCTAATTAATAATTTGATTAAGAGTTGCAAACCTGCAAATTTTCATTAAAATTAAATCAATTCTTCAGTGTGTTTTTTTATGTTCTCGGCAATTTTTTTAGTTGGCAAATCGTTTTCATCTGCACCAAACGGATCTTCTATTTCTTCGGCAATTAATTCTAAACTTGCCAAAACGTAAAATATAAAAATGACAACAGGAATTGTATAAAAACCTAAACTTAATGCATAACCAAAAGGCAAAGTCATTACATAAATGAAAATAAATTTCTTTATAAATGAGCTGTACGAATAAGGAATTGGTGTATTTTTTATACGTTCGCAGGCACCACAAACCTCTACAAACGATTGAATTTCGGAGTTCAAAATTATCAATTGATTACCAGAAATTTTCTTGGTTTCATATAAATCATTTATTTTTTGAAACATCATTTTGGCAATTTGATTGGGTCTGTGCTTGTGTTTTTCGATTTCTAAAACAACATCATCGAACAATTCGTTACTTGTTTCCTCGTTATTCAAATGTTTATTAAGTATAGATGCAAAAGCTGGAATCATTTTTCTGAAAAACTTTTTGTCTTTTTCATCTTTTAAAATTGCTGATAATTTTATGGCAAAATTTCGGCTGTTATTGACCAAAGTTCCCCATAATTTTCGACCTTCCCACCAACGATCATAAGCTGTGTTGGTTCGATATGCCAACAAAAGCGATATTACAAAACCCAATAAACTGTGAATTATGCTAATGTTTTTGACCAAACTTTTATCGTTTAATTTATAATATTCAAGCTCGATACAACATATTGCTGCTGAATAAATTCCGATAGTTATCATCATTGTGAACAATTTTCTGAAAGTATCAGATTTATGTATTCTGAAAACAAATGTTAACCAATCTTTTGGGTTGTATTGTACCATTTTTTAATATTAGATTTTTGACTTTAGATATTAGATTTTAAGAAATATAATTCCAAATTGTCGAATGTTTAGTCAGTTCAATAAATGCTTTTCTCAAAGCTAAATTTTCGAGTTTTTCTAGTGGTGCATCATTTTTAAGAATTTTCATTGCGTGGTTTCTTGCCAGTTGTAAAATATCTCTATCACGAACTATGTCAGCAATCTGAAGGTTCAAAACGCCACTTTGTTGTTTGCCCATCAAGTCGCCTGGTCCACGAAGTCGTAAATCAACTTCGGCTATTTCGAAACCATCATTGGTGGCAACCATTGTTTCCATTCTGGTTTTGCTGTCGCTAGATAATTTGAACGAAGTCATCAAAATACAATAACTTTGGTCTGCGCCACGACCAACTCGACCTCGCAATTGGTGCAGTTGCGACAAGCCAAAACGTTCTGCCGATTCGATAATCATTACGCTTGCATTGGGCACATTTACGCCAACTTCTATAACCGTTGTGGCAACCATAATGTTGGTTTTTCCTTCAACAAATCGTTGCATTTCACTGGCTTTGTCTTCGGGTTTCATTTTTCCGTGAAGAATCGAAACTGCATATTGTGGCAACGGAAATTCAATCGAAATACTCTCGTAACCATCCATCAAATCTTTATAATCCATTTTTTCGGATTCTTGGATCAGCGGAAAAACGATATATATCTGTCTTCCAAGTGCAATCTCATCACGAATAAATTTCAATACTCGCAATCGATTGCTGTCAAATCTGTGTTCTGTTCGAATGGGTTTTCGACCTGGTGGCAACTCATCGATCACAGAAATATCCAAATCGCCATACAAACTCATTGCTAAAGTTCTTGGAATTGGCGTTGCAGTCATTACCAAAACGTGTGGCGGAACAGCACTTTCCGAATTTTCCCCATCTTCGGAGGGGTTAGAGGAGGATTTTTTCCAAAGTTTTGACCTTTGCTCAACACCAAATCGATGTTGCTCATCAATAACCGCAAAACCTAAATTCTTGAATTTTACTTTGTCTTCGAGTAATGCGTGCGTTCCAATTAGAATGTCTAAACTTCCGTTTTCGAGTTCTTCGTGAATGATTCTTCGTTCTTTAATTTTAACCGAACCAGTCAATAATTTAATGTTAATATTCAATGGTTTTGCCAATTCTGACAATCCAGTAAAATGCTGATTAGCCAGTATTTCGGTTGGAGCCATCAAACAAGCCTGAAAGCCATTATCTAATGCCAAAAGCATACTCATAAACGCAACAATTGTTTTTCCCGAACCTACATCGCCTTGCAAGAGTCGATTCATTTGTGCGTTGCTTCCTAAATCGTTCCTGATTTCTTTGACAACTCTTTTTTGAGCATTTGTCAATTCAAATGGCAAATAATTTTTAAAAAAATCATTGAATTTTGCGCCAACGTTAGTGAACGGAAATCCCTTTATTTTGTTTTTACGAATTAGATTTTTAGTTATCAGTTGCAACTGTATGAAAAATAATTCTTCGAATTTTAATCTAAACGTAGCTCTTGCCAATAAATCTTGACTTTTCGGAAAATGAATATTGAACATTGCTTCGTTTTTCGAAAGTAGTTTCAACTCATCAATTAAATAATTTGGTAAAGTTTCTTCGAATGATTTTACGCCAATTTCCAAAAACAATTGTTGCATCATTTTGTTGACGACTTTGTTGGTTACACCACGATTTCCGAGTGTTTCTGTCGATGGATAAACGGGTTGCATTGCAGATTGCAAACCTTGTTTATGTTCATCAATCGATTCAATATCAGGATGCGACATACTAAAAGTACTTCCAAACAAAGCGCATTTTCCAAAAACAACACAAGGTTCATTAAGTTTTAATGTTTCTTGAATCCATTTGTGACCTTGAAACCAATTAAGGTCAATTTTGCCAGTTTCATCAGCAAAAGTAGCTACTAATCGTTTTTGATTTTTGCCATATTCTACAGTTTTAATGTGAATAATTTTACCGATTATCTGAACTTCAGAATTGTTGTTTTGCAGCTCGTTAATTTTGTAATATTTGGTTCTGTCAATATATCGATTTGGATAAAAATTTACCAAATCTTGGTATTTATGAATGCCCAATTCTTTTCGCAATAACCCACCACGGCTCGGACCAACACCTTTTAGGTATTCGATTGGAGTTGCAAATATATTGGGTTTTGGTTCCAGATTTTAAATTTTAGAAATGCGAAGATAGAATTTTAATGAGAAATTTAAAAATCTCTATGTATATTTGAATTATAAAATAAAATAATGCGCTACCTATATATAATACTATTTTCAAATATAATTTTTTCGCAACAAATTGATAAAGTCAATTTTAAATCGGTTTATGGAAAAATTTTAATTAATCCTGACAAAAAAGAAGTTTACGGCAATGTGATTTTCGATTTCGAAGTTCTAAAAATGGTTGATACAATTTACATTGATGCGCAAAATATGCAATTCGAAAATTTAAAAATAAATGGGCAAAAATCTGAATTCAAAAATTCTGGCAAAAAATTACTGGTTTATCAGAATTATAAAATAGGCAAAAATCGATTGTCATTCAATTATATTTGCAATCCAAAACAAGCCATATATTTTAACAATTTCAATAATAATTGGCAAATTTGGACACAAGGTCAAGGCAAATACACTAGCAATTGGTTTCCGAGTTTTGATGATGTGAACGAAAAATTGATTTTTAATTTAGATATTTCATTTGAACCATATTATCAAGTCATATCCAATGGCATTTTAAAGAATAATTTTATTGTTGCATTTGATAAATCAAAAGTATGGCAATACCGAATGCAAAAACCAATGTCGTCCTATTTATTGATGTTGGCAATTGGTAAATTTGAAAGTAAAACCTTGAAATCTAAATCTGGAGTTCCTTTACAACTTTTTATAGAGCCAGAAGATTTGCCTAAATTTGAATCAACATACAAATATTCAAAGGAAATTTTCGATTTTTTCGAAAAAGAAATTGGCATAAAATATCCTTGGCAAATTTACAAACAAGTTCCAGTTCGAGATTTTTTGTATGCTGGAATGGAAAATACTTCGGCAACCATTTTTTCAAGAGAATTTGTTATTGATTCAATTGGTTTTAATGATAGAAATTACATCGATGTTAATGCTCACGAATTGGCGCACCAATGGTTCGGCAACTTGATAACTGCAAAATCCGGAAAACACCATTGGTTGCAGGAAGGTTTTGCAACTTATTATGCACTTTTGGCAGAAAAAAAAATTCTTGGAGAAGATTATTTTTATAATATTCTATACGAAATTACTCAGGAAATCAAATTTGCAGAGAAAACTGATTCAATACCAGTTTTGAATGAAAAAGCAAGTTCGTTGACTTTTTATAAAAAAGGAGCATTTGCCTTATTTGTATTAGAAAACGAAATTGGGCAAAAAAACTTCAGAAAAGTAGTCAAAAATTATTTAAAAAAATACAGTTTAAAAAACGTCGAAACTAATGATTTTTTGAATGAAGTTAAGAATGTTTGTGATTTCGATACTAATAAATTCAGTCGTGAATGGCTTGAATCTTCAAGTTTTGATTATAAAAAAGCGAACGAATTATTATTAAAAAACAAAACAATTTCAGGTTTATTCGATATCCAAAAATTAAGAAATACTAATCTATCATTAAAGAAAAATATTTTTGAAGAAATTTTAAAATCTAATTCTTACCATACATTAAAAGAAGAAATCTTTTATCAGTTATTTAATGAAAAATTCGAATTGAAACAAGATTTATTGGTTCTTGCATTGAATACTAATGACATAAAAGTCAGACAAATTGTGGCTGCTTCTTTGACCGAAATTCCATTTTCTTTTAGAGAAAACTATGAAACACTACTTTATGATTTATCATATAAAACCAAAGAAATTGCTTTAGTAAATTTAATTTCTAATTTTCCAGAACGAAAAACAGAATATTTGAACAAAACAAAAAATATTTCAGGTTTCAATGACAAAAGTTTCGAAATGTTATGGATGGTTAATGCACTTTCTAATCCAAATTATATTGAAAATCCTCAGGAATTGATATCGAAATTGTCAAATTATACTTCAAATAATTTTGAATTTTCGGTTCGCCAAAATGCATTTGAAAGTCTTAATAAAAAAAATAATTTAAGCATTCAAAATCTTGAAGATTTGTTAGATTGTTGCTTGCTACCAAATTGGCGCAATGCAAAATGGAGCAAAGAATTTTTGAAAGATATATTGAAAAATTCTAAAATTAAAGAAGATTATTTGAAATTATTGCCTAATTTAACATCAGAAAAACAAATTTTGTTAAATAGATTCTTGATATAAATTATGAGAGCATTAGTAATTTCTGGAGGTGGAAGTAAAGGAGCATTTGCTGGTGGTGTAGCTCAATTCTTGATTGAAGAAAAAAAACACAAATACGATTTATTGATTGGTACATCTACTGGAAGTTTGCTGATTCCGCATTTGGCTTTGGGCAATGTTTCCAAAATTCACGAAATTTATACCAATTTCGGAATGCATAAAATTTTTAGTATTTCGCCATTCGTTGTAAAACACAAAAACAATGTTGATTCAGTAAAGATTAATCATTTAAATGTTTTATTACAATTCATTAAAGGAAAAAGAACTTTTGGAGAAAGTCATAATCTTAGAAAATTTATAGAAGAACAATTCACGATTTCGGAATTTAATGAATTGAAAAATTCTAAAACAGATATAATTGTAACGGTTACAAATTTATCAAAAAACCAAGTTGAGTACAAATCGATTAAAGATTTTAACTATTTTGATTTCTTGGATTGGATATGGATTTCATGCAATTATGTGCCTTTTATGAGTTTGGTTTCTAAAAACGAATCGGAATATGGCGATGGAGGATTCACAAGTTTAGTTCCAATTCGAGAAGCTATAAAACGTGGAGCGACCGAAGTTGATGTTATTATTTTAGAAACCGAAACACAATTAGAACCAATAAACGTTGGGAAAAATCCATTTTCATTAATGGTTTCAATTTTCTCGACATTATTCGACCAAGTAGAAAAAAACGATGTAACAATCGGAAAATTGGCTGCGAAAAACAAAAATGTAAAACTAAATCTTTATTATACGCCTATTAAACTTACCACAAATTCATTAATTTTCAATAAAGAAAAAATGAAATCGTGGTGGATTGAAGGTTTTGACTTCGCTAAAAATAAAAGTGATATTTTAAGTGAATTTAAATAAAAATTTAAAATTTTACCAAAGCATACCAACTTCATTTTTAATATATTCTAAAGCAACAACACTTGGCGATTGTTTGTCCATCATTTCATTTAGAATAACTTCACGAAGTTTGTCGGCATTATTGACTTTTTCGCTTCTATTTGCAACTCTAATCATCTGAATTGTAGCATTTTTAGCAGTCAAAATCATAGTCCAACATTCGTTAGAAATATAGATTTGTTGGGTCAAATTATGCTCAAATTCTTGCTCGATTTGGGCTATTAAATAATTCTCGTAATCGTTTTTATCATCAGAAACAGGCATAACTCGAACTACCATTTTCATAATATTGATTCGCTCCAAAAACAAACTCATTCGCTCATAGGCTTGCAAACGAATTGGCAATGCGTCTTTTTGGGCTTCTTTTTGCAACAACCAACGGCGAGTGTTTTGTTGGTCTTTGAAATAAGATTTGAATAAAAAATAAGCTACAAGACCCGTAATTATTGACGGAATTGTATAAGCAAGAATTTCTATGATTTTGTTTTCCATTTGGTTTTATAATTTTTTTATTTTTATAAATATTAATTATTGTTAGATTTTCTATTAAACCAATAATACATCGGTACACCTGTTGACATAAGTACAAGTCCCAGAATTGCTTCTCTAGGTCTAGTGATTATAGTGTTGCCGAAAAGTACAATGCAAAACAAAATAAATATTATTGGCACAACAGGATAACCCCAAACTTTGTAAGGTCTTTCTGCGTTAGGCATTTTTTTTCTTAAAATAAATACTCCAAATGCTGTACTACCATAATAAATAAAAATTGCAAATATTGTCATATCTGTCAATTGTTCAAAAGATCCAGTAAGCACCAAAATGCTAGCCCAAACACACTGAAATAGAAGTGAATTTTCTGGAACTGAATTTTTATTTAACTTGGCTACGCTTTTAAAAAATAATTTTTCTTGAGCCATAGCATAATAAGTTCTTGAACTTGCCATAATTGTAACGTGAGTGCAACCAAATGTTGTCAATAAAATCAATATCGAAATAAAAACAACACCATAATTACCCCAAATTCTTTCCATTACAACAACAGCTGCAATTTGATTTCCGTTGTTATAAATGTTTTTTAATTCAGGAATAGATAAAATAGATAAATAGGTAACATTTACAACAACATAAATCAAAATAACAACAAAAACTCCAATTGTAATGCCTTTTGGGATATTGATTTTAGGGTTTTTAACCTCGCCTCCGATGTATCCAATTGACGCCCAACCTTGATAAGCCCAAAAGGCAGCAAGCATTGCTGTAAAAAAAGTACTTATCGAAACTGTACTATTTCCTGAGTCAAAATTAAATGATTGGTTTATATTAGAAACTGAACTTCCAAATCCAAATATAATAATTAATCCCAGTCCAAGTATAACTGTTCCTAATAAAAAATTGCTAAAATTTGCACTTGATTTCACACCTCTAGAATTAACCCACGATAAAATTATAATAATCAAGATTGTTACAAATTTAACCGTGAAATTTTCAAATGGAAAAAAAACACCAGCAATCGAAAACTTTTGTAATGTTGGAAATAACAACGGCAATGATAACAGATTGCTCAATGATTGACCAAAAACATAGGCAACAGATGCAATTGCAGCAGTTTGAATAACCGAAAACAAAGACCAACCAAAAATAAATGCAAAAAATTTATTGTAAATTTTTTTGTAATAATTATACTCACCACCAGTATCAGATAATAGTCCAGCGATTTCTGCATTGCACAATGCACCAAATAAAGTTATTATTCCAGCTGTAATCCAGGCAATTACGACCCAAGCTGACGAATTTAATTCAGATGCGATTGGTGCAACTTTCTTATATACTCCTGATCCCAAAACATTTGAAACCACAATAACAATTACACTGAATAGACCTAAAGATCTATTTAAATTTTTCGAATTTGGCATTAATTAATTTTTTGTACAAAAGTATCTATTTTTTTTTCAAAAATAATAGAATTTGTTTCCATTAATATTGCTATTCAAATTTAGGAATCATAAATTTGTAAAAATTCAATTTTTATAATGCAAAAATACATTTCTCAACTCAACGAAGCCCAACAAGAACCAGTTCTGCAAAAAGATGGACCAATGATAATTATTGCTGGTGCAGGTTCAGGTAAAACAAGAGTTTTAACCATAAGAATTGCTTATTTAATGAGTTTGGGTGTTGATTCTTTCTCGATTTTGGCTTTGACTTTTACCAATAAAGCAGCCCGAGAAATGAAAAAAAGAATCTCGGATATTGTGGGTGCACCCGAAGCCAAAAATCTCTGGATGGGCACTTTTCACTCGGTTTTTGCAAGAATTTTGCGTTCGGAAGCTGATAAATTGGGTTATCCAAGCAATTTTACGATTTATGATTCTCAAGATTCTTTGCGATGTATTTCTGGAATTATTAAAGAAATGCAGTTAGACAAAGATGTATATAAACCAAAACAAATTTTGGGTCGTATTTCATCTTACAAAAATTCATTAATTACAGTTAAAGCTTATTTCAATAATCCAGAATTGCAAGAAGCGGATGCAATGTCAAAAAAACCACGTTTGGGCGAAATTTATCAGGCTTATGTTGAAAAATGTTTTAAATCTGGCGCAATGGATTTTGATGATTTATTATTGAAAACCAATGAGTTATTATCTAGATTTCCAGAAGTTTTGGCAAAATATCAAAACCGTTTCAGATACATTTTGGTCGATGAGTACCAAGACACCAATCATTCGCAATACTTGATTGTCAGAGCTTTATCAGATAGATTTCAGAATATTTGCGTTGTTGGTGACGATGCACAAAGTATTTATGCTTTTCGTGGAGCCAATATTCAAAACATTTTATCTTTTGAAAAAGATTATCCTGACCTCAAAACATTTAAGTTGGAACAGAATTATCGCAGTACCAAAACAATTGTTCAGGCAGCTAATAGTGTAATCACCAACAACCGTAATCAGCTAAAAAAGGAAGTATGGACACAGAATCACGATGGTGATAAAATTAAGTTGCTTCGTGCTTTGAGTGATAACGAAGAAGGTACCATGGTGGCACAAAACATTTTTGAAGAGAAGATGAACCACCAGTTAAATAATATTGATTTCGCTATACTGTATCGTACGAATGCACAAAGCAGAAGCATGGAAGAAGCTTTGCGTAGAATGAATATTCCTTACCGCATTTACGGAGGCATGTCGTTTTACGGTCGTAAAGAGATAAAAGATTTGTTAGCCTATTTCCGTTTAGCAATCAACCCCACTGACGAAGAAGCAGTGAAGCGTGTGATCAATTATCCGAAACGCGAAATAGGTAAGACTAGCTTAGACCGCTTGGTGGTTGCTGCCGGTGAAAGCAATGTAAGTGTATGGGAAATCATGCAGAACATTCATGAATTTAAAACGGGTATCAATACTCCAACCCGCGATCGCATTAGCGATTTTGTAACGTTGATAAAAAGCTGGCATATAATGTTACCAGCAAATTCGGCTTATGATATGGCAAATCATATTGCCAACACAAGTGGTATGCTTCGCGAATTGGCCATTGACCGTACACCAGAAGGTATCAGTCATTACGAAAACCTACAAGAACTTTTAAATGGTATTAAAGAGTTTAGTGATAACGGTGTAATTCCTTTAGAAGCACCTTCAGTAGAATTGAACAATGATGGTTTGCGCGCATTAGATCAGTACATGCAAGATATTGCATTACTTACCGATGCAGACAAAACTGATGACGGTAATAACGATCGTGTTCAGTTAATGACTATTCACTCAGCCAAAGGACTTGAGTTTAAAAATGTTTTCATTGTGGGATTAGAAGAAAACCTTTTCCCATCTCAAATGGCTTTATCTTCACGCGCTGATTTAGAAGAGGAGCGTAGGTTGTTTTATGTTGCTATCACTCGTGCAGAAAATAAACTCACACTATCATATTCGGTTAGCCGCTATCGTTGGGGAAACCTTATTGGGTGCGAACCGAGCCGTTTCCTTGAAGAAATAAATCCAGAGTGCATAGAAGCCATTGTGCCACGTGCGATTAAAAAAATATGGGATGATGATAATCAGGAAAATTGGAGTGGTTATGGTTCAACCAATTCATCACCTCGAACTTCTTCATCGCGAAGCACTACAAATTATAAAGCCAAAGCGGCTGCACCCAAACCCACCAATAATACGGTTGCGCCAAAGGGATTTAAAAAGCTATCAACCTTGCCTACTAATGCCTCGAATGATAATTTTGTGGCGGATGAAGATCTTAGCCGAATTGCGGTAGGAATGGACGTAGAACATCAGCGATTTGGCTTTGGAAAAATAATCAGCATGGAGGGCAAGTTTCCTGATAATAAAGCGTTAATCCTCTTTAACGATCACGGGCAAAAGCAATTACTGTTGAAATTTGCCAAGCTGAAAATATTAAGTTCGTAATATTGTATCGGTGATAATTTTTGATCACAACAAAAAAAATCTTTAATCTATAATTTAAAACTAGTAATTTACATTAATTAATGGAATACAACTCATCAAGAAAACAATTGGTCATACCTGAATACGGTCGCAACGTTCAGCGAATGATTGATTATGCAATAGCACTGCCTACAAAGGAAGAACGCACAACAGCTGCAAAAACAATTATCACCGCCATGACGGTGCTCAATCCACAGATCAAAGAAATGACAGATTTCAAACACAAGCTTTGGGATCATCTTTTTATCATTTCCGATTTCAAATTAGATTGTGAATCCCCATACCCTATACCTGAACCAGAAGCTATCCACGCAAAGCCTAAACGTGTT
The DNA here is from genome assembly GCA_031408435.1 of Bacteroidota bacterium. Classification (GTDB taxonomy): domain Bacteria; phylum Bacteroidota; class Bacteroidia; order Flavobacteriales; family Flavobacteriaceae; genus Flavobacterium. The sequence goes on from JANNWM010000032.1 coordinate 26,223, forward strand.
CCTTATCCACAAAAGGATATTAAGTATCGTCACTATGGAAGCATTTTGGAAAATGTTATTAAGGAAGTAAAAGTAATGGAAGATGGACCTGATAAAAAGGCGCTCACAGATATGATTGCAAATTTTATGAAGCATCTATATCTTACTTACAATCGTGATTCGGTTAATGATGACGTGATATTTGAGCAACTCAAAAAAATGTCGGGTGGATTGTTGGAGGTAAGTGAAGGGGTTAAATTGTCGGCAGTTTATATCGAGCCCAAGGATTTCAGCAACAAAAAACAAAAACGACCAATCGTAAAAAATCGTAATAATGGAAGTTTTCGCAGAAAATAAAATAGCAACCGGAACTCGTTTCGAGATAACCGGTGGAGCACAGTTAAATGGAAACATTGTTCCTCAAGGAGCAAAAAATGAAGCATTGCAAATTCTTTGTGCAGTGCTGTTAACTCCTGAAAAAGTAACCATCAGTAATATTCCTGATATACGTGATGTAAATAAGCTCATTGAATTATTAGCTGAACTTGGTGTTGAAGTCAATAAAGTGGCAAAAGGTAAATATGAATTCACTGCTACCAATGTGAATATTGATTATTTGCAGACAAAGGAGTTTTCTAAAAACGCATCAGCATTGCGCGGATCAATAATGATTGTTGGACCCTTGCTTGCACGTTATGGTAAAGCACATATTCCGAAGCCGGGTGGCGATAAAATTGGCCGTAGAAGATTAGATACACACTTCATCGGTTTTCAAAAACTTGGAGCACGTTTCGATTTTGATTCAACCGATAATTTTTATACAGTAGATGCCACCCAATTAAAAGGTGCATACATGCTGCTTGATGAAGCCTCCGTAACCGGAACCGCAAATATTGTGATGGCAGCGGTACTTGCACAAGGTATCACTACAATATACAATGCAGCTTGCGAGCCATACCTGCAGCAACTATGCAAAATGCTTAACAGCATGGGGGCAAAAATCACTGGCATAGGGTCAAATCTTCTTTCCATTGAAGGAGTTACTTCTTTGAAGGGATGTAATCATCGTATACTTCCAGATATGATTGAAGTAGGAAGTTTTATCGGACTCGCTGCGATGACCAAAAGCGAACTCACCATAAAAGATGTTGGATTATCCGAATTGGGAATTATTCCTTCCACTTTCCAACGATTAGGGATTAAAATGGAATTTAGGGGAGACGATATTTATATTCCATCTCAAGAAATGTATGAAATTGATACATTTATTGATGGTTCTATTCTTACGTTATCAGATGCCATTTGGCCTGGTTTTACTCCAGATTTACTAAGTGTAGCATTGGTAACCGCTACCCAAGCATCGGGCACAGTGCTCATTCATCAGAAAATGTTTGAAAGCAGGTTGTTTTTTGTCGACAAACTGATTGATATGGGAGCACAAATCATACTTTGTGATCCTCACCGTGCAACAGTTATCGGAATTGCACGTAAATATGCATTAAAAGGAATTTCAAT
>JANNWM010000033.1:0-71065 GCA_031408435.1 Bacteroidota bacterium
TTGTAAACCAAACACGTTACAATTAGTTGAGCAGGTCTGTGTCATTTGGTTTGTTGACAGGTTATATAGAAAAGGTTTTGCTTGATTTAGCATACCAACTAAATTGCCTGTACTTGTCTTTAATAACGATATTGGGCTTTCATTCGTATCAATGCCATTACTATCGGTATCTCCAAAATTAAATAATGTATTTATTGTGTTGGTTGCAACTGTATATTCAAACAAAGTGCCTTTTTTCCAAAATTGAGCCGCTGGCCCGCCATTTTGACAAACGCCGTACAACTTGCCATTGCCACCATCTACTAAATCGACTGGATTTTCGCCTAAAATTTCGCCATCGAAATCAATTTTTTTGATTAATGTGTTGGTTAGGGTGTTGAATTCGAACAGCGTTCCTTTGTAAAATGTACCGCCACCTTCTGCAATACCTATTAATTTATTTGGTGCTATTTCTATTAATTTTATAATGCGTCTTCCAGCACTATCGTCACAAGGCAATTGATATACTTGTTGAATAGAATTATTGTTCAAATTAACTTTAATTATCGTCCCAGGATTTATATCTCCGACATATACAGCACCAGGACATATTGGACCATCATAAGAATGACAATATAAAAATCCATTGGAAGCCATTATTAAATCTCCAAAAATAAATTTATTTGCTTGACCAGACAAATATATAAGTGTCTCCGTAGCCAATTCATATTTGAAAACCTTAGTGTTGTTGCCACCATATAAAATACCTGAAATTGGTTCTGTAATATTTGCTTTAACATACTCGGTTCCTATGTTACTGTCAAAATAATTTACTACTTTGTATTTATTCAAAATGACATCATATTCAAATAAAACGCCACAGCCGAAAGGAGCATTAACCGTCGTTGGACCACCACCATTAGTTGTTCCATAAATTTTTCCATTTGATGCCAAAAAAAGTTTGCCTGTTGGCGCATATCCTACTGTGTTAATTGTAAATTGATGAACAAATGAACCATTTTCACCGTGAATATCATATTTACTGATAGAACCCCCTATATTGTCGCTTTTAACTCCCCAAAGTTCTTTTTGTGCAAATGCAAATAAATTTGAAAAAATTATTAAAAGTAAAATTTTTTTCATTGTTCTTTTATTTATTTAAAAACCCATGCCAAAGTTTGTTAGACTTCAGCAAAGGTTTAAAAAAATTAATTTACTCAATAATTATTTGTCTTACTTCTTTTTTTCCATCAATAATAAGATTGACAGAATAAACTCCTTGAATTAAACCAGGAATTGTTATTTTGTTTTCTCCTTTTACCAACTCGAAAGTACCCAATAATTTGACTGAACTATCGGTTACACTTGCACCTGCGCCTTGTTTCAAACTATCGACTTTAATAAAAAAATCGCCTTTGTTAGGGTTCGGGTAAATGCTTATTCCTGGCAATTTAGTGCCACCATTGTTAATTATCAGACTTGGTCGTAAACCGTGCATACCTACTGGATTGGCACACACAGGTGTTGGAACACCAACCACATTAGCACATACAGAAGCTACAGCTACGCCGTTACCACAAATAGACAATACACCATTTGCAATTGTAATATTTGGCGGTAAACTAGCAGGATTGATAGTTACACCGTTTACAACCCACGAAGTTAAAATACCACAAGACAGAGCATATTGATCACAAAACGATGTGCTTGCGTTTAAATTGGTGTCAATTTTAATATAGTTAATTGTAATAGTTGCTGCTGTACTGTTGCAACCATTGGTTCCCGCTCTTACAACCGATATGGTTACTGGACCATTGGTCGTTCCGGTTGGTACAAATGTTGGTGTACTTGTGGTTGCACCAGCAGAAATTGTCCAGCCTAGTGCACCAGTGAGATTCCAAATATAACCAGTTGTTGGTGTACCAGCCACCGATGTATCAACTTGAATATTTGTAATTGGTGCCGTACCTTTTAAAACACAAATTGGCGATGCGGTTGTAAAAATTGGTGCTGGTGGACTTATATTGAAAGTCGTTGTTATGGCACCACCACAATAAATTCCTTTGAAATTTGTTGCATTAGAATAAGCTGTCAAAGTGTATTGACCAACTGGAACATTGGCAGTTGAAGTTATTGTAGGAGTCGTTGTGAACGAATTAGGAAAACTTATCGTAAACGAACCCACAGTTGGCGTTGGTGTTATGGTCCAAGCTGTAGCATTTGCAGCCGCATTTGGACCAATAGAGAAACTATTTGCAGTTCCAACAGCAAAACAACCATTTGCTGGACTGATAGCAATATTATTATTAAACGTTCTAACTATATAATAAACATAATCGACTGTAGTGCAACTGTTTCTTACTTTTAATCGCAATTCACCCGGATTATTGTCTAAAGCAACATTCATAGTAACTGGCGTTCCGTTTACAAAACTTAACGGCCAATTGTTGGGTGTAGACCAAGTATAGGAAGTTCCTGCTGGTGGTGCTTCATAAGTAACCACCAATGGGTTAACCCCTGTTGCGATACAAACTCGCAAATCAGCTCGCAAACCACCAGATAGCAACAATGGCGGGAGTGGTGTCACACCAACTGTTTTAGTAACACATGCGGTGCCAGTAGTTAATTGACCTAAACCCAAACCACCATCCCAAGGATTGGCGCGACCCAAACAACATTTCATAGTAAAAGGATTACTTGTTGTTGGTGTAAATGTATAAGAACTGCCATCAGCTGAGTAGTAAGCAGAACCGTTAGCGATAGTTACAGGATTGAGCGAATTTGTTGGAATAATGGTCCAGTAATATTGGTCGAAACCAATATTTTCTGGCGTGTTATCACTCGCTACTAAATCAAGAGAAAAAGTACAAGGCACATTGGCAGTAATACAAGTCGGCCCAACAATTGCTGGTGGTACAAAGGTATAGGTTTTGTAAACTTCAAATGACATCGCTTGTCCACTACAAACTCCTGAAGTGTAACTTATGCTAACTTTTCCTTTGCTTTTGGCTAATTTAGAAGCTGCAGAACCTGTAACGCCTTCAAAAGACCTAAGGTTTTTGTTGTAAGACTGAATGCTATATGCCGACAAGGCACCTATTGGTTGAACAGCGGCAGCTGGCGGAACGTTGGTTGTAGTTACTGACAAATCGCCTTTTAGACTCCAACTGTTCAATGTAGTATTAGAGGGTGTTGTACAAGTAAATGTGCCACCTAAATAACCATCGGGCATGGTTACAACACCGCCATTACCAACTTGGTTCAAGGCAATCGAACCACCAGTGCCAGGCTCTTTGACCAAGCAACCAGATGGCACCGTTACTACTTGTGCAAAACCAAAACTTGCACTCAAGAAAATTATTACAAGCAGCAATAACTTTTTTAAATTTAATATTTTTGACATAAAAATTTTTATTAATTGGGTGAAATTTATTTTTGAATTATTCAAATAATAAATTAATTTTTTAATTGTTTTTTGATTTGAATCTTATGGTGGACTGGGTAGGGTCAGCAACATTGCGTTTTTTGTAGTAAAAAACAATTGCTCCAGCCCACAATCTCTGATAGTCGTTTTTTGTAGTTTAAAAAAATATTTTCGGTGCGTTGTGCGTTGTGCGTTATGCGTTGTGCGTTATGCGTTGTGCTACGCAGAAGAATTTAGTTGTAAATTGCATAATTTTAAACATAAAATTATTTATTTTGTGTAAATTTAAGAAAAAATGTGTAAGAAAATACAATTGTTAATAAATATTTGCAAGAAAATTATTTTATTTGTGATTGAAAATTATTTTAAAATATTTTTAGCTGTTTAAAATTTCAAAAAATCTATTTTGTAATTTATTAAAGCATAATTTATCGAAATATACAAAAAGAAAACACAAAATTTGCTCACGCTATGAAATTTATCTTTATTCGAAATAACGTGATTCCTTCTGATTTTAATTATTAATAAATATCGAGTTGGCTAATTAAAAATCTTTAGTCTCAAAATTCTATACAAAAACTTTGTGCCTTTGTCACTTTAATAGCCAAAAAGTAATTTATATTTGTACAAAAAATTAAAGTAATGAAATTCAACACCAAAACCATTCACGGTGGTCAACATCATGACCCGTCAACTGGTGCAGTTATGCCGCCAGTTTATCAAACGTCGACATTTGTGCAAACAAGTCCTGGGCAACCATTGAATCCAGATTATGAATATTCGCGTGCTGCAAACCCAACAAGATCAGCATTAGAAAATGCATTGGCAAGTATAGAAAACGGAACTCGTGGTTTGGCTTTTTCATCAGGATTGGCAGCAACAGATTGTGTTTTGCGTTCGTTTAAAGCTGGTGACGAAATTATTGCTATGGACGATTTGTACGGCGGAACTTACAGAATGTTTACTCGTATATATAAAGATTCTGGAATAAAATTTCATTTTGTTGACATGAATGATTTAGAAAAATTTCAATCATTGATCAACGAAAATACTAAATTGGTTTGGGTCGAAACACCCACAAATCCGTTAATGAAATTGGCCGATATTCAAGAAATTGCAAAAATAACCAAAAAGCACAAAATTCTTTTTGCCGTAGATAACACTTTTGCAACACCATACTTACAAAAACCTTTAGATTTAGGTGCCGATATTGTTATGCATTCTGCGACCAAATATCTTGGTGGACATTCTGATGTTATTGCTGGTGCATTGATTGTAAAAGACGAAGAATTAGGAAATCAATTGCATTTTCAACAATTTGCAACTGGTGCCACTCTTGGTCCAATGGATTCTTTTTTGGTACTACGAGGCATAAAAACATTGCATTTACGGGTTCAAAGACATTGTGAAAATGGCGAAAAAGTTGTAGCATTTTTGAGCAACCATCCAAAAATAAAAACAGTATATTATCCGGGATTGCCGAGTCATCCTTATCATGAAATTGCTAAAAAACAAATGAGTGGTTTTGGTGGAATGGTTTCGTTTACATTCAAATCGGGCGAAAAACAAGATTCGATTAAGTTTCTTGAAAATCTAAAAGTTTTTACATTAGCCGAATCTCTCGGCGGAGTTGAATCATTGGCAAACCATCCAGCATTAATGACGCATGCATCAATTCCTGAAGTTAAAAGAAAAGAAATCGGAATTACCGATGATTTAGTGCGACTAAGTGTTGGCATTGAAGATGCCGATGATTTAATCGAAGATTTAAAACAAGCATTAGAATAAAAATTAAGTAGGAATTTGTAAAAAATTTGGGATTCAGTCTAAAAATTCATGAGTCCCAAATTTTATTGTATAAATCGCTTTTACAACTAAACATTATCTGTAATTTGGTTTAAACCAGCAATTAATAGCTGGTTTTTTTATTCAAAAAACGCAACTCATAACCAAAAATTCATAACAATTGATTACTTTCGCAATCTGAATTAAGAAAATAGAAAATGAGCACAAAATTTACTGAATACAAAGGACTTGACTTGCCAACCGTAGCGTCAGAAGTTCTTGATTTTTGGAAAAAAGAAAAAATATTCGAACAATCGATAACCTCTCGAGAAGGTAAAACACCATTCGTTTTTTTCGAAGGCCCACCATCGGCTAATGGTTTACCAGGAATTCATCATGTAATGGCGCGCGCTATCAAAGATATTTTTTGCAGATATAAAACCCAAAAAGGCTATCAAGTAAAACGAAAAGCTGGTTGGGACACGCACGGATTGCCAGTAGAACTTGGTACTGAAAAAGAACTTGGCATTACCAAAGAAGATATTGGTAAAACAATATCAATAGAAGAATATAACGAAGCCTGCAAAAAAACCGTCATGCGTTACACCGATGTCTGGAACGATTTGACCGAAAAAATGGGCTATTGGGTCGATATGCAAGACCCGTATGTGACTTACAAACCCAAATATATGGAATCGGTTTGGTGGCTTTTGAAACAAATCTACAACAAAGATTTGATGTATAAAGGATACACCATTCAACCGTATTCCCCAAAAGCTGGAACAGGGTTGAGTTCGCACGAAGTCAACCAACCAGGAAGTTACCGTGATGTTACTGATACAACTGTTGTGGCACAATTCCTTGCGAAAAATGAAAGTTTACCCAATTTTTTACAAAATTTTGGAGACATACACATTTTGGCTTGGACAACAACGCCTTGGACATTGCCATCAAACACCGCACTAACAGTTGGTCCAAAAATAGATTATGTATTGGTTGAAACTTTCAATCAATATACTTTTAGACCAACCAAAGTAATTTTGGCTAAAAATCTTGTTGGAAAACAATTCGGAAAAGGTTTTTTTGCATCAAAAGAACTATCAGATTTTGAAAATTTTAAAGAAGGTAATAACCTGCCTACTGGCAAGGCAGGAAATATTCCATACCAAATTCTAGCAGAATGTAAAGGTTCAGATTTAGTAGGAATTCGTTATGAACAATTAATGAATTTTGGGATTAATTTTGAAAATGCTGAAAACGCATTTAGAGTAATTGCTGGAGATTTTGTAACTACAGAAGATGGAACAGGAATTGTTCACACTGCCCCAACTTTTGGTGCCGATGATGCAATTGTTGCCAAGCAAGCTGTACCAGAAATTCCGCCAATGTTGGTGCTTGACGAAAATGGAAATCCTGTTCCACTGGTCGATTTGCAAGGAAAATTTATCAAAGGTTTGGGAGAATTGTCCGGAAAATATGTCAAAAATGAATATTTCGATGATGATAAAATGCCCGAACGTTCTGCAGATGTTGATATTGCCATTCAATTAAAAGAAGAAAACAAGGCTTTTAAGGTCGAGAAATATGTGCACAGTTACCCACATTGCTGGCGAACCGACAAGCCAATTTTGTATTATCCGCTCGATTCATGGTTTATAAAAATTACCGAAGTTCGTGACCGAATGTTCGAACTCAACGAAACTATTAACTGGAAACCCAAAGCCACTGGCGAAGGTCGTTTCGGAAATTGGTTGAAAAACGCCAACGACTGGAACCTTTCTCGATCAAGATATTGGGGAATTCCATTGCCTATTTGGCGTACCGAAGATGGAAATGAGGAAATCTTAATCGGTTCGGTTGAAGAATTATTTAACGAAATCGAAAAATCTATTGCTGCTGGTTTTCAAACTACAAACCCATTTTCTGGTTTCGAAATCGGAAATATGTCTGAATCAAATTACGATTTAATCGATTTGCACAAAAATGTAGTCGATCAAATTACATTGGTTTCTGCATCAGGAAAACCAATGAAACGCGAAACTGATTTAATTGACGTTTGGTTCGATTCAGGATCAATGCCTTATGCTCAATGGCATTATCCATTTGAAAATAAAGATAAAATTGATGAAAATAAAGATTTTCCAGGTGATTTTATTGCCGAAGGCGTAGATCAAACGCGTGGTTGGTTTTATACATTGCACGCAATTTCGACATTAGTTTTTGATAAAATATCTTATAAAAATGTAGTTTCTAATGGATTAGTTTTAGATAAAAACGGACAAAAAATGTCTAAACGTTTAGGAAACGCAACCGATCCTTTCAATACATTGACAGATTATGGTCCAGATGCAACGCGATGGTACATGATTTCGAACGCCAATCCGTGGGATAACTTAAAGTTCGATTTAGAGGGAATTGCAGAAGTACGACGTAAATTTTTCGGAACACTTTACAATACTTATTCGTTTTTTGCATTATATGCCAATTTAGATAATTTTAATTATTCTGAAACAGAAATTCCAGTAAACGAAAGACCAGAAATTGATCAATGGATTATCTCCGAATTAAACACATTGATCAAAACCGTTGATGAGGCTTATGCCGACTACGAACCAACAAAAGCAACAAGAGCAATATCTGAATTTGTATCAGAAAATTTAAGCAATTGGTATGTTAGATTATGTCGTCGTCGTTTCTGGAAGGGCGAATATGCTCAAGATAAAATCGCGGCCTATCAAACCTTATATACATGTTTGTTAACAATTAGCAAATTAGGTGCTCCAGTTGCTCCATTTTTTATGGATAAACTTTACAGAGATTTAACTCAGTCAACACATTCAGAAAAATATGACAGTGTACATTTGTCGAAATTTCCGGAATATGTTGAAAAATATGTTAATAAATCGTTAGAGACCAGAATGCAGAAAGCACAAATCGTTTCTTCGTTAGTATTATCTCTTCGAAAAAAGGAAATGATTAAGGTGCGACAACCATTACAAAAGATAATGATTCCAATACTTAACGAAGATTTTAGAACAGAAATAGAGGCCGTTTCTGACTTGATAAAATCCGAAGTTAACGTAAAAGAAATCGTACTTTTAGATGATGCGTCAGGAATTTTAATAAAACAAATTAAACCGAATTTTAAAGCACTTGGACCACGATTTGGAAAAGATATGAACTTGATTGCCAATGAGATAAAGTCATTGTCGCCAATGCAAATCAATCAATTAGACAAAGACAAGAGCTTGAATATTGTTATCTCAGGAAAAGATGTAATTTTAACATCTGAAGATGTAGAAATTTCTTCTCAAGATATTGAAGGTTGGTTAGTTGCAAATGCTAATGGAATTACCGTAGCACTCGACATTACAATATCTGAGGAATTAAAACAAGAAGGAATTGCGAGAGAATTGGTAAACAGAATTCAGAATATTAGAAAAGATTCAGGTTTTGAAGTTACCGATAAAATAAAAGTGAAATTGCAAAAAAATGCAGAATTAGAAAACGCAGTTTCGAAAAACATCGAATATATTAAGTCAGAAACGTTAACAGAAAGTTTAATTTTTGATGAAGATATTATTAATGGTATAGAAATTGAGTTTGATAGTATAATAACCAAGATATTAATTACTAAATAAACCAAAAAAAGATGATGGTAGATGAAATAGCAAGATATTCTGACTCAGATTTAGCAGAATTCAAAGAATTGATTATCAAGAAAATAAACAAAGCACAATACGATTTAGATTTAATTAAAAGTGCTTATATGAATGATTTAAATAACGGAACTGACGACACGTCGCCGACTTTTAAAGCGTTTGAAGAAGGAAGTGAAACAATGTCTAAAGAAGCCAACTCACAATTGGCAATTCGTCAAGAAAAATTTATTCGTGACCTGAAAAATGCACTTTTCCGTGTAGAAAACAAAACCTATGGCGTTTGCAAAGTATCCGGGAAATTGATAGCAAAAGAACGTTTGCTGGTTGTTCCTCACGCAACAATGAGTATGGAATCGAAAATAAATCAAAGATAAAATTACTTGTTTTAAACAAAAAACGCCTCGATTGAGGCGTTTTTTTTATTAGTTTAAATATTATAAATTTACAAAATGAAAATCGGGTTATATTTCGGAACTTTCAATCCAATTCATGTTGGACATTTGATAATTGCCAATCATCTGGCAGAACATTCAGATTTAGAACAAATCTGGATAGTTGTCACGCCACACAATCCTCATAAAGAAAAAAGTAGTTTACTTACAGATGCGCATCGACTAGAAATGGTTCATTTGGCAACAGAAAATTATCCAAAAATTAAACCATCTGATTTTGAATTCAAGTTGCCACAACCTAATTACACCATCAATACTTTGTCGCATTTTCAAGATAAATATCCTAAACTTGAGTTCTCAATAATCATGGGCGAAGACAATTTGAATTCGTTTCATAAATGGAAAAATTATGAAGCTATTCTTGAAAATCATGATATTTATGTATATCCGAGATTAAATTCAGAAGTTATTGATAATCAATTTGTAAACCATAAGAAAATTCACAAAATTAATTCTCCAATTATTGAAATATCATCGACTTTCATTCGTGAAAACATCAAAAACAGAAAAAATGTGCAACCACTTTTGCCTTTTAAAGTTTGGGAGTATATTGACAAAAGCGGGTTTTATTTGAAATAAAAAGTTGTTGAAAAGATTTTTGATTTGATTTGTGCATTTATCGATAACAATTATTTGTTATTTTAATGATTTAAACGTCTTTATTCTAGATAGATAACTATTTTCATAAAATAAAAAAAACATAGTATGTAATTTTAATGTTAAAATTATTAGATAATATTCAAAATACATCGATGTAGTGTTGCAATAATTGAATAATATGTGTTAAAGTCATTTTTTTATTGAATATTACGTAATATCCGACATATATTTGCACTTTCATAAATAATGGGGGTGGTTCCCCGAACTAGTTATAAATTGCTATAATTTATAATTTTTTGGTTGGTTAATAGCATAAAAACTCGGTCATTTCTTGATTGGGTTTTTTTGTTTTGTTACATTTGGTACGTAATTTGCATTACCGATAACATGAATCAAAAAATATCTAACACAGAAAATTAAATATTAAAAAATAAATTAAAATGAAAAAAATAATATTACTTTTATTATTAATTATTACAGTAGGTTTTGACTCACAAAGAGAAGACGCATTTGAAGTTGGCGAATGGTTCAAATTCAGAATACATTATGGATTAATAAATGCTGGCTATGCAACACTAGAAGTTAAAGACGCAACGATTAAAGGCAAGAAGATTTTTCACGCAATCGGCAAAGGTTATACAACCGGAATGGCTAAAATGTTGTTTAAAGTAGAAGATAATTACGAAAGTTATTTCGATAGATTAACAAGCAAACCATATCAATATGTTCGCAAAATTAACGAAGGTGGATATACAAAAAATCAAGAAGGATTTTTTAATCAAGACACTAACAAAATTTTGGTAAAAGATTATAAAAACAATACCGAAAAAACTATTAACGTAACCGAAAATGTACAAGATATTGTTTCGACTTTTTATTTCCTAAGAAACCATCCAGCAGTTGATAAAATAAAAGTAGGTGAATACATTCCAGTTGATATGTTTTTTGATGACGAAATTACAAAATTCAAACTAAAATTCATTGGTCGTCAAGATATTGAAACTAAATTTGGAACGGTTCCATGTATGGTTTTTAGACCTTTAGTACAATCAGGTCGAGTTTTTAAAGAAGAAGAAAGTTTAACCGTTTGGATTTCTGACGACGATAATAAAATTCCAGTAAGTATAAAAGCAAACTTAGCAGTTGGTTCTTTAAAAGCAGATTTAGATGGTTTTAAAGGATTGAAAAGTTCTTTTAAAATCAAAATGGAAGATTAATTTGTGCCTTTATTCCAATAAAAAAGGTGAAATTGATTTCACCTTTTTTGCCCCAAATCTACCATAACTTAACCTACTTATGCAATGGTTTTATAAATATATAATAGTTTATTTTTAGTTCAATAAAAAAACGTTGAATTGTAAGAATAATCGTTGTCTAACTTCAATTATGATTTTGTTAAGAATTTGACTTTGTTCCAATAAAAAAGGTGAAATTGCTTTCACCTTTTTTGCCCCAAATCTACCATAACTTAACCTACTTATGCAATGGTTTAGTAAACATAAAATAATTTATTTTTAGTTCAATACAAAATCGTTGAATTGTAAGAATAATCGTTGAATAACATAAATTAACAGTTAGTAAGCTCTGGCGTCTTTACCTTCATAAAAATTCATAAAAGCACGATTCACAACTCTGTTGCCTCCAGCAGTTGGATAATCGCCAGTAAAATACCAATCGCCAAGGTTTTTCGGGCAGGCAATATGCAAATTTTCGACAGTTTGAAAAATAATTTTCACTTCGGCATTTACATCCTCAGTTGTTAGCATTTCTGCAATTTTATCCGAAACTTCTTGAGGTTCGAACGGTTCGTAAATTGCTGTAACAAAATTGGTTACTTCGCTGTCTTTTACAAATTCTTGCGATTTGCATTTGACATAAACCTCATCTACAATATGGTATAAATTTCGATCTTTTAACAATGCTAATGCAGCTTTAAATGCTACTAACCCTTCGAGTTTCGCCATATCAATGCCGTAACAATCTGGATATCTGATTTGTGGCGCCGATGAAACTACTACAATACTTTTTGGTTTCAAGCGATCCATCATTTTAATGATTGACATTTTCAAGGTTGTACCTCGGACTATGCTATCGTCAATAATGACTAAATTATCGGTTGGTTTAATCACACCATAGGTCACATCATAAACATGTGCGACCAAATCGTCACGACTGGCGTCTTCGGTTATAAAAGTTCTTAATTTTGCATCTTTTATAGCAACTTTTTCGGTTCGGATTTTTACTGACAATAGTTTTTGCAATTTTTCTTCACTCAAAGTTGCGGTGTTTTCAAGAATAGTTGCAATTTTTCTTTGATTCAAAAAATCTTGTGCAGCTTCGACCATTCCATAAAACGAAGTTTCGGCCGTGTTTGGTATGTATGAAAAAACCGTGTTATCAGTATCATTATCTATAGCGTTTAAAACCGCTGGAAGAATAAGTTTGCCCAGATTTTTTCGTTCTTGGTATATTTCAGCATCAGAACCTCGAGAAAAATAAATTCTTTCGAATGAACAGGCTTTTTTTATGGTTGGCGTGATGATATTCTCTTCCGAAACTGTGCCGTTTTTTTTGATGATTAAAGCGTTTCCGGGTTGCAATTCTTGCACTTTATCGAAATCGACATTAAAAACCGTCTGAATAACTGGTCTTTCTGATGCTACAACTACAATTTCGTCATCTTGATAATAAAATGCTGGTCTAATTCCGGCTGGATCTCTAAACACAAATCCGTCGCCGTGACCTAATAATCCTGCCATTGCATAACCGCCATCGAGATTTTTGGAGGCGCGTTTCAGTATCTTTACCAAGTCAAGTTTTTCTGCAATTATTGCTGAGGCTTCTCGTTTTGATAAGCCATTTTCTTTGCATTCTTGGTACAATTCGGTAACCTCATCATCAAGAAAATGACCAATTTTTTCCATAATCGTTACCGTATCTGCCATTTCTTTTGGATGTTGCCCAAGTTCTATCAAACTATTAAACAACTCTTTGACATTGGTCATATTAAAATTTCCTGCTAGCAACAAATTTCGATGCATCCAGTTGTTTTGTCTCAAAAACGGATGTACATTTTCGATAGAATTTTTTCCGAAAGTTCCGTAACGCACGTGACCCAAATACAATTCTCCTAAATAGGGCAAATTGGACTTTTGGGCAGCAACATCATCATTATAATTCGAATTCTCGATCATTTTTTCGTTAATGCGCCCATTTATTTGTGCAAAAACATCTTGAATAGCTTGTGGTTCATTTGATCGCAATCGCGAAATATAACGTTCGCCTGGCTCAACATCGAGTTTTATCGATGCAAATCCTGCACCGTCTTGACCACGATTGTGTTGTTTTTCCATTAGCAAATACATTTTTTGTATGCCATAGAAAGCCGTTCCGTATTTTTCTTTGTAGAATTCTAGCGGTTTTAATAATCTAAGAAATGCAATGCCGCATTCGTGTTTTATGCTGTCGCTCATTGTTTTATGAGTTTGATTGTTTGGAGTTCTAGGTTCTAGGTTTGATTTAATAAATAATTTCATTAAATTTTTAAAATTCCCCCATCTTAGGGGATTATTTATTTGATGAACTTATATGTTTTAATGAAATTACCTAAACAAAAAACGCCCCGAAATTTCGAGGCGCATATTATTATTATAATTCAATGTCATATTGTGTCAATGATTTGAATTGTCTCAATCTTGTATGAACTTCTTCTTTTGACAAATTTTGCATTCTTTCGGTTCCAAATTTCTCAACACAAAACGAGGCTAAATTTGATCCATGAATAATTGCATTTTTCATATTGTCGAATGAAATATTTTCTGATTGGGTTAAATATCCTGCAAAACCACCAGCAAAAGTATCGCCTGCGCCAGTTGGATCAAAAACTTCTTCTAATGGAAGTGCTGGTGCAAAGAAAACTTGTTTTTCGTGAAATATCAATGCTCCGTGTTCTCCTTTTTTTATAACTACATATTTTGGACCCATAGTTTGAATCTTCGCTGCAGCCTTAACTAATGAATATTCTCCGGATAATTGTCGTGCCTCTTCATCATTAATAGTAATTACATCTACACGCTTAATAACGTCTAACAATTCTGGTAAAGCACAATCCATCCAGAAGTTCATTGTGTCTAGAACAACTAATTTTGGTTTGGTTTCCATTTGATTTAAAACACCAGTTTGCACAATTGGATGCAAGTTTCCGAGCATTACAACATCGGCGTTTTTGAAATCTTGAGGAACAATTGGGTTAAAATCGGCCAAAACATTCAATTCGGTTGCTAGTGTATCTCGAGAATTCATGTCGTTATGATATTTTCCAGACCAGAAAAAGGTTTTTCCACCTTTTACGATTTCGATTCCAGAAATATCGATATTTTTAGAAGTCAATAAATCTAAATGTTCTTGTGGAAAATCTTCTCCAACAACAGAAACTATTCCTGATTTTAAATTAAAATTAGAAGCCGAAAGTCCAATATATGTGGCTGCTCCGCCAAGAATTTTATCTGTTTTTCCGAAAGGAGTTTCTATGGCGTCAAACGCAACAGTTCCAACAATTAAAAGTTTATTCATTATGTGTTTATAAAATTTAGATTGCAAAGATAAACTTTAGTTTAGAAGTTTGAAATACAAATTTAATATTATTGCAAATGAAAACCGAAACTATTAAATTTGCATCTATAAAAATTATTAAATATAGATATGTCATTACAAACAACCAATCCAACTACAACTCAATCTTGGCATAAATTGCAGCATCATTTTCAAGAAATGCAATCAGCATCAATGAAGGCTATGTTTCAAGAAGATGAATTAAGAGCCGAAAAATTTCATATAAAATGGAATGATTTTTTGGTAGATTTTTCTAAAAACATCATTAATCAAGAAACGATAAATTTGCTTTTGGATTTGGCAAACGACTGCAATCTTAAAGATGCAATCACCAAACAATTTTCGGGCGAAATTATAAATCAAACCGAAAACCGACAAGTTTTGCATACTGCATTGCGAGCTCCAAAAACGGCTAATATTCAAGTGAGTGATCAAAATATAATTGATGGTATATATAAGGTAAAACAAAAAATAGAAGTTTTTACAAATCAAGTAATCAATGGCGACCGAAAAGGATTTACCAACAAACCATTTACAGACATTGTTAACATCGGAATTGGAGGTTCAGATCTTGGTCCAGCAATGGTTGTCGAAGCTTTGCAATATTATTCCAATCATTTGAATGTTCATTTTGTATCGAATGTCGATGGCGATCATGTTCAAGAAATCATCAAGAAATTAAATCCAGAAACCACTTTGTTTGTTATAGTTTCCAAGACATTTACAACCCAAGAAACTTTGACCAATTCAGAAACTATACGTAAATGGTTTCTGAAATCGGCAAAACAAGAAGATGTAGCCAAACATTTTGTTGCCGTTTCTACAAATATCAAAAAGGTAACCGAATTCGGAATCGACCCAGAAAATATTTTCCCGATGTGGGATTGGGTTGGCGGACGATTTTCGTTGTGGTCAGCAGTTGGTTTAACAATAAGTTTAGCCGTTGGATTCGAAAACTTTGACAAATTATTAAAAGGCGCCAACGAAATGGACGAACATTTCAAAACAGAAAATTTCGACAAAAACATTCCAGTTTTATTGGCTTTGATAAGCATTTGGTATAACAATTTTTTTGGTTCCGAATCTGAAGCGATAATTCCATACACTCAATATTTGCAAAAACTAGCACCTTACTTGCAACAAGGCATCATGGAAAGCAACGGAAAAAGCATTGGTCGTGACGGAAAACCAGTTAATTATCAAACAGGAACAATTATTTGGGGCGAACCAGGGACCAATTCGCAACACGCATTTTTTCAATTAATTCACCAAGGCACAAAACTGGTTCCTACTGATTTTATTGGTTTTATAAATCCGCTTTATGGCGACAAAGACCACCACGACAAGTTAATGTCAAACTTTTTCGCTCAAACCGAAGCCTTATTGAACGGAAAAACAACCGAACAAGTTCAAGCCGAATTCGATAAACAAGAATTAGATTCTAAAAAAGCCAATTATTTATTGCCCTTTAAAGTTTTTGAGGGCAACAAACCAACCAATACATTATTAATAAAAAAATTAACACCCGAAACTTTAGGATCGTTAGTGGCAATGTATGAACATAAAATTTTTGTACAAGGCATAATTTGGAATATTTTTAGTTATGACCAATGGGGCGTTGAGTTAGGAAAGCAATTAGCGAGTACAATTTTGGACGAAATTAACACGAAAACAATTAAAAAACACGATAGTTCAACTGCGTTTTTGCTAAAAAATTATTTAAATATTAACAGATAAACACTATTTTACCTGCTATTAATTGAAAACAATTGTTAAAAACACATTTTTTAATAGTGAATCATCAAAAATGTAAAAAATAAGACAATGTTAATGTTAACTTATACTTAACATTAGAAAGAAAAGAATATAAGACATTTGCATAAAATTAATAAACAAAACAAATATGAAAAAGATTGTAATTATCTTTACTTTATTGTTCAGTTTTCTGGGTTTTTCTCAAGTCACGAAATCATCTATTTCGGGAGTTGTAAAATCAGAAAAAGGAGCAACAATTCCAGGAGCATCAATACTTGTGGTGCACACACCAACTGGAACAAAGTATTCAACGAGTGCCGATTTTGATGGTTCTTATTCAATACCAGCAATTCGACCAGGTGGACCTTACACAGTTAAAGTAACTTTTATGGGTTACAAACCAGTTGAGGTTAACGAAATTAACGCTAACTTAGGAAGCAACGTTACGGTAAATGCTTTTATGGTTGACGAATTAAGTACTTTAAAAGAAGTAGTTGTTAAAGGAAAATCTGGCGGAAGCGCATTTTCTAAAAACCGCACAGGAGCATCTCAGCAATTTTCTACAAGAGAGATTAATGCTGTGCCAATTATCGGGTCACGTTCAATAACGGCTATTACAAAATACAATGCTAATGCTGGTGCCAATGGTTCTTTTGGAGGTCAAGACTCAAGAGCGAACAACTTTACAATTGATGGTTCTGTTTTTAATAATGGTTTTGGTTTGGGCGGAGAAACGCAAGCAGGCGGACGAACTGGTTCTACAGCCATATCGCTTGATGCAATCGAACAATTGCAAGTAAATATTGCACCATTTGATGTACGTCAATCAGGTTTTACTGGTTCAGGAATCAATGCAGTTACTCGATCAGGAACGAATTCAGTAGAAGGGTCAGTTTATGCTGCGACAAGAAGTAATAAGCCTGGTTTCGTAGGTACAAATGCAAAACGACTTGAAGTTGTATCATCTAAATTCGATGAGAAAATTTTCGGGGTTAGATTTGGTTTACCGATAATTAAAGATAAATTATTCTTTTTTGGTAACTATGAACAAATAGATAACATATCGCCTGCAACTACATGGACAACATCTGATTCTCCAAATCGTGGTGCCCAAATATCTGCGCCAACAACCGCTGATATGCAAGGAGTTTCAGATATTTTATTAAAGAAATTTGGTTATGTTACTGGTCCTTGGGAAGGATTCGATGCTGAAAGAGGTTCTAAAAAGTTTTTAGCTAGGTTGGACTGGAACATTAATGACAACAATAAATTAAATCTCCGTTATGTTCATCATAATTCCAATTCAGATGAGATGACATCAAACTCTAATTCTGCAGGTTTTGGAAATCGTGCAAGAAATATCAATTCAATGGCCTTCAAAAACAGTGGCTATGTTATAAAAGATAATACAAGGTCCATTGTTTTAGAACTTGATACAAAAATATCAGAAACTTTAAGTAATAGTTTTATTGCAGGATATGATTATCAAAATGAAGATCGTGCATTACAAGGTGGTGGAATTTTCCCGACTATAGATATTAAAAATGGTCCAACTAGCTTCATTGCAGCTGGATTAGACCCTTTTACTCCAGGAAACAAGTTAGATTACTCTACATTGCACTTCACAAATAATTTTACTAAAAAATCAGGTTCTCACACTTATGTGTTTGGTGCAAATTATGAGCGATTTATATCAAATAATTCTTTTTTCCCTGCATCAAATGGTGTATATATATTTGATTCACTAGCAGATTTTACAGCAGCAGCGAATGGATTTAATGGTACAACACCAAGTACAGGAGCCCTACCGTCGAGATTTCAATATAGATATTCAGCTATCGCAGGAACAAAAGAACCACTCCAAGTTTTAAAATCTAACAAAATTGACCTGTACATACAAGACGAATACAAAATCGATAGTCAATTAAAATTGACTTATGGTATTAGAGCAACAAGAGTTTCTTTTGAAAATACAGCTATTGAAAATACAGCTGTAACTTCACTAAAATTTAGAAATGGAGAACAGTTCAACACAGGAAAAATGCCTGATGCACAATATTTATTTGAACCACGTTTTGGTTTTAATTTAGATGTTTATGGAGATGCCACAACACAATTACGCGGTGGTACTGGTATATTTTCAGGAAGACCACCAATGGTTTTCTTATCTAATGCAATTGGAAATAATGGTGTTTTAACTGGTTTTATTGATGCAAGTGGTGACGACATTGCAAAAGGAGCTAACGGTTTACCATTTGGATTAACCAATAATCCTGCAGTTTTTAATCCACAAAACATTACTGCACCAACTTCTTTTGATTTGGCATTTACCGCAAAAAATTATAAATTCCCACAAGCTTGGAAAACTAATGTCGCACTAGATCAAAAACTACCTTTTGGATTTGTTGGAACAATTGAGGGTATTTTTAGCAAAAATATTAACGAAGTATTTTATTTTAATGCAAATCAAGCCGATCCAGTAGGTTTTATTAATGATTTAAATCCAGCTACGGGTGTAAGAAGTGGAGATACGAGACCTTTTTACGGAAATACAGATAATGCATCTAGAATAAATAATAATGTCTCAAACGGAATTGTTTTAGATAATACAAATAAAGGTTATTTTTATTCAACTACTTTTAAATTAGAATATCCTTACCAAAAAGGGCTCTGGGGTTCAATAGCATACACTAGGTCTGATGCATACGATTTAATGTCTGCTGGTTCGATAGCTTCGGGATCATTTACAGGCGCAAGATCTGTAAATGGAAACAATAATTTACCATTGTCTATTTCAAATAACAATACGCCACACAGAATTGTTGGTTTAATAGGTTATAAATTTGATTATGGTCAAAAAGTAGGTTTTTCGACATCAATCACATTAGGATATATTGGAGAACAAGCGGGTGCATTTAGTTATTCATATGCTGGTGATGTAAACGGTGATAGAATAAATTCTAATAATGACTTATTATTTGTACCTAACAAAGCATCAGATTTAAGATTTGTTGACATTACTCAAAGTGTAGGCGCATTTACTGGAAATCCTTCTATCCCTGGAACAAATCAGGTTTTATTTACGGCAGCGCAACAAGCAGAAGCTTTTGATAAGTTTATTGAACAAGATCCTTACTTGTCAACTAAAAGAGGTCAATATGTTGAGAGAAATAGCAATGTATTACCTATGTTACACCGTTTAGATTTAGGAATTACACAAGACTTTTTTATTAAAATTGCTGGAAAAAAGAATAGTTTTCAGTTTCGAGCAGATATATTAAACTTTACTAATTTAGTAAATAAAAATTGGGGAGTATCACAAAGAGCAACTGCACCAGCTATTTTAGCGGTAAGAAATGCACCATCTCCTTCGAATAATTTCACACCAGAATATCAAATGTCTTTGCAAACAGATGAACAAGGAGTAATAAGCTTAGCTAAAGATACAATACAAAATAATGCATCTATTTTCGATGTTTGGCAAGCTCAATTTACTTTAAGATATACTTTTGGTAAATAATAAAAACATTTTTTAAAAATTAAATATTACAATTATGAAAATTCAAAATCAAATATTAAAATTAATGCTAACAATTGTTTTAGCATTTTCAATCTTCTCTTGTGAAAACGAAGGGAATAATGAAATAATAACAAAACTGCCAACATCTAACGAGTTAATAAATGCTGATTTAGCTAATTATAGCGTTTTGAGAAAAGGTTTAGAAGTTGCAGGATTGCTAAATATTATTACTGGTAATGGCGCATATACAATTTTTGCTCCCAACAATACTGCTTTTGCCGCATACACTTCAACAAATTTTGCAACTGGAATTAATGAAACTGTTTTAACAACACTTGCAACTGCAATTGCTGCAGCTACACAAGCAAACCCGTTACCATCAGCTCAACAAGCACAACTTAATGAGTTAAAAAGAACCTTGATGTATCATGTCGTAACAGGTGCTGTTTTTGGATCAGATTTGCCAAATAAAAATTATATTAAAACTTTTGCTCCTTATTTAACTTCGACCGCACCATTTGCAACTTTAAGTGCATATGTTGATAAAACAAACGGTGTTATTATTAATGGTGGTGGTGCAAATACTGGAACAACAGTTACAAATGCAGATATTAGAACAAGTAATGGTGTAATTCACAAAATTGATTCGGTAATAAAATTACCAACGCTAATGTCTCAGTTGGCTCTAATTAATGATTTTTCTGTCTTTTTGACTAATCTTAATGCAGATGCTACCGCTAAAGGATTTGTGACAGCACCTGCGAACAACACTCAATTATTTGTACCATTAAATGATGCTTTTACAAATGCAACTGGCACAGCTTATTTAACAGGGAAAACACCAGCTCAAATTGCAGAAATTATAAAGTTTCATATTACAACAGGAAGTAATTACAGCAGAAATGCGACTGTTGGAATTCAAGGGAATCAATTTCAGAGTGATGGCGCGGCAACAGCAACCTCTTACTTGCCAACAACAGCGGTTACTGATGCAACAGTTACTACTAAAACTTTAACTTTAGTGCAACCTGCTCCTCCAGCAGTTGCAACTTTTCAAAGTTTTAAAATTGCAAGAAATACGTTAAATGCATTTGAATTTCCAGTTTTAACTGGAATTAGTGTAAGTAAGATCAAAACAACTAACATCCATACTAGTAATGGCATCATTCATGTTGTAGACCGCATTCTGCAACCAGTTTTAGCACCATAATTTAATTACGGCATAAAAATTTAAAACCCAAACTAACAGTTTGGGTTTTTTTTATGCAAAATATTTTCTATATTTGTTTTAAACAAAAACAAACTATGTTATATAATATTCTACAAAAATTTCATTCAGGCTGGGCTTATTTGGCACTTTTATTATTGGTTATCGCAGTTGCAAATGCTTTAATAGGCAAATTTTCTAAAAGAGAATTCAAACCTTTAGACCGTAAAATATCTTTGTTTGGCATGTTGTCAATTCACATTCAATTGTTGGTAGGTTTAATTTTGTATTTTGTTTCGCCAATTGGTTTTGCATCGTTAGGTCAAATGTCAGACAAACTAGTTAGAATGACTTCTTTAGAACATCCGTTAATTAATATTATTGCAATTGTATTAATAACTGTTGGTTGGTCTAAACATAAAAAAGGTTTAGATAGCAAAGCAAAATTCAAATCGATTGCTTTTTTCTATTCGATTGGTTTGTTATTGATTTTAAGCAGAATTCCATGGAAATTATGGGTCTAATTTGTAAAACATATAAGTCATATAAGCTTAGTTTTTGATAAGAACTTAAATTATCACACTTACATATTTAGCCTAAAAAGTTAATAAGCAAAATCTTATTTGACTTGTTTGTTTAAAACTACTATCATGAAAAAAATTATATCGCTTTTATTTATATTTGGAATGTTCGCTTTAGCGAATTGTCAAACCATTCCGACAACCAAACTCGAAAAAGAAACATTAGCAAAAGAAAATCTCAAAAAAATTACTGCTAAAAAAGATTCTTTAAAAAATGCTAAAATCAAACTTACTGAACTAGAAACGGAGTATGTTGACACAATTGTTGTTCCAAAAGGAAAATACAAACCTTTTAAAACCAACGCACACGCAAGTTATTATGCCGAAAAATTTTCAGGTCGAAAATCAGCGAGTGGCGTTATTTTTTATAATAACAAATACATGGCAGCACACAAAAAACTACCATTTGGGACAAAACTTAAAGTTACAAACGAGAAAAATGGCAAAACTGTCTATGTAGATGTTGTCGATCGTGGCCCATTTGTAAAAGGTCGTGAACTCGATTTGTCCAGTCGCGCTTTCAGAGAAATTTCTAGCAGAAAAGGAGATGGCGCAGTGATTGTAAACATAGAAATTCTACAGAAATAGGGTTTTCTGTAATATTATGAATGTTTTTTTAACCAATTTTATTTAACCAAATAAAAGTCATTACAACATTAAGTTTGAATATAATCATAATAAACATTCTCAAAAACTAATTTTTACCGATATTTGCTAAACAATTAGATAATGTGTCAATTTGTAAATTAGATAATTTCAAAGTCATTTTCTAATTATTTAATTATCTAATTATCTCAATTAAAATGCTATACCACAAACTAGGCGATTTTCCGCAAAAGCGACACACACAATTCAAGAAACCTAACGGAGGATTTTATTACGAACAATTGTTTGGTACCGAAGGTTTTCATGGGCATTCGTCTTTGTTATATCACGTTCACAGACCAACGCAGGTCAAGGAAATCTTAAAATCCTATTCGGTTGAACCAAAAATCGCAATCGACAAAAACATAAAATCATTATTACTAAAAGGATTTGAACTTCAACCCGAAGCCGATTTTCTTGATTCCAGAAAACCAATGTTGGTCAACAAAGATTGCACGATTGGATTGGCAGCACCACAAAAATCATTAACCAATTATTTCTATAAAAATGCCGATGCCGATGAACTGATTTTCATTCACAAAGGTTCAGGAAAACTCAGAACAATGCTCGGAAACATAGATTTCGAGTATGGCGATTATTTAATTATTCCACGTGGAATGATTTATCAAATCGAATTCGATTCATCAGAAAACAGATTGTTTTACGTCGAATCATTTGCGCCATTTTATACGCCAAAACGATACAAAAACGAATCGGGACAACACCTAGAACATTCTCCATTTTGCGAACGCGATTTCAAATTGCCAAAAGATTTAGAAACCCATGACGAAAAAGGCGATTTTCTTATCAAAATCAAAAAAGAAGGCATGATTCACGAATTCGTTTACGCCACTCATCCATTTGATGTAATTGGTTGGGACGGTTATAATTTTCCATACGGATTTTCAATTCATAATTTCGAGCCAATTACAGGTCGTGTGCATCAACCGCCACCAGTACATCAAACATTTGAAACGGCAACTTTTGTAGTTTGTTCATTCTGTCCAAGACTTTACGATTACCATCCAAAATCTATTCCAGCACCATACAACCACAGCAATATTGATTCTGACGAAGTTTTGTATTACGTCGATGGCGATTTTATGAGCCGAAACAACATCGAGCAAGGTCACATTACGCTACATCCAAAAGGCATTCCACACGGACCAGCACCAGGGGCAATGGAACGCAGTATTGGTCACACAGCAACACAAGAATTAGCAGTTATGGTCGATACTTTTCGCCCACTAATGGTCACCGAAATCGCAATGGGATTAGACGATGGGAAATATTATAAAAGTTGGTTAGAATAATTTTTTTTGGGGCTATTTCCCGCTTTCATTCCAAAAAATTTCGGCGAAAAAAATCGCCAAAATTGTTTTTCCCTTCAATCGGGGCTAAAACATCAATCATAATTTTAAAATCAACGCAAATCCTTAAAATCCGAGTTATCTGCGTTCAAAATAATAAAAATGAGTAAAGAAGTAAAATCAGTCGAATACGGCTTAGAAAAAATATTCGAAGGAGCACAAGATTTCCTTCCACTATTAGGAACCGATTATGTAGAATTCTATGTCGGCAATGCAAAACAAGCTGCACATTTCTATAAAACAACCTTTGGTTTTCAATCACACGCATACAAAGGACTGGAAACTGGCTCACGAGATTCAGTATCTTATGTTTTAAAACAAGATAAAATCAGATTGGTTTTAACGACTGCTTTAAACAGCAATTCTCCTATTGGCGAACACGTTAAAAAGCACGGTGATGGCGTCAAAATAATTGCGCTTTGGGTCGAAGACGCTCGGTCTGCATTCGAAGAAACAACCAAACGTGGTGCCAATGTATTTATGGAACCAATTGTCGAAACAGACGAATTTGGAGAAGTAGTTCGTGCAGGAATTTATACTTATGGCGAAACAGTTCACATGTTTGTTGAACGAAAAAACTACCAAGGAACATTTTTGCCTGGATTTGTTGCCCACAAATCAGATTATAACCCTACGCCAGTTGGACTAAAATATATCGATCACATGGTCGGCAATGTTGGTTGGAACCAAATGAATGTTTGGGTAAAATTCTATGAAGAAGTCATGGGATTTGTAAACTTCCTTTCGTTTGACGACAAACAAATTCATACCGAATATTCTGCCTTGATGTCCAAAGTAATGTCTAATGGCAACGGTAGAATAAAATTCCCGATAAACGAACCCGCAAAAGGCAACAAACGATCTCAAATAGAAGAATATTTAGACTTTTACGAAAGTGCTGGCGTGCAACACATTGCGATTGCCACAGATGATATTATTGAAACAGTTACCCAATTAAAAGCACGTGGAATAGAATTTTTATCGGCACCACCACACGAATATTATTTAGCAATTCCTGAACGATTGGGCGTTCATATGGACATGATGAAAGAAGATTTAACCAAAATCGAAAACTTGGCCATTATGGTCGATGCCGATGAAGATGGTTATTTATTGCAAATTTTTACTAAACCAGTCGAAGACAGACCAACTTTGTTTTTCGAAATTATTCAAAGAATGGGTGCCAAAGGTTTCGGAGCAGGAAATTTTAAAGCATTATTCGAATCGATAGAAAGAGAACAAGCAAAACGAGGGACATTATAGGCTAAATTGTTAATTAAAAAATGGGCACATTAAATAAATAATGGGCACATTTTTATTAATCTAACTTATCAGTAAGTTTTTTGAAAACTTTTTTTGCTTCTTTACCTTGGTATAAAATTTCGTAAACAGCATCGATAATTGGAGTTTTTGCTCCGTATTTTTGATTTAATTCCCATGCGCTTTTGGTTGCATAATAACCTTCGGCAACCATCGACATTTCCATTTGAGCCGATTTTACTGTATAACCTTTACCAATCATGTTACCAAACATTCTGTTTCTAGAAAAAACCGAATAGCCCGTAACCAACAAATCGCCTAAATAAGCAGAATCGTTTATGTTACGTTTCATTTTATGAACTTTTCTAATGAATTTTTTCATTTCACGAATGCCATTACTCATCAAAACCGATTGAAAATTATCACCATAACCAATACCGTGAGCGATTCCTGCAGCAATTGCATAAATGTTTTTAAGCATTGCTGCATATTCTGTTCCAATAATATCGTCGGTAATTTTGGCTTTAATGTAATTTCCTGACAAACATTTTGCTACAATTTTGGCTTTTTCTGAATCGCCACAAGCAATTGTTAAGTACGATAATCTTTCAAGAGCAACTTCTTCTGCGTGACATGGACCAGTTATTACGCCAATATTTTCATAAGGAATATCATAAGTTTCATGAAAATGTTCACCGACTATAAGGCTCGTTTCTGGGACAATGCCTTTTATCGCAGAAAAAATAACTTTATTTTTCAGACTAACAGTAATTTTTGCTAATTCGCCACCTAAAAATGCTGACGGAATTGCAAATATTATATAATCTGCATATTCTATAGCTTCGTTGATATTGCTGGTTAAGCAAAGTTTTTTTAAATCAAATTCTACACCGCTTAGATAATTTGGGTTGTGTTTGTGGGTTTTAATATGATCAATAGCTTCTTCGTTGCGCATGTACCAGGCAATTTCTGGCAAGTTAACGCAAAGCATTTTTGCAATTGCAGTTGCCCAACTTCCGCCACCGATTACTGCAAATTTAGGATTTTCTGACATTTCTATTTTTATATTAACCAATCAAATATTGAAAACATCTGATTGAAATTTATTTTATTGAACAAATATAGCAATTTTAAAGAAAGTTAAATCCAAAATAAAAGTTTTAGAAAAAAAGCTATTTTAAAATTACAGTTTTTAGCAATAAAAATCGAACGCTTTGATTTATTAATTGTAACTTTTAATATTCAATAAAGATAATTTAAATGTAAAATGATACTTATAAGTTACATAAATATTGAATCAGTTTCCATAATCGTATTGCATTTTTGGCAAGTTCTTAATTTTTCTGATTGATAAAAATGTTTAAAATGCGGCAAAAAATCTTTTTCGATGTCATTCAATTCGAAATAAACTTCATGAATTTTATTATTGCAATTATCGCAAAACCAAAGCAAACCATCAGTAAAACCCTTTCCCGCTCGTTTTCGCTCTATGACCAATCCAATCGATTTTTCACTTCGAACTGGCGAATGTGGGGTTTTGGCGGGATTCAAGTACATATCGCCAGCGTGCATTTCCATTTCTTTGCGTTCGCCATTTTCTTGAATAACAACTTTTATAGAACCTTCGAGTTGGTAGAAAAGTTCTTCGGTTTCGTTGTAATGATAATCTTTACGGGCATTTGGACCAGAAACTATCATTACAATATAATCGCCTGAATCGACATACAAATTTTTATTGCCAACAGGTGGTTTTAGTAAATGACGGTTCTCGGCAATCCAATTGCTTAGATTAAAGGGTTTTGATATTGTTGACATTGATTTTAAATTTACTTTTTATTCGACACAAATTAAGAGTACTTATTCGATTTTGATAGATTGTAAATTTAATCAATTTTTCAATTCGAGACTTTCTGGATTGAATATTTGTGGAATTTGTTTTGGATCGTTTTTGTAAACAGAAATTTTTCCTTTGATAACGATTGTTTTGTTCAACAAATCTTCTATTTTTAAGTTCAGTTTTGGCAACCAATCGTTGGTAATAATAACGCTAAAAATGTTTTCAGGATATTTTTTATCAATATTTATATAATTGATGTTTTTTCCTTCGGGAGCGATTTTATACGAAACGACTTTTCCTTCAACAAAAACAACTTTATCAATATAATTTTTGGTTTTATAAGCCGAAATTGTTTCTTGTGAAAAAACATTTGAAATAAATAAAAATAAAATTGCAGAAATAATTTTTTTCATATTTAGATATTGAAGTGGTTTAAACTTTTCCCTTATCTAAAAGTTTAAACCACTTCATTAAAAAAGGTTGGCAAACCAACCTTTGGATTATTAATTCATTTGTTTTATCAAATAAACATAAACCGGAAAATGGTCAGAAAAACCAACTTCGGTGGCTTGATGTCTTAGCGGATAACCTTTATATTGACCAGTGGTTTGTATTAAATATGGTTTGTTAAAAACACCAGCTTTCCAATACTTATAAGTCGAATAATCCGGTTGGATTAATTGATCGGAAACCATAATTTGGTCAAAAATATCGCCCGCATCTCTGTAAAACAAAGTTGCGTTTCCATCTTTTGCCATTTGTTCAAACGGATTATAAATTCCAAATTTCTTAACATCTGATTTTTTAAGTTTAGCACCGATGCCTTCTTTAACCGATTTGTTATACGAACCATCGTTTAAATCGCCCATTGTGATAATTTTTGCCATTGGGTTTATTTTGAAAAGAGAATCCATAATTTTACGATTCAATTGGCCAGCAGCTTCTCTAAATTTAGAACTTTTCTTTTCTCCGCCCGAGCGTGATGGCCAGTGGTTAACAATCAAATTAATTTCTTCGCCATCGAGCAAACCTGTAACTAATAATTGATCACGTGTATAAATTCTTCCGACTTTTGTAGTTTCTACAACAGAATCATCGGTTTTTTCTTCATCTTCGGTTTTTTCTTTCTTTGCATTATTATCTTCGTTTTTGTATATAAGAAGAGGAATGTTTTCAAAACTAGTTGGATTAAAATGTTTTTTCTGATACAAAAGTGCCACATCAATGCCACGTTTGTCTGGCGAATCAAAATGTACAATGCCATAACCTTTATTAATAAGTAAAGGTGTTTTAATTAAATCTTCGAGAACATGACGGTTTTCTATTTCGCAGCCACCAATAAACGTTGGAGAATTAGGGTTTTCACCAGTGCCAATTTCAGACAAAACTCTCGATAAATTAATAAGTTTTTGTTGGTATTTTTCGTTGGTCCAGTTTTGTGCACCATTTGGCAACCATTCTTCATCGTTATTTTCGTTATTGATAGTATCAAAAAGATTTTCAAAATTATAAAAAGCAACAGTGTGAACAATAAATTTTTTATTTTGTGCATTGGCACTAAAAATTGCGGATAATAACAAAAATGCGGGGATAAAATGTTTAATTCTCATAGAACGAATGTTAATTTAATGATTTGGTAACTACAAATTTTGCACCAAAAGTAAATAATATTATTAAATGGATTACATTTGCGCCGTTAAGAAATTAATTTTTTATCTAAAACACGTGAATTAACTTAAAAATCCCTATGAAAAAATTTTACACAAGTGCATTATTTGTATTGAATTTTGTTTTGGTATTTGCACAAACAGGCACTGGAATTGGTGCCAAAGTTGTCGATTCTAAAACTTTCAAGCCATTACAAAATGTTGTTGCATCTATTCAAAACACAAATTTAACAGAAATTACAGATTCTAAAGGAAAATTTGTTTTTAAAAACGTTCCAGTCGGAAAAGGATTACTTCAAATAAGATTAAATGGTTACAAAGACCAATTAATGCAAATTGATATCGAAAAAGGAAAAATTCAAGATATTGGAACGATTCAATTTGTAGAAGATATTACCGAAGAACAACAACTAAGTTTAATAACAATTACCGAAAACGATCTTGGCGATGACAATAGTGGCTCGGAAAGTACAGCAGGATTATTACAAGCCTCAAGAGATGCTTTTCAACAATCAGCAGCATTCAATTGGGGTCAAGCAAGGTTTAGAATCAGAGGTTTAGATAATGAATATGGAACCACCATGATTAACGGAATTGTCATGAACAAAATTTATGATGGTCGACCACAATTCGGAAATTGGGGAGGTTTGAATGATGTTACTCGAAATCAAGAGTTTACTAATGGATCATCGCCATCTGATTATACTTTTGGTGGCATATTAGGAACCCAAGAAATTAACACAAGAGCATCTATATACAGACCTGGTACAAGAATTTCTGCTTCGGGAACCAACACAAATTACAGCTGGAGATTAATGGGAACCCATGCGTCAGGAATGCAAGCAAATGGTTGGGCTTATGTAATTTCGGCCGGAAGACGATGGGCACAAGAAGGCTATTTCGAAGGAACAGATTACAGTGCAAACTCATTATTTGCGAGTGTTGAGAAAAAAATAAATGATCATCATAGTATTAATTTTACATCGATGTATGCCCAAAACAGAAGAGGAAAAAGTTCAGCCAACTCTCAAGAAGTTACAGATTTGTTAGGCGTTAAATACAACTCTTATTGGGGATTTCAAAATGGTAAAAAAAGAAATTCTAGAGACAAAGATGTTGCGGAACCTATCAATATTCTTTCGCATTATTGGAAAATAAATTCGAATACAAACTTGAATACAACAGTTTCTTATCAAACTGGTTCAATTGCAAATTCAAGACTAGAAAATCCTGGAGGAAACAATCTTGATCCAACTTATTATAGAAATTTGCCAAGTTACGGATTGAATTACCATACATTTGCTGGTATTTGGCTTCCAAATTATGCTGAAGCTGATAAACTTAGAAACAAATTTTTGTCTAATACTCAATTAGATTGGCTTGCAGCATATGATGCAAATACAAAAACATCATCTGGTCAAAATGCTTATATTTTGTCTGAACAAAGAAACGACGATGACCAATTTACTGCAAATTCTATTTTCAACACAAAACTTTCAGACAACATTACAATGAATGGTGGTGTTGCATTTAAAAGTTTAAAATCTCACAATTACGCAATAATTACTGATTTACTTGGAGGTAATTATGCATTAAATGTAGATTCGTTTTATAGTGGAGATAGAGCTAGATTTGATTTGAATAATCCAAATACTAAAGTCGTAAAAGATGATATTTTTGGTTACAATTACAATTTAGTTGCTTCAACAATCGATGCATTCACACAATTCAAATTTAATTATAAAAAAGTAGATTTTTATTTAGCGCAATCTTACACTCAAACTGAATCGCAAAGAGAAGGTTTGTTTAGAAACGGAAATTATGCCAAAAACTCATTTGGAAAAAGTCAAAATGTAAAATTTGAAAATTTCGGATTTAAAGGCGGATTGACTTATAAAATTAGTGGAAGAACATTTTTAGACTTTAACGGAGCCTATTTAACCAAAGCACCAAACCTAAGAAACACTTTCTCTAACGCAAGAAACAACAACAATATTACACCAGATTTAGTTAGCGAATCTATTTTTAGTATTGACGGAAGTTACATATTAAGATTCCCAAAATTCAAAGCAAGATTAACTGGTTATATGTCTAAAATAAATAATTCTACCGAACTATCATTCTTTTATGCAGAAAACATATCAGATTCTGATGGTGACGAAGACTCGTTTGTAAGTGAAATTTTAACCGGAGTTAACAAAAAAAATATTGGTGCTGAATTAGGTATTGAATACCAAGTAACATCTACACTAGAATTGACCGCAACTGCAGCTTTTGGTCAATATACTTATGATAGCAATCCTAACTTGAAAATCAATGACGATGCACAAGCAATAAATAATCCATATCCGATTACAGATTTTGGTAAATCTTATTTAAAAAATTATTACCAACCTGGAACACCACAAAAAGCTTATTCAATAGGAATTGAATATAGAGACCCAAAATTTTGGTGGATTGGTGCTAATGCAAATTACCTAGCCGAAAATTATTTAGATGTTTCTAATACGCTAAGAACTGACAATTTTACGATTAACGATGTTAGCGGAGTAGCATTTGATGGTGCAACTCCAGAAACAGTTAAAAATATTCTTAAACAAGAAAAATTTGATGATATTAAATTAGTAAATTTATCTGGTGGAAAATCTTGGCGAGTTAAAGGCAATACAATAGGTGTATTTGTAACTGTAAACAATGTACTTGATACAACTTATAAAACTGGAGGTTTTGAGCAATCTAGAAAAGCAACATATCCTGATTTATTGCAAGATTCTGCAAGCGGAACTAGAGGTTTTGGACCAAAATATTTTTATGGTTATGGACGAACTTATTTTGTAAATTTTTACGTTAACTTTTAAAAAAACTGAATTATGAAAAAAATATCAAACAAAATATTATTTCTTTTAACATTATTAGTGCTTACTAGTTGTGTTAAAGAAGATGATTACGAAATACCAACGACTAGAGTTTCTTTTTTTTCTGAAAACTTTCAGAATATTCAAACTGGAACAGTATTAGATATTGCAGATTGGACCAATTTTGCAGAAAAAGGTTCAGTGAAATGGAAAGAAACAACTTTTAGAAACGAAGGTTATGCTCAGTTTAATACTTTTGGTGTAACAACAGATGCTGCTTGTGTTGCTTGGTTAATTTCCCCAAAAATTAATGTTACAAATTATACTGATTTTGGATTAACTTTTCAAACAGCCCAAAATTTTGTAAGTGATAATGGTAATAAAGTAGAGGTTTATATAGCAACGGATTATGACGGTACAAATGTACTTTCTGCAAATTGGATAAAAATAGATGCAATTATTGCAAACAAAGACACCAAAGGCTATACTTTTATTAACTCAGGAGCAATAAATATCTCTGGATTTAATTCAACTGGAAAAATTAATGTTGCATTTAAAGCTACAGGTTCTGGTTCAAATACTAATCTTGATGGTTTGTTTCAGGTAAATGATGTTTATGTATATTCAAATAAATAATATTAAAATGAAAAAAATTATAATTATAATTTTAGTTGTAATAACTAATTTAACAACAATTAGTTGTGTAACAAGTGATGTATACGAGGTTCCAGACTTATCCTCAAAATGTGTAACATTAATTGCAAATAAAACCGTTTCGAGCGTTACATCAACAGCTACATCTGCATATAAAAAATATATAGATGACGATATTATCGAAGCATATGTAACCTCAACCGATGAAGGTGGAAATTTTTACAAATCAATTTCATTAGTTTCAACAGACGGATTAACAGCTTTTAGCATGACTATTGATGCTTATAATTTATCAAATAAATTTGAGCCAGGTAGAAAAGTATATATCAAAATGAAAGATTTGTATTATGTAACCGAAAACGGTTCAACGCTATTTGGTTCATTATTTAACAACGACACACCAACTATTGCAACAGACGATAAAGTTGGTAGGATTGCAGCCACAGATATTGATAATATTATTTTGCAATCTTGCGAAAAAGTTGACGAAAGTACAATTACAGTCAAAGGCAAAACAATAACTGAAATTATTAATTCAAACAACTTCTATGTCAACAAATTGATAGAATTGAAAGATGTACAATTTACAGATCAATCAATTGGAAAAACTTATTTTGATGCAAGTTTAAATAGTCCTGGTGGTGCCACCAATCACGATATAGCTGATGCTAATGGTGCAAAAGTAATTTTAAGAGTTAGCGAATTTGCTAAATTTGCAGGAGTTGCTGTAAATCCTAAAAAAGGAACAATTGTTGGTGTTTTAACAAAATTTGGTTCCACTTTTCAATTCATGGTTCGATTAGAAAAAGACATCAAACTTACTGAAACTAGGTTTTAAATTATACAAACCACAAAAAACCCTTCCAAAAAATTTTTGCGAAGGGTTTTTTTATATTTAAAGGTCAAATATTTACTGCACCATATTAATTACTTTACCTGGAACGATAATTATTTTTTTAGGAGCAATTCCGTTTAATTGTTTGACAGTTCGTTCATCTTTCAATATGATTTCTTCGATTTGTGTTGGTGTTAAGTCTAAAGGCAAATTAATAGTAAATCGCATTTTACCGTTAAACGAAACTGGATATTCTTTTTCAGATTCGACCAAATATTTCTCATCACAAATCGGAAAATCAATGGTCGAAATCGATTCAGAATGACCCAATTGTTTCCATAATTCTTCGGCAATATGTGGTGCATAAGGCGAAATTAAAATTGCCAAAGGCTCCAAAATGGCTCGTTCGTGACAATTTTGAGTTTGCAACTCGTTCACACAAATCATAAACTGCGAAACCGATGTATTGAAAGAGAAATTCTCGATATCTTCTGTACATTTTTTGATGGTTTTGTGTAAACTTTTCAAACTGTCTTTCGATGGTTCGTTGTTGGTTATTACTGAACCATTTTCATCAAAATACAAACGCCAAAGTTTCTTTAAAAACCCAAAAACACCAGAAATTCCAGCTGTATTCCAAGGTTTTGATTGTTCGAGTGGACCAAGAAACATTTCGTACAAACGCAATGTATCTGCTCCATATTCTTCGCAAATATCGTCAGGCGTTACTACGTTGTACTTAGATTTTGACATTTTTTCGACTTCGCGACCGACAATGTATTTTCCGTTTTCTTCGGTTATAAATTCTGTATTTTTGTATTCTTCTCTGGAATTTTTGAAAGCTTCAATGTTTAATTCATCTGATGCGTTTACTAATGAAACGTCAACGTGTGAGGGTATTAGATTTGTAATATTTATGTTAATTAAATTATACTTGAGTTTTAAGGCTTCTAATTTTTGTATAAGCTCATTATATAAATACTCTTTATCGTTTCCAGGCTTTGAAAAATGTAAATCAATCGCATCTTTATAGTTTTTAGAAATTAGTATATTTAAATTTCTGCCAAATGGAATTTCATTTATGAAATATGAAATAGTTGGAACTTTATAAACAAAAGCACTATTCCCCAAAATCATTCCTTGATTAATCAACTTTTTGAATGGTTCTTCGGTTGGTGCAAAACCTTTGTCTTTTAAGAATTTATTCCAAAAACGAGAATACAACAAATGTCCTGTAGCATGTTCGCTTCCGCCAATATACAAATCGACACTTTCCCAATATTTTATGGCTTCTTGGCTAGCAAATTCATTTTCGTTTTTAGAATCCATATAACGCAACCAATACCAAGACGAACCAGCCCAACCTGGCATTGTGTTCAATTCTAAAGGAAAAATCGTTTCATTATCTATCAACTGAACACTAACGACTGAACACTGTAAACTGTCCCACGCCCAATTAGTTGCATTTCCTAATGGCGGTTGTCCGTCTTCGGTTGGCAAATATTTCTCAACTTCGGGTAATTTTATTGGCAAATGTTGGGCATCAATCATTTGTGGTAAACCATTCACATAATATACTGGAAACGGTTCGCCCCAATATCTTTGTCGAGAAAAAACAGCATCTCGCAAACGATAATTGGTTTTTCCTGAACCTTGATTTATTTTTTCGAGTTCTTCGATTGCTTTTTTCGTAGCTAGTTTATATTCTAAACCATCAAGAAAATCAGAATCAACTAATTTAAATCCTGTTTTTGCCCCAAAAGCTTCTTTCGAGATATCTTGGTCGAAAATGTTTTTAATTTCTGGCATTCCGTTTTGACCTTTAAAGAAATTCGCAAAAGCATAATCTCGCTCGTCGCCACAAGGAACAGCCATTACTGCGCCAGTTCCATAACCAGCCAAAACGTAATCGCCTATCCAAACAGGAATTGGTTTTTTTGTAAACGGATGTTCGGCAAAAGCACCAGTAAAAACGCCAGAAATGGTTTTTACATCTGCCATTCGTTCTCTTTCAGATCGTTTTGCCGTTTTTTCTATATATGCTTCAACAGCTTGTTTTTGTTCTGGAGTTGTAATTTGAGCAACCAATTCGTGTTCTGGCGCCAATGTCATAAAAGTTACTCCAAAAATAGTGTCTGGTCTTGTTGTAAACACATCAATTGACCTCACCCCCAACCCCTCTCCAAAGGAGAGGGGGGCAGGTTCAGATTCAATTTCGAATTCCGATTCTTTTGAAGAAACCCTTCTAATTAATTCAATTTTTATTTTTGATAAAACATTTTTTAAATCATTTAAAACCTCTTCATTTTTAAATCTTATAACTTTAAAAAAATATTTTTGTTCTAAAATTAAGGTTCTTTCGTCATCTTTGTCTTTTTGTTCTGCATCATTATGATATTCTCCATCAATTTCAATGATTAATTTTTTGTCAAGGCAAAGAAAGTCAGCTATAAAATTACCCACGTAATGTTGTCTTCTAATTTTAAAACCTAAACTTGAGTTTCTTAGTTCTTGCCATAATACATCTTCAGCTTCAGTTGGATTTTTTCTGTTCGCACGAGCGTTTGCAACCAATTCTTTAGCGTACGAAGGATTAGCAGTCATATAAGCAAAATTCGAAGAATCCAAAATATTCTCCAAGCTCCCCTTTCCTTTGGCGAGGGGTTGGGGGTGAGGTTTCAGTGCAAACGAAACCATCGCCCCCACGCTTTTCCCTATCCAATTGCGTTGTGATTCTTTAATACTTTCTGACCAATCGATTGTTTCTAAACCTTGCAATAAACGCTCGGCATAAGCAGAAATTCGCATTGACCATTGTGTCATTTTTTTGCGAATTACTTGATGTCCGCCACGTTCGGAAACACCATTTACAATTTCGTCATTTGCCAAAACGGTTCCTAAACCTGGACACCAATTGACTTCGGTTTCTGCGAGATAAGTCAATCTGTATTGTAAAAGGATTTTTTGTTGCTCGTCATTCGAAAAAGTATTCCAATCTGATGCTGAAAACGGAACAACATTATCGTCGCAAACAGCATTAACATCAGAGTTTCCTGATTTTTCGAATTCGGAAACTAAGGTCGAAATGTCTTCAGCTTTATCTGAATTCTTATTGTACCAAGAGTTGAATAATTGAATAAAAATCCATTGCGTGTGTTTGTAATAATCAGCATTTGAGGTGCGAACTTCTCGATCCCAATCAAATGAAAATCCGATTTTGTCTAACTGTTGGCGGTATCGAGCAATGTTTTCTTTGGTTGTTTTATCTGGATGTTGCCCAGTTTGTATAGCATATTGCTCGGCTGGAAGTCCAAAACTGTCATAACCTTGCGGATGCAAAACATTGAATCCTTTATGACGTTTGTATCTTGCCACAATATCAGATGCGATATAACCCAACGGATGGCCAACGTGCAAACCAGCACCTGATGGATAGGGAAACATATCTAAAACATAATATTTTGGCTTAGTCGATGTATTGCTTGCGGCAAATGTTTTGTTATCTGCCCAGAATTTTTGCCAATTGGCTTCGATTTCGATTGGTGTATATTTCATATTTATAATTTTTGCCATTACTGACAATTTTCGAATATTCTTTTCTAATTAATTTGACATAAAAAACCAATTCCTGTTGATTGGTCGTTGATGACTGGATAACCTATAAATCCTATTTTTTTATTGTTTTTACTGTTTTTATTGTCAAATTTAAACGGATTCCAGTAACTGACAATCAACCCAATTGACATTCCGATTCCAGCTCCAGCAGCTACGTCGCCAGACCAATGTCGGTTATTTGCAACACGTAATGCACCTGTTGCAGTGGCAAATAAAAAACCTGAACTTGCATACCAAATGTTGCTGTCTTTGTATTCTAAAAATAAAATTGTTGCATTGTTAAATGCGGTTGCGGTATGTCCCGACGGAAACGAATTGTTGGCAGAACCATCTGGACGTAAGTCATTTGCAGATTTTTTTGCAATAAAAGTAACACCGCCAACTAAAGCATTAGAAATGGCAAGATTAACAACTTTTTGTTTGAAACAATGTTTTGACTTAAAACCCAATAAATCGCCTGTCAAAACCTGAGCAGCGGGAACAAATTGGAGATAATCATCGATTTTTGTATGAAAACCTTTTCCGAATCTTGTTTTTGAATCTTGTTGTAAATCTTTTTGAATCGAATTTGATTTTAAAATTAATGCTGTTGAAATTAATGCTGCTGGAATAATAAAACATTTATAAGTTAGTTTTTCTTCTTTTTTGATAATTGTGTCTTGTCCAAAAGAAATTTGCGTTATTGAAAATGCCAAAAAGAATACTAAAATTTTTTTCATTTGAATTAAAATTTTAAAGTTGCACCTACCATATTGTAATCATAATTTCTTGATGCCGAAAAGTTCAATGAATATTTTTTTTCCGTACCGTCTGCATTTTTAGTTTCTGTAAATCGGTTTTTTGCAATTGTTTTCCCAACAAAATAACCCATTAAAATCGCTAACGGATAATCAGAAGCCCAATGAACCTCGCTTTGAATCATTTGAAAGCACATTCCGCCGATTAATGTATATCCGACTGGTTTTATCCATTTATATTCTGGATAATTAGCAATAACTACCGTCAAACCAGCCATAATTGTTGTTAAATGTCCTGATGGAACTGCATCATAATAAGGTGTGTTTTTAGCATAAGCTGCAAAACTCGGAAACGGATTCCAATCGCCCCCAGAATTCCCGTTTTTTCTTGCAATAAATGGACTTTCTCGACCAGTTATTCTTTTTATTGTTTGCACATAGACGCCTGATAATGCCAAACTTTCGATCAATCCAGATGCTGTTGCTTGGGCCCGATAATCTTTTTTTAATAATCCATAAGTAATAAAACCTGCACTCATTACAATTACCGTTGTGCCGTTTCCGATTAAATAAAATCCTGCACCAATATTTTGTGGAATATTGTTCAAAGGACCAAAATTTCCGTATTTGTTACTAGAACTCAAACCTTGCCTTTCGGCGAATGCACGAGATTGATTTGTAATTTGTTGATCGATAGGAAGCAGTAATGCTGTCGATGT
Organism: Bacteroidota bacterium; assembly: GCA_031408435.1. Classification (GTDB taxonomy): domain Bacteria; phylum Bacteroidota; class Bacteroidia; order Flavobacteriales; family Flavobacteriaceae; genus Flavobacterium. Next base: position 37,771 of record JANNWM010000033.1, read on the forward strand.
AATTGCGCCGCCCAAATAATAAGCATGGTCTTTGGCAACAAAATCTCGGTTGGTATCCATAAAATCTTTTGGAAGTCGGTTTGTTATTTCCCAAAATTTTGGTTTAGAATAGGTTCTCGAACTTCCGTCTGCAAAATTATAGGTTTGAGATGTTTTATTGATTTCTAAAACAGGTTTTTGTTGCAAACTATCAATTATTTGCGCATTCAAATTTGAATGAACATTACAAATTAATAGTAAAATAATAGCAACTGTAACCTTTTTCATAAATGCAAGTCTTTGATTTTAGGATAATATGTCGCAAAAATACATTTATTGTACGAAAATCGAAACTTTGAACGTTATTTAAGTTTATTTAATGAAATACTTTATTATTTTTACACCATAATTTAACAAAATATGAGTTCGTCTTACGATAATTTTCAGAAACGCAGATTAATTTCTTCTTATTTTTCAGTTGTTTTAAGTGTTTTTCTAGTCTTATTTTTACTAGGAATGCTAGGTTTTTTTGTTATAAACTCTAAAAGATTGTCCAACGATTTCAAAGAAGAAATTGCAATGACAGTTTTTTTCAAGGCAGAAGCCAATGATAGTATTCTAAAATCTTTTGGCGACGAGTTAAAAACTTCTAGATACACAAAAAGTTTTACTTATGTCTCTAAAGACGATGCAGCAAAGCAACACAAAGACATTATCGGCAACGATTTCATGAAGTTTCTTGGAGAAAATCCATTACAAAATTCTTATGATATACATTTAAAAGCCGATTTTGTAGAGAAAAGCAAAGTAAATAGCATTGAAAACAAATTGCGCGAAAACCCAATGGTTGCAGATATTGTTTACGACAAACAATTAATAAACTTGGTAAATGACAATGTAAAAAATGTAAGTTTCTGGATTTTGTTAATCTCAGGATTACTTACAGTTATTGCAGTTTTATTGATTAATAGTTCTTTAAGGTTATCGATTCATTCTAACAGATTCATAATAAAAACAATGCAAATGGTCGGTGCAACCAAAGCTTTTATCAGAAAACCATTTGTCTGGCGAAGCGTAAAATTGGGTTTAATGGGTTCAGGTTTAGCAATTATAGCATTAATCGGAGTTTTAATTTATTTAGAAACAAGTTATCCAGGATTAGGAATTTTGAAAGATAAATTAATGACTGGAATAGTACTTTTGGCAGTTTTAATAACTGGTGTTTTAATAACTTGGATAAGTACTTATTTCGCAACACAAAGATTCTTAAATTTACGAACTGATGATTTGTATTAGATTATAGAATGAAGATTAACGATTTTGATTTCAGATTTTTACAATAATAACTATGAAACAAGAAAACAATAATAAACCAGATTTTTTATTCGACGATATAAATTACAAGTTTCTTCTGATTGGAATTGCTGTAATTGCCGTTGGATTTATATTAATGATGGGCGGCGGAAGCAACAATCCAAAAGTTTTTAACGAAGCAGAATTGTTTAGTTTTACAAGAATCAGAATTGCACCAACGACAGTTTTGATTGGCTTTGGTATAACTATTTATTCTATTTTTAAAAAATAATTAGAAAATTGAGATAACTAGAAAATTTTCTAATTATCTCAATTTTCTAATTATCATATTTTATAATTAAAAAAAATGAACACTTTACAAGCCATAATCCTAGCAATTATTGAAGGAATTACCGAATTTTTGCCAGTTTCGTCAACTGGACACATGATAATTGCAAGTTCATTTTTTGGAATTGCACAAGACGATTTTACTAAACTTTTCACGATTGTTATTCAACTTGGAGCCATTTTATCGGTTGTAATTCTGTATTTTAAGCGATTTTTTCAAACTTTAGATTTTTATTTTAAATTATTTGTAGCTTTTATTCCAGCAGTTTTATTAGGATTATTGCTCAGCGATTACATCGATGCTTTGTTAGAAAATCCTGTTACAGTTGCAATTTCATTATTAATTGGTGGAATAATTTTACTGAAAGTTGACGATTGGTTCAATAAAACTGAAAATCAAGAAACTGATAAACCAATATCTTATTTACAAGCTTTAAAAATTGGATTTTTTCAATGTTTGGCAATGGTTCCAGGAGTTTCAAGAAGTGGCGCAAGTATAGTTGGTGGAATGTCACAAGGATTATCACGAACTTCGGCTGCTGAATTTTCTTTTTTTCTTGCTGTTCCAACAATGTTAGGCGCAACTGCCAAAAAATGTTATGATTACTACAAAGACGGATTCGTTTTATCGTCAGATCAAGTTAATTTATTGATTATTGGGAATATTGTTGCGTTTGCAGTAGCACTTTTGGCAATTAAATCATTCATAGGGTTTTTAACTAAAAACGGTTTTAAAATCTTTGGATATTATAGAATCATCGCAGGAATTTTGCTTTTGTTGATTCATTTTTTCATTCAAAAACTAACCATAATTTAATGATTACTTCAGAATCATATCTAGAAGGTCAAGTTTTATTGATTGACAAACCACTAAATTGGACTTCGTTTCAGGCAGTCAATAAAATCAAATATGCATTAATCAATCAAGTTGGATTGCCAAAAAAATTCAAAATTGGTCACGCAGGTACACTTGATCCATTAGCAACAGGTTTGTTATTGGTTTGTACAGGAAAATTTACTAAGCGAATATCAGAACTTCAAGGACAAGCCAAAGAATATACTGGAACTTTTTTTATTGGAGCCACTACTCCATCGTATGATTTAGAAACCGAAATTGATTTTATTCTTCCTACAATTCATATTAACAATGAATTAATTCACGAAACCGTTAAGCAATTTATGGGAGAAATTGACCAAAAACCGCCAATTTATTCCGCAATTAAAAAAGATGGCGTAAGACTTTATGAGCATGCTCGTGCTGGAGAAGAAGTTGAAATTGCTTCAAGAAAAACCACGATACACGAATTCGAAATCACTAGAATAGAACTTCCAGAAATCGATTTTAGGATAAAATGCAGCAAAGGAACTTACATTCGTTCCATAGCATTTGATTTTGGAAAAGTTATGAATTCGGGTTCGCATTTAATCGCTTTACGGCGAACAAAAATTGGCGATTATGATGTTAATAATGCAATAGATGTTGAACAATTTGTAGCAGATTTGAAATAATACCAAACATTAATATTAAAATAGCCCAATAAATTTTTTCAATTAATAAATATAAAAAAAGGCTGTATCGCAATAGATACAGCCTCTTTTTTTTAAATATCAGCATTAATTATACCACACCTTGTCCTAACATTGCATCGGCAACCTTTACGAAACCAGCAATATTGGCACCTTTTACATAGTCAACATATCCTGTTGCATCTTTTCCGTATTGAACACAAGATGAGTGAATTGCTAACATAATTCCTTTCAGACGCTCATCAACTTCTTCAGACGACCAAGACAAACGCAATGAGTTTTGAGACATTTCTAGTCCAGAAGTCGCAACTCCACCAGCATTAGATGCTTTTCCTGGAGCAAATAATATTTTGGCATCTTGAAAAACAATCACTGCTTCTGGCGTTGTAGGCATGTTTGCTCCTTCGGCAACACAAATACAACCATTAGCAACTAGCGTTTTTGCCTCTGCTTCGTTCAATTCGTTTTGAGTTGCACAAGGCAAAGCTACATCACATTTAACTTCCCATGGACGTTTTCCATCTACATATTTAGCAGAAGGATATTTTTTTACATAATCAGAAATACGACCACGAAGTTCGTTTTTTATTTCCATAACGTGAGCTAGTTTAGTAGCATCTATTCCATCTGCATCATAAATATATCCAGCCGAATCTGACATTGTAACTACTTTTCCACCTAATTGAGTTGCTTTTTCAGCAGCATATTGCGCTACATTTCCAGAACCAGAAATCGCTACAGTTTTACCTGTAAAGCTGTCACCTTTGGTTTGCAACATAGATTGTGCAAAATAAACATCGCCATAACCAGTTGCTTCAGGACGAATTAACGAACCTCCAAAAGAAATTCCTTTTCCGGTTAAAACACCTGTAAATTCGTTTCTTAATCTTTTGTATTGACCAAACATGTAACCAACTTCGCGACCACCAACACCAATATCTCCTGCAGGAACGTCGGTGTTACCACCAATATGCTTTGACAATTCGGTCATGAAAGCTTGACAAAAACGCATTACTTCGATATCAGATTTTCCTTTTGGGTCAAAATCTGCTCCACCTTTACCTCCACCCATTGGCAAAGTTGTTAAACTGTTTTTGAATGTTTGTTCGAAAGCCAAAAATTTCAAAATACTTAAATTTACTGATGGATGAAAACGAATTCCGCCTTTATACGGTCCAATTGCAGAATTCATTTGAATTCTATAACCACGGTTTACTTGGGTTTTTCCGGCATCGTCAATCCAAACTACTCTAAACATAATTACACGTTCAGATTCTACCATTCTTTCCAAAAGCATTTGGTTTTGGTATTTTTTGTTTTCTTCAATAAACGGAATTACTGTTTCTGCAACTTCCTTAACGGCTTGCATAAATTCTGGTTCATTCGGATTTTTAAGGGCAACTGCATCTATAAATGCATTAATACTTTGTGACATATTCGTTTAATTATAGTTTAAGAAATCGATTTCGTATTTGTTTGCAAATATACATTTTATAGAAAAAAAAAGATTATTTTTTTTAAAAATTCTTTGTTTTAAGCTAAAATAATTTTGATTTTACAATATTTGGGTGTTGTTGTATCCGAATTCTAAAATTCATATTAAGTTTTCGTATTTAATACATTTTTTTTTAGTAAGTAATTGATGTTTTTATATATTTGTACAAAATCTAATTGAAGCAATTATGGCAAAAAATATTTTAATTTATTGTTTAGTGTTTTTTTCTTTGTCTAATGTTACAATTGCACAATATTCGAACAATTTAGAAACAAATCATGAAATTGGGTTTATGGCTGGTCCTGTTTTTTTCCAATCTGATTATGGCCAATCTGAATTATTTGAAAATTATTATAAAAACAATGGCGTTTCAATTGGTGCTTTTTATTATGTTTCTTCGGTTAGTAACAATAGATCATCATTTACTGAATATTTCAAGTTGAGACTTGAGGCATCTTATATGAAAAGTAATTTGAATCATTATGGTATATATGTTGATCCAAAATATACAAGCATTACGGCAAATCAATTACGAGCTATGTCTGGTTCTGTAAGTGCAATAAATTTTGGAGTGCAAATGGAGTTTTACCCATTTAAAACCGATGATTATACTTCTGATACTGTAACGCCTTATGTAAGTTTAGGAACACAACTTAGCAATTATACTTCAAAAGTTGTGTCTAGTCTGGGACCTCTTGGCACCACAGCAACAACTCCTGTAAAATATTTAGATGGTTTCAAAAACGAATCAGGAATAACTGGCTCTTTTACGACAAGTATTGGCACAAGATTTTTATTAGACCAATATAATGCTTTGATTTTAGATGCACGAATTCAATATTATTTTTCTGATTGGGTAGACGGTCTAAACCCAGATACCAACAAATATCCAGAAAATAAATCCAATGATTGGTCAACAACTATCAACTTTGGATATGTTTATTACATACATTAATCAATAAGTTTAGCAAATAATTTAGTTAATTTTAGTGCTGTTTTTGGTTTCATGTCAAAAATCCTTGATTACAGAGCTTTGACCCTTTTAAATTGCTGATAATCTCTAAGAAAATTCTGGGATTTTCAATAAAAAATATTTTCTTTAAAAAGAAGTTGTCAATTGACCAATATTTTTTAAAAAAAATAGCTTTTGTTGCAATATTTGTTATTACAATTCCTTTGTATTATCTAAATTTAGAGTTTGTTTAGGGTTTTATTAATTCCGTTAGAAGTTATCGATATTAACAAGCTAATATTATTATTTTACAAAAAAGCATTTTTAGTCTTGTAATTAGAATTGATATTGGTAACACTATTTTTTTGTTAATTTCGATTAATATTTTAGTTTAACAAAAACAAACAAAAAACACTTTTTCATTAAAACAGATTTTAATGTTTATAAGCCAGATTATTAGACGCAAAACCATATATATTCTGATTATAACTTACATTACTAACAATTTGAACTGAATTTTGAAAAAAAGAATTGCCGTTGAACATTGAAGTATATATACCAAAAGTTGGCATTGCGTTGTATCCCAAACCAACTTTACCAGTTCTGAAAATATCAGTGGTAATTGAGGTTCCTATTGGGTTAAATTGCGAAAAACAGCAATTTGAAATTAGAAAATAAATGATAGCTAAAATTGATTTTTTCATAATTATAGAGATTTAATTAATTTTTCTGTTAATTTTAACACAAAAAAAAACGACTTTCGCAACAAAATATTTATTTATTTTCAAAAATGATTAAAAACAAAAAAAATTATTGTTGTTCTACCAGCTTATAACGCAAGTAAAACATTACACGATACTTACAAAGAGATTCCGTTTGATATTGTTGACGAAGTCATTTTAGTAGATGACAACAGTACAGACGAAACTTTAAAAATTGCAAATAAAATTGGTATAAAAAACATTATAAAACACGAAAATAATTTAGGTTACGGTGGAAATCAAAAATCATGTTACAATAAAGAATTAGATTTGAATGCTGATATTATAATAATGTTGCATCCTGATTATCAATATACTCCAAAATTAATTCATTCGATGTGTTACTTAATAGCCAACGAAGTTTACTCAGTGGTTATTGGTTCTAGAATACTTGGTAATGGTGCCATAAAAGGTGGTATGCCGATCTATAAGTACATAGCAAATAGATTTTTAACTTTTACTCAAAATATTTTAATGGGTCAAAAACTATCAGAATATCACACTGGTTATCGTGCTTATTCTCGTGATGTTTTAGAAAAAATTGATTTTTATAAAAACTCTGATGATTTTATTTTCGATAATCAATTTTTGGCTCAAATTTTCTATCAAGGATTCGAAATTGCCGAAATAACATGTCCAACTAAATATTTTGAAGAAGCTTCATCAATCAATTTTTCCAGAAGTACAACTTATGGGTTTGGAGTTTTAAAAACATCTTTACTGTATTTTTTGAGCAAAAAAAATATTTATAAATCACAATTATTTAAAAATGATTAAAAGTTTGATGTTTAAAAAAAACATAAGTTTGTTTTGTTTTATGTTTGTAAATTTCATTTTTGGTGTAAAATATTTTTCTAGGGTTACTAATGATTATTACATTTTACTTTCATTATTATTAGTTTTGTTTTATATATCAATTTGGAAATTAAAATACTTATTACTCAAATTAGATAAATATTTGAATGTTATAAATTTTATTATTGTTATTGTTTTTATAAGTATTTTTATTTTCATATTCAAAAAAGTCCCAGTAGATACTTTAAAAATTGATAGATGGAGTGTAATCACTTCATTTTGGGAAAATTATTTTAATGATAAATATGTTTATTTTGCAAAATCATTCGATAATAATTATCCTGGACCAATGCCTTTTTATTTTATTTTAGCATTACCTTTTTATTTAATTGGCGAATTAGGCTATTTTTCACTTTTAGGTTTGCTAACTTTTTTTACTCTGTTAAAAAGAAGTAAAATAAGCTCAAATTATCAATCGATTTTAATTTTATTAATTCTAGGAAGTACATTTTATTTACATGAAATAATTGGCAGAAGCAATATTTTTTTAAATAGTACTTTAATTTTAATAGTTTTAAATTTTTATTTTGATCGAAAAGAATTAAATTCCAAAAAAATTATTCTTTCCGGAATTCTAATTGGTTTAACCATTTCAACTAGAAATGTATTAGTGATTCCGTTTATAATCGCATTTATTTTCGAACTAAAAACCAAATCAATAAACATCTTACAATTAATAAATCTAGGTTTGATTGCATTTTCAACTTTTGCATTGACCTTTGCTCCTTTTATATGGAATCATTTTAGTGATTTTTTAACGATGAATCCATTTATTATTCAATCATCAGCATTAATCCCATTCAAATACACTCTTGTTTTTATAGCTTTATCTTTCGTTTTTGGATTTATTTGTAAAACTCTAAAAGATGTTTATTTTTTGAGTGGGGTTAACTTATTTGTAAGTATCGTTATTTATTATTTTTACACAATTAAGTTAGTAGGTTTTCATCAAGCTTTTTTTGGAAGTACCGCAGATATTACTTATTTCATATTGTGCATTCCTTTTTTCCTTTACTACTTGGCTCTGGATTCAAAAAAAGTATATTCTAACTAAAAACTTCTTTAAGTACCTCTAAAGATTTCGGTTTTTTGAATCCATCAAGATGAATGGTGTAATAATCAATTAGAATTTTTAATAAAATTTGGCGTTCAATAACATGAAATATTTTTTGTTCATTCTCGAATTTTAAATCGATTAGTTTTTTGAACAAATTAGTTTCGTGTTCGGTTAACGAACTTGTAGCTTGAAATAACGAAAATCGCCCTTCGTTTAGTTCAAAATGTTTTTGGTCAATGTCTGCAATATCTGGATAGAAACCTAAATATTTGGTAATTTCGAGCATCAGTATCAAATGGAAATTGGCGATTTCGGAATGATTATCTAGCCAAACAAGTGCTGTTTCTAGAAATATAAATAAGTTTTCGTTTTTTTCTTCTTCGTGAATCGAATGGTGCAAAATTTCGGAAACGAACATTACAATCGTACTTTTAAAAATACTTGAATGTATGGATTGAAAAGGCTGAGCGATTTTTATTTCTTTAAAATTTTCTAATGTTCCTTTGTTTTTATGAACCGCTTCGATTTCGAGAATGGACAATGGTTGGAAATAAGCAATTTTTTGATTGGATTTTCTTGAAGAAAAAGCATCGCGAACAAAATAAGATTTTAATCCATCAGAAAGGGTAAAACATTTTACAATGAGACTTTTTTCTTGGAATTTTAATGACGAAATGACTATTGCTCGGGTTTTGACTAACAATTTTGGATTTATGAATTTTCGAGTTGTGAATTCAGAATTTAATAATTAACGAATAATCATTATTTTTTTGACTTTGGTTTCTCCGCCATCGGCAGCCGATATAAAAACCATATAAACTCCCGAAGCAACTTTATATTTGCCAAAAGCAGTTGTGTCCCATTCTATAGTTCCGCCTTCGGAAGTTGCTTCGTGAACCAAACTGCCTTCAATATCGGTTATTTTTACGTTGGCTTTGTCTAGTAAACCGCTAACTTTTACGGTGTCGGTAAAATTTGGACGCACCGGATTTGGATATATAAAAACTTCTTCGAGATTTTCGGTTGCTTTGGTGGCTGTACCTTTAAACGAAACCATTCCTTTGTCAGTTGCTATGTATACTTCGCCCGTTTTTGGATCAATGTCAATATCAAGGATAGAGTTGCTTGGTAATGGCGAGTTGTTCATTGTAAAATGATAAATGGTTTCTTGACCATTGGCAGATACTAAATAAATGCCAGAATCTGAGGTTCCGACCCATTTTTTATTAGATCCATCGACAACAATATCAGTTATAGATAGTTCGTAAAACAATTCTTGAGCCAAACCATCTTCAAGAATTATTATCGAATTCGATTTCATTTGTCCTGATTGAAGAAAATTATCTACACTCGATAAAACTCTTAATCCTTTGGAAGTTCCTATCCATAATTGGTTTTTATTGTCTATTGCAATTGCTTTGGCATCGAAAAAAGGTAAGTTTCCTGAGTCAACACCATCAGTTATTTTTTTTAAAACATTACCGTTTTCGTTAAATGCAATTACGCCGCTGTTGCTGGTTGCTAACCATTTGGTGTTGTTTTTATCTATTAGAATGTTAACATAATCTGTGTTTTGAAATTTATTAGTTAACAAAATATTTTCTAAATTAACAGCTTGCCAAGTATTGTCTTTTTTAAAAACTTGCAAGCCGTTTTTAATCCTAGCACTAGTTATCCATAAATTTCCCGATTTGTCAAATGCAGTTCCATTTAACCGAATATCAATAGGCGATCTACTTATTAAACCACTATTGGTTGTGTCGTACAATATTGTTGGCGTTCCGTTTTCTAGTTTTAACAATCCCGAAAAATACGAACTAAAATACATTTGGTTAGGATTATTTGGATTTATTGTAATTCTTGACAATGCTTTTGCACCTAAAACAGCAGAATATGGAGTGTTTTGCCAACCATTATTGTTCAATTTACTAAATCCATATTGAGTTATTCCGCCTAATGCATAGCCATAAGGATTAAAATCAGCATCGTAACCGCCATAAACCACCCACAAATTATCTGTTGAAGCGTTTACGGCAAATATTTTATTAAGAATTGGGCAATTGGGTGTTTCGTTTACAAAATTATTGGGACTTTGAAAAGTTGTCGAAAAAACACCATTTTGTTGTGTTCCAATAAATAGTTTATTGTCCGAAAAACGGGCACATACAATATTGGGAACCGGTAATATTGGTAACGAAGAGTTATTTATTTCTAAAATTGTCGAAAATAGGTCGTTAAAAACTATTACTTTTGAGTTTGTAACTACCGTAAGATGATTGTCATTGACGATAAATTTTTTGGTTGTACTAAAATTAGTGTAAAAAACCGAAGCAATACTATTAGAAAATTTATAAAGATTATTATTGACATTCGAGGCAATTATTTGGTTGTTTAAAGTGGCAATTCCGTTCCAAAAACCAGCATCAAAAACTTGCCATTGGTTATAATCGTTAATATTTGCATTGTTAAAAATGCATTTTTTTATGCCGTTGTTTCTTGTTACCGCATAAATTTCGTCTTCTAAAATCGTAGTTTGTAAAACTTCTTGGTAATCGTTAATTGTTTGACCCAAAAAAATGCTGTCGCCAAATTCTTGAATTTCTAAATTAAATTTCACAATTCCGAAACCACAAGAAAGGAATAAAAATTTATCTTTTTCGAAAAAACTGTTTATAAACTTAATGTTGTTAGGAATTTGTTTTTGTAAAATACCAACAATTTTAGTTACACGTTTATCAGATTCATTAATTACTATTAAAAGTCCATTTTGGTAACCAACAACTGTTTTATTAAAAGTTTGACTGTAATAAATTGCCGAAATTTTTTCTCCCGATAGGCCATCTAAAGTATTGAATGTTTGAATTTCGTTGGTCGATAAATTTTTCGAAAATAACGAATTTTCGCAAGCTACAATTATTTTATCAGTAGTACCCGCAATATCAGTAGCTTGATTATAGGAATAATAACTTTTCCATTGCAAATTATTCTGAGAAAAAGCATTCGATACAAGCAAAAAAAGAAAAATAATATAGTTTTTCATTATTAAAATTTATTTACAAATATATGATAAACGCAATAAATTTTGTTTTAATATAAATAAAACTTAAAATTAAATTAATTTTTTTCTTCCGAGTCTATTTTCCTAGATTTCGTTTTAATATCGTTGTACAATTTATTCAAACTCGGGTACATAAACTCAGAAACTTCTTGAATCGGGTTATAAAACATCGAATTATCAAGCGTTTCTTTTTTTGCAATAAAGTTATTAATGTTTATTTTTTGAAATAAATTAAAAACAATACTTAACATTAAAACTGTTTTCAAAACACTAAATGTTGCACCGCCCAATTTATTTAACCAACCCAAATAAGCAAAATCTGCAATAGATGTAAAAAGTTTTGCCAAAGCGTGAATTGCAATTACAACCATTAAAAAAGTAAAACCAAATGAAATTACTTCAATCATTTTTGGCGACCACGAAACAAAGTTTTCTATAAAAGAACGCATTAAGTAAGAAAATTTAATCGCAACAAAAATCCCGATGACCAAAGAAATTAACGATGCAAATTCTACAAAAAGTCCATTTTTTAGTCCTTTGTAAGTGGCATATAAAAGCAATAATCCAAGAATAATATCAAGAAAACACATAAATAAAAATTAGTTAACAAAGATATTAGAAGTTAGAGAATAGAAAAAGAACAAAGAGAAAAGATTTTAAAAAGATTATATTTGCAAATTAATTAGATTTCTTTTCAGAAAACCTGAAACCTGAAACCTGAAACCTGAAACCTGAAACCTGAAACCTAAAATGTCAAGAGATATACAACTCAAAGAACGCTGGGAAAACCTTGTTCAAATACTTTCTAATCAATTTTCGCAAGGCGAAGATCTAGATTTAGATGCCATAATTTATTTAATCGGTGTACAAGAACTCGGAAAAGTGCACCGCGAATTCAAAAAAGACCAAAAATTAGATTTAATGCACATTGCAATTTGCAGATTATTAGAACCTTACGGATTTTATGAATTCGAATTCTACGATTCTGAAGGTTGGCCACATTACAAAGTCAAAGAAGAATTGCCAGCACTAAAAGCAGGTGAGCAATCGGTTTTAATGAAAGAAGCAATCGTAAATTATTTCATCGAAAAAGAAGTTTTAGAGTAGTTTTAAGTTTTAAGTCGCAGTTAGCAGAGCCAAACAACTGAGAACTGTTACTGAAAACTGAAAACTTTTTCATATTTTTGCAACCCTATTTAGAATAAAATGACAAACAGAATAAAAGAATACATAGCCGAAGCCAAAGATTTTTCGACTACAAACAAAGAAAAACTCGAAGAATTTAGAATCAAATTTCTTGGTAGTAAAGGACTTTTGAAAGAAGTTTTTGCAGAATTCAAAAACGTACCAAACGACCAGAAAAAAGAATTTGGTCAAGTCATTAATTTGCTAAAAACCATTGCCGAAGAAAAAGTAAAAACAATTCAAGAAGCACTTGAAAGCAAAGAAGAAATAAAAGGTTTCTATGGCGATTTAACACGACCATCAGAACCATTGGTTATCGGTTCTCGCCACCCGATTTCGTTAGTAAAAAACCAAATTATCGATATTTTTTCGAACATAGGTTTCAACGTTTCCGAAGGTCCAGAAATCGAAGACGATTGGCACAATTTTACCGCATTGAACTTGCCAGAATACCATCCGGCTCGTGACATGCAAGATACTTTTTTCATACAAACCAATCCAGATATTTTACTTCGAACACACACATCATCAGTTCAAGTTCGCTATATGGAAAACAACAAACCGCCAATTAGAACCATTTCGCCGGGACGTGTTTTTCGTAACGAAGCCGTTTCAAGCCGTTCGCATTGTATTTTTCATCAAGTCGAAGGTTTGTATATTGACAAAGACGTATCGTTTGCCGATTTAAAGCAAACTTTGTTGTATTTTACAAAAGAAATGTTCGGAAAATCAAAAATCAGACTCAGACCAAGCTATTTTCCGTTCACCGAACCAAGTGCCGAAGTAGATATTTATTGGGGGCTCAAAACCGAAACCGATTACCGAATTACCAAAGGAACAGGCTGGCTAGAAATTATGGGTTGCGGAATGGTCGACCCAAATGTGCTAACAAATTGCGGTATCAATCCAGACGAATACAACGGTTTTGCATTCGGAATGGGCATCGAACGCATAGCAATGTTGCTTTATCAAATAGGCGATATCAGAATGTTCTATGAAAACGACGTGCGATTTTTAGAACAATTCAAGGCATCGATATAATTTGTAGCTATTCCAGCTATTCATTTCAATCTTTCTCAATACTTGCTGTTTTTCTAAATCATTGCAGGAACTTCCTTTGGTCGTTCTGCAACGATAAGAAAAAATAGCAATTAATTTCAAAAGGATTTCCATTGCTATCTGGGCTATGGCAAAAAACCTAATTCTAAAGTCCCAAATCTATTAGTCTCATGTTTAAAAATCTAAAAAAATGAAATCAGACATCATAATTCCAATTGTAGAAAACGTATTTCTAGCTGCAGTTCAAGAATGGAGCGACGATTTTATGCAAAAAGTTTGGTTTGCTTATTTGATAAACGATTCCGATTTTAAACTCGATGGCGTTATGGTAGTTTCAAAAGCATTTGGAACTATTGATGGCGAAATGAAAAAAACTTCATTATTGCGCCACGCTTTTCTAGAAATAGAACCAGTTTCGGTTCGCAAAATCGAAATGTTTTACGATAATGTTTTGACTTTGAACAATGAGTTTATGGTTACCTTTTTTATAGGCGAGACTTTGTACGACCGAAAATTCATATTTAAAGCCAATTCAATCACGCCCGATTATGTCGAAGAAGTCCCGATTTTATTTGTTGACGGAGTGATTGTAAAATAATTCCATTTATTCAAATTTAATTTTTACAAATTCGAATATCTATAAAAAAGCTCTTTTTACAGAAAATAAAATCTTCGGTAAAAAGAGCAAAATTATTTTTATTGACAAGTTTACTTCTCTAAAGCATATCTTCTTGAAACTTCTGTCCAATTGATAACATTAAAAAAAGCTTCAATATAATCAGGACGACGGTTTTGATAATTCAAATAATAAGCATGTTCCCAAACATCCATTCCCAAGATAGGAGTACCACCACAACCAACGCCTGGCATTAAGGTATTGTCTTGGTTTGGAGTTCCACAAACGTCAAGTTTTCCGCCTTTTTGAGTGCACAACCAAGCCCAACCTGACCCAAATTGAGTAGCTCCTGCTTTTGCGAAAAGTGCTTTAAATTCTGCAAAACTTCCAAAATCTTTGTCAATGGCTTCGGCCAAATCGCCAGTTGGCAAACCGCCACCGTTTGGCGACATAACTGTCCAAAACAAATTATGATTATAAAAACCGCCACCGTTATTACGAACTGCTGCGTTTTTCATGTCTAAATTCATTAAAACATTTTCGATGTTTTTTCCTTCCATATCGGTGCCTGTTACAGCAGCATTGAGGTTGGTTGTATATGCATTATGATGTTTTGTATGATGAATTTCCATTGTTCGAGCATCAATATTTGGTTCAAGCGCATCGTAAGCGTATGGTAATTGTGGTAATTCGAAAGTCATGATGTTTTAGTTTAAATTGATTATTAAATATTTTATTCAAAAATAATCAATTAACTTTGAAATTGAAATTTTTGAGGTTATATAATTCCTATATCGTAATAAATAAAATTTATTTTCATAAAAATGAAACTCGATTTACAACCTAATCAACTAAAAAACGAAATCGTAACCCTTATTCCGCTTCAAGAATCAGATTTCGATCGTTTGTTCGAAGTAGCATCAGATCCAATGGTTTGGGAACAACACCCCAACCCAAATCGTTATAAAAAAGAAGATTTTAGAAAATATTTCGAGGGTGCCATTTTATCGAAAGGTGCTTTTATAGTGCTCGATTCGCAAACTCAAGAAGTTATTGGATGTTCAAGATTTTATGATTTTAACGCCGAGACAAATTCTATAAAAATTGGTTATACATTTATAGGAACAAAATTTTGGGGAAAAAATTTTAATAAGAATATGAAATCTCTAATGATAAATCATGCTTTCAAGAAATTCGGAAATATACTTTTTGATGTTGGAGCAAACAACATAAGATCGCAAAGGGCAATTTCAAAAATTGGAGCAACCAAAATTGGCGAACAAGAAATCGAATATTATGGAGAAGAATCGAAGTTGAATTATATCTATCAGATTTCCAAAAAAAATTAATTTTTTTTGGAGCCATTTGCTTCGCCAGTCGCACTTGCAGGCTCTAGTCCCGCTATTCACTGCAAACGAAGTTCATTGAACTCCGCTTAAAATAAAAGTCAAGTGAAGTAATCTTTGCTTTTCTAAAGAAAAAAAGCAAAGGATTTACGTTTCTATCGGGGCTAGACATTACAGCAAGAACAGCATTCAAATCAAAAATCGTTAATCGACAATCAAAAATCAATATGCAAAGACCATCATTTTCTATTTACGACGCATCTGCAGGATCGGGCAAAACATACGCTTTGGTCAAAGAGTACCTAAAAATTATTTTATCATCAAATCATAACGATGCCTACAGAAATATTCTTGCAATAACTTTTACCAACAAAGCCGTACAAGAAATGAAATCCCGAATTGTGGGCAGTTTGTCAGAATTTGCCAAAGATGAACCAAGCACGAAAGCATTTGATTTAATGCAAGATTTGTCTAAAGATTTGGAACTTTCGATAATAGAAATCAAAACCAAATCGCAACAAATTATCAAGCATATTATTCATAATTATGCGGCTTTTGACATTTCGACCATCGATAAATTTACGCACAAAGTCATTCGTGCTTTTGCCCACGATTTGGGACTGCCGATGACTTTTGAAGTAACATTGGACACCGAAAACTTGTTGACAGAAGCCGTCGATGCCATAATTGCCGAAGCCGGAAACGACGAAGTTTTGACCAAATTACTTATCGATTTTACAATGGAAAAAGCCGACGACGACAAGTCTTGGGATATTTCTAGAGAAATTCTCGAAACTGGAAGGTTAATTTTGAACGAAAACAACCGAAACGAAATTTCGCATTTCGAGAATAAAAAAATTGAAGATTTTATTGAAATTAAAGCAAAATTGTCCAATGAAGTTTCAGTTTTAGAAACCGAAAATATTGCTTATGCTTCTATCGCTTTGGCATTGATTAATGATAATGGTATTGATTTTAAATCATTCGCCTATGGCACATTTCCAAAACACATTCAGTTTATCATCGATAAAGATGTTAGAGCAAATAATCACAAATTTCTTGAAATCGATTCCGTAAAAATAAACTCAAAAGCAAAAGATAGTTACTTAATCGAAGGTATTCTTCCAGAAATTCTGAATTTGTTATCGAAAGTTTATATTAATAATGAAAAGAAAGATTTTTATAAAGCATTCTTAAAAAACATTACACCACTTTCGTTATTAAACACGATTAGCGACAAACTCAAAAATATTCAGCAAGAACAAAATGTTTTGTCGATTGCCGAGTTCAACGCATTGATTTATAACGAAATCCAGAACCAACCCGCGCCTTTTATATATGAACGTTTGGGCGAAAGATACAAGCACTTTTTTATCGATGAATTTCAAGATACTTCCGAAATGCAATGGTTAAACTTGATTCCGCTTATTGATAATGCCACATCAAGCATGACTGCTAATGAAGAAAAAGGAACGTTGATGATTGTTGGCGATCCAAAACAGTCTATTTACCGATGGCGTGGCGGAAAAGCAGAGCAATTTATAGCGTTAAGCAAAGACAAAAATCCGTTCAATAATCCCGAAAAAGTCGTTACGCCGTTATATCAAAATTATCGCAGTTATTCGCAAGTTATTGAGTTTAACAATGAATTGTTTCAAATGCTTTCGTCAGAATTTGACAATTTGGATTATCAAGATTTATATAAAAATCACGTTCGGCAAGAAATAAATTCCAAAATTGGTGGTTACGTGAACATTTCGTTTCTTTCAAAATTTGAAGATCTTGAAGATGAATCTGATGAAGAAAATTTGGACAAATCCGATTTATATGTTTTAGCAACGTTAAACACAATTCAAAATTGTTTGAAACAAGGTTTTGAGTATAAAGACATTGTCATTTTGACCCGAAAAAAAAATCAAGGAATTGCAATTGCCAATTATTTAACCGAACAAAGAATTCCGCTTTTATCGTCAGAAACACTTATGATTGCAAATGCAACCGAAGTTAGATTGATCGTTTATATCTTAAAATATTTGCAAAATAGTAATGA
Organism: Bacteroidota bacterium; assembly: GCA_031408435.1. Classification (GTDB taxonomy): domain Bacteria; phylum Bacteroidota; class Bacteroidia; order Flavobacteriales; family Flavobacteriaceae; genus Flavobacterium. Next base: position 55,352 of record JANNWM010000033.1, read on the forward strand.
TTTAGATTCTAAAGCCAATTTTTTGCAATATTTAGCAGAAAATGCTCAATCCGAATTGCCAATTCACGATTTTATAGCCAAAGGAATGTCGCTAGAAATCGAATCTGAATTCGAAAATTGGTTAGAAAATTGCAATGTGAATTTAAGTTTTTCTAATGTTAGAAAAAAATCTTTGTATGAAGCCGTAGAAATAATTATTTCAAAGTTTTTGAATCCAGAAAACAGCACTGCTTATGTTCAATATTTTTTAGACATTGTTCTCGAACGTGATATTCGCAATCAAGCAGGAATTTCTGATTTCTTGAACTATTGGGATAAAAATGGTGAAAAATTTAGTATTCCGTCGCCAGAAGGCACAAATGCTGTTAGAATTATGACCATTCATAAATCGAAAGGTTTGGAATTTCCAGTAGTAATTTTTCCTTTTGCAGAGGAAGATTATAATCGAAAACCAAAATCGAAACTGTGGCTCAATGCCGATTCAGAAACTTTTGGTTTGCCGAAAGTTTTAATAGATAATTCTAAAGCAATTGAAGGTTTTGGCGACGAAGCATCGGAAATTTATAACCAGAAAAAACAAGAAGAATTGTTAGACAATATTAATGTTTTATATGTAGCGTTGACAAGAGCCGAAGAGCAATTGTTTATTATTTCTGGAATAAATTTGGACAAAGATAAAAATCCGAGAAAAAACAATATGTCAAGTTTTTTTGTTAATTATTTGATAAACGAAAATTTATTTGATGAAAATCAATTGGAGTATGAACTTGGAGATAAAACAAAATTATCAAAAACTGAAAAACATATTGATACATCGAAAATAATTCCTGCAGTATCAAATATTTTAAATCCAAAAAACATTAAAATAGCCCAACGAGAATCGTTAATGTGGGGAACACATCAGCAGGAATCTATAGAATATGGAAATGTAGTTCATGAAATTTTATCATATATTAAAATTAAAAGCGATGTCGATTTAGCAATTACAAAAGCCATCGAAAACGGATTAATCAATACAAACCAGAAAAATGCTGTCGAGAAAAGCATTCAAGATATAGTAAATCACGTGGATTTAAAAGATTGTTTCTCGGGCGATATCGAAGTTTTGAACGAACAAACCATTATTCAAAAAGAAGGAAAAACCATAAAACCCGACCGAATGGTTATAAATAAAAAAAAAGAAGTGCATCTTTTGGATTATAAAACAGGATTGCATCAAGCAAAATATAAGTTGCAACTCGAAAATTATCAAATTGCAATCGAAAAAATGGGTTATAAAGTCACAAAAAAATCACTCATATATATTGGAGATGAAATCAATGTAATACATTTGTAAAAAAATAATTTTTGATTTTAGAATTCAAATCTAAACACAAAACTAAAAATATCAAACTGAAAAAAAATGTACGGAAAAATCCAACAACACTTGCAAGCCGAACTTCAAACTATTGAAGAAAACGGAATTTTTAAAACAGAACGTATTATTACATCACCACAAGGGGCAGAAATAATTGTAAACGGAAAAACTGTTTTGAATTTTTGTGCCAATAATTATTTAGGATTATCATCGCATCCAGAGGTAGTTCAGGCAGCAAAAGATACTCTGGATTCTCACGGATTTGGAATGTCGTCTGTGCGATTTATTTGCGGCACACAAGACATTCACAAAACCTTAGAACGCAAAATTGCAGAGTTTTACGGTATGGAAGACACAATTCTTTATGCAGCAGCATTTGATGCTAATGGCGGAATTTTCGAACCACTATTGGGCGAATTAGATTGTATTATTTCAGATTCGTTAAATCATGCTTCTATTATAGATGGTGTTCGTTTGTGTAAAGCAGCAAGATATCGTTATGAAAATAACAACATGCAAGATCTAGAAAAACAATTAATTGATGCTACCGAAAAAGGATCACGATTCAAACTAATTGTGACTGATGGTGTTTTCTCGATGGACGGAATTGTAGCTAAACTTGACGAAATTTGTGATTTGGCAGATAAATATGATGCACTTGTAATGGTTGACGAATGCCACGCAGCAGGTTTTATTGGTGCAACAGGCAAAGGAACTCCAGAAGCAAAAGGCGTTATAGGAAGAGTAGATATTATTACAGGAACTTTAGGGAAAGCACTTGGCGGAGCAATGGGTGGCTATACAACTGCCAAAAAAGAAATAATTGAATTGTTACGCCAACGATCAAGACCATATTTATTCTCGAACTCGTTGGCACCAGCAATTGTAGGAGCGTCTATAAAAGTTTTCGAATTATTAGAAAAAGACACTTCGTTAAGAGATAAATTAGAATGGAATACCAATTATTTCAAAAAAGGAATGATTGATGCAGGTTTTGATGTTGTCGAAGGAGATTCTGCAATAGTCCCAGTAATGCTTTATGACGCAAAATTGTCGCAAACAATGGCAAACGAATTATTAAAAGAGGGCGTTTATGTTATTGGTTTTTTCTTTCCAGTTGTTCCAAAAGACAAAGCTAGAATAAGAGTCCAACTTTCAGCGGCACATACTAAAGAACATTTAGACGCAGCTATAACTGCTTTTATATCAGTAGGAAAGAGATTAAAAGTTGTAAATTAATTTTATTTTAACCTAAATTTGCAGTTTTTTGAATAAAAAATTTTGAATTTAAAATTTAAATATTACTTTTGCTAAACAAATTATTGTAATCTAACAAAATTAAGTATGAAACATCTTAACAAATTATTTGCTGTAATGTTAGTGTTTGTAGGACTAAGTTCTCAAGCACAAGACAGCAACAACCCATGGGCCATAACCTTTGGAGCCAATGCAGTAGACACTAGAGTTAGTGCTGCTTCACCAATTGCCGAACAATTTTCTCAATATTTTAATGCTGGAGACAACTGGAATATTCTTCCATCTGTATCGTATTTAAACGTATCGAAATATATCGGAAGTAACTTCTCTTTTGGAGTTACAGGATCGGTTAACAAAATATCTAAATTTGTAAATCCACAAGTTGCACCGTCAAAAGATTACTTAGTTACAAATCCTGGTGATTTGAATTATTATGCAGCAGACGCAGTAATTAATTACAGCATGCAAAACTTGTTTAAGTCTAAATATTTCGAGCCAACTGCTCATATTGGTGGTGGTTATAACTGGTTAGGAGATGCTAAAGCTGGAACAGCAAACGCTGGTTTAGGTTTAAACATCTGGTTTACTGAAATGGTTGGTTTATCTATAAGATCTACTTACAAATCATCTTTTTCTGATTCAGAATTAAGAGGTACAGCAGACAATGTTCCAACACACATGCAACATTTTGTTGGTCTTACTTTCAAATTTGGAGGAAAAGATACAGATGGAGATGGAATATATGACAGAGACGATGCTTGTCCAGAAGTTGCAGGACCAAAAGAATTCAATGGTTGTCCTGATACTGATGGAGATAAAATTATTGACAAAGACGATGCTTGTCCAGATGTTGCTGGTTTAGCTGCATTCAATGGTTGTCCTGATACTGATGGAGATGGAGTTGCTGACAAAGATGACAAATGTCCAGATGTTGCAGGTCTTAAATCTATGATGGGTTGTCCAGATGCTGACGGTGACGGTGTTACTGATGCTAGTGACAAATGTCCAAAAGAAAAAGGCCCAAGAGAAAACGCAGGTTGTCCATGGCCAGATACTGACGGAGATTCAGTTCTTGATAAAGATGACAAATGTCCAACTGTAAAAGGTCCAGCGTCTAACGGTGGTTGTCCAGAACCAGTAATTGACGATGCAGTTATCAAAAAATTAAATGATTATGCTAAAACTATTTTGTTTGATACAGCTAAATCAACATTCCAAGCTCAAACTATGCCAGTTCTAGAATCTATTGCTGCAATATTGAAAGAATATCCAGCTACTAAATTTAGCATAGAAGGACATACTGACAATGCAGGAAAAGCAACTAAAAACTTGACATTATCTCAAGATAGAGCAGCAGCAGTTGTTACTTATTTAACTTCTAATGGTATTGCAACTGACAGATTAACATCTGCTGGATTTGGACAAACAATGCCAATCGCTGATAATAAAACTAAAGCTGGAAAAGCAGCTAACAGACGTGTTGAAGTTAAATTAGTAAAATAATTTAGTGTAAATATTTCTAAAATATTTTTTAGAAACGTCCCGATTTTATCGGGACGTTTTTTTATATTTATAAAATGAATTCAAATACTTTTTTAGATAAACTTGCTGGAATTATAATTGATAAATATTCTAATAATTTATCAAATACAATTATTGTACTTCCTAACAAAAGAGCAAAAATTTTCTTGATTGAAGCTTTAAAAAAACAAGTGGAAAATAATATTCTATCTCCAGAAATTATTGCAATCGAAGATTTAATTCAAGAAATTTCTGATATTCGAACTATTGATCCAATAGAGTTGTTATTTGAATTTTATGAAGTCTATTTATCGATTACAGAAAAGAAGCAACAACAAGAATTTGAGTTATTTGCCAATTGGGCAAAAACATTATTACAAGATTTTAATGAAATTGATAGGTATTTGTTAGAACCAAAATATGTACTTTCGTATCTAAAAGATATTGAAGATATCAAAAAATGGGGAATTGAAGTGGAAAATAAAACTAAACTTCTCGAGAATTATATAGATTTCTGGAAACTATTACCTAGTTATTATAAATCACTTTACGAGCATTTGCTCAAAAAAGGAATTGGTTATCAAGGATTAATCTATAGAGAGGCTGTCAATAATTTAGAAAAATTTACTAAAACTATTCAAAGCAAAAAATTTATTTTTGCTGGTTTCAACGCTTTAAATCAATCTGAAGAAATAATAATTCAAAATTTAATTTCTAGAAACTTAGCAGAAATTTTTTGGGATTCGGACCAAACTTTCTTGAATGATCCTTTTCACGATGCTGGATTGTTTATTCGAAAATTCAAATCAAACTGGAAACATTACAAGTCAAATCAGTTTGAATGGATTGTCGACGATTTCTCGAAAACCAAAAACATTCAAATAATTGGTACACCAAAAACTGTTGGACAGGCAAAAATTACTGGAAGCATTATTGAGAAAATAAAAGCACAAAATCCAGAATCGAATCTCAATAATGTAGCAATTGTACTCGGAGAAGAAAATTTATTAGTGCCACTTTTATATGCATTACCAGCAACAGTCGGAGCATTAAATATTACGATGGGATATTCTGGGAAAAACAATCCAGTCCAAATTCTGATTGCCAAATTATTCAAAATGCACACCAATTCTTTGTCCAGAAACGCAATAAATTATGTGTTTTATTACAAAGATATTTTGGATGTTTTGACCCATCCATTGGTCGAACCCTACTCGAATAGCAATTTATTAGTACAAATTATTAACAGAAATAACTATACATTTATTACTCATAAAAAATTATTAGAATTAAATTCAAATAATAATAAGATATTCGAATTGCTGTTTGGCAAATGGGAAAACGGTTCGGTTGCAGTTCTAAATACTATTTCGAATTTGTTATTGGTTATCAAACAAAATTTAAACAATGATAACGAAGAAGAAAAAATCACAAAAGCTTTTGTTTATTCTATTTTCAAAGTCATCAACAAACTAATAAATTATTACTCTGAACATTCACATATTGATAAAATAGAAACTTTACATGCAATTTATAAACAAATTATCGATTTAGCAGAAGTTTCATTTGAAGGAGAACCTTTGAATGGTTTACAAATAATGGGTGTTCTTGAAAGTCGTGTTCTTGATTTTGAAACCGTAATTGTTACATCTATGAATGAAGGAAAATTTCCAGCAGGAAAATCAATGAATTCATTTATTCCGTATGATGTTAAAAGAGAATTAGGATTGCCGACATACAAAGAAAAAGATGCGATTTATACATATCATTTTTATCATTTGTTGCAACGTGCCAAAAATATTTTCTTACTTTATAATACCGAAAATGAAGGTTTAGATGGTGGCGAAAAATCTAGATTTATCACTCAATTAGAAGTCGAAAAACAACAAAATCATAATTTGACACACGAAATTTATAACGCTATTCTGCCAGAAATCGCAAATAAAGCTATGGTTATTCCAAAATCAGAAAGTGTAATGCTGCGTTTGAAAGAAATTTGCGAAACTGGATTTTCTCCGTCGGCATTGACAAGTTATATTCGAAATCCGATTGATTTTTATTTTCAAAAAATTCTACGCATTCGCGAAGTCGAAGAAGTCGAAGAGAATATAGCTTTGAACACTTTAGGAACTATAATTCACAAGACTTTAGAAGCTTTGTATTTGCCATTAATCGGTAAGATTTTGTCTGAGAACGATTTAGAAAATTGCTTCAAATTGCTTGACAAAGAAGTTTTAAGTCAATTTGCATTGGTATATAAAGAAGGAGAAATTAAAAAAGGTCGTAATCTTTTGGCATTTGAAGTTGCCAAAAGAAATGTTTCGAATTTTTTAAAACTAGAATTAGAATCAATAAAAAAAGGCGATTCTATAAAAATTATTGCTCTAGAACAAACTTATGAAAGAACTTTGAAACATTCAAGTTTGCCGTTTAATGTTTTAATTAAAGGAAACGTTGATAGAATCGAGGAAAGAAATGGAAACATTAGAATTATTGACTACAAAACCGGAAAAGTAGAGGCCAAAAATATTACTTTAAAATCTTGGAATGGATTAATAAACGATATCAAAAACGATAAAATTATCCAAGTTTTGGCGTATGCATTTATGTTTCAAAACAATACCGAAAAACCAATCGAAGCTGGAATTATATCTTTCAAAAACCTAAAAAATGGGTTTTTGCCATTTGTTTTCAAAGAAGATAAAATAGCCAATTTGGTAATTAACGAATTAATTATGGAACAATATTTAGCACAAATATTATTATTACTAAACGAAATATTAGATCAAAATATTCCGTTTGAAGAAATAACCAAGACTTAATAACAATTAAAATAAAAAATCGTATTATTGGTATATGGGAATTACAAAAATTGAAGGTTTTTCAGATTCAGTAGTATTGATGTCCAATGTTTTAAAAGCATTAGGTCATCCAGCAAGAATTGAAATTTTAAATTTTATAAAATCAAATCCCAATGCTACTTGCATGCAAATTGTTTCTAATATTTCTTTATCACAATCTACAATTTCGAAGCATTTATTTGAATTAAAAAACGTAAATGTGCTAGCGACTAAACGTATTTTGAATTTAGATTGTTACAATATTAACTTTGAAATTCTTAATGAATCTGTAACATTCATAGAAAATTTTCTAAATAATACTAGATCAAATAAAATAAAAAAAGTTGTTGCTTTTTCGAAAATTGAATCCGTAGATCTGGAATTTGAAATTAAAAAAAATATTGAACCAATTGTTACCAAATACGAAACTTTAAAACCTGAAATTAATTTAAATCGAAAAAAAAATGAAATTGATTTAAAAAAATTTAATCACATTTTCAAAAATAAACAAACTAAACTTTAAACCAAGATTCCTTTTAAAATTAGATAAAATCTTATGAAAAAATATTTTACGCTTTTGGTGTCAGTAATTATTTTTGTTTCTTGTGGAAAAAATAACGAAATGTCAACTATAAAAAAGAATAATTATAGTGTCGAAATTCCAACTGATTTATCAGAAACCAAAGATTTAAATGATGTTGCATCGTTGCAATACAGCAATTTGTTTCAAGAATTTTATGTAATAGTTATTGATGAGCCAAAAAAAGATTTGGTTTCGGTTTTTAGACCTTTTTCTAACCAATCAAATAATCTCGATGGTTATTCAGAATTATTAAAAATTAATATGGCAACCGTTCTGAGCAAAACCGATTTTTCTAAAATCCCAGCAAAACAAATAAACGGAATGAAAGCAAAAGTTTTTTCGGTAGAAACCAAAATAGAAAATCTAGATGCTTATTATAAATTTGGGTTTTTTGAAAGTAAAACAACCTATTATCAAGTTATGATTTGGACATTATTAGATAAAAAAAAGGAACACGAACCTGAGATGCTAAAAATCATAGAATCGTTTAGAGAAACAAATGCTAATCGTGAGGCAAAAGTTAAAAATTAAACGGTTACTATTTCAAACATAAACCTACAAATTTAAAACTTGTGGGTTTTCTTTTTTTATAAACTTTTATCATAGATTACGAATCAGAAATCGTTTGAAAACAATATTTTTCAATAAAATCATGTGCTCAGGGAGTTTTTTGAATGAAGACATATGTTATATTTCAAAATTTAAAAAATGAGTAAGTGCTTGAATTTGAAAAAAAACGAAATTGAGTGGATTGTTAATGCGTAATCTGGGTTAAACTCACAACAAAAAAACCTAAATTTGCAATTCTAAAATTACAAAAATGTACAGAAGTCATAATTGCGGCGAATTGAACGCAAAACATATCAATACAGAAGTTACTCTTGCAGGTTGGGTACAAAAATCACGGGACAAAGGTTTTATGAATTGGGTCGATTTGCGTGACCGATACGGCATAACTCAATTAATGTTCGACGAAAGTCGCTCTGACAAAACTGTTTTTGAACTAGCAAAAACACTTGGTCGCGAATTCGTAATTCAAGTTAAAGGAACTGTTATTGAGCGTGAAGCCAAAAACAAAAACATTCCAACTGGCGAAATTGAAATTCTGGTTACCGAAATGAAAATTTTGAATGCTTCGCTAACGCCACCGTTTACAATCGAAGACGAAACCGATGGAGGCGAAGATATCAGAATGAAATACCGTTATCTTGACATTCGTCGAAATCCTGTAAAAAACTCGTTGCTTTTTCGTCATAAAGTAGCCATGGAAGTTAGAAAATATTTATCGGATTTAGATTTTTGTGAAGTCGAAACACCATATTTAATAAAATCTACACCAGAAGGCGCAAGAGATTTTGTTGTGCCTAGTCGCATGAATGAAGGACAATTTTATGCATTGCCACAAAGCCCACAAACTTTCAAACAATTGCTGATGGTGGGCGGAATGGACAAATATTTCCAAATCGTAAAATGTTTCCGTGACGAAGACTTGCGTGCAGATAGACAACCTGAATTCACACAAATAGATTGCGAAATGGCATTTGTTGAACAAGAAGACATTCTTGATGTTTTCGAGGGATTGACACGTCATTTGCTAAAAGAAATTAAAGGAATCGAGGTCGATAAATTTCCTAGAATGACCTACGATCACGCAATGCGAACCTATGGGAACGACAAACCAGATATCAGATTCGGAATGGAATTTGGCGAGTTGAACGAATTTGCAAAACACAAAGATTTTACAGTTTTTAATGTTGCCGAATTGGTCGTGGCAATAGCTGTTCCAGGCGTTGGCGAATATTCTCGTAAAGAAATCGATGCCCTTATTGACTGGGTAAAACGTCCACAAGTTGGAGCATCAGGAATGGTTTATGTAAAATGCAACGAAGACGGAACCTATAAATCATCAGTAGATAAATTTTATGACCAAGACGATTTAAGCAATTGGGCAAAAATAACTGGTGCACAAAAAGGCGATATGATTTTTGTTCTTTCTGGTCCAGCCGATAAAACCAGAACACAACTTTCTGCACTCAGAATGGAAATGGCAACACGTTTAGGCATGAGAAATCCAGCCGAATTTGCGCCACTTTGGGTAGTCGATTTTCCATTACTAGAATTTGATGAAGAGTCTGGGAGATACCACGCAATGCACCATCCGTTTACATCGCCAAAACCCGAAGACATGCATTTGTTAGAAACAAATCCAAAATCGGTTCGTGCCAATGCCTATGATATGGTATTAAACGGAAACGAAATAGGTGGTGGATCTATCAGAATTCATGATAAAGCCACACAAGCCTTAATGTTCAAATATTTAGGATTCACCGAAGAGGAAGCTCGAAATCAGTTTGGTTTCTTAATGGATGCTTTCCAATTTGGAGCACCACCACACGGCGGATTGGCTTTCGGTTTAGACCGATTAGTAGCCATTTTGGGCGGTCAAGAAACCATTCGCGATTTTATTGCTTTTCCAAAAAACAATTCTGGTCGCGATGTAATGATCGATGCACCATCGGTTATTGATGAATCGCAGTTGAAAGAATTGCACATAATGTTAGATAAAAAATAATTTTTCAAATATAAAATTACTTTTTTGTTTAATTTATTTTAGAAATCACAATTTTATACAATTTATTCTGTGTAAATTTGTGATTTCTGTTTTTTTTAAAAATGAATCCGTAAACCGAGAATCATTTTTGAAATCCAACTTAAATGTAATTACATGTATTATATCTTAAAAAAAAACAACTATTTGTTTAACTTTTAAAATAATGAACAACAACGACAAAATTTTTCAGGATTTAGAGGATAAATTCAAAGCAATAAATCAAAAAACAGAAACCCATCTCGAAGGATTATTGTGGTCTAAACCCATAACCTATTGGGATTATATTCAAACAGATGTTTTATTGAACATTCAAAACCAACGAACAACATTGCCAGACGAAATGGTTTTTATAATGTACCATCAAGTCAACGAATTGCTGTTTAAAATGATACTTTGGGAAATGAATCAATTGTGCCATAATCCGAAACCTGAGACTGCATTTTTTACAGAAAAATTACAAAGAATTTCAAGATATTTCGATATGCTTACAACTTCATTCGATATAATGGGCGATGGAATGGATGTTGATCAATACATGAAATTTCGAAATACTTTAACTCCTGCAAGCGGTTTTCAGAGTGCACAATATCGATTAATCGAGTTTTCATCAACAGATTTAATAAATCTTATTGATTATAGATTTCGAGCAACAATCGATCGAGACACGCCCTACGAACATGCATTCAATCATTTGTATTGGCAAGCCGCAGGAAAAGACCACGCAACTGGCGAAAAATCGTTTTTATTACTTGAATTCGAACGAAAATATAAAGCTAAGTTTATCGGACATATGGAAGAATACAACACGATTAATATTTGGCAAAAATTCAAACAATTACCAGAAATCGATCAAAAAAAACCAGAATTGATCCAAGCCATGCGACATTATGACCATACGGTAAATATAACTTGGGTTTTAGGTCATTTAAATGCAGCAAAAAAATACTTACAACCATCAGGAAAACCAGTTAGTGAAGCAACTGGCGGAAGCGATTGGCAAAAATATTTGCATCCAAAATACCAAAGACGCATTTTTTTTCCCGAACTTTGGAATGAGTCAGAACTTACAAATTGGGGTTCATAGTTTTTGGTCCAAATCTAGGGATGTTAAAATTTTAAAAAAATAATTTTTTTTGAAAAATCTTATAATTTTTCTGCTTATAATTTCAATATTTTCTTGCAAAAAAAAACAAGAGGATTTGTATGTAGAAGATGTTGAAATTGCAAAACCCATTAAAGATTTTGGATTTACATTCGATAATTACAATTACATCCAAGACACAACAAAAAGAGGTGATACTTTTAAAAGTTTGCTTCAAAAACAAAACTTGAATGGTCGAACGATAGATAGTATTATCAAAATCGTAAAAAATTCATTCGATATTCGCAGCATATCACGTAGAAAAGCATTGACATTTCTTAGAGAAAAAGGCAAGACTAACAAACTACAAGCATTCATATATCAAACCGATAGGTTAAATTATTATTTATTCGATTTTAGAGATACAATTGCGGTTTACAAACGTGCACGACCACTTACGTTTAAGAATAGAACAGTTGCAGGTTCATTCATAGGAAATTTAGTAAAATCATTAGAAGAGATTAAAGTTGATAAAATTCTTTCGAAAAAGTTAACCAAAACTTATGCTTGGTCAATTGATTTTTTTAAAACCAAAAAAGGAGATAAGTTTTGTTTGAGTTTTACAGAAAGATACATTAACGACACCATTTATGATGGAATTGATAGTCTTCGTTGCGCATTTGTTGAATACAAAGGCAAAAAGATTTATGCTTTTCCTTATGTACTAGACACAATGACCAACAAAGTCGATTATTATGATGATCAAGCCAATGCGTTAAGAAATTTTTTCTTGAAATCGCCACTAAAATTTGGGAATTTAACTTCGCATTTTTCAACAAATAGATTTCATCCAGTACAACAAATCTGGAAGGCACATTCAGGAACCGATTATGCCGCAGCTACCGGAACGCCAATTATGACAACTGCAACAGGAACAATAGAACAAACGGGTTTTACGGCTGGAAACGGAAATTTTGTGAAAGTAAAACACGATAAAATGTATTCGACACAATATTTACACATGTCTAAAATATTGGTTCGACGAGGACAATCGGTAAAACAAGGCGATATTATTGGCAAAGTTGGCAGTACTGGCCTCGCAACAGGTCCACATGTTTGCTACCGATTCTGGAAAAATGGTGTTCAGGTTGATGCATTAAAACTTAAATTACCAAATTCCGAACCGATGGAAACTAGAAATAAACCTCGCTTTTTTGCTTATATAAACCCATTAAAACGAGAATTAGACAGCGTTGCAGCGTTAAAATTTAGAATAAATTAAAATAATTTATTGTCCTCTTTTTCATAAAATGCATCAATAGAAAGTGTTTTCAATCCAGATGCATAAACAGCCAATTGGTCGCAACGTTCATTTTGTTTGTGGTTGTTGTGACCTTTTATCCATTTAAATTCGACTTGATGTTTTCGAAATATAATAAGGAAACGTTTCCATAAATCAGGATTTTTTTTTCCGACATAACCTTTTTTTTCCCAGCCGAAAACCCATTTTTTGACTACCGAATCTATCACATATTTAGAATCAGAAATTACCAGAACCTTCATGTTCGGGTTTTTGAGTTTTTCTAAGCCAACAATTACTGCCAAAAGTTCCATTCTATTGTTGGTAGTATGGCGAAAACCTTCATAAAATTCTTTAAAATGTGGTGTTCCGACCAATTCGATTACAATTCCATAACCTCCATTTCCTGGATTTCCTTTGGCGGCACCATCTGTGAAAATGTGTACTTGATGCATTTTTTTTGAATTTAAGGTTTAAGATCTAAGATTTTAAAAATTGCATCAGGAAAGTTATCCATTTCGAGTCGATGGATTTTAGAGGCAATCTCTTCGGCAGTTATACATTCAACAATCGAAATAGATTTTTGGAAAATAAATTCACCCTCATCATAATTTTTATTTACAAAATGAATCGTAATTCCTGTTTCGGATTCTTTATTTTCAAGTACCAATTTGTGAACATTCATGCCATACATTCCTTTTCCGCCATATTTAGGCAAAAGTGCAGGATGAATATTTATTATTTTATTAGGATAAAAATCGATTATAGATTCAGGAAATTGCCATAAAAAACCTGCCAAAACAACCAAATCGGGTTTTATTAAATTTAATTTATCTAAAACAAATCCATCGTAAAGCTGAATTTTATTGAAAATTAAACTTTCGATATTATTATTTTTTGCAATATCGAGCACTTTGGCACTAGGATTGTTAGTACATATTACAACCACATTTGCAAACTTATTTTTTTTGAAATGTAAGATTATGTTTTCGGCATTGGATCCTTGTCCAGAAGCAAAAATTACTATTTTTTTCATTTAATGGCAATTATTATTGTGCAAAAAAAAGAATTTAAAATGATAAAAAATAAGATTTAGAAGAGTTTGTCAAAAAATTTTTATATTTTCGTGGTATATTTATTAACTATAATGTTGTTTTAAGATAAAGTTTTTTATTTTTGCCAACAAATTAAATTTAAAATTAAAGATTATGTCAGACATTGCATCAAGAGTAAAAGCGATTATCGTAGACAAACTAGGCGTTGACGAAAACGAAGTTGTAACAGAAGCTAGCTTCACAAACGATTTAGGAGCAGATTCATTAGATACTGTTGAGCTTATTATGGAGTTCGAAAAAGAATTTGATATTCAAATTCCAGACGACCAAGCTGAAAACATTGCTACTGTAGGTCAAGCGGTTTCGTATATCGAAGAAGCTAAAAAGTAATAGTTTTATAACCCGCAGAATTTAATTTTGCGGGTTTTATTATTTTTTAAAACAAAATTATCAGATTGTTTTGCAATCAAAAACCTATATTTCCCTTGTCTTTTTTATGATTTAATTATTTAAAGATCAAGGGATATGTTTGTTTGAAACAAATACAAAAAAATTATGGAATTAAGGCGAGTTGTAGTAACAGGTTTGGGTGCACTTACTCCTATTGGAAATAATATTGAAGAATATTGGAACGCATTAGTTAGCGGTAAAAGTGGTGCTGCAACAATTACTTATTACGATACCGAAAAACACAAAACAAAATTTGCGTGCGAAGTTAAAAATTTCAATATCGAGGATTTTATGGATCGCAAAGAAGCGCGAAGAATGGACAAATTTGCTCAATATGCAATTGCAGCAAGCGAAGAAGCAATAAAAGATGCGGGAATAACTCCAGAAAATATAGATAAACATAGAGTTGGCGTTATTTGGGGAGCAGGAATTGGAGGATTAGAAACTTTTCAAAACGAAGTTATAGATTATGCCAAAGGCGATGGAACACCACGTTTCAACCCGTTTTTTATTCCAAAAATGATTGCAGATATTGCACCAGCTCACATTTCTATGAGAAATGGGTTTATGGGACCAAATTATACAACTGTTTCGGCTTGCGCATCGTCATCAAACGCTATGATTGATGCTTTTAATTATATTCGTCTAGGAATGTGCGATATAATCATTTCCGGCGGTTCAGAAGCTGCTGTTACCATTGCTGGTATGGGCGGATTCAATTCTATGCAAGCTTTATCAACTAGAAACGAAAGTCCAGAAACAGCCTCAAGACCATTCGATGCCAGTCGAGACGGATTTGTTCTTGGCGAAGGTGCTGGTGCTTTGGTACTTGAAGATTACGAGCATGCAAAAGCCCGTGGTGCAAAAATTTATTGCGAAGTTGGTGGTGGCGGAATGTCGTCTGATGCTTATCATTTAACAGCTCCGCATCCAGAAGGAATTGGCGTTATTGCTGTTATGAATAACACATTGCGTGATGCTGGTTTGCAACCCGAAAATATTGATCACATCAATACCCACGGTACTTCTACTCCGCTTGGCGATGTTGCAGAATTAAAAGCAATAAGTGCAGTTTTCGGAAATCATGCTAAAAATATCAATATTAATTCGACTAAATCTATGACCGGGCATTTGCTTGGTGCAGCTGGTGCAATCGAGGCTATTGCCGTTATTTTGGCAATGAAACACGGCATTGTTCCACCTACAATTAACCACGAGACTATTGACGAAAACATTAATCCTGAGTTAAATTTGACATTAAATGTGGCTCAAAAACGCGAGGTTAATGTTGCAATGAGTAATACTTTTGGCTTTGGAGGTCATAATGCTTGTATGTTATTCAAAAAATTAGTTGATTAATTTATTCAAACATTGAGATATTTTTTAAACACATTAGTAATTTAAGTTCACATAACTTAAATCGTTCAAAATGTCATACAAAAGTTAAACTATTAAAACTTATATTTACTTATTATACCTTACATGTTTTAAAAAAAGAAGCTTGTTTTTCAAAAGAACCAATTAATAATATGAATTTATTCAAAAAAATATTTAAAAAGAATTCCCGCTCGACTGATGACGGGATTTTTTTTGATATTATTAAAAAAATACTTGGTTTTGAACCCAAAAACCTAGAATATTACAAAAAAGGATTCACAC
>JANNWM010000034.1:0-100884 GCA_031408435.1 Bacteroidota bacterium
ACAAACAATTATAGAAAGCGACATAATTTCTAAACCCAACATGACCGAGATAACTATCCAAACCGATGGTTTTGCAAATGGTGTGTATCAAGTAACCTTAACAACCGACAAAGGCAATTGGTTCGGGAAATTTATTAAAGAGTAAAATATTTCTTTTTGATTGCAAATTATTTAAAAACCTTATCAAATTATGTTTGATGAGGTTTTTAGAGTTTTATAATTTATTGCAAAATCGGTATAATTTTTAAATTTCTAGAATTTAATATTCCTTTCCGTTTTCTAATCCAACAAAAAAATCTATTTTTGCCTATGCAACACAACGTACTTATTTTAGATTTTGGCTCGCAATACACACAACTTATTGCCCGCCGTGTAAGGGAATTAAACATTTTTTGCGAAATTTTTCCATTCGATAAAATTCCAAAAGATTTGTCTAGTTACAAAGCCGTAATTCTAGGTGGAAGTCCATTTTCTGTTCGTTCCGACAACGCTTTGCACCCAGATTTATCCAATATTCGTGGCAAAATGCCTTTGCTAGCTGTTTGTTATGGTGCACAATATTTGGCACACTTTTCTGGTGGCGAAGTAGCACAATCTAACACGCGCGAATATGGTCGGGCGAATTTGACTTATATCAAGGATAATGAACTGTTTTTCGAAAACATCAATCTGAATTCGCAAGTCTGGATGTCGCATTCCGATTCTATAAAAAATTTACCAACCAACGGAATTAAATTAGCAAGCACCCACGATGTCGAAAA
Organism: Bacteroidota bacterium; assembly: GCA_031408435.1. Lineage (GTDB taxonomy): Bacteria > Bacteroidota > Bacteroidia > Flavobacteriales > Flavobacteriaceae > Flavobacterium. The sequence goes on from JANNWM010000034.1 coordinate 762, forward strand.
TGCTGCTTACAGGATTGATGGCGAAAATACCTATGCCATTCAATTTCACCCAGAAGTATATCATTCGACTGACGGAAAACAATTGTTAGAAAATTTTTTGGTTAAAATCGCCGAAGTGCCGCAAACATTCACACCAAATGCTTTTGTTGCTGATTGTATAAAAGATTTGCAAGAAAAAATCAAAGATGACAAAGTTGTTCTTGGACTTTCTGGCGGTGTAGATTCTACCGTTGCAGCCGTTCTATTGCACAAAGCAATTGGCAAAAACCTGTATTGTATTTTTGTAAATAATGGTTTATTGCGCAAAAACGAATTCGAAAGCGTTCTCGATCAATACAAAGGAATGGGTTTGAATGTTAAAGGTGTCGATGCTGGCGATCGTTTTCTTGGCGAATTAGCAGGAATTTCGGATCCTGAAACCAAACGCAAAACTATTGGTCGCGTTTTTATCGAAGTTTTTGACGACGAATCGAAAATTATTCAAGACGTAAAATGGTTGGCCCAAGGCACAATTTATCCAGATGTAATCGAATCGGTTTCGGTAAAAGGACCAAGTGCAACCATAAAATCGCATCATAATGTTGGCGGTTTGCCCGATTATATGAAACTCAAAATTGTCGAACCTTTGCGAATGCTTTTTAAAGATGAAGTACGTCGAGTAGGAGCATCGCTTGGCATAGATGCCGAATTATTAGGTCGACATCCTTTTCCTGGACCAGGACTATCGATTAGAATTCTCGGAGATATTACTGCCGAAAAAGTTCGTATCTTGCAAGATGTAGATGCTGTTTTTATAAACGGTCTTAAAGAATGGAATTTGTACGACAAAGTTTGGCAAGCCGGTGCAATTTTGTTACCTGTAAATAGTGTAGGTGTTATGGGCGACGAGCGAACTTATGAAAAAGTGGTTGCGCTTCGAGCAGTTGAATCTACAGATGGAATGACTGCCGATTGGGTACATTTGCCTTATGATTTTTTAATGAAAATTTCTAATGACATCATCAATAAAGTAAAAGGCGTTAATCGGGTTGTGTATGATATTAGTTCGAAACCACCAGCTACAATTGAGTGGGAATAAAAAAATTATACAAATTTCAAATTCCAGTAATCAGTTATTTGTAAATTAAATTATCATCATCGAAATAAAAAAATATGAATAGAATTATTATAGTATTAGCTTTTTTTAGTTTTTGTTTTGCAAACGCACAAACTACAACCGAGCATATTGTTTTAGAAAAAGAAACAATTTATGGAATATCAAAAAAGTATGATTTAACCGCAGAACAAGTTCAAGCCGCTAATAAATCGGAGCTTGAAAATGGACTAAAAATTGGTCAAAAACTAAATATTCCAGACAAAAAAACATTATTACTTTCTGTAAATTCAAATACTGATAAAATAACTCACACCGTTTTAGCTAAAGAATCGTTGTTTAGTATTGCTAGATTGTACAATGTTTCGGTTCAAGATCTAGACTTTAATAATTTTGAAGTTATCAAAAATGGATTAAAAATTGGTCAAGTAATTAACATTCCAAATAGAAAGAAAACGCTTTCGGGTCAAGCAAGAATTATTAATTCTGAAACAATTTTCCACACGGTTTTGCCAAAAGAAACAAAATATTCAATTAGCAAACAATACTCAATTTCAATCGAACAACTTGAACATCAAAATCCCGAAATTATTTCTGGATTGAATGAAGGAACAAAATTAGCAATTAATAAAAATGTAATAAAACCAAAAAACGACAGCGAAGAGTTAATGGTTGCATTGGCAGAAAAACAAGTCGAAATCGAAAAAAATAAAGCTAAAGACATTGAATTGCAAGAAGTAAACGATAAATTGAATGTTCAAAAACAAATGAACCAAAAAGTAATTCAAGTAAATAATTTGAAAATTAATTTGAACGCAATTGATGCGGTTAAAGGGAATTCTGCCGAAAAGCTGAAACTTGTTCTCGATGCAAACAGAAATATTCAAGACATTTTGATATCTAAACTCGACTCGTTAGTTACAATTATGAATGATGATTTGGTGGTTTTGAAAAGTTCGGAAATTACAGATTTAGAAAATTCAAAAAAACTGCAAAAAGAAGCCGAAGATAATTCAGAAAAAACAAACGAACTGTTGTATCAATTAAAAAGAGATTTGGCTGATAACCGCAAAACTTATTCGTTAATAATGAATAAAGTACAGCGAATTAAACAAGATGAAAGTCAAGTTTATAAGAAAAAAGTCAAAGAAAACAAAAAAGTAAAATCGCAAAACCCGACTGTTGGAGCCAATTTAATCGACGATATTTATAAAATTCAGACCCAACAAACCAAAATCGATGCCAAAAACAAAATATTAATAACTAAAATCGATTCTCTAGAAGTTGTTAAGAAAAAAGAAATAAAACGAAGAATCGGAAAAGCAACTTTTTATAGCGAAGAAGCCAGAGATTATGACGACAAAATGGCTTTGTTAAAATTAAAACATCAAGAGAATAAAATCATAAAAGAATTAAAAGAAGCAGATAATTTGCCAGAGAAAATTACAGCCGATACAATCAAAAAATCATTGAAAGACGAAACGCTAAACAATGATAAAACCGCAAACATTAAGGTTTTAAAAAATTTAAAAGATGTAAAAAATGGATTTTATTTAGTTTTAGATACTTTTAACGAAGCCAATTCTCGGGATAAATTTGCATTAAAATTAATTAATGATGGACATACCGAAACACGATTTATTTATGATTTTAATATTTTTTCGTATTATGTTTATACAAAATATTCAGAAAAACTAGAAGATGTTTTGTATCAATTCAAAATAAATGAAAAAAAACCAGATTTCGAAAAAGCAATTGTTTTAGAAATTAGAAACGAAAAGTAATATTACTCAAAAAATGAAATATTTTATAATTTTAATGCTAATTATTTTGAGTTTAAAACCATGTTTTGCTCAGGATAAAAATGCAAAACAAATAAAAACCCATAAAGTTGCTGCCAAAGAAACCGTATATGGCATTGCAAAACAATACGGAATTACAGTTCAAGATTTAGTGAATTTTAATCCAGCAATTGCAGAAGTCGGTTTAAATATCGGACAAACTATCAAAATTCCATATAAAGGCACAACTAAACCAATAGAATCCAAACCCACAGAAGCTTTAAAAGTCGATAAAAACAAAACTGTATTGCACGAAGTCTTGGCTAAAGAAACCAAATATGCAATTGCCAAAAAATATGCAATAACGATTCAAGAACTCGAAAAACTGAATCCAGAAATTGTTGCTGGTTTGCAAATTGGAACAAAATTGTATATTTCAGGAAAAAGACCAAAAGTTGTTGCTCCTAAAATTGTTTCTAACAAAATCGATACTACCAAAACCGTAGTAAAAGTTGTTAAACCTGATCTTACAACCAAAGAATTGCCAAAACCAAAACCTGGCGAATACATAGATTATGTCGTAAAATCGAAAGAAACATTGTACAGTTTGTCTAAAATGTTTACTCTAAGTCAAGAGAATTTAATTGCAATAAATCCAGAATTGACTAGCGGTTTGCAAGAAGGAATGACTATAAAAGTGCCAAGTGCAACATCAATTAAATCTGTTGTTAAAAAAGAAAAATCAGAATTATCGAGGTTTATTAAAAACGGAGAAAAGAAAAAATTAGCATTATTATTACCTTTTAATATTGCAAAAATCGAAGGCGATTCGATAATTGGTCAAGAAAAAAGATTAAAAAAAGACGGTTTTCTAAACATGACTTTAGATTTTTATGCAGGAGCATTAATGGCAATCGATTCGGCCAAAACTATGGGAATGAATATTGATATTAAAATCTTAGACTCAAAAGAAACCAAAAATTCATCGAATGTCGAAAACTTGGTAATCGATAATAATCTTAAAAGTTACAACGCCATAATTGGCCCATTTTATAAAACACATTCTGATAAAGTTGCCGAATTATTAGAATTGGATAATGTGCCAGTAATTTCGCCACTGTCCAAAGATACAGGTAAAAATTTCAAAAATTTATACTCTTCAATGCCGTCAAGCGAATTCATAAAAGACGAAATGTTTGATTTTATGCAAGAAAAATCAGGAAATATTATTGCAGTTGTTGACTCAAAAAAAACAGCAATCAAAAAATATATTCTCGAAAATCAAAAAGAAACTAAATTAGCAAATATTGACATTAAAGGAAATTTATCTGCCGAAAACTTGAAATCTTTATTAGTTAAAGATAAAATAAATTATGTCATTTTAGCATCCGAACAAACCAATTTTATTTTATCAACAACAAACGTTTTATTAGCAGCGTTAAAAGATTTTGACATCAGATTGGTTATTCTTGAAAACAATCCGACTTTAGACTACGACGAGATTGCATTGTCTAGATTAACAAAACTCAAAATGACTTATCCGTCGCTTTCGCGCGACAATAATTCTACAAACGCTAAAATATTCGAAATTTCATTCAAAAAGAAAAATAAAATTTTACCAAGTTTGTATGCAACCCGAGGATTTGATATCACTTTTGATACCATGCTGAGGTTGTCTCAAAATAAATCTTATGAGCAAACAATCAACGATGCATCATCAGAATTGGTAGAAAGCAAATTTGATTATCAGAAAAAAATATCGGGTGGATACATCAACAAAGGTATGTTTATCTTGCAATATAACAGTGACTTAACAATTACAGAAGCAGAATAATTATGACATCATTAGTAACTTATTTAGGAGAATTAAGAACAACATCGACGCATTTGCAATCAGGAACAACTATTCTTTCTGACGCACCAACAGACAACCACGGAAAAGGAGAAGCGTTCTCGCCAACAGACCTGTTAGCCAACGCATTAGGTAGTTGTATGATTTCGATAATGGCAATAAAATCCAAAGATTTAGAAATTAATCTCGAAGGCTCGACAGTCGAGGTAACCAAATTTATGCAATCTGAACCTAGAAAAATTGCAAAAATCGGAATCGTAATGAATATGAGTATTGAAATATCCGAAAAAAACAAATTAATTCTAGAAAGAACTGCAATGAATTGTCCAGTGTTGCTGAGTTTAAATACCGATATAGAAAAAGATATCGTAATTAATTGGAAAAATTAGTATTCAATTTTCAATCGCAGTTTTTAGTTTTAGATTTTATTTGTAAATATTTGTATCTAAATTAAGTCGAAGTAAAATTTTTAATATCAAATTTTGGATTCAAATCAAGAACAACTCATAAAACTTGCACATACCAAAATGCCTTATGGCAAATACGAAGGTAGATATTTAATCGATTTGCCCGAATATTACATGGTCTGGATTCACAATAATCGACTTCCAAAAGGCGAATTAGGAGATCAGTTAAAACTAGTTTACGAGCTTAAATTGAATGGTTTAGAAGAGTTAATTAGAAATATAAAATTTAAATATCCAAAAAAATAAATTAATTTGGTTTATGATAAATCTACTCTTTTATATTAGATGTTTCTCAAAGATTGCTGTATAGGTATTTGAAATATAAAAATCATAAATCAAAATAATTTCAATTGAGCTAATTAGTAAATTCTTGTATCTGAAATCTTTTTTGTAAATTTGCAAACTTAAAAATTAAAGAATACCAAAATGTTAGACAGATTACAAATAGTAAAACAGCGTTTCGACGAGATTTCAGACTTGATTATTCAGCCAGATGTGATCATGGATCAAAAACGTTATGTGCTTTTGAATCAAGAATATAAAACTCTGAAAGCTTTGAAAGAAAAGCGTGACGAATATGTAATTTTGATGGCAAATATCGACGAAGCCAACGAAATTATAACCGATAATTCAGATGCAGACATGACCGAAATGGCCAAAATGCAATTGGAAGAAGCCAAAGAAAGATTACCAGAATTAGAAGATGAAATAAAATTCATGTTAATTCCAAAAGATGCCGAAGACGCCAAAAACGTAATGATTGAGGTTAGAGCAGGAACTGGTGGCGATGAAGCTAGTATTTTTGCTGGTGATTTGTTTAGAATGTACACCAAATATTGCGAAAATCGTGGCTGGAAAACATCGGTTGTAGACATGAACGAAGGAACCTCTGGCGGTTTCAAAGAAGTTATTTTTGAAGTTACTGGCGAAGATGTTTATGGAACGATGAAATTCGAAGCTGGAGTTCACCGTGTGCAACGCGTACCACAAACCGAAACCCAAGGCAGAGTTCATACATCTGCAGCGACTGTAATGGTTTTACCAGAAGCAGAAGAATTTGATGTACAAATAGATATGAACGATGTTCGTGTTGATTTTTTCTGTTCGTCAGGACCTGGCGGACAATCTGTAAATACGACCAAATCGGCAGTTAGGTTGACACATATTCCTACAGGATTGGTGGCGCAATGTCAAGATCAAAAATCGCAACATAAAAACAAAGACAAGGCTTTTGGCGTTTTGCGTTCTAGATTATACGAACAAGAATTAGCCAAAAAACAAGCCGAAGACGCAGTAAAACGTACCTCGCAAGTAAGTTCTGGTGACCGATCTGCAAAAATTAGAACCTATAACTATTCGCAAGGGCGAGTAACCGACCACAGAATCGGAATGGATGTTTTTGATATGGACGGCGTAATGAATGGCAAAATTCAAAAATTAATTGACGAATTGCAACTTGTTAATAATATGGAAAAATTGAAAGAGGCAAGCGAAGTTTTTTAAGAAAAAATTATGATAATTAATTAAATTTTTTATATTTGCAAAAAATTTATATTATGAAGAAGTTACTTATTATTGTTTTTGTTTTCACAAGCTTTTTTAGCTTAAAAGCACAATCTTACTTAGGGTTTTTATCAGATAATTACTCAGGTGTTCACGGAATTATCTCTAACCCAGCCAATATTGTCGACTCACGATTCAATACAGACATCAATTTAGTTTCTGGAAGTCTTGGTGTAACAAACGACGCTTTTGGAGTAAATATTTTTGATGCAATTGCAGGCGATTACGATTTTGATAAATCTGCCAAAAAATATTTTACTAACAACAACAACTTTCAAGTAAATACTGATATTCTAGGGCCAGCATTTATGTTTAACATCAACAAAAATAACGCCATAGCCTTGTCAACTAGACTTCGTGAAGTTAGTAACATTTCTAATGTTGACGGAGCTTTTTTTAACAGCGTTAACGACGGATTAAACAATACAAGTTTTGCATCGCCAGCACAAAATTTTAATATTGTTCAAAACGCTTGGGCAGAATTTGGTTTGACTTATGCAGCAGTTCTTGTTAATAATGATAAAAACTTTTTCAAAGCAGGTTTAACGGTTAAATATTTGTCAGGTTTACAAAATGTTTATGGAAATGCAAATAATTTATCGTTTGCGTACAACGTCGCACTTGTTCCTACACCAAATGCTAACCAAATTACAACAACTGGCGAAATTACTGCTGGTGGAGTTGATGCAGCTGGAAATTTTAGTGATAAATTAGAATTTAATGCTGGTACTGGTTTTGGTGCCGATTTAGGTTTTATATATGAATACCGTCCAAACATTGACGAAGTTCGTGATTTGAAAGATAAAAATAAATACTTAATTAAACTTGGTTTTTCTGTAACCGATTTTGGATCAATTGATTATACAAATAACAAACAAAGTATTTATAATGTCAATGCAACAATTTCCGAAGCAGATTATGATGCCAGTAGTTCGCCAGAAGAATTATTAAGAGCCAAATACATACTTAAAGAAAATCTTGCTGCAACCAAATACAGTTTGCCAACTTCGGCACATTTTAATTTAGATTGGAATGTTTACAATAAGTTTTACATAAACGCCAACGCAGATTATAACATTAACAGCAAAACTGCCATAAACACAAACACAATAGGCAACAATTATTCAATAACACCAAGAATTGAAACCAAATGGTTCAGTTTATTTGTTCCATTAAACCTTATGGAATATTCAGGCTTTCAAGCTGGTGCAGGCATGAGACTTGGACCGTTAACAATTGGTTCGGGTTCAATAATTACTAACTTTATTTCAGATGATTCTAAAGCAGCAGATTTTTATTTAGGATTAAAAATACCAGTTTATCAAGGTCGAATTAAAGACAGAGATAGTGATGGAGTTTTAGACAAAAATGATGAATGTCCAGACGAATTTGGTCCATTAGAAAACAAAGGTTGTCCATATAGAGATACTGATAAAGATGGAACTTTAGACAAAGATGATTCTTGCAAAGATGTTGCTGGTGCAAAAGACAATAAAGGTTGCCCATACCCAGACACTGATAAAGACGGAACTTTAGACAAAGAAGACAAATGTGTTAACGAAGCAGGACCAAAAGAAAACAATGGTTGCCCGTATTTAGATTCTGATAAAGACGGAATTTTAGACAAAGACGACAAATGTCCAACTGTTTTTGGAATCGCAGCTAACAACGGTTGTCCAGAAGTCAAAATTGTTGAGCCAGTTAAAGCTGAACCTGTAAAAGTAGCAGAAGAAGTTATCAAAAAAATAAACGAATTCTCTAAAACAATACTTTTTGACTCTGGAAAAGCAACTCTGAAATCAGAATCAAACTCAAGTTTAGATGCTATTGTAACAGTTCTTAACGAATATCAAAGTGCCAATTTCAAAATAGAAGGGCATACGGATAGTGCAGGAATTCCAGCTAAAAATCTTAAACTTTCTAAAGATCGTGCAGCAGCAGTTAAACAATATCTAATTGACAAAGGCGTTCGTGCCGACCGATTAACATCAGAAGGTTATGGATCAAAAAAACCAATTGCGAGTAACAAAACTCCAAAAGGCAAAAACCTAAACCGACGAGTAGAAATAAATTTAGTAAAATAAATTAATCAAAACGCTTCAAGAAATTGAGGCGTTTTTTTTTAGAAATGAATATTCGCTTTTTTCAGAAATCGTATTTCCTGTTGCCTTTCCAAAAGTTTTTTAATCTCATCAAAAAAACGAGATCAAAAAACGTTTTTCCCTAACACCTGCCTGCCGGCAGGAAGGTCTGGGTTATTCGACAATGATTTTCGATTTTTTGTTATATTTGCGAAGTGAATAGTGAAAACTGCGACTGAAAACTGAATACTTTTTTTAAATGACAACACAACAATTAATTCATCAAATCAAAACCAAAAAATCATTTCTTTGCATTGGTCTTGACGTTGATTTAGATAAAATTCCGAAACATCTTTTGCAATTTGAAGACCCGATTTTCGAATTCAATAAAGCCATTATCGATGCAACCCACGATTTGTGTGTTTCATTTAAGCCAAATACCGCATTTTATGAAGCTTATGGCATAAAAGGTTGGCAATCATTACAAAAAACCATAAAATATTTAAACGATTATTACCCAGAAATTTTTACAATTGCCGATGCTAAACGTGGCGATATTGGCAACACATCAACTATGTATGCCAAAGCATTTTTCGAGGATTTAAATTTCGATTCTGTAACCGTTGCGCCCTACATGGGCAAAGATTCTGTCGAGCCGTTTCTGGCATTCGAAAACAAACATACAATAATGTTAGCATTAACGTCTAACGAAGGTGCATTCGATTTTCAAACTTTAGAAACTAACGGAAAAGAATTGTACAAACAGATTTTAGAAACTTCTAAAACTTGGAAAAATAGTCATAATTTAATGTATGTTGTTGGAGCAACCAAAGCCGAATATTTCACCGAAATTCGCAAAATTGTGCCAGATAGTTTTTTGTTAGTGCCAGGAATTGGTGCGCAAGGCGGAAATCTACAAGAAGTTTGCGAATATGGCATAAATGCCAATATTGGATTATTAATTAATTCGTCTCGAGGAATAATTTATGCTTCAAGCAAAAGCGATTTTGCCCAAAAGGCTAGGGCAGAAGCCCTCAAAATTCAACAAGAAATGCAAATAATATTAGGTTTTAGCGATAATTGAATTTAACCAAATGTTTAAAAAAAAATAATTAATCTGCGAAAATCAGTTTAATCCGTGTCATCTGCGTTCCATTAAAAAATCCGAATAAAAAATAATGCTTTTAACCGACCAAATAAAAATCAGACATAATTTTCAAGAAATTCCAGTAAGAATAATTTCGCTTGTACCATCGCAAACCGAATTGTTGTTTGATTTAGGTTTGGAAAATTATATTGTCGGAATCACAAAATTTTGTGTTCATCCTATTCATTTTTTGAAAGAAAAAAAGCAAGTTGGAGGAACAAAAAATCCAAATTTCGAGAAAATAATGGCTTTAAATCCTGATATTATCATTTGTAATAAAGAAGAAAATTCTAAAGAAATAATCGAAGAATGTTCTAAAATTTGTACAACTTGGACAACCAATATTATTACAATTGAAGATAATTTCGAAATGATTCAAGATTTTGGACAAATATTTAATCTTCAAGAAAACGCAAAACTTCTGAACGAAAAATTATCATTTGCCCTGAGCGATTTTAAAACTTTTATAAAAGAAAAACAAATTAAAAAAGTTGCCTATTTTATCTGGAAAAACCCATATATGGTTGTTGGTTCGGACAATTATATCAACGAAATGTTGCGATTGAATAATTTCGAAAACGTCTTTGAAAATAATAATTTCGAATCGAATCGTTATCCAGAAATTCAAATCGAATCGTTAGAAAACGAAAATTTAGATATGATTTTTTTATCCTCAGAACCATTTCCTTTCAAAGAAAAAGACAAAATAGAAATCTTAAATTTTTCCAATTCAGAAATAGAAATCGTCGATGGCGAAATGTTTTCGTGGCACGGAAGTCGATTATTATTGGCTTTTGAATATTTTAAATCACTTCATAAAAACTTATAACATAGTAATTATAATCAAGAACCTTTTTTAATATCTTTACCAAAAAAATCAAATTGATAAACTATACCATTTACCAAAATAAAAATTCTGAACAATGGGTAACTTTTGTGCACGGTGCAGGCGGAAGTTCATCGATTTGGTTCAAACAAATTCGTGATTTTCAGAAACATTTCAATGTTTTGCTTCTTGATTTACGAGGTCACGGTAACTCTAACCAGCAAATTAAAAAAGCCTTTCAACGAAAATATACTTTCGAATCGATTGCAAACGATGTTTTAGAAGTTATAGATTTCTTGAAAATTCAAAAATCGCATTTTGTTGGCATTTCGTTGGGAACAATCTTGATTCGTCAGTTGGCAGAAACACATCCAGAAAGAGTACAAAGCATGATTTTGGGTGGTGCAATCTTAAAAATGAATTTTCGTTCTCAGATTTTAATGAAATTAGGCAATCTTTTTAAGTATGTTTTGCCGTATTTGGTTTTGTATAAGTTTTTTGCATTTGTAATAATGCCCAACAAAAACCACAAACAATCCAGATTATTATTCATCAACGAAGCCAAGAAACTCTACCAAAAAGAATTCATTCGCTGGTTTAAACTTACAGCCGAAATAAATCCAATCTTAAAATGGTTTCGTCAAGTCGAACTCGAAATACCTACGTTATATGTAATGGGCGAAGAAGATTATATGTTTTTGCCATCGGTTCGAAAAGTGGTCGAAAAACACTACAAATCTTCAAAATTATTCGTTATTGAAAACTGCGGACACGTTGTTAATGTAGATAGACCAATGGTTTTTAACCAAAAAGTTATTTCGTTTATAAAACAAAATTAAATAAAAAAATGCCAATGCATTCTTTCGAAAACATTGGCAATCTTAACAAACTTAACTAACCAAAACTTTATTCTAACAATACAAAAATACTGCATTTAAGTATTTGATATAGTTAATGTTAAGTTATAATTGTGTTATTAATTCCTCAATTCTGCAACCTCAAATCTATTTCCTATCCTGCAAAGCAAAAACTTGTTTCAACAAATTCGACGTTCTTGAGTTTAAATCTGTTCTAATTTTCTTTTCTTCGACAGTAATCATTTTAAAAACACCGTTTAGTGCTTGATTAGTAACATAATCCGTCAAATCTGGATTCACTTTCGTAACTAAGGGAATTGTGTTGTATTTGTTAATTAAATTTGCCCAAATTTTGTCGGCACCAACCTTAGTAAACGAATTTTTAATAACTGGATTAAATTTGCCGTACAAAGCAGTAGTTGTAGCATTTTGTAAATAACTTGTAGCAGCACTTTCGTTGCCCATCAAAATGTTTTTGGCATCTGTAAAACTCATATTTGTTATTGCACTCACAAAAATCGGAGTTGCCTCTTTCACAGCATCTTCGGCAGTTCTATTAATTGCTTTCAGGCCTTCGTCGGCCAATTTTCCCATGCCAATTGCTCTCAAAGTTTTATCGACTTTTTGCAATTCGGCTGGTAATAAAATTTTTACAGCTTCGTTTCTAAAAAAACCATCGGTAGCTGTCAATTTCGAAACTTGATTGGCAACGCCGTTGTTCAAAGCTTCTTTCAAACCACCCGAAATATCAAGACCTAAACCCATTCCTTGAGTTTGTGGCAATTGGTTCAAAACTTGTTGCATTTCTGCACAACCCGAAAAGGCAAAAATTACTGCCAATAAAAATATTTTTTTCATAATTTTAATTTTAAAATTCAAATATACAAATAATTTTGTCTGATTATATGTTGAATTATTTTCAGGAGCTATTCCTGCTTTCATTCCAAATCTTTTTTTTAAAATCCTTTTTTTCTTGGTTCAAAAACGAACTTCCTTTGGTCGTTGTTTTTAAACCAGAAAAAATAGTCTTTTATCAAAAAGGATTTTCCCTTCAATCAGGGCTAGAAACCTCGAAATTCAAAAAACAATTATCTCAAAAAAAATAGGCAATTTTTCAGAAAATCCGTAAATTGCACCCTAAAAATAATCATATCCTCAAAATGGAACCTCAAATACCTTATATCCCAAAAAACAAAGTTCGAATTGTATCAGCAGCTGCACTTTTTGACGGTCACGATGCAGCTATTAATATAATGCGAAGAATCATTCAAGCCACCGGTTGCGAAGTCATACATTTGGGTCACGACCGCAGCGTTGATGAGGTTGTAAATACCGCTATTCAAGAAGATGCCAACGCAATTGTTTGCAGTTCGTATCAAGGTGGTCACAACGAATATTTCAAATACATGTTCGATTTGTTGCAAGAACGTGGCGCAACCAATATCAAAATTTTTGGCGGTGGCGGCGGTGTTATTTTGCCATCAGAAATCAAAGATTTAATGGATTATGGCATTACTCGTTTGTATTCGCCAGACGATGGTCGTGCAATGGGTTTACAAGGAATGATTAATGATAATGTCATGAAATCGGATTATGCATTGCCAAGTTTGCCTGCACATTTAGATATTGCAAATGCATTAAAAGAAAAACACGTTCCAACAATCGCAAGATTAATTTCGCTTGCCGAAAATAGAAATGACGAGTTTAAAAAACTTTTCAAATTCGATGAAAATAAACAAAAAAATCCACCAGTTCTAGGAATCACCGGAACTGGTGGTTCAGGAAAATCATCTTTAGTTGACGAATTAGTCCGTCGTTTTTTAATCGATTTTCCCGAAAAAACTTTAGGAATTATTTCTGTAGATCCATCAAAAAAGAAAACTGGTGGTGCACTTCTTGGAGATAGAATACGAATGAATGCCATTAATAATCCTAGGGTTTACATGCGTTCGTTGGCAACTCGACAGTCTAATTTGGCTTTGTCTAAATATGTTGCCGAAGCAATTCAGGTTCTAAAAGCTGCCGAATACGATTTGATTATTCTCGAAACTTCGGGTATTGGTCAATCCGACACCGAAATTATGGACCATTCAGACGTTTCATTATATGTCATGACACCAGAATTTGGAGCTGCAACCCAACTCGAAAAAATCGACATGCTTGATTTTGCCGATTTAGTGGCTCTAAATAAATTCGACAAGCGTGGCGCTCTCGATGCCATTCGAGATGTAAAAAAACAATACCAGCGCAACCACAATCTTTGGGATGAAAAAACCGATTCGATGCCAATTTTCGGTACAATTGCATCGCAATTTAACGATCCAGGAATGAACACGTTGTACAAATCGATAATGGATAAAATTGTTGAAAAGACAGGTTCAGACTTAAAATCGACATTCGAAATTACTCGTGAAATGAGCGAGAAAATTTATGTTATTCCACCTCACAGAACTAGATATTTATCTGAAATTGCAGAAAATAATCGTAAATACGATATAACCGCCAAAACTCAAGTAGAAGTTGCTCAAAAATTATTCGGAATTTATAAAACACTAGAATCTGTCACGAATTCAAAAATTGAACTGTCAAAATTCGGGATTGATGATTCTTTCTCAAAACCTAAAACAGATGAAGGACAACTTTTTGCGAAAATGCTGGTTGCAGAATTCGACCGTGTAAAAATGAATTTGGATCCGTACAATTGGGAAATCATTCTAACTTGGAACGAAAAAGTCAATAAATATAAAAACCCAATTTATAGTTTTAAGGTTCGTGACAAAGTAATCGAAATTAAAACCCAAACCACATCTTTATCAAACAATCAAATACCGAAAATTGCGCTACCAAAATACGAAGCTTGGGGCGATATTTTGAAATGGAATTTACAAGAAAATGTACCTGGAGAATTTCCGTTTACTGCAGGTTTGTATCCATTCAAGCGTGAAGGCGAAGATCCAAGCCGAATGTTTGCAGGCGAAGGTGGGCCAGAACGAACCAACAAGCGTTTTCATTATGTAAGTGCAGGATTACCAGCCAAACGACTTTCGACGGCGTTTGATAGTCCAACATTGTATGGAGCCGATCCGCATGTTCGACCTGATATTTACGGAAAAATAGGAAATGCAGGAGTTTCTATTTGCTGTCTTGACGATGCTAAAAAACTGTATTCAGGTTTCGATTTGGTTCACGCAATGACATCGGTTTCGATGACAATAAATGGTCCAGCCCCAATGTTACTTGGTTTTTTTATGAATGCAGCCATTGACCAACAATGCGAAATTTACATCAAAGAAAACAATCTTGAAGTCGAAGTACTTGAAAAAATAAATGAAATCTACAAGAAAAAAGGAATAATTCGCCCAAGTTATCAAGGAGAAATTCCAGAAGGAAACAACGGTTTAGGGTTATTTTTGTTGGGCGTAACTGGTGATGAAGTTTTGCCAATTGATGTTTACAACGAAATTAAAACCAGAACGTTAAGCCAAGTTCGTGGTACCGTTCAAGCCGATATTCTCAAAGAAGACCAAGCACAAAACACTTGTATATTCTCAACAGAATTTGCTTTGCGATTAATGGGCGATGTGCAAGAATATTTTATTACAAAAAATGTTCGAAATTTTTATTCAGTCTCGATTTCAGGTTATCACATTGCCGAAGCTGGAGCCAATCCAATTTCACAGTTGGCATTTACGCTTTCGAATGGTTTTACATATGTTGAATATTATTTGAGTCGAGGCATGAATATTAACGATTTTGGGCCAAATTTATCGTTCTTTTTCTCGAACGGAATCGATCCCGAATATGCTGTTATTGGTCGTGTTGCCAGAAAAATTTGGGCAAAATCCATGAAGAATAAATATGGAGCCAATGAAAGAGCGCAAATGTTGAAATACCATATTCAAACTTCGGGTCGTAGTTTACACGCACAAGAAATTGATTTTAATGATATCCGTACAACATTGCAAGCTCTTTATGCGATTTATGATAACTGTAACTCATTGCATACCAACGCTTATGACGAAGCAATAACAACGCCAACCGAAGAATCAGTGCGTCGTGCAATGGCGATTCAGTTGATTATTAACAAAGAATTAGGATTGGCAAAAAACGAAAACCCAATTCAAGGTTCGTTTATCATCGAAGAATTAACCGACTTGGTTGAAGAAGCTGTTTTGTTAGAATTTGAACGAATCACAGAACGTGGTGGCGTGCTTGGCGCAATGGAAACAATGTACCAACGCAGCAAAATTCAAGAAGAAAGTTTGTATTATGAAACTTTGAAACACAACGGAGAATTCCCGATTATTGGTGTCAACACATTTTTAAGCTCTAAAGGTTCGCCAACAGTCGTTCCTGCCGAAGTAATTCGTGCTACCGAAACCGAAAAGCAATATCAAATCGATATGTTAGCGAGTTTACATTCATCAAGTGCCAAAAAAGTTGCTGAACACATTGCGATTTTGCAAGAAGCAGCCATCAAAAACGAAAACCTTTTTGCGCATTTAATGGAAGCAACCAAAGTTTGTTCTTTGGGGCAGATTACGAGTGCACTTTTTGAGGTTGGTGGGCAATATCGACGTAATATGTAATGGTTTTTTTATTATGTTTGTAAATTAGATTTTTTATGAAAAATAAATTAAATTACATTGATCTTTTTGCTGGTTGTGGTGGCTTATCACTTGGACTTCATCAGTCTGGTTGGAAAGGTATTTTTGCAATTGAAAAAAGCCCAGATGCTTTTAAAACATTGGAATATAATCTTATAGATCAAAAAAAACATTTTGATTGGCCAAAATGGTTACCTCAAAAACCTCACGAAATAAATGAAGTTTTAAAGTATTATGAAAGTGATTTGATGAAATTAAAAGGAAAGGTTACCTTGATTGCTGGTGGACCGCCTTGTCAGGGATTTTCTATGGCGGGAAAAAGAAATGAATATGATTTAAGAAATGATTTGATAAACTCATATATTAAATTTGTAGAAATTGTAGAACCTAAAATTATTTTTTTTGAGAATGTAAAAGGCTTTACAATGGAATTTAAAAAAAATAAAGAAAAAGGAATTGCTTATTCATATCAAGTTACTAAAAAATTAGATGATTTAGGTTATTATGTTAAAGGTCAATTAGTCAATTTTGGAGATTATGGTGTTCCTCAAAAAAGAACTCGTTTTATTTTGGTAGGAATTAAAAAGTCATTGAAGAAATCATCACAAGAAAAAGCAGAAAGTTTTTTTGAATCTCTAAAAAACAATTGTTTTAATTTTTTAGAAAACAAAGGTTTAGATAGTAAAACTAATTTACAAGACGCAATTTCAGATTTATTTAAAAAAAATGGATTGAAAGAAACTCCCGAATATCCTAGTTTTGAATCTGGTATTTATGGAAAACAAAATGGAAACTACCAAAAATTAATGCGAGAAGGAATTATTGATAAAGTTGCTGACAGCCACCGTTTTCCAAAACATTCTGACTTGATTATAAATAGATTTTCAAGCATACTTGATAGCACTTTAGACAGACGAAACTTTAATATTAGTAAAAACATTCAAGAAAAATACAATATAAAAAAACGAACTGTTATACCCTTAAATGAGTTCGATAAAACACCTACAATAACAACTTTACCAGACGATTACATTCACTATTCTGAACCTAGAATCTTAACTGTTCGCGAATATGCTAGAATTCAATCTTTTCCAGATTGGTACTTATTTAAAGGAAAATATACAACTGGCGGGAAACTTCGAACTCAAGAAGTACCAAGATATACTCAAATTGGAAATGCAATTCCACCACTTTTTAGTGAGCAAAGTGGATTGATTTTGAAACAACTAATATAAAAATGCAAAACCCTTTATCTTTTAAAGTCAGTTCTGCCTTAAAGAATATTATCGGTAGCGATTTAATCAATGATGATTTTATTGCTGTTTTTGAATTGGTAAAAAATTCTTATGATGCTCATGCTACAAAAGTTGAAATTATTTTCGAAAACATTTATTCAAATAGAGCAAAAATTATTATAAAGGATAATGGTAAAGGAATGAACTATGAAGACCTAATTAATAAATGGTTATTTGTAGCATATTCAGCAAAAATTGAAGGGACAGAGGAAGATAATTATGATTATAGGGATAAAATAAAAGTTAAAAGGGCTTATGCAGGTGCAAAAGGAATTGGACGTTTTTCTTGTGATAGATTAGGAAGTAATTTATATTTAGAAACCATAAAACAAGAATCAAATCCTAACGTTGAAGTGTTAATAACTGATTGGAACAAATTTGAGGGTGATATTAAAGATGAATTTGTTAACATAGCTGTATTACAAGAAACAATTCAAGAAAGTAATTATAATATAGAACACGGAACGGTTTTAGAAATAACTAATCTCAAAAGTAAATGGGATAGAAAAAAATTCCTACAATTAAAAGATGCACTTTCAAGATTGATTAACCCAAATACCATAAACGAAGAAGATTCATTTAAAATTATTTTAAAAGTTAAAGATGAAATTATAAATGATAATGAACAAATTCTAGAAAACAAAAAACAGGTTAATCATGCTAAGAGTCCAATTGATTCAAGTTTAGTCAAATATATAAAAATTGTTAATGGTGAAATTCAAAATCTTATTTTTGATACTTTAGGAATTAAAACAACATATATAGAATCAAAAGTTAATAATTCAGATATTGTTACAACATTATTTGAAGCAGGTAAAATGGTGTATTCTGTAACAGAAGAAAATCCATTTGAAAAGTTTAATGACATAAAATTTTCAATTTATTATTTGAATGTTTCTGCAAAATCAACTTTTAGCAGAAAAATGGGTTTACAGCCAGTTGCATATGGACATGTTTTTGTTTATAAAAACGGACTTAGAATTTTTCCTTACGGAGAAAGAGGAAAAGATCCATTAGAGATGGATAATAGAAAGGCGCAAGGACATAGCCGTTATTTAGGAACTCGTGAAGTTATTGGTTATATATCTATTGAAGGAATAAATAATAATCTTCGTGAAACATCAAGTAGAGGTGATGGATTAATAAAAACCGAAACTTATTTTGATTTAGAATATTGGTTTTATGAAACATTAAAAAAATTAGAAAAGTATATTATAGATGTTACAGATTGGGGGAATTCTCTCTCGCCAGAAGAATTTATCAATTTTGATAATGTTTTTATAAAAAATCAGGGATTGGTTAATGAAAAAGTTAATGACATCAATGAAAATTTGAGGAAATTATTAAATGGATTAACAAATTCTAAAAATGTAATTAGATTTGAAGTTTCAGATGAAATTTTAAGTATTTTAAATAAAAAATCTGAAAACTCAATTAATTCGGTATTAAGTAATCTTACCGAACAAATAAAAACGGATTCTTTCAATAAAGATGAAGTTATTAATACAATTAAAAAAGCCGAAAAAAAAATTGATGAACTTCGCAAAGTTAAGGAAGAAGCAGAAGCAGAGGCATTTGAAAAATTAATAGAGAACGAAAAACTATCGAAAGAATTAAATGAAGAAATTTCAAAGAAACTTTTTGATAATTCAATAAATAATAGAGATAAAAAAGATCTATTAACATTACAGCATCAAATTGTTCATACAGCAGGGAATATAACTTTTAGTCTTGATGAGTTAGTAAAATCTATAAACAGCAATTTATCTAAAGATAAATTAATTGAAGAGGTTCTAAATATTAATCTAGAAGTAAAAAAAATATTAAGTGCTTCTAGATTCGTTACAAATGCTGGTTTTAGCCTAGAAAGTGAAAAAATTACTGAAGATATTATTCAGTTTTCATATGATTATATACAAAACAATTATATACCAGTAAATTCATTTATTCATCAAAAACAACCACTAAAAATCAACTTTGAAAAACCTAATATTTTAAAAAAGAAAATCAAATTTAGACCATTAGAAATAACTGTTTTGCTAGATAATTTATTTAGTAATTCCAAAAAGGCAAAAGCAAAAAATATCGATATTACTTGGATAAAAGATAAAGAAAATTTTATTTTAAGATTTAAAGATGATGGAGATGGAATTCCAGAGGAAATAAAAAGTAAAATATTTGATTTTGGATTCACAAGAACTGATGGTTCAGGTATAGGATTGTCATTAACAAAACAGACTTTAGAAAAATTAGATGCGAAAATTGATGTTAATACTAATTTTGAAAAGGGTGTTGAATTTTTAATAAAATTTCCAATATGAAGTTAAACTATAATATAATTTGGGTCGATGATAAAATTGATACGAGACCTTATTTGGCAATAAAGAAAGATTTATTTGATTTTGTTACAAATGAGTTTTTTAATTGTGAAATACAAGAAGCAGAAGATTTTAATGAATTTCAAGAATTATTTAGTGAAGATAAATCATATGATTTGATTATAACCGATTTATCTTTAAACAATGGTACAACTGGAAAAGAAGTTATTGATTTTATAAGAGAAAACAAGCACAATCATACAGAGATATTTTTTTATTCAGCTAATACTCAACTTCGACAACAACAATTAATAAATAGTAATAGAATTACATTTTATCAATTAACAGAAGGAAATTATAATGAATTAAAGAATGAAATAATAGATTTAGTAAAATTAACTATTTCAAAATTTCAGCATATTGTTTCTATGCGGGGAATGATTATGAATGAAGTCAGTAATCTAGATGCTCAAATGTTAAATATTGTTGAAAATTATATTGATAAAAAAGAACATCAAAATATTATTGATAGAGTTCTTGACGAGTTGATTATATTTCATAAAGAGAAATTGGAAAAATCTGAAAAGTATAAAAAAAACAACAACTTTAATAAAGTATTATCTGAGCCAATATTATTCTCTTCTTCTCAACGAGCAAGCGCAATCGAAGAGATTACTAATTCAATAGGAATACCAAATTTCATAAAAGAGTTTAAAACAAATGTTATAAAAGTGAGAAACGACTTCGCTCACGCAGTCTTTGTAAAAGATAAAGAAACTGGGAGAGAATATTTTATTGATAAAAAAGAAGGGATTGACTTTAATGAGGATAAGTGTAGGGAAATAAGAATGAATATAAATATTCATAAAGACAACTTAGATGAACTTCAATCTAAGATTAACCTAGGTTGATAAATTTATTAAAGTATTTTAATCAACCAACAACAATGCACAAACTAACCCAAATCAACCTTGTTCTTAAAGATTATTTTGATTTGAATAAAAACGTCAAAATTATTCCAGCCAAATACCTAATGCCTTACTTTGTTCTTGCAGGAATTTTCTCGAAAGACGAGAAAAATGGTTTACCAATTCATTATTTGTTAAAAAAACTTGAGAACCAAGATTTATTGTGGCAAATTCCATTTGCAACAGCAATCAAAAAAGAAGTTTACACAAAATGGGTTTTCGAAAACAAAAATATTTCGACAGACAAGATTATCAGCATTCAAAATAAAATTGAAAAAGCAAAATTAAAGAAATCAAAGAAATAAGAAAAATGTCAATAAATCAAAATCATTTTAGTTTTAGAATCACCGAAAATCCAGATTTTCAAGATGAAGGTTTTGGAATTACACCAAACTTAAAAAACCAATTCGAAAGTTTACACAATGAAGTTTTAGACAATAACAATAATGTAATCATAGAAAAACTCATTCAACTAACTATTCAATATCCATATACGCCACAATTAAAAAATTTCTTGTCGGTTGCTTATGCCAAACGAGAAATGCTCGAAAAAGCATTTGAAGTAAACGATTGGATATTAAAAGAACATCCTGAATATTTATTTGCAAGATTAAACAAAGCATCTCAATATATTGATAATAATAATTTTGATGAAGCCGAAAAAATATTAGGTCGTAATTTTGACTTACAAAAAATTTATCCGCACCGAAAGTTATTTCATTTGGCGGAAGTGACAGGATATTTGAAAATGGTTGTAAAATTTTTGGCAAATCAAGATGATTTTGACACAGCCGAAGAACATCTAGATATAATGATAGACATAGCACCAACTCATCCCGACACTATCTATTGCCAAGAAATGATGGAAAATTTAACAAGTCAATTAGAAGAACTTGATGATTTAGAAGATGACAATTCATATTTGACTAATTATTTTGAACAAATAGAAAAAAATAGAATTGCGCCAATTGTCAAATCGATTCCTAATCTAGATGGCGCATATATAGCTCCAAAATTTAACCATCTTGAAATTAATTTTTTATATGAATATGAGTTGGATATGCCTCACGATTTGATCAATAAAATTTTGAATCTTCCAAGAGCAACTTTAATTCAAGATTTAGAAACAATACTCAACGATGCAGTTATAAATTTTCATTATTATAAAAAAAGAGATTTAGATTTCAACGAAAATGCATTTTTATTGAATGCTATGATTTTTCTAAAAGAATTGAGATCTGTCGAAAGTTTGCCGAAAATATTAGCAGTTTTAGAAAATGATACTAATTTTCTTGATTTTTATTTAGAATTTGATTTAACAGAAATTTTATGGCAAGTTATTTATGTTTTAGGAATTAATCAAACCGATGTAGTATTAGAATTTTTATTGAAACCAGGCATTGACTGCCAAGCCAAAATAAATGTTTTGAGTGCTTTCGAGCAAATAATTTATAATAATGCAGATAAAAAAGACGAAATTTTATCGCATTACAAAACCATTATAAATAAATTTAGTAAATCCACTTTAGATGATAATTTAATAGATTCTGATTTTCTAGAATTTGTTGCAAATGATATTGCTACATTCAAAATCGAAAGTCTTGTGCCAATTATTAAAAATTTATATGAAAAAAAATGGATAAATAATGTATTGTTTAGTGGTTATGATGAATTTATCGGGACTTATAACGAAGTTTATAATGACAATTTTAAATTACATTTGCACTCAATTTTTGAAATTTATTCTCCAGAAAATGATGATTCAAATGATGATAATTATTCTTATGATGAAATTAAAGAACAATTATCAAAACCAGTCCAACCATTTATACTATCCGAAAAAATTAACAGAAACGATAATTGCACTTGCGGAAGTGGAAAAAAGTATAAAAAATGTTGCATTAATAAATAATTCAAAAAAATTATAGTTATAAAATTAAAAAAACAGTTTCATTTTTTTTAATTAGTTATTAAACCAATTTTTCATGAACCAAAACATCAATAACTTATTCGAAATTGCCAATAAAACATCAAGAAAAATTATTGGATTAATGTCAGGAACTTCTCTTGACGGTCTCGATGTTGTATTTTGCGAAATTTCCGATTCTGGCGAGAAAACCAAAGTTAGTTTATTGAATTTCGAAACAATTGATTATAGCGACGATTTAAAAATCGAAATCAGAAAAATATTTGCCAAAAAAGAAATCGATTTTCAACATTTGGCATTATTAAACGAATATTTAGGTAATATTCATGGAGAAATGATTTTAGAATGCCTCAAAAAATGGAATATTAATACAACCAATGTCGATTTAATTGCTTCGCATGGACAAACTGTTATGCATGCTCCAAAATTTTTGCATCTACAAGAAAAATTTCCAAACGCAACGTTACAAATTGGCGATGGCGATCATATTGCCGTCAAAACCGGAATAATAACAATTTCAGATTTTCGTCAAAAACATCTTGCCGCAGGTGGCGAAGGTGCACCATTGGCGGTTTATGGCGATTTTTTTATGTTCAGTCAAAAAGGCGAAAACCGCATTTTATTGAATATGGGTGGCATTGCCAATTTTACTTTTTTACCAAGTTCATTAAATCCCGAAGAAGTTTTTGTAACCGATACCGGAACCGGAAACACTTTGTTAGACGCATTTACAAGACACCATTTTCCGAAGTTATCGTATGATAAAAATGCCGAAATTTCTAAAAAAGGAACTATTAGCCAAGAATTATTATTGGCATTGAAAGACAATTATTTTTTTAAGAAACCTTTTCCAAAAACAACTGGTCCAGAACTTTTTAATATAGATTATGTTTTGAATGCACAAATTTCAAGTAATACTAAAAATTTAAACATTAATGATTTACTAGCAACCTTGACCCAATTTAGTGCCGAAACTATTACCGAAGCCATAAAATATGCAATCAATAATTCTAATAATCCAAAAGCCAATTTCACTGTTTATATGTCTGGTGGCGGAATGCACAATCCGTTATTGGTCGAAACTTTAAAAAAATTATTACCATACCAATTTCACAAAACTGACGATTTAGGTATTTCTGGCGATGCAAAAGAAGCTGTTTTATTTGCTATTTTGGCCAATGAAAATGTTGCAGGCGGAAAATCTGATTTCGGATCTCGAAAAGGAATTCCATCAGTCTCTATGGGCAAAATTTCTTTTCCAAATTAATTTTTATGATTAAAACAATAATATTTATAGCTATTGGCGGAGCAATTGGCAGCGTTTTACGTTACTTAATGTCTATTTTTGTCAACAAATATTGGATAAACAATTTTCCGTTAGCTACATTTTTGACGAATGTTTTAGGCTGTTTTTTAATCGGGTTATTTCTTGGTATTCTAGAAAAAAACAATTTAACTGACTCAAATTTAAAATGGATTTTAGTTACAGGTTTTTGTGGCGGATTTACAACTTTTTCGACTTTCGGATCAGAAAATCTAACTTTATTACAGAATCAAAATTCATTAATTGCTTTGTTATATATAGGTATAAGTATTTTTTTAGGAATATTAGCTGTTTGGTTTGGACTTAATTTATCGAAATAATTCAAAAAACTTCTAAACATTTATAAATTAAGCAGGTTTTAATGAACTTAAATTTCTTATATGTTTTTAAAAACCCAATTAAAAAAATTAATTTAAAATTCAAAAATATGTGTTAATCTCTACAATATAAAATTGAATTTTAGTATTTTCGCAGACTATGAACGAAACATACATATTAGCAATTCAAGAATTATTAGCAACACCAAAAAAAATTGCAATTATTCCACATCGAAGTCCAGACGGCGATGCAATGGGTTCAACATTAGCATTATATCATTTTTTATTAAAATTGAATCACAACGTTACGGTTATTGCACCAAACGATTTTCCAGATTTTTTGGCTTGGTTACCAAGTTCAGATAAAGTTTTAATTTTCGAAAACGATATTCAAACAACCACAAAATTACTTCAAGAATCCGAAATAGTTTTCACTTTAGACTTCAATGCATTGCATAGAACTGGCGATGTTATGGAGCAAGTTCTCAATAATTTGCAAACAATCTTTGTAATGATTGACCACCATCAAGCACCAGATAACTACGCTAATTTTACCTATTCGGATACTAGTTTTGGTTCCACTTGCGAAATGGTTTATAATTTTATTTCGTTTCTGAATAAAAAAGAATTAATCGATAAAAACATTGCAACTTGTATTTACACTGGAATTTTAACAGATTCTGGCGGATTCAAATATCCAAAAACAACTGGTAAAACTCATAGAATTGTTGCCGAATTAATAGATTTAGGAGTCCAAAATACCGAAATTCCAAATCTTTTATTCGATAATAATTCTTATTCAAGATTGCAACTTTTGGGTCGAGCCATGAGCAATATGAAGGTTTTTCCAGAATTTAATACTGCTTACACAACACTTTCTCAAAAAGAACTCAACGAGTTTAATTATGTAAAAGGCGATACAGAAGGTATTGTAAATTATGGGTTATCAATAAAAGGTATTATTTTTGCAGCAATATTTATTGAAAATAAAGAAGAAAAAATAATAAAAATTTCGTTTCGTTCTCAAGGAAATTTTGATGTAAATCAGTTTTCTCGTGAGCATTTTTCTGGTGGCGGACACATTAATGCTGCTGGAGGAAAATCAGAATTAACAATGGAAGAAACTATTGTAAAATTCGAGTCTATTTTGGTTCAAATGAATTTAAATAATTAATAATGAAACATTTTTTGCTACTATTTATATTGATTTTTTTGGAAAGTTGTTCTCAACAAAAATCCAGAAAACCAATTTCGCGTTCAGAAGGAAGTTTTATGAAAGAATCTGCCGAAAGAAATAAAAAACTTGTTGCAGGCGAAGAAAAAGTTATTGATTCTATCATAAAAAGCGATCCATCTATTAAATATTTTGCGTCAAAAAAAGGATATTGGTACACTTACGAGTCAAAAAATGATTTCGATACCTTGAGACCAAAAAAAGGAGATATTGCTTATTTTGATTATGATGTAAAAGATATTAAAGGAAATATTATTTACACAAAACAAGAATTAAAACCACAAGTTTATGCAATCGACAAGCAAAACATAATGTCAGGTTTGCGGGACGGAATTAAATTGATGCGAAAAAGCGAAACCGTTAAATTTTTATTTACATCAAATAACGGTTATGGTTATCACGGCGATAATGATAAAATCGAGACAAATGAGTCATTAATTTGTACAGTAACATTAAATGATTTTAAAGCTGCTGGAATTAAAAAAGAAATTACAAAACCAATTACACCAACTTTAAAAACACCAATCGAAGTCACGAATAAAGTAATAAACGAACCTAAAACAGAAGTAAAACCAGAATAACAAAACCAAAATGAAGAAAATTTCAATTTTATTGCTATTAGTAGCAACATTATTTTCGTGTGACGAGCATAAAAACCTAAAAGACGGCTTGTATGCAGAAATAAATACCAACAAAGGAACGATTTTGTTGCAACTAGAAATGGAAAAAGCACCAGTAACAGTAGCCAATTTTGTTTCATTAGCAGAGGGAAAAAACACTTTTGTGACAAACGAAAGCCTGAAAGGAAAACCGTTTTTTAACGGTTTAAATTTCCATAGAGTACTTGCCGATTTTATGATTCAAGGTGGCGATCCAGACGGAAATGGTTCTGGAGGTGCTGGTTATAATTTCAAAGACGAATTTACAGATTTAAAATTTGATAAAGGCGGAATTCTTGCAATGGCAAATTCCGGACCAGCAACAAATAGTTCCCAGTTTTTTATCACACACCTAGAAACACCTTGGTTAAATGGAAAACACACTATTTTTGGTCATGTTATAGATGATGGAATGAATGTTGTTAATAAAATTCAACAAGGAGATTTAATAAAAACTATCAAAATTATTCGCAAAGGAGATGTTGCTAAAAAGTTTGATGCTGTAAAAATATTTTCTGATTATTTTTCTAATAAAGCCGAAAATGATTCAAAACAAGCATTGTTAGATTCGGAAAATGATAAAATTAATTCAGAAAAATTCAAAGCCGTAGAATTATCAAACGTTGCTGAATTTGCCAAATTGAAATCTGAAGCAACAAAATTGCCTTCTGGTCTGCAAATGAAATTCATAACTAAAGGAACTGGCAAAAAACCTGAAAACGGAGCCAATGTCTATGTTCATTATGCAGGTTTTCTTGAAAACGGAAAATTATTTGACAGCAGTATTGAAGCTCTAGCAAGAAAATTTGGAAAATTTGATCAAAATCGTGCCGATGCAAAACAATATACACCACTTCCTTGTGTTGCTGGAAATTATCAATTTATTGCAGGATTTAACGAAGGCTTGTCAAAAATGAATATTGGCGACAAAGCAATATTGTTTATTCCCGCCAATTTAGCTTATGGCGAAGCTGGTGCTGGAGATGCAATTCCGCCAAATGCAAATATCATTTTTCAAGTGGAATTGCTTGACAAAATGTAAATTCAATTTTAGATATTAGATTTTTTTGCAATACAGATATAACATTTTTTAGATTAATATTAAACCAATTTACACAATGAAAAATAAAATTTTATTATTACTTTTTTTAGGATTAACAACAGTTTTTGCTCAAAAAACTAAAAAAGCAATTGTTCCTAAAGGAAAAACTACAGTTGCAACTAAAAAAGTTGCAGTAAATCCAATTGACAATCCAAATGTTGGTGTTTTTGCAAATTTTGAAACATCAAAAGGAAATATTGTTTTGCAATTAGAATACAAAAAAGCTCCCGTAACAGTTGCTAATTTTGTATCATTAATTGAAGGAAAAAATACTTTTATAACTGACGATAAATTAAAAAACAAACCATTTTATGACGGAATAAAATTTCACAGAGTTATAAAAGATTTTATGATTCAAGGTGGCGATCCAGCTGGAAATGGCTCTGGAGGTGCAGGTTACAGTTTTAAAGATGAGTTTGTAGCAGATTTGAAACACGACAAAGGCGGAATTTTATCAATGGCCAATTCTGGTCCAGCAACCAACAGTTCGCAGTTTTTTATCACCCACAAAGAAACGCCTTGGTTAGACGGGAAACATACTGTTTTTGGGCACGTTGTTTCTGGAATGGATGTTGTAAATGCAATTGTTCAAGACGATATTATCAAGAAAGTAACCGTTACCAGAAAAGGTGCAGATGCTATGAAATTTGATGCTGTTAAAACATTTTCGACTTATTTTGCAACCAAAGGAAACGAGGATAAAGTTAATGCAGAAGCCAAGGCTGCACAAGAAAAAATGCAAGCCGAAGCTAGAGCAAAACAAGCAATCGCCGATGCCGAAGCCAAAAAAGTATATGTTGCAAAATATGGAAGCGTTATGTCAGAAAAAGTGGCTTTTCTAAACGGAATTCGTTCAACTGCTACCAAAATGCCTTCAGGTTTAGAATACAAAATTATTCAAGCTGGAAAAGGAGTAAAACCAGTAGATGCCTCTAATGTATTTATTCATTACGCTGGTTATCTTGAAGATGGAACTTTGTTCGACAGCAGCTATGAAGATGTAAACAAAACCTATGGAAAATATGATGAAAATCGTGCTAAACAAAACGGTTACGCACCTTTTCCGTTTCAATATGGCAAAAAAGACGGTTTGATTCAGGGTTTTATCGAAGGTTTAAATAATATGAATTTAAACGACAAAGCAATCTTGTTTATTCCAGCCGCATTAGGTTATGGTGCTCGCGGTGCTGGAAATGTTATTCCGCCAAATTCTAATATTATTTTTCAAGTTGAAATGCTAGAAACTAATCCGAATGCAGTTGCTGTTCCTGCAGAAACAGGAAAACAATAAAATAATATTTTCAAATAATAAAGGTGCAAAGTTAATTTTTTGCACCTTTATTATTTTTAAAATTTCCAATCGAATTCATCATTTTGAATAATACAACCCAATTCGATTTTTACTATTTGGTTGAATTCAGAAACCAAAATCAACCAATTTTCTTCATTGAAATAATTTTCGGCCAAATCAAAATCTTCTTTTTCCCAAGTTTTAAAAGTTGTTAAATCTTGTTTGATAGTTTCTGGATTTTGACCAATTATTTTTTTATCAGATAGTGTCAATTCTGGATTTGATGAAATAATATATCCTAACCTAAAATCTTCGTCTTCATAGAAATTGAGTTGCAATTTCAGGTCATTGTATATAAAGATTACATTGTCTTCCTCGTCTTCAAATTCTTTGTCTGGTATGCCATAAATCGATAAAACATCTTTTTGTTTCATTCCGAAAATCAATTTATCTATTCCGTTTTTTGGATTTATTTTCATCTTTTAAAATTTCAATTTAATATTTTGTAAATATATTAAATTTTAACATATAACGCCAAAAATTGGTATAATTCAGACAACCCAAACTATATCGTTTTCGTATAAAAAAAGCAATTTCTTCATGTTAAATAGTTCTAGTTTAATTTGATATATATTATATTTACAACTTATTTAATTTGATTAATGGCAATTCACAGATTATATATAGATGATTTCGAATCGATTAACTATTCGTTGATTGCTATTCATACCAATTTAGAAGATTTTAGATTGGCCTATTTTGTAAATCAATCTTTAAAATTGAAATTAAAAAAAAACAATAATGATATTTTGGTAAACATAAAACAAGGCGAAACTAGTTTTGCAAGTTTCGTTTTTGATGATTTAAAAAATGATATTTCTTGGAATTTATTCGAAAATAAAAATGAAGTTAAAATAATTAACGATAAAAATAAATTAGATTTATTTTCTAATTCTAAACTCGAAACATTAAAAAAAGTATTCATATTGCCCGAATTCAAAAAAGTAGATTTTTTCTTGAAAATAGAACATCAATACGAAATCGACGAAACTGAAATAGTAAACAATCTTAACAAAATAGATAGAATTTTAACTGTTTATTCGATAGAAATAAGTAAAATAAAAAATAAAAATAATTTAATTTTTTGATAAAAATGCCAACTAATAAAAAAACTAAAATTGTTGCAACACTTGGTCCCGCTTGTAGCACTAGAGAAGTATTAAAAAATATGATTGACGCTGGAGTAAATGTTTTTAGAGTCAATTTCTCTCACGCCGATTATGCTGACGTTAAAGAAAGAATCGAAATGATTCGCAGTTTGAACGACGAATTTGGATATACAACAGCCATTTTAGGCGATTTACAAGGTCCAAAACTGCGTGTAGGCGTTATGAAGGAAGATGTTGTTGTAAACTCTGGCGATATGATTACTTTTCAAACTTCAGACGATGTTCCTGGAACAGCCGAAAGAGTCTATATGAACTACAAAGAATTTCCGAGAGACGTTAATCCAGGTGAAAAAATCTTGCTAGACGATGGAAAATTAATGTTCGAAGCTATAGAAACCAACAGAACAACCGAGGTTTTGTGTCGAGTTATTCAAGGTGGACCATTAAAATCCAAGAAAGGCGTTAACCTGCCTAACACCAAAGTTTCATTGCCAGCATTGACCAAAAAAGATATTAAAGACGCCATTTTTGCAATCGAAATGAAGGTAGATTGGATTGCTCTTTCGTTCGTTCGAACAGCCGAAGATTTAATGGAATTGCAAGCACTTATCGCAGAACATTCAGATCATAAAATTCCGATTATTGCCAAAATAGAAAAACCTGAAGGCGTTGCCAATATTGATAAAATTGTAGCTTATTGCGATGGTTTAATGGTGGCTCGTGGCGATCTGGGCGTAGAAGTTCCTGCTCACGAAGTACCATTGATTCAGAAAAAATTGGTCAATCGTGCCAAAACGGCTAGAATTCCTGTAATTATAGCAACCCAAATGATGGAAACAATGATAACAAGCCTAACGCCAACGCGTGCTGAGGTTAACGATGTCGCCAATTCGGTTATGGACGGTGCAGATGCTGTAATGCTTTCGGGCGAAACTTCGGTTGGAAATTATCCAGTGCAAGTTATAGAACAAATGACACAAATAATCGAAGCTGTCGAAGATTCTCCGTTAATTCAAGTACCACAAAACACACCGCAAGTTCGTACTAATCGATTTATTACCAAGACAATATGTCATCACGCAGCAATGATGGCAAATGTTATTAAAGCAAAAGCGATATGTACTTTGACAAACAGTGGTTATACTGCTTTTCAGATTTCGGCTTGGCGACCGTCGGCTCATATTTTGGTGTTTACATCAAATAAAAGAATTTTGACTCAACTAAATTTGCTTTGGGGCGTGAAATCTTATTTTTACGACAAATCTGTAAGTACAGACGAGACCGTTACCGATATTAACAATATTACCAAAGATAAAGGCTATGTTCAAAAAGGCGATTTCTTGATTAATCTTGCTGCAATGCCAATTATTGACAAAGGAATGGTCAACACTTTAAGAGTTTCTGAAATAGAATAATTTTTGTAGTATATAAATCAAAAAACTGTCCTAAATGGGCAGTTTTTTGTTAGAAATCGAATTTCAGTTGCACAACAATACTTTTTTTAATTTCTGTATTCAAATTACTCAATGATATTCCGAGTAGTCGAACAGAATTTTTTGGTTTTTCTTGAAACAACAATTCTTTTACAGTTTCGAATAATAAGCTTTTATCCGAAACAAAATAAGGCAAAGTTTTGCTGCGGGTTTGTTGCGTAAAATCACTAAATTTTATTTTTAAAGTGATAGTTTTTCCAGCAATTTTATGTTTTTTTAATCTTCTTTCAAGTTCATTGGCAATAGTTTTTAGCTTTTCTAACATAAAAATTTCAGAAGTCAGATTAATATCAAATGTATGTTCGGCTGCCACAGATTTTGTAATTCTGTCAGATTTTACTTCACTGTTGTGAATGCCACGAACTACGTTAAAATAAAAAGTTCCTGATTTGCCAAAATGTTTTTCAAGAAATTCTTGCGATTTCGATTTTAAATCAAAACCATTAAAAATACCAAATTGATACATTTTTTCGGTAGTAACTTTGCCAACTCCATAAAATTTACTGATTGGCAAAACTTCCAAAAAATCCTCAACTTCATCTGGATTGACCGTTTTTTGACCGTTTGGTTTATTAAAATCCGACGCTATTTTGGCAATAAATTTGTTTACAGAAATTCCAGCCGAAGCCGATAATCCAGTTTCATTCAAGATTCGCAATCTAATTTCTTGAGCAATTAGTGACGCGCTAGGATTTCCTTTTTTGTTTATTGTTACATCTAAATAAGCTTCGTCAAGCGAAAGTGGCTCGACTAAATCTGTATAATCATAAAAAATTTTTCTAATTTGTAAAGATATTTCCTTATAACGATCAAATCTTGGTGGAACAAAAATTAATTCAGGACAATATTTTTTGGCTAAAACGCCAGAAATTGCGCTACGAACACCAAATTTTCGAGCCTCGTAACTTGCTGCAGAAACCACACCACGGTTTTCATTGCCACCAACAGCAAGAGGTTTTCCTCGAAGCAAAGGATTGTCCAACTGTTCGACAGATGCATAAAAAGCATCCATATCGACGTGAATAATTTTACGTATTGGCAATTGATCTTGCATTTTGCAAAATTAAGAATTTTGATTCTGGGTTTTATTATAAATTATTTTTTAACAAATTATTTTATCGGTTAATATAATATTTTATAACACTATTGTCCGATTAAATTATATATAATCCCTACGGGACAAAAAGCATTTATTATAAGTGTTTGATTACCAATATGTAATCTCTACGAGATTTACTCCGTTAAGAGTTTTATCTAGGTAACTTAAAAATTAGATTAACCTATCATAAAGTCCCGTAGGGACTATATTTACTAGCAATTATTTTAACAGTATGTTTTTTGTCGGACAACAATGATTTTATACATTTGATAAAAGTAAATTTAATGATTGAAATAGAAAGAAAATTTTTGGTTCTCAATACAGATTTTAAAACACAAGCATTTGTTCAAAACCAAATCGCTCAAGGTTATATCAGTACAAATCCAGAAAGAACAGTTAGGGTTCGAATCAAAGGAAATGATGGTTATTTGACGATTAAAGGCGCAGGAAACGAAACTGGAATGTCAAGATTCGAATGGGAAAAGAAAATTGATATCGAAGAAGCAAAACAATTATTGAAATTGTGCGAAAAAGGAGCAATTTCGAAAATTCGATTCGAAATAAAAGTTGGAAAACATACTTTTGAAGTTGACGAGTTCTATGGCGACAATCAAGGTTTAATAATTGCTGAAATCGAACTAGAATCTGAAAATGAAGCTTTTGAAAAACCAGATTGGTTGGGAATGGAAGTTACAAACGACCAACGATATTATAATGCCTATTTAAGCAAAAACCCTTTTACGAATTGGTAAAAATAACTTTTTAGAAAGCGAATAAATAAAAAAAAATTCTGTTAGAAATTTACTAACAGAATTTTTTATTTTATTTTTTAAAAATATTTATTGAATAAAATCGAATTTATTTTCAAACATTGTGCCTATAATTGGCAATGGTTTCTCTTCTTCTTTTGAAGCATTCAATATTCCAATTATTATTAACACAAGAATTCCCAAAGAATAAATATTGTCAACAAATGGAATTGGAATAATTGACAAAATAATGGTCAAAACAACTCCGACTACAACAGTTGTTAAAAATAATCCAAATGATTGTTTTAAATGATATTTAGCTAAAGATGTTTTCTCTGAATTAGAAAAATAAGCAATTAGCCATCCAATAATTGTAATGTAGCTAACGATAGAAAGTGTTTTTTTGTCCATAATAATTCGTTTTTTTGGTTTAACGTCAAATATATAAATAATTAGAACATAAACACCAACAAATATTGTAAACAATATTAAATCTTTCAACAATTGTTAAAATTAAAAAAAATTCTTATAAATGAAAATTTTAAGTTTTAAAATTTTAAAAATTCTCTGAATTCAAACATTACTTTATCAAATTATCTAATTAAGAAATCATCTAATTTTATAATTAAAAATTGTACTTTTGCCACGTTTTTGAGCTAACTACCAAAAACAGCAATACAAACCAACAAAAAATGAATCCAACTAAATATATTTTTGTTACTGGTGGCGTAACTTCCTCTCTCGGGAAAGGAATTATTGCAGCTTCATTAGCAAAATTATTGCAAGCTCGCGGCTATCGT
This sequence comes from Bacteroidota bacterium, assembly GCA_031408435.1. Classification (GTDB taxonomy): domain Bacteria; phylum Bacteroidota; class Bacteroidia; order Flavobacteriales; family Flavobacteriaceae; genus Flavobacterium. The sequence goes on from JANNWM010000034.1 coordinate 34,781, forward strand.
ACTACAATTCAGAAATTTGATCCATATATAAATGTAGATCCTGGAACGTTAAACCCTTATGAACACGGCGAATGTTACGTAACCGATGATGGTGCAGAAACCGATTTAGACCTTGGTCACTACGAACGTTTCTTGAATGTACCAACATCTCAAGCCAATAATGTTACTACAGGACGTGTTTATTTATCAGTAATCGAAAAAGAACGTCGTGGCGAATTTCTCGGAAAAACCGTACAAGTTGTTCCGCATATTACCAACGAAATCAAAGAAAGAATGCAATTGTTGGGCAATTCTGGCGATTTTGATATTGTAATTACCGAAATTGGCGGAACTGTCGGTGACATAGAATCGTTGCCTTATATAGAATCAGTTCGTCAATTGGTTTGGGAACTTGGTGAGAATAACGGTATCGTAATTCATTTAACCTTAGTGCCTTATCTTGCAGCAGCTGGAGAATTAAAAACTAAACCAACCCAACATTCTGTAAAAACATTAATGGAAAGCGGTATAAAAGCTGATATATTAGTTTGCAGAACCGAATACGAATTATCTGAAGATTTGCGACACAAACTAGCACTTTTTTGTAACGTAAAACGTGAAGCTGTCGTTCAATCTATAGATGCTTCTACGATTTATGAAGTTCCAAACTTAATGCTCGAAGAAGGTTTAGACACAGTTACGCTCAAAAAATTAAATTTGCCCAAAAAAGCAACGCCAGATTTAAAAAACTGGAATATTTTTTTACATAAATTAAAGAATCCAAAACACACGGTAAACGTTGGTTTAATTGGAAAATATGTCGAATTGCAAGATTCTTATAAATCAATTCTCGAAGCATTTATTCACGCAGGCGCAACCAACGAAACAAAAGTAAACGTAATTAGCATTCATTCTGAGTTTTTAGATGACAAATCGGCAGAAGAACAACTCAAAAACCTAGATGGCATATTAGTTGCACCAGGATTTGGAGGTCGTGGAATAGAAGGAAAAATCGATGCTGTTCGATATGCTCGTGAAAATAATATTCCGTTTTTCGGAATCTGTCTCGGCATGCAAATGGCTGTAATCGAATATTCTAGAAATGTTCTCGGATTAAAAGATGCCAATTCAACCGAAATGAACCAAGCGACAAAAAATCCAGTTATTAATTTAATGGAAGAGCAAAAAACCATCACCGACAAAGGCGGAACAATGCGACTCGGAGCTTGGAAATGTGACTTGAAAGAAGGTAGTTTGGCATACAAAATTTACGGAAAAGCAACAATTTCAGAACGCCATCGCCATCGTTATGAATACAATAACACATATGCCGAAAAACTTGAAAATGCTGGTTTACATTCAACTGGAATAAACCCAGAAACTGGTTTGGTAGAGATTATCGAAATCAAGAATCATCCGTTTTTCATCGGCGTTCAATATCATCCAGAATACAAAAGTACGGTCGCCAATCCGCACCCGATTTTTGTTAGTTTTGTAGCAGCAATGGTTCAAAATAAAAAAATGAAGAAATAAAATAATAATAAGAAGCGAATGTTCAGTCATTTTCAACAATGGCATTTCCCGCTTTCATTCCAAATCTTTTTAATCTGGTCTCGTCCCCAAAAAACGAGACCAAATTAAAAAGGATTTTCCCTTTAATCGGGGCTAAACGATTAAGGTTTTCGCATATTAATAATGGATAGTAACCAACCCAAAACCCATAAATTTTTAAAAAACAGAATGGAAGAAAATAAATTTGACAAAAAATCATTAATTGGTTTCGTATTACTTTTTGTAATCATAGCTTGGATGTTTTATAACGCACAACCAACCGAAAAAGAAATTGCTGCCGAAAAAGCCAAAAAAGCTTTGACCGAAAAAGCTGCAGCTTTAGCCAAAGAAAAAACGATGCAAGTTGCTAAATCTCAAGAAATTGTTGCACCAACAACCAACGACACTTTACAAACCGCTAAACTAAAAGCTACATTAGGCAATTTTGCATATTCTGCATCATTATCAACTGCAAAAGAGGGTTTCACAACAATTGAAAACGATTTGGTAATCTTAAAAATCGCCAACAAAGGCGGATTTGTTATCGATGCAACCTTAAAAAAATTCGAAAAATTCAAAAAAGGTTCAGGTAAATTAGTCGAAATTATCAAAAACAATAATGCCGATTTAAGCATTCAATTGCAAACCAACGACAACAGAATCTTGAATACCAAAGATTTATTTTTCGAGCCAACTTTAACAAAATCTGGCAATGTTCAAATCCTGTCAATGAAATTAAAAGCTGGTGCAAACGAATTTTTAGAATATAAATATGCTTTGAAAGCAAATGATTATATGCTAGATTTCGACATTAGAACACAAGGATTATCAAAAACATTGAACATTTCTAAACCTTTAGATTTAGAATGGAACCTGAAAACCATTCGAAACGAAAAAAGCGTTTCTTATGAAAATCAATATACCGATTTGCGATTTGAATACGAAGACGGAAAAGACGATTATGTTGGACAAGGAGAAAACCAAGAAGAAAATCCTGAAAAAGTTACTTATTTGGCATTTAAACAACATTTTTTTTCGACAATTCTTGTTTCGAAAATGCCTTTCGAAAACGCACAATTCAAGTCTAATAATTTAATTGTTGACAAAGAAAAAGATTCAATATTCACTAAACAATTCAAAGCAAATTTGCCACTAGCATTCACTTCTGGAGAGGTTGATTATAAAATGAATCTGTATTTTGGACCAACCGATTACAAATTATTAAAAACCTACGATAAAGGATTACAAAAAATTATTCCGCTAGGTTGGGGGATTTTTGGTTGGATTAACATGTTTATTTTTATACCACTTTTTGGATTTTTGAGTATCAATCTAGGCTTGACTTTAGGAATTGCGATTATTATTTTTACAATAATTATAAAAATTGCAATGTCTCCAATAACTTATAAATCGTTTTTATCATCGGCAAAAATGAAAGTTTTGAAACCCGAAATTGCAGAATTGGGCGAAAAGTATGCTAAAGATGCAATGAAAAAACAGCAAGAAACAATGAAATTGTACAACAAAGCTGGTGTAAACCCAATGGCTGGTTGTATTCCTGCATTGATTCAGTTACCATTTATGTATGCATCGTTTCAGTTTTTTCCAGCAGCAATCGAATTGAGACAAAAGAGTTTTCTTTGGGCAGACGATTTATCTGCATTTGATAATGTTTTATCTTGGAAACAACACATCCCAATTTTATCATCAATTTATGGAAATCACGTTAGTTTATTTGCATTATTGGCAGCAATTGCGATTTTCTTTTATACAAAAATGACATCTGCCGACAACCAAATGCAAGCACCAACTCAGGAGGGAATGCCAGATATGGCCAAAATGATGAAGATTATGTTGTATTTGTCACCAATTATGATGTTGGTTTTTTTCAATAATTATGGTTCAGGATTGAGTTTATATACTTTAATTTCTAACTTAATAACAATCGGAATTATGTTTGTTATTAAAAATTATATAGTAGACAGCGACAAAATTCACGCTCAAATTCAAGAAAATAAACTTAAAGAACCTAAGAAACAAGGCAAATTTCGTCAGAAATTAAACGAAGTAATGGAACAAGCCGAGGCACAAAAGAAGTTGAATGAAAAGAAAAAATAGTAAAAATAAAAAGCTCCAAATTTATTTGGAGCTTTTTATTTTAACATAATTTACTATTTCTTCAAAATGAGTTTCATAATCAAACCAAACTGCATTTTCGGTTCGTTTGAACCAAGTCATTTGGCGTTTAGAAAATCTTCGGGTATTTTTTTTAATTTCTTCAATGGCAAATTCTAATGAAATTTCGTTGTCAAAATATTGAAATAATTCTCGGTAACCAACTGTTTGTAATGCGTTTAGAGTTTTGTTAGAGATTAGTTTTTCGACTTCATGCAATAATCCTTCGGTCATCATGACATCAACTCGATTATTAATTCGGTCATATATAATTTTTCTATCGGCATCTAGTCCAATTATAATTGATTGAAAATTTCTTGTGTTTTCGTGTTTTTTTATAAAACTAGAATATGGTTTTCCAGAACCGATGCAGACTTCTACAAATCGCATCATTCGTTGTGGGTTTAGTAAAGTTTGTGGGTTTTCTGATTGAATTTTATTAAAATATTCTAAGTCTAGTTCTTTCAGTTTTTCATGTAAATATCTTAATCCTAGTATTTTGAAACGTATTTGAATATCTTCTCGAACTGATTTGTCGATTTCTGGAAACGAATCTAATCCATTAAGAATTGCATCGACATAAAGTCCAGAGCCACCAACTAAAATTGCATAATCGTTGGTGTCGAAAAGTTCGTCGAGTTTTACGATTGCTTCTTTTTCGAAATCGCCAACGGTGTAATTGTCAAATATTGATTTATTTTGAATGAAATGATGTTTGGCTTGAGATAATTCAAAATCTGATGGAACTGCTGTACCAATTTTCATTTCTCTGAAAAATTGTCGGCTGTCGCACGAAACTATTTCGCAATTGAAATGTTGAGCCAAAGAAATACTCAATGCTGTTTTGCCGATTGCAGTTGGACCAACAATTACGATTAGTTTTTTTTGTTTCAAGATTGATAAAGAAATAGTTAGTGATTTTTATGATGTTTTAAATTTTATCAAAAACATCAACAACTTCGATTTTTATTTCTGGAAATAATTTGCTTTCAATGATTTCTCCTTCAGAAAATGGTTTAGAACCAATATAAATTTCGTTTTGAAGGCTGTAAACAAGCACAATTCTCTCTTCGGGTTCGACAATCCAATATTCTTTAACGCCACTTTCTTGGTACAATTTGAATTTGGTATCGACATCGTGTTTGCTATTTTTTGGCGATAATATTTCGATAATTAAATCGGGTGCACCATTGCAGCCTTGATCGTCCAATTTGCTTTCATCGCAAATAATACAGATATCGGGTTGAACAACTGTTGTGTCTTTTTTTGCTGATTTTACGGGCAACCTAACGTCGAAAGGTGCAACAAAAACACTACAAGATTTTTTTTTAAAATAGGAGTAAATAGAGAAATTTAAATTTTGTGAAACGGTCTGATGCCTTCTATTTGGGGCAGGACTCATTTTTAAAATAAATCCTTTGATGAGTTCTATTCGTTCAGAAAATTGCCATAACAAATAATCTGAGTATGTATATTGTTTATTTAAATCTAAATCGGATAAATTAGTAACTACTTGCATTTTGGTCTATTTACTAAACAAATATAAGGACTATTTTTTATTTTTTGAATTAATTCGATTTAAAAATTTTAACCATAAATCAAATAAATTTTACAAATTTAAAAGTTTTAATCTTTTTTTTAACTTTTTCTTAACCGTGACCTGCCTGCCGGCAGGCAGGTTGAAGGGAGAATCTTTGGGTTTTGAAAAGTATTTTTTTTTTTGACAAAAAACAACGACCAGTAGTCTCGTCTTTATTACGAGATTGGCTTAGAAAAAACATTTTCAAAGCACAAAATTCGGAATGAAAGCGCGATTGGCTTCTAAAAATTTATAATCTTTAAAAATTTACTTTTTCTGACGTGACTTTGCAAAATATTTTTTACATCGCGGTTGTTTTGCATCGGAATTATGATGTTTCTTAATACTTCGGGATTGGTTATTTGATAATTCAAATCGTAGAATGCGAATCCTTTATAAACTCCGTTTTCGACCAAAATGGCGCTTTTTTCTGATATTTTTCGACCTTTGTCAATGATTATCATATTTTGATTTTCGAATGAATTTTTAGTTATAAATTCTTGTACGCGAGCATTATACTCTTCGGGCGAAACTATGCCTACACAAGCACCATCGCATTCTTTAAGTGTAAATTGAAAACATTCTTTTTTGGTATTGTATAGGTTTGTGAATTTTTGGCACAATTTGTAATGTGCTGTTATTCTGAACAATGCGTTTCGGGCTTCGGTTAATGATGTGAATGATGTTATTTCTTTGCGGCGACCATCGGTTTTTTGAATTTTTAGGTTCAAATAACCTTTAATATCTGGCTCGATGTACAATGCCAAATTGAACAAACTCTTGCGTTGCGCACGATTGAAAATTGGTTTGTTGACTTTGATTTCTTCGGATTCTTTGAGTAAAGCTATAAGTTCTGATCCAGTTTCTTCATAGGTTACCGTGAATGCTTCGGCTTGAATTTTTAGTGATTTTTTGTCGGTTCCTGTAAAATGTTGGTTGATGCGTTTGCGGATATTTTTGCTTTTTCCGATATAAATTAATTTTCCGTTGATATTGTGAATGTAATAAACTCCAGTTGTTGAAGGCATTGACTCCATAATATCTCGCAATTTTGGTGCAATTCCTTTTTCGATTTCGGATTTTATAAGTTCATTCAAAATTGTTTTTTCGACATCTTTGTCCAACAACATTTTGAACAATTTTACGGTCGCCAAAGCATCTCCAGTGGCTCGATGTCTGTCTGCCATTGGAATTCCCAATGCACGAACTAATTTTCCTAAACTATGCGATGGTTGTTCGGGCATTAATCGTTGCGAAAGTTCTACTGTACAAAGATTTTTGCAATTATAATCGTAACCTAAACGACGAAATTCTGTTCGCAAAACCCGATAATCAAAACTGACATTGTGTGCTACAAATATGCAATCTTGGGTAATTTCTACTATTCGTTTTGCTATTTCGTGAAATTTTGGTGCACCTTTGAGCATTTCGTTGTTAATGCCTGTTAGTTTGACAACAAATGGCTGAATAGGTTTTTCGGGATTGACTAAACTGATGAATTGGTCTACAATTTTGTGTCCGTCGAATTTGTAAATGGCGATTTCGGTGATTCCTTCTTCGTTGAATTGACCGCCTGTGGTTTCTATGTCGAGAATGCAGTAAATAATTTAAAAGTTTAAAAGGTTTAAAATTGATTAACGAGTTCCAAATATACTACTTCCAATTCGAACCATCGTGCTTCCGCAGTCAATTGCGAGTTGGTAATCGCCTGACATTCCCATTGAAAGGGTTGTGGGTTGTAGGTTGTGGGTTGTGGGTTGCTCGATTAACCGATTAAAAATAGTTTTCAAATTTTGGAATTCTTTTTTTATTTGCGATTGATTATCAGTAAAAGTTGCCATTCCCATTAATCCAACAATTTGAATGTTTTGTAGATTTTTGAATGATTCGGAAGTTAAAATTTCATTTAATTCTTGTTCGTTTAAACCAAATTTTGTTTCTTCTTCAGCAATGTGCATTTGCAAAAGACAATCAATAATTCGATTGTGTTTTTTTGCTTGTTTATTAATTTCTTCCAATAATTTCAAACTATCAATTCCGTGAATTAAATTCACATATTCTGCCATAAATTTCACTTTGTTTGTTTGCACGTGACCAATCATTTGCCATTTTATATCTTTTGGCATATTTTCCCACTTTTCGGTCATTTCTTGGATTTTGTTTTCTCCAAAAATGCGTTGACCAGCTTCGTAGGCTTCCATTAAATCGGCAACTGGTTTGGTTTTAGAAACCGCAACAAGTGTCATATTTTCTGGAATTTGAGATTTTATTTTGAGTAAATTTTGTGTTATTGACATTATCCTGTTAATAATTTTTATTTATTAATTTATAAAAAGTAATAGTTTTTATCTATATTTGTATTGTAAAATTAAATTTTTAAAGATGGAACGAATTGAAAAATATGGTATTGATTTAAAAAATGAATTTAATAATAATTTTTTAATGATTACAAATAAATTGAAAAAACAATACAACAATGAAATTGAATTTGTTAATGTTAGGTATAGTCCCGAAATCGGATTGAGTACATTTTATAATTTTTATTATGATTTCAAAGTTGTTGAAATTAATTGGTGGAACATTATTTATCAAAATAAAGTAATCGCAAACATTTTTACAATGTATGAAATTACAGGTACTTTTTTTGAAATAGAGATGGAATAAATTCTAAATCTCATAAACCACCAAACCACTTCTAAACTTAGGTTCAATGTAAGTACTTTTTGGTGGCATTATTAAATTATTATCTGCAAGCGATTTTATCTCAGCAATTTCGGTTGGAAATAACATAAACCCAACTTCGAATTCTCCTTCGTCAACAACTTCTTTTATGGTAGTTATCGATTGGTTTCCAGGAATATAATCTATGCGTTCGTCATTGCGCAAATCATTTATTCCGAGAATAGGTTGCAATACTTTTTCGAATAGAATTTGTGCATCAAGTCTTTGTAGTATTGTTGTAAAACTATGTTCGTCTTTTAAAGTCAAGCAATAAAATTCGTTATCGAGATACATTCCGAATTCGAATTTTTTGGTTGGTTTCCACAATTCTTGTTCTTTGTTATTTATCCAAAAATTATTTGATAATAATTCTAAAAACTCGGTTTTCGAATGGTTGTTTAAATCACGAATAATTCGGTTGTATTCATAAATTTTGACATTGCTTTCGGCAATCAAAAAACTCATAAAATATTGAATGTTTTCGTTTTTTGAATTTTTATCTTCTTCGAATAACAATTCTGCCGAAGCCGTTCTGTGGTGACCATCAGCAATATACAAATCGCCAATTTCTTGGAATTTATTCTGAATATATTCAATTTCTGGTTGATGCTCGATTTTCCACAGCAAATGTTTTTCTTTCTTTTTGGTCGAGAATTCGTAAATTCTTGGTTGATTTTTCTTGAAGTTTATCCAAGAGTTTAATTCAACATCATCTTTATAGGTCAATAAAACAGGTTCTGTATTAAAACCTGTTTGTAGCAAATAATCCTTGAAAACTTCAACACGATATTGCAAAGTATCTTCGTGCTTTTTGATAATATTTTTTTGATAATCAACGATTGATGTTCCAGCAATTATTCCAGTAAAATTTTGATTTTTTGCCTGAATTTCATAAATATAAAAAACAGGATTGTTTTCTTGCAAAAAAACATCATCATTTTTGAATTCTTTGTATTTCTGAGCAACTAATTTGAACCTCTTTTCTAATCCAACTTTTTGCTGGTTGGCATAAATCGGATTCAGAATATGCAAAAACGAAAACGGATTAAAATCCAATTGAGATGCCAATTCTGCACTCGAATATTCGTCATACGAGCGAGAAGTCACCAAACTTACTTTGTCTGATGTTGGTCGAACTGCTTTAAAAGGAATTATTTTTGCCATAGATTAGTTTTCAGTCTCAGTCCCAGTTTTCAGTGCTTACTGCGACTGAAAACTGCGACTAAATAAATTGTTTCGCAATTTTCTCTGCTTTTTTGCTTTCGGAATAATCGTAGAAACCTTCGCCTGATTTTTGACCTAATTTTCCTGCTCGAACCATATTGACAAGCAATGGACAAGGTGCATATTTTGGATTTTTGAAACCATCATACATAACATTTAATATTGCTAAACAAACGTCTAGCCCAATAAAATCTGCTAGTTGCAATGGTCCCATTGGTTGTCCCATTCCGAGTTTCATGACTGTATCGATTTCATAAACGCCTGCGACTTTGTTGTATAAAGTTTCGATGGCTTCGTTAATCATTGGCATTAAAATTCTGTTGGCTACAAATCCTGGATAATCATTTACTTCGACTGGAGTTTTTCCTAGTTTTTCGGATAATTCCATTATGGTTTTCGTAACATCATCAGATGTGTTGTAACCACGAATAATCTCGACCAATTTCATAATTGGCACTGGATTCATAAAATGCATTCCGATAACTCGTTCAGGATGAGTAACTACCGAACCAATTTGAGTAATCGAAATCGATGATGTATTTGTCGCTAAAATCGTATTGTGTGAACAAGCATCGTTTAATTGTTTGAAAATTTTAAGTTTCAATTCTACATTTTCTGTTGCAGCTTCAACAACTAAATCTACGCCAACAACACCGTCAGCAATGTCTGTGTAAGTGATAATATTGGTTATTGTTTTTGCTTTATCGGCTTCTGTGATTGTTCCTTTCGCAATCATTCTATCAAGGTTTGCAGCAATTGTTGCCATTCCTTTATCGAGCGATTTCTCTGAAACATCGATTAATTTTACTGTAAAACCTGATTGTGCGAAAGTGTGAGCAATTCCGTTGCCCATTGTTCCTGCACCTATTACGGCTATTGTTTTCATTTTATATATTTTGATTTTGAATTTCTATATTTTTAGTTATTTCAGACAATAATTGCGCTTCGGTTGGCAAATACAATTGATATTGACTTGCAAAAATGGCATTGTCGTTTTCGGGTAAAGTAAATTTTACAACAGCATCATTTTTATCTGCGCAAAGCAAAACTCCAATTGTCGGTTTCTCGAAATTTTGTTTTTCAATTCGGTCATAATAATTGACATACATTTGCAATTGACCAATGTCTTGATGTGTCAATTTGTGGGTTTTTATTTCAAATAATACAAAACATTGCAGCAAACGATTATAAAAAACTAAATCTACAAAAAACTCATCTCCATCGATATGGATTCTTTTTTGTCTTGCAACAAATGAAAATCCGTTACCAAGTTCTAATAAAAAATCTTGAAGATTGGTTATGATCGCTTGTTCTAAATCTTTTTCATAATAGGCACTTTCTCTTTTTAAACCAAGAAATTCCAAAACCATCGGGTCTTTTATAATCTCACTCGGATTAATTGGAATTGCTTCGTTTCTTGCAACTGCCAAAACACTTTCTTTATCGTTACTTAATAATAATCGTTCGTATAATGACGTATTAATTTGTCGTTCCATTTGGCGTACTGACCAATTATTTTTGGCTGTTTCTGCTAAGTAATATTCTCTTTTATCTGTATCATCGATACGAATTAATAATTTATATTGGCTCCAATTCAATTGCGAACGCAGTGTATTCGTAATTGGAAATACTCTATAAAATTGACGCATTAATTCCAATTGTCTAACAGAAAATCCACTTCCAAATTCTGGCTGTAATTGTTCAGAAAGATATTTAATGAGATAATTACCATAATCTGCACGATCTTTTCCTTGTTGTTCTTCATTAAAAATGCGTTCGCCAATATGCCAATACATTACTGTTCGATGATAATCAACCGAACGAATTGCATTTTGTGAAGCGTCATTAATTAACGATTTAACATCAACAAGAAGATTTTTTGATAGCATAATTATCTCTTCATCGATTCAATAATCTGATAAGCAACTCGCAAAGCATTTGTACCATCTTCAAGTGTTACAACTGGTATTGAATCGTTATTTATAGCATCAGCAAAGCTTTCTAATTCGTCGAGAATGGCATTATTTGGTTCAACTTCTGGATTTGCAAAATAGATTTGTTTTTTTTCACCTTCAGCATTTTGCAAAATCATATCGAAATCGCCAGGAGTTTCTGGAGCATCTTTCATTTTTACAACTTCACAAATTTTGTCCAAATAATCAACAGAAATATATGCGTCTTTTTGAAAAAATCGAGATTTTCTCATATTCTTCATAGAAATTCTACTCGAAGTAATGTTGGCAACACAGCCATTTTCGAATTCAATTCGAGCATTGGCAATATCTGGCGATTGGCTCAAAACCGAAACGCCACTTGCGTGAACTGCTTTGACTTTGGATTTTACAATACTTAAAATAGCATCAATATCGTGAATCATTAAGTCTAAAACTACTGGAACATCGGTGCCACGAGGGTTGAATTCTGCCAATCGATGTGTTTCTATAAACATTGGACTTTCAATTAAATCTTTGACTGCCATAAATGCAGGATTGAATCTTTCGACGTGACCAACTTGTCCTTTTACTTTGAACTCATTTGCTAAAGCGATAATATCTTCGGCTTCTTCGACAGTATTTGAAATTGGTTTTTCTATAAATACGTGTTTGCCTGATTTGATGGCAACTTTGGCACATTTAAAATGTGATAATGTTGGAGTAACTATGTCAATAACATCAACAGCGTGAATTAATCTGGCAATTGTGTCAAATTGTTTGTAACCAAATTCTTTGGCAATTTTTGCTCCGTTTTCGTGATTTTCGTCATAAAAACCAACCAATTCATATTTTTGAGATTGTTGCAACAACCGTAAATGTATTTTTCCGAGATGACCAGCACCTAAAACGCCTACTTTTAACATAGTAATAAATTTTTATCAAAAATAGCATAAAAATTAAGAATTAGCAATAAAACAAATCCCAAATTAAATGTCGGATTTTATGGAAATTATGGTTGTGTTTTTTAATTTTAAAACCTATTTTTGACAAAAAAGAAACCACCCAAATTGAAAGATACTTCCAAACATCAAGGGCTTAGAAATCATTTAGTAAAACTTTTGCAAGAAAAAGGAATTACCGATTTGAAAGTGCTAGATGCGATAAAAAAAATACCAAGACACTTGTTTTTGAATTCGAGTTTCGAAGATTATGCCTATCAAGACAAGGCTTTTCCGATTGGCGCTGGGCAAACTATTTCGCAACCTTATACGGTAGCTTTTCAAAGTCAATTACTAGAAATCCAGAAAGACCACAAAATTCTGGAAATTGGCACAGGTTCGGGTTATCAAACTGCAGTTTTGTGTTTGATGGGCGCAAAAGTTTATAGCGTCGAACGCCAAAGTGAATTGTTCAAACAAACACAGATTTTGTTGCCAAAAGTTGGCATTCGCCCAAAGCATTTGTCGTTTGGAGATGGTTACAAAGGTTTAGAAAATCATGCTCCGTTTGACAGTATTATTGTTACAGCTGGTGCGCCAATTATTCCAAATGCATTGATGGCTCAATTGAAAATAGGAGGAAGGCTCGTTATTCCTGTTGGCGATAAAGACCAAATTATGACGTTGTTGATTCGGAAAAATGAAACCCAATTTGAGAAACACGAATTTGGAGATTTTAAATTTGTGCCTTTGTTAGAGAATAAAAACTAGAATTTAGAATTCAGGTTAAATTTTAGATTTTTTTTGGAACATTCCTGAAAACACAAAAACCAAAATCTAATAACCCTGATGTTAGGGAAAAACGTTTTGCGATTTTTTTTCGCAAAACTTTTGGAAAAGCAGCAGGAATTGCAATAACAAAAATGCCTGAACTTTCGTTTCTAAAAACATTAAAACATTATATCTATGAACAAAATATATTATCTCGCTTCGTGCGACACGTGTCGAAAAATTATAAAATCGTTACCTAAAAACGCAAATTTGGCTTTTCATGACATAAAACAAGATCCGATATCGATTGAAGAATTAGAAAAAATGCGAGATCTTGCTGGAAGTTACGAAGCACTGTTTAGCAAAAAAGCACAATTGTACAAATCGTTGGATTTAAAAAATAAGTCATTGACAGAAGACGATTACAAGAAATATATTCTGGAACATTACACGTTTTTGAGTCGCCCTGTTTTTATTATCAGCAATAAAATTTATATTGGAAACACTCAACAAAATATGCTACAGGTTTTCAAAGCATTTGATGCAAATCAATAAATTTTGAATGATTTTGAGAACATTTAAATCTAATATCAAACGTTTAAAAAATTATAATGTCTAAAAGAAATCTAGCATTAATTGGTGCAACAATTGTTTCCTTAATATATGGTTTAACTTTTACCGTTGCCAAAGACGTAATGCCTAGTTACATAAATGCTTACGGATTTATTGTTTTGCGGGTTTTTGGCGCAACTATTTTGTTTTGGATAGTTTCCTTTTTTATCAAAACCGAAAAAATTCAAAAACAAGATTTCCCTAGAATCATAGCTTGTGCTTTCTTTGGAGTTGCACTAAATATGCTTACTTTTTTTAAAGGATTAAGTTATACTTCGCCTATTTCGGCATCGGTAATTATGGTTTCTACGCCAATAATTGTACTTATTCTTTCGTCGATAATCACCAGAGAACAAATGCAAAAACGAAAAGTTTTTGGTATTGTTTTAGGATTAATCGGAACCGCTTTTTTGATTCTTTATGGCAAATCGGTTGGCAATGCGACCAATGCAAGTTTAGGCAATTTTCTGGTTTTTGTAAATGCAGTTTCTTATGGTTTTTATTTGATTACTGTCAGAAAATTAATGGACAAATACAACGCTTTTTCGTTTGTAAAATGGATTTATCTTTTTGGATTTCTGATGGTTTTACCTTTTGGTTTTAATGAATTTCAAGCTATAAATTGGACAATTATTCCAACTGAAATGTATTGGAAAATAGGTTTTGTAGTTTTATTTTCCACATTTTTTACTTATTTATTAAACTTGCTTTCTATGCGAGAATTAAAACCAACAACTGTTGCTGTTTTTATTTATTTGCAACCTGTTTTTGCAACAATATTTGCCATTAGCGTTGGAAAAGACGAATTGAGTTTTGTGAAAATAATATCTGCAATTTTAATTTTTGTTGGCGTTTATTTGGTGACAAATTCCAAAAATATTCGCTAATCTGCTAATTTCTAATGCTCTTAAATTATCGAATTAGCATTGAATCTTTTAAACTGTTTCCTTATATTTACAACTTATTTACAATTATGATACAATCAATGACTGGTTTTGGCAAAGCAACTTTGCAATTATCAACCAAAAAAATAACTGTCGAAGTAAAATCGCTAAACAGCAAAGGTTTAGATTTAAATACCAGATTACCCTCGACTTATCGTGAAATGGAACTGGGTGTTCGCAACGAAATTGCGCTTAAACTTGAACGCGGAAAAATAGATTTTTCTGTTTTTTTAGAAAGTACTTCCGAGCAAACTTCTACTAAAGTAAATGTGCCAATAATGAGGGCTTATATTGCGCAACTTCGAGAAGTTTATGCCAATGCAGACGAAACCGAATTGATGAAAATGGCTGTAAGAATGCCAGATGCAATGAAAGTCGAACGCGAAGAAATTGACGAAACCGATTGGCTCGAAATTCAAAAAGTAATTCAAGAAGCATTAAATAATATTCTTGATTTCCGTCAAGCGGAAGGATTATCGCTAGAAAAAGAATTTAATTTGAGAATTGCGAACATTCGGAAGTATTTATCAGAAGCAATTGCGTTAGACCCAGAAAGAATCCAGAATATAAAAGACAAACTGCAAACCGCAATCGCCGAATTGAAAGTCAATGTCGATGAAAACCGTTTTGAACAAGAACTGATTTATTATCTTGAAAAATTAGATGTAACCGAGGAACGAGTTCGTTTGACCAATCATTTGGATTATTTTCTAGAAACCATAAAAGGCACCGATGCCAATGGTCGAAAATTAGGTTTTATAACTCAAGAAATGGGTCGAGAAATTAACACTTTGGGTTCCAAAGCCAATCACGCTGGAATGCAAAAATTGGTTGTAATGATGAAAGATGAGTTGGAGAAAATTAAAGAGCAGGTTTTGAATGTATTATAGATTTTAGATTTAAAATGAAAAAAGGAAAATTAATAGTATTCTCGGCACCATCAGGCTCAGGAAAAACAACCATAGTTAGGCATTTGTTAGGTATTGATGAGTTAAATTTGGAATTTTCAATTTCGGCAGCATCTCGTGATCCTCGTGGCGAAGAAATAAACGGAAAAGATTATTATTTTATATCAACCGAAGAATTCAAAAAACACATTAAATCCGAAGATTTCTTGGAATGGGAAGAAGTTTACCGAGACAATTTTTATGGGACATTGAAAACCGAAATAGAACGTATTTGGGCTTTAGGCAAAAACGTAATTTTTGATATTGATGTAGCTGGCGGATTGCGAATAAAGTCCAAATTTCCAGATGAAACATTAGCAGTTTTTGTGAAACCACCAAGTATTGACGAACTTAAAATTCGTCTCAAAAAACGTTCTACCGAAAGCGATGACAAAATAAACATGCGCATTGCAAAAGCTTCAATAGAATTAGCTACTGCACCACAATTTGATAAAATCATAAAAAATTATGATTTGAATGTTGCCAAAAATGATGCTTACGAATTGGTTAAAAGTTTTTTAAAGGATTAGATTTATAAAAAAAAAGCTACAAGAAAATAAATTCGAATAGCTTTTTTTTTATT
This sequence comes from Bacteroidota bacterium, assembly GCA_031408435.1. Taxonomy (GTDB): domain Bacteria; phylum Bacteroidota; class Bacteroidia; order Flavobacteriales; family Flavobacteriaceae; genus Flavobacterium. Next base: position 50,739 of record JANNWM010000034.1, read on the forward strand.
TAAAATAGATTATTCAATAACTTCTAATCCAAGGAAAGTTACGTCAAAATCGGTTGCCCCTGAAGCATTTGTAAAATCACCAGTTGCAACTCCAACCGCAGATTTATTACCTTCGTGCTTTAAGACTATTTTTAGACTTCCAGTGGCAATACCTGCTGTTACAAATTTAGTTTGTAAGCCTAGTGGTTTTCCATTTGTATCATAATTTGTGGGCACTTCGGTAATTGGAGTATAGTTAAACGCAGGTAAATTTCCTGTTTTTATATAAAATAATTGATGATCGGCTGATTCTGCAATTACTTCTTCGGTAATATTATCGACAGGATTTTTAGATTGATCTAAAATTGTAACAACGCCATTATAAGTCGTGTTTACTTTAAACCTGTTTTGAATTGGTGCAAATATTGGTGGGTTTGGACTATCGCCATCTAAATCTGACCAACTTAAAGTAACTGAATTTCCTATTCCAACTGGAGTGAAGACTACATTTACTGTAGTTATTAATTCTTCTTCGTTTACTGGTTCTGTTTGATTCTGAGGTTCGTCATCTTTACTACATGATGAGATTGCGATAATTGCAATAATTGCTAATGTTTTGATTCTTAAATTTTTCATTTTAAATGTTTTAAATCTGAAATCATTTCAGATTATTAATAATTAAATTTTAATTGAATTTGAAAGTTCCTACCCAATTCGTTAACGAAATATCGTTGACTATTTAGGTAATCTCTATAATTTGTGTTTAATATATTTTGAATTGAAAACGCTATTGTTGTAAATGATTTTTTGAATGTTTTAAATTTTATTTCTGAATAGAAACTCCATAATTGATAAGCGTTTGGTGGCGAACTAATATCTACAAGAACATCTACAAATTCGTTGTTTTCGATAATTTTGGTAGTAAAGTTATTGTCAGGAAATTGAGTTTGTCGCAAGACAACTTCGTTTTTAAGTTCCACAACCAATCCGTGAAAAGTCTTTTTTGCAAATTGAATTTTATTGGAAAACGTTAATGGTGGCATTACAATAAGTGGCAAATCATTCGTCAAATCGAAACCATTAACTGCAGCAAAAGTAAACTGATGTTGCAGCGTTTCGTTAATATTCCAAATTGAATTAAAATCTAAACCTGTTAATAATGCATTTGTCTGCTGGTATTCCCAAACTGGAAAAACACCACGAATTGTTGTTTCAAAATCGGTTGGTATCAAGAACATATAATTTCGAATACTATTTGCAAATGGATTAATTTCCACCGAAAACTTGGACCATTTTTTCACTAAAGTTGTTGCAAATTTAAAAGATTGTTCCTTCTTTAAACCTAAATCTCCTAGTTCAATTTGTCCTGTTGAATGATGCAAACCATCGCTAAAAAGCTCTGAAGGATTTGGGTTTCTTGTTGCCAAACTCACGTTTACGTACCAATTTAGATTGGCATCAAACTGTTTTTGTAAACCCGCACTTCCAGAATAATTATTAAAAGTAAATTTTGGTTTTGTGTACCATTGATTGCCACTTTGTCCAACAATAAAACCAGAAAACTGTTTGTCAAAATTGCGTTCTGTCCAGCGAGATTTCAAATAATATTTAGATGCATTTGTATTCGAATAATCATATCTTAAACCAAAATCCAAAATCATCGATTCTGAAATCGAATAAGTTGAAATGCCATAAAAACCCATATCTCGTTTGATGTAATCTGGAATCAAAGGTCGAACACCTATTAAAGTACTTGCTTTATTTTCTTGATTTTCTAAACTAAATCCCGATTTCAAAGTCCAATGTTGGAATTCATTTTTATAATCTAGTTTTAAATTATTTGTAACCAATTCTAGATCAAGCGCGGGCGTGTTTTTTAAATTTCCTCTACGCACATCAAATTCTAATCTTTTGTTGAATTGATATGAATATTGAAAAGCCAAACTCGAACTTTCATCAATCGAATATTTAAAATTCACTTTCGCTAAATGATGTTTTACTTCTTGTTTAGGGTTTTTTAGGTTGTAGGTATAATCTTTTATAGTTGATGGTACTAAATTATTAATTGATGTTTTCAAATCATTGGCACTACCAATATGCGAAGCGCTTAAAATGCCTATTTGAGCATTATACAAACTATAAAATCCAGAAACATCAAACTTTTTGCCAGTATATTTAACATCACCAGAAAAATTAATTTCTCTGTTTCCAGAATTTGACAACACATAGTTAGCCGAATTTCTATCACCAAAATACTTGAAAGTACCTAACGCATTCCAACTCCAATCGCAAAAATTTCCTTTGTGGAGGCTTGTACTAAGAGTGCCACCTTGCCCATTTGATGATAAATTCGAAATTGTTTTGCCAAAAAGGGTGTCGTTTTTTACTACAATTGGTTCAACAATTATCAATCCTCCAACTGCATCTCCGCCATATTGCAAGCCAGATGCACCTTTGATAACCGTTATTTTTCCAGCAGCATTCACATCAAAATTTGGTGCGTGTTCTGCGCCCCATTGTTGGTCTTCTAAGCGAACATTGTTACTAATAATTGGCACTCGAGACGAATGTAAACCATTGATAACTGGTTTTACGATATTGCTTCCAGTTCTTAAAATAGAAACGCCCGCAACTTCTCTCAAAGCATCGCCCAGTGTTTGACTGCTGTATTTCTCAATGGTTTCTGTTCTGATTTTTTGTTCCAAAATCGAGTTGTTTTCGCTATTGCGTTTTTGATTTACTATAACATCATTCAACGAATTTACTTTCGAAAACATTTTAAAATCTCGTACCAAATTGGCTTGCAAATCCAAAGTTTCTTCAATGGATTTATAACCTAAACTAGAAACATACACTTTAGTTTTTCCGCTGAGAATATTCTCAATAGAATAATTTCCATTAGAATTGCTATTAGCATTTTTATTTCTAATATGAACATGACAACCGTCTATTGGTTTGTTGTTTTCGTCAAGAATTTGACCGCTAATTTTGAATTGTCCAAATGCAAAACTGCAAATGAACATTACAAAACCTGTAATGAGTTTTTGTAACATTTCTTTAATTTAAAATACAAACACAAACAAACCACATACTTTCAATAGTGGTTTTTTGTAAAAATCTTTATAATTTAAAATTTGGGCGGACCTCGAAGTGAATAAGAAATTCCTGTGAAAAAACTTATTGAATCTTTAAAAGAATAAGAATCAATTTTATAAAAATACAAATCATTTAAAAAACTAAATGATTGAATTTTGTTTGAAATATAAGATGAAAATGCAAATTCGCAAACAAAACATTTATCTAAATGCTTGTGTTGATGTGTAATTTCTTTATTAGAAACGTATTTGTGTAAGCATTTTTTTTCTGTAATTTGTTTTACCAAATGTTCATAACTATGCACCGATTGAAACAATATTGCGAACAATATAACAATCGACATTAAAGCATTAATTATGACAAATTTCTTCTTCATTGAATACAAATGTAATTTTTTATTGTTTAAGTTCAATTTTTTTTAACATTGATCGTTAAATTTCAAAACAGCTGTGATTTATTAGAATTTAGATTAAATCATAATAAAAACTCCCAAAAATTTTCTTTATGAATGACTTGAGTTGTTTTTGGATAATATTTTTCTGTAAATGATTTAGTGAATTTTACGTTTACATTTGGATTGTATTTTATTTCAAATGCTTCGATATCACCATTTTTTATTTCTAAATAATCAATTTCGGCTTGTTGCGTATTGCGCCAAAAAAAACTTTCTTTATATTGATTTTCATAAGATAATTTTTTCAATCGTTCACTAATAACGAAATTTTCCCAAAGCGATCCAAAATCATCACGAAATTCAATTGGTTTAAAATTTTTAACAATTCTATTTCTCAAACCATTATCCCAAAAATAGACTTTTCGACTTTTTTTAATTTCATTATCTTGATTTTTGCTAAAAGCTTTTAAGCTAAAAACAATAAAGTTTTTTTCAAGAACGTCAATATATTTTTCGACTGTCAAGCGATTTATTCCTATTTCATTTGCCAATGAAGTTGTACTAATTTCAGATCCAATTCTAAATGCCAACATTTGAACTAATTTCTGTAATGTTGATGATTTTTTTACGCCTTCAAGATTCAGAATATCTTTATATAAAAAACCTTCTGTAAGATCATTTAATATTTTTTCTTCTTTGCCAGGATTTGTAACAACTTCTGGATAATATCCAAAAACCAAACGATGATTTATGAGCCGAGTTTCCTCGATAAAATTAGTGTGTTTGACCATTTCTGAATAACTCAAAGGAAAAAGTTGCAATTCTTCTTTGCGACCAACCATAGATTCTTTGGTTTTATCTGCCAATTCGAATGCACTACTTCCTGAAGCAATTATTTGAATTTCTGGATAATTATCAACCATTCTTTTTATCAACAAACCAATATTATGAATCATTTGTGCTTCGTCGATAACCAAAATTTTGTTGTCTCCAACAATAGCTTTTAATCTGTCGCTAGTGATATTTTCTAGTAAAAGTTGTGTGTCTGGTTCGTCGCCATTCAACCAAATAAAAGAATTATTTTGGATTGTATTTCGAATCAATGATGTTTTACCGACTTGTCTAGCACCAAAAACCAATATTGATTTTCCTTTAAAAAGGTAAGAGTTGATTTCGTTTTGTTGGGTTCGTGCTATCATTTTGCATTATTTATAAATGCAAATATATAATAATTTGATATTACAATATCAAAAAAGTATAATAATTTGATATTACAATATCAAAAAAGTATAATAATTTGATATTTTAGATAAATAACAAATCTTTGATTCATAAAAAAAACCACTCAATTTCTTGAATGGTTTTTAATATTCTAAAAATAAATTTAATTATTTTTTCTTTCCTTTTACTGGAGCTTTGGCTGCTTTTGCTGCTTCTTGTGCTGCTTTCATCGCTGCACGAGAAATACGTACTTGTGCAACAACAGTATTTTCTGGGTGCATAACTTTGTATTTTTCTTGGGCTAAGCCAGTAACATAAAGTTTGTTACCCATTTCAAGTGGAGAAATATCTGCATCTAAGAAATCAGGCAAATCTTTTGGAAATGCTTTTACTTTCAATTTACGGTTGTTCAAACGCAACACACCACCCAAAAGTACACCTGGAGAGGTTCCAATTACTCGAACTGGGATTTCCATTGTAATTTCCTTATCATCAGTGATTTGATAAAAATCAATGTGCAAAATTTTATCAGAAACTGGATGAACCTGAATTTCTTGTAAAATTGCATTAAAAGTTTTTCCGTTTAATTCAATTGCAACCGTGTGCGCATTCGGAGTGTAAACTAATGTTTTGAAAGCTTTTTCATCTGCTGAAAAATGTACTACTTGATTTCCTCCGTAAATAACGCAAGGAACCGCTCCAGCATTACGTATGGCTTTAGTCGCAACTTTACCAACGCTTTCTCTTTCTGATCCTTTAATTGTAATCGATTTCATTGTAAAAATATATAGTTAATAATTATAAAAATTCATTTTTGGGCGTTCCCTAGCCGAAAAGGCAGGTCGGGCTTTCCGCTACAATCTTTTATGGCGAAAAAAATCGCCAAAAAGGATTTTCGCTTTAATCCCTAACGCAAGCCCAAGTCTTACATCAAAAACTTGCCACTTATAGAATTGTTGTTTTGAACCATTTGCATAACTTCTGCAAAAAGTGGTGCACAAGACACAACTCTAATTTTGTTTGACTCCTTCTTTAACGGAATAGAATCGGTAACAATTAATTCGCTTAATTGCGAATTTTCTATTTTTTCATAAGCGTCGCCTGATAAAATTGCGTGTGTGCAAATCGCTCGAACGCTCAGGGCACCTTTTTCTATCATTAAATCGGCAGCTTTTGCTAATGTTCCGCCGGTGTCAATCATGTCATCCACCAAAACAACATTTCTACCTTTAACTTCTCCAATTAGTTCCATAGAACTTATTTGGTTAGCAGCTTTTCTTTGTTTGTAACATATTACTACGTCCGATTCTAAAAATTTAGAATACGCATAAGCTCTTTTCGATCCACCCATATCAGGTGAAGCAATTGTTAAATTATCTAAATTTAAACTGCGAACATAAGGCAAAAAAATTGTCGATGCAAACAAATGATCTACTGGTTTTTCGAAAAAACCCTGTATTTGATCAGCGTGCAAATCCATCGTCATAACTCTTGTAGCTCCAGCTGCGTCAAGAAGATTTGCAACTAGCTTGGCTCCAATCGGAACACGAGGTTTATCTTTTCTGTCTTGTCTAGCCCATCCAAAATATGGAATTACTGCTGTTACGTGTCTGGCCGATGCGCGTTTAGCTGCATCAATCATTAGTAACAATTCCATTAAATTGTCTGCCGTCGGAAATGTCGAACAAACAATAAAGACTCTTAATCCACGAATAGACTCTTCGTATGATGGTTGAAATTCGCCGTCGCTGTACTTCGAAAACGTAACTTTACCTAACGAAACTCCGTACTTTTCAGCAATTTGTTCCGCTAGATGTACACTTTGGGAACAAGCAAATATTTTTGCTTCGGGTTCTTGATGTGACATTAATGTATTGTTTAGTAGTTAGTTGTGTGTTTTTCGTTTTACCGAGGTGCAAAAATAGTAATAAAATTGATGTAAAGCAGAAAATTTTTGAAATTTTTTCTAGAAATTGTCATTTTATTATTTACATTTGCAAAGTGTTAAGGAAAAATGATTTATTCATTTGCCTTGAGCGATGAAATGGCTGTTGTTATTTCGAGTCTGTAAATGTAAGTTCTAAAACTTGACAAATACATAACTGCTAATGCCCGGATGGCGGAATTGGTAGACGCGCTGGTCTCAAACACCTGTGGGAAACCGTACCGGTTCGACTCCGGTTCCGGGTACTTTAAAACCTCTGAGAAATCAGAGGTTTTTTTATTAATAGATTTAATTAAACAATATCTTAGGAGTCAAACTAAAATAGGTTCGACTCAGGTTCCGGGTACTTTAAAACCTCATAATCTATTGATTATGAGGTTTTTTATAGGCGGCTAAAAAGGTGGCTTTATTTTAATTATATTTAATTCTTATTAAAAATTAATCTATTTTAATTATTAAATTTTTTAAATTTATTTGTAACTGTTTTTTAGTTACACTTTAATTTGTTACATTTGTTTTAATTATGAGTAAGATAGAAAAATTATTAGAAAAATTTAAAAGTAATCCAACCGATTTTACTTGGGACGAACTTGTAAAAATTTTAAATCATTTTGGATATTTTGAAAAAACTTCTAAAGGCAAAACGGGTGGTTCAAGAACAAAATTTGTGAATGATGAAACGGATATTGTTAGTTTGCATAAACCACATCCATCAAATATTGTGAAACAATATGTTATTAAACAAATTATTGAAAAATTAGAATTATGAAAAATTATTTAGAATATAAAGGATATACAGGAACTGTTGAATTTAGCGCAGAGGACAATTGTCTCTTTGGTAAAATTGTTGGAATTAATGATTTGATTAATTATGAAGCACAAGATGTTTTAGAGTTGAAACAAGTATTTGAAGAGTCTGTAAATGATTATTTAGAGACTTGCAAAGAATTGGGGAAACAACCAAATAAAGTTTTTAAGGGTGTTTTTAATGTCCGAACAAATACAGTGACTCATCAAAGTTTAGTACTTTTAGCTGCACGAAAAAACATAAAATTAAATGACCTTGTGAACAAAGCTTTGTCTTATTTGGTAAAGAATGAAAATGTGGTTTTAGATGGTTTATAAAAAAAATATAAAACACTTCTATAATAATTAATCCCTAATTGTTGTTCTTTCGGATTTAAGTTATTGTTTTTATTTTAATTGTTTTTTTTCAATCTCTAAAATCAATTTTGATTCTATTGGACGTAAAAACACCTTCAATATTATTTTTATCTTTTATAAACTTTTCGAATTCTTCGATAGAAAGGCGATTTTTTAATTTTTCTTTTGATAAAACGAGCATAAACTCAATAAAATAATCTGATTTTTCGTCAAGATAATATTCGTTTTCGCCACTTTTAGAATATCTTTTTTTGTTCCAATTACAAATTACAGAAAAATTTTTGGTTTCCTTCGGGTTGAATGAAATTTTCAAATCTTTTATTTTAGTTGAATTTCTTACTTTTAAATCATTAAAACTCTTTTCTTTGTTCTTAATAGAATTTTTAAGTATTGAATCTAATTTAGATTTAGTGAGTCCAGATTTTTCTATAATTCTATCATGATAATGTGGATCAATCAATGAATTATTTTTTTCTTCTAATGGGTCTTGATAATTTTCAAAAACACCATCAACATCGATGAAATTATTGTTTTGATAAATTTTATAAATTGTTTGCAATGACATTGATGCAACTGCATTTGGAATAATTTTTTTTGGATTAAAATAAAATGATATAGAATTGTCTAAAAGATTATCTATGTGATAATTTATCGTGAATTGTCTCTCTTTGGGGTTTGAGTTATTTGTTTTAATAGAATCAATTTGAATTTGTACAGAATTTGTTTGACCAAAAACTGATATTGACAAAAATAGAATACATAATATTTTATACATAATTGAAAAATTAGTTAAACAACCATCAAATTACAACCCCGAATATCAGAATTGTCAAAACGCCCCAATATTTCAAATGAATTGTTGGCGTATTTTTTTCCTAAATCTTGTGTGGCTATAAAACTACAAGAATTGATATTTGCTAAATCGATAACATTTATGCCACCAGTTTTTCCTGATGCAACGTACGAAAGTGCATCTTCGGTGTCACGAATTAAGATTTGCATTTGTGGTGGACATTCGAAAATTCCATTTCCCAGCGAATAAGCTTGCGATAATAATTCGGTCATGCCGTACTCTGAATGAATGCTCGAAACTCCGAAACCATCACAAAGTTGTTGGTGCAAATCTTCACGAATCATTTCTTTGCGTTTGCCTTTCATGCCGCCAGTTTCCATGATTATAGTATTTTTCAAATGGAATTTATGCATTTCAATTAAATCTAATAATGCAAATGTAACACCAATTAAAATTACATTTTGACCAGAATTGTCCAGTTGAACAAGTTTCTCGATTAATTCTTGATAATTATTCAAATAAAATCCACTTTCAGGATTATTGGTTCGTTTTATTAAATCATCGAACATATAAATCAACGACGAACCCGAACGATCCAAATAGGAGGGAAGCAATGCCAAAACCACATAATCTTCGATATTGCCATAAAATTCTGAGAAACCTTGTCGGTAACTTTCTTCGTATAATGATACATCGGTAACTAAATGGCGACTTGTATTTGCACCAGTTGTGCCTGAACTTGTGAAAGTTTCTTGAATTGGGTTTGTATTTGAAACTACTTCATGCGATTTAAAAAATTGTATGGGTAAAAACGGAATTTGTTTTAACGACTTGATTTTTTGAACTTTGATTTTTCGTAAATTGCAAAATTCTTGGTACACCAAATTATTTTCATGCTGGAAACGAAAAATTTTTAAAGCCAATTTTTCGAATTGTTTTTTGTTGGATATTGAGAATATATCGGTGTTTTGAATCAAATTAAATCGAAAAGGGATTTAAAGTTTTAAGATTTTGAATTTTTTCAAAGTCGCTATCGTTTGTAATTAAAATAAAATTATTTACAATAGCTGTTGCTGCAATAATTGCATCTGGTGTTTTGATTTTTTTGCTTCTGCGAATTTTTATAGTTTGTTCCGTTATTTCTGAATTCAAATTAAAAACATTTGAATCTTTTATAAATTCTTTTATTATTGCTTCTTTGTTTTTATCAGAAGTTATCCATGACAATGCTTCAATTTCTGTAATTATTGAAATATTTGGAACTTCGTCAAAAATCTGTGCTATAAAAATTTGCCCACTTAACGAATATTTACCAGAAAAGTAGCTAGAAATTACATTATTATCTATTAAATATTGTCCCATTCCTTTCTAGAAGTATTTGTGTGATTATCAAAACTTTTTGCATCTTCAATAGAAAAAACGTTTTTGTATTTTTCTGATAACTTTATTTTATTTACAATAAAATTTTCTTTAATTATTTTTATAATTTTCAATTCTTCTAAATCTTTTAAAAGAGCGAATGCATTTGGATTGTCTATTTCTACTAAAATGGTTTGCATAATACATTAATTTTATTCAAAGATAATAGTAAATTTCTGAAATAACTTTATTTCTAAAAATAAAAAAACTCCAACTTTGCAATTGGAGTTTTTAAAATTATTTAAAAAGTTGTTATTTATTGAATAACAACTTTCAAAGTACTTGTTTTTCCGTTTTCAGAAACTTTAACGATATAAATACCGCTAGACAATTCAGAAACATTTATTGGGTTTCCAAAAGTAGTAGTATTTATTACTTGTTTGCCAAGGATGTTGTAAATAATGACTTCTTTTTCTAAATTCAAATCAGATTTTATAAATAACATTTTATCGCTATCGACTGGATTTGGGTATATTTCTAGACCAGAAATTTCAAACTCAGTATTTTTTAATAAAACCGATTTAGAATTTTCAAAAATCGAACTTATTGATTTTGAAGCTAAAGTGTTGCTGCATGGGTCAATAGTTGCAATAAAATTACTATATATACTACTTTTCACATTAAATCCTGCTTGAATATATAAATCTTTTGCTCTTAAATTTACATTCAAATTATCATTAATGCTTGAGGATGCGTAAATTGTATTGCTAACTTGATAATATTTTGAAATTGCTGTTGGTGTATTTAATGTCAAATTATTCACACATGAAAAACAACTATTTAAACAAGAGGTTGAATTGTTTATTCTTGATCTAATTTTGTCACCCGGTTGTGGACCAAAACCATTTAAAAAATTGATTCCAATACTTGTTAAATGACAATAACTCATAATTGTACCACCAACTGCACTAGAGGGATTAACGCCAGTGAAGCAACCAATAATGTAAGGTCCACAATCATCAATCGCAGTATTATTGCCATTCCATTTGCAAGCCCAAGTATGATCAGAGCTTAAAACATGACCAAATTCATGTGTAATTACCATAACACTATTGCTGTAAATAGGTAAATTGTTAAAGGCAGGAAATATTTGTGAAACAGCAGACCTATTATTTTTCGGTGAAAAACAAAGGTCGTTTTCAGGATGATTTGGTAATCCTGCAGAACCTCCTCCAAGTGCTCTGAAAGTTAATAATTGTCTCATGTCACCGTTATAATTGGACATATTTGTAAAATATTGATTAATTAAAACTTCGGATGATGTTAACAAAGTATATGGATCTACAACATCCCAAATCTTAATTTCTGATAAGGGTGTAATTATACCTTCATTTAAATAGATAGTTGCAACTTGATTATGCAAGGCTGTAATATAAGTTGCAACATTAGCAATACTTCCTTTATCTTGAAAAATATCAAATTCAGTTTCTAAATACATCCTAACACATTTATTACCAACTGAAACGATTCTGGATTCGTTATCAGAATGTATTTCTTCAATTTTATTTTGTTGCGATAAACTATCTGTTCCACATTTAAAATCGAATTTATCGGCAATATCTTTATCATTATAAACTATATGTAAATCAGAATTTTTCATTTTGCCAATAACTAGATTACCATTGATGCCACCAACAGCAATCATTCCGACTATTTCGTTTTCAAATATACTAACACTAACAATACTAGATTCTTTGCCACGTACATTACCAGCATAAAAAACCGATTTAATTGAAGCGAAATCAAAATTTTTGCCAGAACCAGTTGTAATTTTTAAATTAGAAAAATAATCTGATGTATTGACTAGGTCTAAAATTAATTTTTCGCCCTCGTCAGAGAAAACTTCTAACGATAATGTTTTATCATTTTTCGCAATTAATTCTAAAGCTTTAGATTTGTTATAATTCAAGTATTTACTATTTTTTACATCCGAATTTACATTTTTTAGATTAAAATCATTATCAACAATTAGTAAATCTCTAGTAATTTCATTACTTTTTGAATCTTTACTTATTACCGATTCGAATTCTTTAGCGGCTATTCTTGAAACATTGTGTTGTGCTTTACTACCAATGCAACAAAAAACTAACAACCAAGCTATTTTAAATTTAAAATTTCTCATAATTTTATTTTTTTAAAGATTAAATTATGGAACTAGTTTTTTACTTTGGCTTTCAATTCTTGTAACTCTTTATTCATTGCAATAATATACAATGTCAATTCTTCTATTTTTTCTTGTTGCATTTTTGCCATTTCGCCCAATTCGATGCCGTTTTCTTTGACTTCTTGTGCTGATGGCATATTTGGTAAATGCCCTTTTTCTTGAATTTGTTTTTCTAACTCTGGCAAACTTAGCATTTTGTAGTCTTTAGAAAAAACATAATCTGCCCAAGTTGTTGCTAGACTTACTCTAATTTCTTCGGTTAGAATGCCACCTTTTACAAACAAGTTGTAATTGACGACACTGTTTACTGCGGCTGATGTTGTTGGGAAATTGCCAAAATTTGCGAATACATGTGTAGATGTATTTCCACCAATTGCAACTTTACCGTGAAATTTTAATTGGTCTTTCGCAAAATCCCCCCATATTAACGGATTGTACGTTTCTTCAACATCAATAGCTAAATGTTTATCTCCACATTCATACATTCCCGAAAGTTGACCTATAAAAATATTATTACTACCCATAGCACCATCTTCACAACCAGCACTAGCACCAATTAAAATATTATTATTTCCATCATCATTTTTTCCTGAATTTACACCAATTGCAATATTATTAGAACCTTTCATATTTATACTGCCTGCATTGTAACCTAGAAATGTATTATTAATACCAGTGTTTGTTTGACCAACAACGTTATTACCTTTTCCAGCGTTTTGACCTATATAAGTATTGCCTCCCAAACCACTAGAAAATTGCCCAGCTCCAACACCAAAAGAAACACTGTTTGGCATTGCTAAAGCATTAACTCCAAAAGCTGTTTTAGTTGTTCCCAACAAACCAGCACTAACATTGTTTCTTTTAAAAAGCACATCAAAATTGCTGGTTGCGCCTGAACCTAAATAACTAGTTGCGGTAGTCGTATTTGTTGCATTGGTAACTGTTGCTTGTGCAAATGCAAATTGTGCAGATAAACCAATAATAGCCAAAAATAAAAATTGCTTTGTTTTCATAATTTTTTTGTGTTGTTAAATTAATATTTGTTAAATTTAATCTTAATAATTAACATTTAGATTAACTATACGTCAATAAATAATAAGCGATACTTATAAAATATATTTTATATCTTTGATAAAAATCTAAAAACAATGATAGGCGAAAAAATTAGAAAAATAAGAACTCTAAAAGGTTATTCTCAAGATTACATGTCAGAAAAATTAAAAATTTCTCAGCCAGCCTATTCTGATATTGAAAATAGTAAAACTAAAATTGGTCTTGAAACAGTAAACAGTATTGCAGACATATTTCAAATTGAAGTAGATGATTTATTAAATTTTGATGAAAATCAGGTTTTTAATAACACGTTTAATGAACATTCAAAAGGTTTTTTTAATGTCAAAAAATATTTCAACGAAAATTTCGAATTTGAAAGAAAATCATATCAAGAACAATTACAATCTTTAAAAGAAGAAATTATTTATTTAAGAAAAAAGCTAGACGAGAAATAAAAGCATAAAAAAACCAGCAAATTATTTGCTGGTTTTTAATTTGATTCAAAAAGTATTATTTTTTTAAAAATCTTCTACTTGTTTTAGCAACATCATTTTGTATTGTAACAACATAAACTCCTGAAACTAATGATTGAATATTAATTGCTTCATTGCTATCTACTCTATTAGAACTATATAATTTACCATCTATTGAATAAATGTTTACTGTAGCTCTTGATGGCATTTGAATAGTTAAAACATCAGTTAGTACGGTTGCCATTTTAATTTGGTTGTCAAATTCATTAATATTTACTGATAGCGTTGACTTATCAAAAAACTTAATATCATCAAAATAAATTACTCCACCTGAAGCTGTTGTTGTTTCTGGATAAACTCTTAAACCAGCTCTTGCAACAGTTGCAGCTGCGACAGTACCGCTTGCAGGATTTGGAATACTTTCCGCAGTAAAAAATTGCCAAGAAGCTGAATCTACTGAAAAATCAGCAGCTTGTAAAGCGTTTGCTCCAGTATCGGCACCACCAGTCCCTGCTAAAGTTCTAAATTGGTTCCAATTTTTAAATTTTGCATTAGCATTATTGTCTAAATACCATCCAGAAAAAACATAAGTAACGCCTTGTGTTACTGGAATATCTGCTGTTGGACTTATAGTTTTATTGCTAGTTGCAGGAGAAGTTACGCCACAAGATGATGTTCCTGCATAAACATTAGTACCAGAACCTTGTGAGATAGTTGTAGACGCAGGAATAAACCAAGAACTTGGTACTCCAGCCGCAAAAGTTTCAAAATCGCTATTTGGTATTAAGTTTACTTGTGCTTGACTTGCAATCGAAACAGCCAATAAAGAAATTAAAGTGTAAAGTTTTTTCATAATTAAATTTTTAAAATTAAGCTACAAATATAGTAAGTATTATTATAGAAAAAATAATCGCGTGTAAAATAATTGTTATTTGTTGGGAATTAGCAAAATGACATCACAAAATCTCAAAAACTTTTTTTACCGAAACTTTTAAATTTGGAAATGTGGGACTAATAATTTTGGAATCTTCTAGAAAAGGTTTCAACCCAATATACCTGTCGTTTTCAAGAACATAAATCAATATTGTTTTCTGAAAAGGGTCAACTATCCAATATTCTAGAATTTTGTTTTCTTGGTACAAATCGAATTTTGTATCCATTTCTTTTTTGGAGTTACCCAAAGATAAAATTTCGACAACCAAATCTGGCGAACCCAAACAACCTTTGATATCAACTTTCGAGCGGTCGCAAATAACACACAAATCGGGTTGCACAACCGACATGATTTTGTTTTCTGGAGTGCTTTCTTTGAAATTTATTAATCTAACATCAAATGGTGCAACATAAAATTTACAAGATGTTTTGTAGAAAACCTTATCAATTATTCTAGTCAAATTCATAGAAATGTCTTGATGCGAACTGCTTGGAGCTGGACTCATCTTAAAAATTTTGCCTTTTATTAATTCGACTCTTTCAGAAAATTGCCACAATAAATAGTCGGCATAGGAATAAGTACCTTTTAAATCAAGTTGACTGAATTTTGTGATTATTGCACTCATAAAATATTATTTGCTATACAAAAATAACAATTTTAGAAATACAATCAAAAACTATAAATCAGAAAATTGCTTTTGTTATCTTTATTTAAAGAAGAGTTGATAAAGAAAGATTATTAGAAATTGTATTATTAGAGATAATTATCTAACAATCAATTTTCTTGTTGCTGTAGCTTCGTTTTCACGAACTTTGATGATATAAACGCCAGGAGAAAGAGAAGAAATGTTTAATTCTTTCGAAGACATTGATGATTGTAAAATTAATTTACCAAGAACATCATAAATAGAAACATCTTTGTTTTCGCCCGATTTAGAAGTTACAAATATCTTGCCATTAGTTACTGGGTTTGGATATACAGCCAAACCATCTATTGTTTGTTTATTGTCTTGTGCATTAGCAAAAACTGTAAACAAACAAGCAAATAATAGGATAATATATAAGTAATTTTTCTTCATTAGTAAATATTATAACAAATATATGAAATTTATTTCAAATATTGTACCAAAAATTATTTTTATTTAACAACTTCTTTCTTCATATAACTTGGATATTCAAAAAGCTCTAAAATCTTAAGATTTTGATTGTCATTTGGTATGTTTTCAAAAGCTGATAATCGAGTCAAAAATTCAGGAAAATCTCTAAATTGATTTTTAAGCTTCATAGCAATAAGACTTCTTGCAATTGCGTTATTTTCTGTTTTTATGTTATCGAAAGCCAATTTTTCTAAAACTGTCGAATTTTCATCGATTATATAATATTCATATTTTACGGTTTGATTTTTAAATTTGTTATAATCATCAGTATCTGGTGGCAAAGTTGTACTTATTAGTTTTTTATTTGGGCTATCGACAATAACAAAATAACCTTTGACAGCATTTTTTTGGTATAAATCGAAAGTCATAAATACGTAGCCTTCAAAATAGCAATAACTAAAATCTGTAAAATCGATGGTCTTAGTTTTTCCTTTTTCTAATGAATTATATTCTAAAGTTTTATTTGCATAGTTGATGGAGATCGTAGTGTCTTCTACTTCACTTTTTTCGCCTTGGTTAGTAATTATAAAATCGTTTTGGCTGTACATTGATGTTGTAAGTAAAAGTAATAAAGCAATTTTTTTCATTTTTTAAATTTTAAGGAAAAAAATTATTAATAAACAAAGAAAAATACTACTATTTGAATTATGAAATAATCATTGAATTGTAAAAAAATATAACAAACTATTCAATGTTATTAAATTGTTAAGAAATAGTTGGATTATTGTAAATTTATTTTATCTTTGTAAAGTTATTAACCTATTTAACCCAATATTATCATGAAAAATTTAATTTTAATCATCGTGTTTTTAGCTTCAACAGTAATATTTGCTCAGAATATTGAACCAAAATTAGAAATTGTTGGACAACAAGTTAAAGCAACTTATTATTTCGAAAACGGTAACATTCAGCAAGAAGGCTCCTTTAAAGAAGGCAAACTTGATGGGAAATGGATTTCGTATGATGTTGCAGGAAAAATTACTGCAATTGCAGAATATACTAATGGCGAAAAAACTGGAAAATGGTTGACTTATAACAATCTTTCGGTAAATGAAGTTTTGTATGCTAACAACAATGTTGTTAGTTCAAAAATTTTAACTGCAAATGCTATTGCCTCTAAAAATTAATATAAAAGTTTACCCCAAATAAAAAAGGCTTTCCAGTGACGGAAAGCCTTTTTTTAGTTAAAATGTATTCTTTATAAATTTGAAAGTAAATTTACTCCATCAACTACTGCCCATGCACCAGGTGTCAATAAAGCTCCTATTGCATCATTTGAAATTGCAAAATTTGCTGGTAAAAAAGTTACAGTTACAGTTGCATCTTTGTAGGCAAAATTGCTTGTACCATCATTAATTTTAATGTTTGTGAATTTTATTTTCTCAGCAATAACTTGTGAAGTATTTGTTCCTGCATCTTGAATTCTAACTGCAGTTGCTAATGGGTTTGTGTAACCAGAAATTACGACATTTGAATAAAAACCATTACCACGACTTTTAAATTGGATAGCATCGTATTGTGGAGTATTATCTTCTGTTACTGTACCTGCTGCTCTTTTTAGAGTAATACCCGAAACAACTGGCCAAAATGCATTGTCAACATTTTTAGATTCTATTTCCATTCCGTAATTTCCTGTTCCGGTTTGATAAGCAAACCAATTGCTGTTATCTTGACCTCTCCAACCATCTTGCCAGTCAAATGAATCGTCAGAATTACCATAAGAAATTAAATTTTTTGCACTAACAGTTCCGCCATAAAATTCAAAACCATCATCATTTCCTTTATATGACACTAAATTTTCAAGAACAGTACCTGAACCAACCGCATAAAATGAAAAACCATTCAATTCTGTTAGTCCATCAGAAATTTTCTTTCCAGCATATTCAACTCTAACATATTTTAAAGTTCCGCTATTGTGTGTTGCATCTGGTCCCCCATAAGCATAGGCTGTACCACCAGTTGATGGCGTTATTCCGTCTTCGGCATTTGAAGTAGTAACGCCGTTTGCTCCGACGATTGGTGCGTTGCCATACATAACTATACCGCCCCAAGAACCAGCAAATTTTGTTAGATGAGAACAAACTATTGGCTCCGCTGCGGTGCCTATCATAATTAATTTGCCACCATTTTCGACAACAATTGCATCAAACGCACTTCCAGATGCAGTATTAGCTGTTATGTTTGTTCCTGCCGCAAAAGTTAAAGTAACGCCAGATTTAATTTTTAAAACACCGTCAAGGTTATAATTGCCTTTAATGTAGTCTTTACTAACTGAAACTTCTCCTGTTAAATCTCCAGAACCAATAACAACTGTCGGTGGTGTGACAACTGTATCATCATCTGAAGTACAACCAGTGAATAATAATGTCAAAATTGATAAGCTTAATACTAAATTTTTCATTTTTATGATTTTAAATGTTTTATCAAATTTATGTGTTTAATATTCGAAACTAATTAACGAATCTTTAATAATTTGTTATAATAAATTTAAAGAATTGTGAATTTAAAGTTAAGTACGTGAGGTTAATTTTACAATTAATTAAAATGTATAACTAATGTTTAAAGAATAGCCAGTTCCTCTTTTAAATTCTTTTAAAGTCAGATCAGTTTCATTGATAGTTTGTGTACTATTATCTCCAAGAACTCTTTTGAAAGATGG
Source organism: Bacteroidota bacterium (assembly GCA_031408435.1). GTDB lineage: Bacteria > Bacteroidota > Bacteroidia > Flavobacteriales > Flavobacteriaceae > Flavobacterium. The sequence continues at coordinate 69,189 of JANNWM010000034.1, forward strand.
ATTTAAAATATTATCTATTGCTAATTTAGCGTCAATATTTTTTGATAATTTGCTTGACCAAACAAAATCTAATTTTCCAAATGGTTTTTCGTAAATGTGATCTAAACCAGCTGTTCCAACAGAGAAAATTCTTTCTCCAGAAATTCCATAAACTAATGAAATAGAATTTTTCATTTCTTTATTAAACTCGAAATCATATTTAAAATCTGTATTTGCTAACCAATCAGATGCACCTTGCAATGATCTTGTCGGATTGTTTTCAAGTGGATTTAAAACGGCATCTACAGTTACTTTAGTTTTCATTATTGAAGTGTTAAAACCCCAAGAAAAGTTTTTCAAATAAGGTGAAATTCTTTTTAATTGAAATAAAACTTCAAGTTCTGCTCCAAATAATGTTGCTTCTTTAGAGTTTTGATAAGTTGTTAAATTCCCACCACCTGCCGAAGGAGAAAAAACACGTTCTATTGGATTATTAATTTTTTTACCGAAAACTCCAATAGCAAATATTTCATTTAAATTTGGAAATAATTCATATTTAAGGTCAAAATTTAAATTATCGCTATTAACGATTCCTGAATTTCCGTTTTCGACTGTTCCATCAGGATTTATATACCGAATTGGCATTATTTCAATAGAAATTGGTCTAGTTATTGTTTTTGATGCAGCAAAACGTAAATTGTTTTTATCATTCAAACTATATTTAACATTTACAGATGGCAAAAGGTCAAATTTTGTTTTGGTGTTTTTAGTAAAACCAACATTTGCAGCGTCGGAGGTTGTTCTAAACTTAATTTCTCTGATAGACTTTTCGGCTCTTAATCCACCATTTATTTCGAATTTTTCGCCTAGATTAAAAAAAACATTTGCGTAACCTGAATTTATATTATTGAATAGTTTTGTTTTATAATCTCCAGTTGACTCTTCTGTAAAGAGCAACAATCCATTGTCAACTTTATTGTTTATTAATTCGGTTGGGCTATTAAAATCAATTTTAAACTGTCCTAAACTGGTTATAGGACGACCAAAAACAAATCTATATGAAGAAACTTCTTCGTTACTTATTAAATTGTACCCGATTGAAAGTTTATTAGATTTTTTATTTTCTTTTTCATTAAATTTTAGATTGTATTCAATAATACTCGAATAAAATCTATCTCCCGAAATATCAAAAAATTGACGAATAAGATTGTTTCCACCAAATGTAAAGTCGGTTTGATTATCATTTATTTTTTTTCCTCTCAAAAATTTTCTATCAGGTTGAACTAATGAAGTTTTTGCAAATGAAAAACCTCCTTTTATTGAATGTTTTCCGTTTTCTGATAAATCATAATTAGCAAGAATTTGATTGTTCCAATATTTCGACTCTTCAAACTTGTTTTCTCGAATTATAAGGTTTTCGCTAATGGGAGCGAAGTTTGTACCACCAACCTGATCTTGAATAATACTTGATGTAGATCTAATAAATATTGAGTTTAGTGCAATTCCAAATCTTTTAGACTTGTATTTGATTCCTGCAAGTCCAGATAAAGATGTAGTATAATTGTATTTTGAGGTAAAAAGATTGTTTTCGTAATCGCCTTGACCAAGACCAAATATTCTATCAACACCTTTTTGAATTTGGTATTTATTGTCAGTATTGATAGAAAAAATATAAGTTAGGTTATTTTTATTTTTGAAATTAAATTTTTCAGAATGTAAAAAACTTAAACTGTTATTGATTGGACTACTTGTTGAAACAACATTCCAATTGTTTTGTTTACTATATTCGATATTATCATTTATCGATAAGCTCAAACTACTTGGACTATTTCCAAAACTACTTGGTAAAGTTCTATCTTTTCCAATCAACCCTAAAAAGCCTTGTGTCGTATTGGCATCTTCAGAAATTAAAAACTTTTCACCATTATTGCCGGTTGTATAACCATAACCAACACTTAATTTTGTAATAGAAGTTCTTGGCTGTGCAGTTTCTATATTAATTGTTGCTCCTGCAAAATCTCCTGAAATGTTTGGATTAAAAGTTTTATAAACATTCAAAACACCAACAATATCTGTAGGAAATAAATCTAAAGGAATTATTTTTTTGAAAGGTGAGTTTGACGGTGCTTGCAAATCATTAATCAATAAATTGTTATATCTATCTTCAAGTCCACGAACAAAAAGTCCGCGACCATCAACTTTAGAAATTCCAGTTATTTTTGTCAAACCACTTTCTACATTACTAACACCTTTTCTACTCATTTCTTGTGCACCAATGCTTTGCTTGATTTCGATAGATTTTTTTTGATCCATTAAAATTGCGGTTTCTTTTTCACGGTTTACATTGGCAGATTTTACAACAACATCTTGCAAAGTATAATTTCCTGAACCAATTGTTTTATTAATCGTAACAGTTTCGCCAGCAACAACAGTAACTGGTACTTCAACATTCTCGTAACCTATAAAACTAAAAACAATTGTGTATTCACCTGGAGCGGCTTTTATAACATATTTTCCGTCAATATCTGAATTGGCACTAATTGTGCTGTTTTTCAAGATTATGTTTGCAAATGCTAAAGGTTGATTGTTAGCATTTTTGTCTTTTAGTGTTCCAGAGATAGTTCCTGTTGTTTGTCCAAAAGATATTAAAGTAATGAATAATGCAAAAATTAGAAATTTGAATTTCATTTGATTTGTTTTAAATTTTTGCAAAGAAACGGTCACTTTGTAAAATTGAAGTTATCTAGTAGTTACCAATTTGTATATTTAATATTACCAAATTGTTATCTGAAACCAAACTATACAATTTTTAATATTTTGATTTTCAATGTTAAGTTTTCATTCATTGGCAAAACTTAACATTGGCGAGTTGTTTTAATACTTATATTTGCATAACAATTAATTAACATTCAAATAACTATTAATTTACAAATAATAAAATGGAAGAAAATAAACCAGAAATTATCGTTAATAATGAAGATAATACAAATCAAAACGATATTCAAAAAACTCCTGTTGTCACAAAGCCAGCCGTGAGAAAAACCGTTGTAAGAAAACCAGTTGTTCGAAACACAGCTACTAAACCAGTTGCGGTTACAAACGCTAGCGCAAAAACGCCAATTACAAAACCAGTTGTAACAAGACCATCAGCAGCTGCAACAACAAGTAAACCAACTATTGCAAAAGCAACACCTGCAGTAATGCCAATTTTTGAAGATACCGAAATTATAATAATCGAAAACTTAACCGAAAACGCTACAATTAAAATTAAAAACAAAAATCTTAAAAAATTAAAGAAAATGAGCGACAAAATCAAAGAAAAAGAGAAAAAAGCAAAAGACAAAGCAAAAGACAAAGCCAAAAAAGCTGCCAAAAATAAAAAAGAAAAAGCCAAGAAAGAAAAAGCTAAGAAAAAATTAAAAGAGAAAAAAGCTAAGAAAAAAGCCGCTGACAAAAAGAAAAAGTCAAAATCTAAGAAAAAATAATAATGTCAAAAAAATCGGAACTAATAATTCCGATTTTTTTTGTGACTAATTAAAAATTATATTATGCAAATGTTACGAACATTAAAAAATGGTTAATAGGTTTAATTTACTGTTTTTATAGCTACTTTTACATAATCTAACTTGAATTTAAAAATGAAAAAAAAAGAAATCAAAATTTTATTAGTAGACGATGAACAAGATATTCTAGAAATCGTCGGATTTAATTTGCAGCAAGAAGGTTACCAAATTGTTACAGCAACAAACGGTCGCGAAGCTGTCGAAAAAGCTAAAAAAGAGATTCCTCAATTAATCATTATGGATGTAATGATGCCCGAAATGGACGGAATGGAAGCCTGCGAAGCTATCAGAAAAATTCCTGAATTGAGCAACGTAATCATAACATTTTTGACCGCCAGAAGCGAAGATTATTCACAAGTTGCAGGTTTTGATGCTGGTGCCGACGATTATATTGCCAAACCAATCAAACCAAAATTGTTGGTCAGCAAAGTCAAAGCTTTGTTAAGACGTCTTAAAGACGAAGAAGTAAATTCTGAAACAATTAATGTTGGTGCAATCGAAATAAACCGCGAAGAGTATAAAATAATCAAAGACGAAGTAGCAATAGTTTTACCTAGAAAAGAATTTGAATTGTTTTATTTATTAGCATCTAAACCAGGAAAAGTTTTTACCCGAGAAGAAATACTTGATAAAGTTTGGGGAACAGAAGTTGTTGTCGGTGGAAGAACAATCGATGTGCACATTCGCAAATTGAGAGAAAAAATCGGAGAAGATTTATTTGTAACTATTAAAGGTGTAGGTTATAAATTTGAAATTTAATTAATTTACCGAAAAATTAATTTACCCAATTAGTTTTGTTAATCTAAAAGGTTTTACTTTAACATAAATACCCGATTATTACTAAATTTATGAATGTTACTAAAACATATAAATTCGCTATAATTTCTGCAATTTATATTACAATTTTTGCAAGTTTTTTTTTGTGCTTATTGCTATTTATTTTTTTAGATATAAAAGTTATCGAAATCATCAAAATTTTTATGGTTTTTTTGATTTCAATATTATTATTTTCGGTATTTGTATTGCAATATCGAACAGAAAAATTTATATTTAAACGTGTAAAAAAACTATACGACGAGATATCATTTCTTGATTCAAAATCGTTGCTAAATCATACTTCAAGCACCGATTTATCCGAAATAACCAATCAAGTTCAACAATTTGCATCAGATAAAAAACTCGAAATAGAAACCTTAAACGAGCGCGAAGCTTTTCGCCGTGAGTTTATTGGTAATGTCTCTCACGAACTCAAAACGCCACTTTTCACTGTTCAAGGCTATGTTTCGACTTTGCTTGAAGGTGCCGTAAAAGACAAACTTTTGCGAAAAAAATACTTAGAACGTGCCGAAAAAGGTGTCGAAAGATTAATTTATATTGTCGAAGATTTAGACACAATAGCCAAACTCGAAATGTCTGAAGAAAAACTCGAAATGACACCTTTTGATATTGTTATTTTAATGCAAAACATCATGGATTTGCTCGAAATGAAAGCCACCAAAAAAGACATTACACTTACTTTTGACGATAAATATTTCAAACCTATAATCGTTTTAGGAAACATAGACAAAATTCAACAAGTTTTGACCAATCTTATCGAAAACTCAATAAAATACGGCAAAATTGGTGGTTATACCGAAATTGGTTTCGAAGAAATTATCAATAATAGAATCTTAATAAGTGTCAAAGACAATGGCGAAGGAATCGAAAATCAAAATATTTCGAGACTTTTCGAGCGGTTTTATAGAGTTGACAAAAGTGGTGCTCGATCAGAAGGTGGTTCTGGACTTGGTCTAGCAATTGTAAAACACATAATCGAAGCCCATAACGAAAAAATATTTGTAGATAGTACTTTCGGCAAGGGTTCCATGTTTTCGTTCACGCTCCAAAAAGTTCAAATTATCAATTAAAAAAAATGAATTTTTTTAGTTTTTGAAACATTAAGAGATTAAGTTTCATTTAGTTTTCATAACACCTCAATGAAACTTAATCTCTTAATGTTTCAAAATTTAAATCTAAATTTGAACTATTAAGCAATTTTTTTTAAATTTCTTGCTTAAAAACCCCAAATAATTCAAACCAATTAATATTGTTTTCTGGAGTTTGAATTCCTTTATATAAATCGATTTCATATAAATTTTCTATTCTAAAATCGTCTTGATTTGCAAATGGATACATACCATTTCGTTTTAGTTTTTTGGCCAAATATTCTTGTTCATATTGTCCTGGAGTAGGAATAAAAAATGCTTTTTTACCTAATTTTGCCAGATCCATTATTGTTGTGTAACCTGAACGACAAAGCACCATTTCACTTTCGTTGAATGCTGTTTCGAGTGATTCAGAATTCATAAAATTCACGAAAGTTGTGTTTGCTATTTGATCAATAATTTGCTCTTTTTCAACAACTCCTTTAATAAAAATTACATTTCCATTGAATTTTAAAACTTCAATTTTCAATTTTTCCTCTAACATCGTTCGTTGAGGTTCTGGACCAGATAAAAGCACCATTAATTGGTATTTTATTTTTATATCCTTGGCATTCAATCTAGAAAGTGGTCCAATATATTTAAGATTTAGATTGGTTTTTTTTAAATGACCGAGTTTTTCGGTCAAATTTGGTTTTTCTTTAAAATCAGGAACCCAACATTCTGTAAATTTCCTAATTATATTTTGATGTAATTTTGTAGTAATCCAAGACGTTTTCCCAGTTAAAACATTCAATTGATGGGTTATAAAAACCGAAGGAACTTGCTTGCTTTGAACGCCTAACCTGTTGTCAGAAATTATTCCAGAAAGATTATATTCTGAAATCCATTTTTTAATAATTTTCTTTTCTTTAAGAATTGCCGAAATCATTTTCGGGCTGTTTTTTAGCATTTTCCACTTAAAATTTTTACCGTTTTTGGCATATTCAATTTGATATGACGGCAATTCTAAAGTTTGTAAATCTGGAAATTCTTTGCGCAACATTTCTAAAGCAACACCATCAGATGCTAAAATTGGATTATAATTATTGTCAATCAAGGCACGAATAATAGGTATGCAACGTGTCGAATGTCCCAAACCCCAATTTAATGGTGCAACTAATATATTTTTTTTCATCAAATGCTATTTCAAAATTGACATGAATTGATCAGCCAATTGGTTTTCATATTCGAATTCTAACTCCTCGTCTTGTGACAAATAATCATCAGGATTGTGTTTATAAATTTTCCATTTTTTATTATTATATTCAAGAGAAGTCAGGTTTTCTATCCAATCACCAGAATTCAAATACATAGTTTTTCCTTTTTGAGTTTCAATTTCTTGAATTTTAGGCTCGTGAATGTGTCCACAAATAACAAAATCATATTTTTTTTCGATTGCTAAATCAATACAAATGTTTTCGAAATTGGTTATAAATTTCACAGCAGATTTTACGTTATTTTTTATTTTTTTAGATAACGAATAAGGTTCTTTATTCATTTGTTTTAAACTCCAATTCAAAAATCTGTTAAATAAGATCAAAAAATCATAACTCCAACCACCTAATTTTGCTAACCATTTTGCATTATTTATTGTAGCATCAAAAACGTCACCATGAAAAATCCATGCTTTTTTACCATCTAATTCAAGTATTAATTTATTGATTAAACTTAAATTTCCGATATGCAAATCTGTGAATTTTCTAAACAATTCGTCATGATTTCCTGTCAAATAATAAATTTTTGTTCCTTTTGTACTCAAAGAAATAATTTTTTTGAGTACTTTTTGGTGACTAGCAGGGAAATAAGATTTTCTGAATTGCCAAATATCAACAATATCACCATTCAAAATTAATGTTTTTGGTTTTATTGAGTTCAAATATTGCAACAATTCTTTTGCGTGACAACCAAATGTCCCCAAATGAACGTCAGAAATAACTGCGACTTCTACTTTTCTCTTTCTCAAAATTATAATTTTTTCAAAGTTCTTAAATCAATCTTGTGTTAAGGTTATTTAAACATTATCAAAAGTTTATTTTGTTTTCTATAAATTGATTAGTTTTGTGCCAAATAAAAAAATTGTGGGAAGCAAAAATAAATTAAAACGATTTGGAGAAAACGAGACATTCGATAATGTTTTTCAACCAACTCGAGAAGATGTAGTTTCAGGAGATTTTGGAATGCGTGGCAATTGGAACAAGAATTTTTTCAAGAATTCTAATCCAATTGTTTTAGAATTAGGTTGCGGAAAAGGAGAGTATTCTGTTGGACTAGCAGCCAAATATCCAGATAAAAACTTTATCGGAATCGATTTAAAAGGCGCAAGATTTTGGCGTGGTGCAAAAACTGCTATCGAAACTGGTTTGACAAATGTTGGTTTTGTAAGAATGCAAATTGAGTTAATTGAAAAAGTTTTTGCTGAAAATGAAGTCGATGAAATTTGGATAACTTTTCCAGATCCACAAATAAAATTTCAACGTACAAAACACAGAATGACCAATTCTGATTTTCTGAAAATGTATAAAAAAATATTGAAACCAGACGGAATTATGAATCTTAAAACCGATTCAGAATTTATGCACGGCTACACACTTGGATTGTTACATGGCGAAGGTCACGAGGTTTTATATGCCAATCATAATGTTTATGTTAACGAAGGTTCACCCAAAGAAGTTACCGAAATTCAGACTTTTTATGAAAATCAGTATCTTGCTGTTAATAAAGCAATTACTTTTATTAGATTTAAAATAAAATAAGTTTTTATTTTGTTAATTAAATAGAAAATTTGAAAGAAATTCAACCAATAATATTAGGAATATTAATTGCTTCAATCGGAATTCTTCCGCCTGGATTAATCAATATGACGGCTGCAAAAATCAGCCTAAAAGACGGTAAAAATCGCGCTTTAATGTTTGTTTTAGGGGCTTTAATAGTAATTTTTTTTCAAACATTGATTGCTCTTATTTTTGCCAGATACATTGATAGCCATCAAGAAATTGGATTGCTTTTTAGAGAAATAGGTTTTGTGATTTTTAGTATTTTAACTATTTACTTTTTTTGGATTGCCAAAAAACCAGCAAGTAATGTTCATGATAATATAAAAATTAAAAGTAAAAAAAGTCGTTTTTTTCTTGGAATGATTATATCGGCGATTAATTTTTTTCCGATTCCGTATTATGTTTTTATGAGCATAACTTTGACCTCGTTGGGTTATTTTACTTTTAACGAAAGTTCAATATATTTTTTTACTTCTGGAGCGGTACTAGGGTCGTTTATAGTTTTTTATGGTTACATAACCTTCTTTAAGAATTTAGAAACAAAAACCACTTTTATATCAAAAAATATGAATTTAATAATCGGATCAATTACTGGATTTGTCGCGTTTTTGAGTTTGATTTATATTCTTAGAAATTTTTATAATTTTTAGAAATGGAGACCAATTTTTTTGAACGAGTTTATGTAGTTGCTAGACAAATTCCTTATGGAAAAGTCACATCTTATGGAGCAATTGCCCGAGCTTTAGGCTCCGGTCGATCGGCAAGAATGGTTGGCTGGGCAATGAATGCAAGTCATAATATAGAAGATATTCCAGCGCACCGAGTCGTGAATCGAAAAGGTTTGTTGACGGGCAAAATGCATTTTGACGGCACAAATTTAATGCAACAATTACTCGAAAATGAGGGAATTGTTGTTATCGACAACCAAATTCAAGATTTTAAAAGTGTATATTGGGAACCTGAAATTGACAATTAATTATTCATAGGCAATATAACAGCAACTACGTACCAATAACCATTTTTGTATTCGAAATTAATCGAACCTTCACCAGAAAAAATGATTTTGTTTTCGTTTCCATCCATTTTCCCCCAAAAATCAATATTGAAAGTTATTTTAGCGTTTTTATCATCAAAAACAATGTCTATAATACTGTATAATTTTAGTTTAAATTTTTTGAAAAGCGAACGAAAATTGTTTAATTCAAATTTATTTCGAATATTTTTAGCATAGTATTTTTCGTACAAATCATGTTTTTTATTAATAAACATATTCAAGAAATCTATGCTTTCTCGTTTTAAATCATATTCATGGTTTTGATGAAATTCTTCATAAATAAAATTGGTATTAAAACCCGGAATGCTAATATCATCTACTTCAAGATTGAATAACTCTTCGGTTATAAATTTATATATCAATCTTTCTTCGTCGTCATAATCTGCCAAAACCTCTAAATTTAAACCGTTTTGGTGCAAAATGGTTTCTATTTTTTCTAATGATTCTATAACTTCTTTGTCATTTAAAACATTTTCAGGTACAAAATCTGGTCGACCAATCTTATCATAAACTGCGATTTGCTTGGCGTTTCTAAAAGCTTTTTCAAACATCATTATACTATCCAAAAACTGACCTTCGATTTCTGGCGGCAAATCTTTACTTAAATCATCAGGAAAAATGGCACCGCTTTCCAAATTCATTTTCATTTTTTTGAACTCGTTTTCTTGGCGAATGTCGAGTTTTGGCATTTCGAAATCGTCTTCTTGGTCGTGATTATTGTTCTCGTTGTTCATAATAAAATTAAAAACTCAAATTTCGATAAATTATTTTACAAAAAAAATATTTTGCATCAAATAATCATTTTATTCTAACAAAATTTTATCATTTGTCAATCCAAATTTCAATGATTTAATCTTCATACTTTTAAACTTATGATTATCTTTGCAATTCCTATTCAGTTTAAATAAAAGCATATGGCTTTTAAACTTTAAAACTTTACACTTTTAAACCAAAGAATGAAACTAGACAGAAAAGAAATCCTGAAAGCTCTTGAAACAATTACAATTGCAGGCGAAGGAAAAAATATGGTAGAAAGTGGCGCTGTAACAAACGTTATCACTTTTGGAGACGAAGTTGTAGTCGATTTAACACTTTCGACACCAGCAATGCATATAAAAAAAAGAGCAGAAGATGACATTCGCAAATTAATTCACGAAACTTTCTCGGCAGATGCCAAAGTTAAAGTCAATATAAAAATTGAATCCAAAGAAAGTCCCAATGAAATAAAAGGAAAATCAATACCTGGAATCAAAAATATTATTGCTATAGCATCTGGAAAAGGTGGCGTAGGAAAATCTACTGTTACCGCCAATCTAGCAGTTTCATTAGCCAAAATGGGTTTTTCTGTTGGTATTCTCGATGCAGATATTTATGGACCAAGTATGCCAATAATGTTCGATGTCGAAACCGAAAAACCGTTATCGACAACTGTTGACGGAAAATCCAAAATGAAACCAGTCGAAAATTACGGCATTAAAATATTGTCAATTGGTTTTTTTACAGCACCAAGTCAAGCCGTTATTTGGCGTGGACCAATGGCATCAAAAGCTTTGAATCAGATGATTTTCGACGCCGATTGGGGCGAACTTGATTTTATGTTAATCGATTTGCCGCCAGGAACAGGCGATATTCATTTGTCGATAATGCAATCATTGCCAATTACAGGCGCTGTTGTAGTAAGCACACCACAAGTCGTAGCACTTGCCGATGCCAAAAAAGGAGTTTCGATGTTTCTTTCAGAAGCCATAAATGTTCCAGTTCTCGGAATTATCGAAAATATGGCTTATTTCATGCCCGAAGACTCGAGCGATAGCGAACAGGCGAAGCAATTGCCAAATAACAAATATTATATCTTCGGAAAAGAAGGCGCAAAAAATCTTGCAATCGATTTGCAAGTTCCGTTTTTGGGCGAAGTACCAATCGTACAATCTATTCGCGAAGCAGGAGATTATGGTCGACCAGCAGCATTGCAGACAGGTTCATTAATCGAAACAGTTTTCGAAGAAATAACCAGAAACGTAATTCAAGAAACCGTATCAAGAAACCAAAATCTTGCACCAACCGAAGCTATAAAAATTACAACAATGGCGGGTTGTTCTGCAGTAAAAAAATAGTTTTTCGGTTTTCAGTCACAGTTTTCAGTTCACGCTGTCACTGAGACTGAAATCTGAGACTGAATACTAATCAATATGAATACACAAGAACTAACGATAGAAGTAGAAAAAGCACTAGAAGAAATTCGTCCTTTTTTAAATTCCGATGGTGGCGACATCACGCTCATTTCAATCGACGAAGATAAACACGTTAAAGTCCGACTTGAAGGGGCTTGTACAAGTTGCTCGGTAAACCAAATGACTTTGAGAGCAGGCGTTGAGACAACCATCAAAAAATTTGCGCCACAAATCGAAACTGTAGTCAATATTTCATAATAATTTGGACGTGACCTCGTTCCGAAAAACGAGGTCGGGCTTTCCGTTACAATCTTTTATTAATTGCCACGGTTTTCAACCTAAGGCAATTAATAAAAGGATTTTCACTGCAATCCCTCACGCAGACTAGATTTACAATAAAATTTTAGAATTAGAAAACAAATTTTCTAATTCTTTAAACTCTAATTAAAAAAATGATTAAAACAGATATTCTAATAATCGGAGCAGGTCCAACAGGACTTTTTGCAGTTTTCGAAGCTGGATTATTAAAACTTAAATGTCATATTATAGATGCTTTGCCGCAACCCGGTGGACAATTATCTGAACTTTATCCAAAAAAACCAATCTATGACATTCCAGGTTTTCCTGAAGTATTGGCTGGTGATTTAGTAGATAATTTAATGGAACAGTGCAAACAATTCCAACCTGGATTCACTTTGGGCGAAACAGCAGAAACAATCCAAAAACTTGAAGACGGAACATTCATTGTAACCACCAATAAAGGAACCGAACACCACGCCAACGCTGTTGCAATCGCTGGCGGATTAGGAAGTTTCGAACCCAGAAAACCATTAATCGAAGACATAGAATTTTACGAAAACAAAGGCGTAGAATATTTTGTAAAAGATCCAGAACATTTCAGAAACAAAAATATTGTTATTGCTGGTGGCGGTGATTCTGCCTTAGATTGGTCAATATTTTTGTCAGAAGTTGCAAAATCAGTAACCTTAATTCACCGACGAAATGAGTTTCGTGGTGCACTCGATTCGGTCGAAAAAGTTCAAGAATTAAAACATTCTGGCAAAATAAAATTAATAACTCCTGCCGAAGTTGTTGGACTTAATGGCGCAGAACATTTAGAATCAATCGATATTGACGAAAACGGAGCACATCGAAAAATCGAAACCGACTATTTTATTCCGCTTTTTGGACTAACACCAAAACTTGGTGCAATTGCAACTTGGGGTTTAGAAATCGAAAAAAATGCCATAAAAGTCAATAATTCACTGGATTATCAAACCAATATCGAAGGTATTTATGCCATTGGTGACGTAAATACTTATCCCGGAAAACTAAAATTAATTCTTTGTGGTTTCCACGAAGCAACATTAATGGTACAAAGTGTTTATCAAAGAATGAATCCTGGCAAAAAATATGTCCTGAAATATACAACCGTTTCTGGAGTTGATGGTTTTGATGGCACACGAAAAGAAGCCGAAAAAGCTGTTGTAAAAGCTATTGAATAATTTTTTAAATTTGATTAATAATTATTTCGATATGGATGATTTTAGAATGGATAGAACAGTTGTAAATAAATCGAATTTTAAGGAAGCCGACGACCATGTAACTTTTTACAAGGACAAAACACCACTTGAACGATTGAACTATGCTTGCTCAATTATTAATCAGATTTTCAACACGAATCCATATTTAAAAGTAGATAGAACAATTACATCTTCAAGAAAACATGCCAAATCTATTTAACGTTGATTTTTTAGATTTTTTAGAAATTCTAAACAATAATAATGTTGATTATTTATTGGTTGGTGGCTATGCCGTTATACTTCATGGATATTCAAGAACAACTGGCGATATGGATTTGTGGTTAGATAAAACAGCTATAAACTATTTCAAGTTAGCAAAAACTTACAGTGACTTTGGTGCTCCAATTTTTTCTGAAATGGATTTTTTAAGCAATAAATTTGATGTTTGGAGCATAGGAACAGAACCTAGAAAAATCGAAATTTTAACAAATGTAGATGGCTTGGTTTTTATAGAAAGTAGAGAACGTTGCAAATGGTTTAATTTTGATAAATATAAAGTTCCATATTTAGATTTTGATGATTTAATTAAAAATAAATTATCTTCAGGACGATACAAAGATTTAGCAGATATTGAACAACTAAATATATCTAAAAATAAAAAATGAGCCAAGACATCACTTTAGAAATTACAGATCGAAACGGAAAAACGCATCAAGTTCAGGCTCCTACCGATATGAACATGAACGTCATGGAAATTGTTCGCATGTATGAACTTGCCGAAGAAGGAACTATCGGAATTTGTGGCGGAATGGCAATGTGTGCTTCTTGCCAATGTTATATTCTTAACGATATCGAAGTTCCAGAAAAGTCGGACGATGAAGATGCCATGCTTTGGGAAGCATTCAATGTAAAAGAAAATTCAAGATTGGGTTGTCAAATTCAAATTACTCATGAAATTGATGGTCTGGAACTAGAACTAGCACCAGAATAATATTTTTAAACCCAAAAAAATCCCTTCTCAAAATAAATGAAAAGGGATTTTTTTATTTGTTTGAACAAAATTAAGCAGCTTTTTTAACTTTCACTAATTTCTTTTTAGCTTTCATTTCTTTTTTTGAAACTACTGGATACGGCGTGAATTTTGCTATAATTTGTTCTGCTCCAGCCAACCAAGCTGCAGGTCCACCAGCAACATAACCAGTACTTCCAAGTTGTTCAAGATTGGTTTTTCCGTCGGCTGTTACACCTTCTTTAGCGAACCAAACTGTTGGATAACCTCGAACCCCAAAAACTTGTGCCAATTGTTGGTTTTGCATTTTAATTGCTTCGTCTTGAGCTTTTGCTCTTGGAAAGTCAAGATCTACTAAGACTACTTTTTTTGACCATTCTGTAAATTCAGGAGTTCTGAAAACTTCTTTTTGCAAACGAATGCACCAGCCACACCAATCTGAACCTGTAAAAAACAAAAACATTGGTTTATTTTCGGTTTTAGAAATTTCGATTGCTTTTTTCATATCAGTGTGCCAAACTAGATTTTCTTGAGCATTTATTGACATTGATCCAATAAATAATAATGCTAATATTAATTTTTTCATTTTAAATATTTTAATAAATTATATTATTCAATAATAGTGCCGAAAAGTAATAAATTTATTTTACTTCTTGCATTAATTTTTTCACAAAAGGTGTTATTGCTAATAATATTAGTCCAGCAACTAATGCATAAATTGCTAAAGTATAGTACCCATCAGTGTATGATTGCAATTTGCTTACTAATGTCGAACCAGAATTTGATTGCGAGATTTCGGCTCCAAGTTTACCAGCGGCCAATTGCCCAAATGCTGATGCTAGAAACCATAAACCCATCATCATTCCGAATAGTTTTTTTGGCGACAATTTTGTAATTATTGACATACCAATTGGTCCGAGACATAATTCGCCAATTGTTGTAACTAAATATCCAAAAGTAAAAACATTCAAAGATGTTATTCCATCTACATTTGCAAAAAATTTGGTGTAATAAAACACATAAAACGATGCAGAAAGAAATAAAAATCCAATTCCAAATTTGATTAAAGTGTTGGGTTCGATTTTCTTTTTTGCCATCCAAAGCCATAATAAACCAATAATTGGACTAAATATAACAACAAATAATGTGTTCGATGAATTATTCACAATATTCGGATCAATAGTGAATCCAAGTAAATTAGAATTCAAATTGTCTTTTGCAAATAAAGATAATGATCCGCCACTTTGCTCATATATTGCATTAAACAAAAAGTAAAAAAATATAAAAGTAAACGCAGCAATTAATTTTTTTTGAACCGAAATTTCTTTTAGTTTGATAACTTCAAATGCGAAATAAGACAAAGCAATTATGCCTATTGTGTACATGAAATAATCAGTATAATCTGTGTTTTTTACCATTTTATAAATAAATGGGATAGTTAGAATAGATCCAATATAAACAGCAATTTCACGAATTTTTCTTTTTTCGGGAGCTAAATCTAGTAATGGAGAATCACCAATTGGGCCCAAATGTTTTTTGGTGAATAAAAAAGTTAGTAATCCAAGAATCATAACAATTGCTGCAGCCAAAAAGCACAAAGTCCAAGAATGATATTTTCCTAGATATATGCAAAGTGCACCACCAAGAAGTCCGCCAATATTGATTCCAGCATAGAACATTCCGTAACCAGCATCGCGTCTTGGGTCTTTTTCGTGGTACAATTCTCCAACCATAGATGAAATATTTGGTTTAAAAAAACCAGTTCCAATGATCGAAAAAGCGATTCCGAAATAGAACAAATCTTGTGGCGAAAATGCAATTAATAAATTGCCGAGAATCATTACTATTCCTCCAAAAAACAATGATTTTCTGAATCCGAGAATTTTATCGGCAAAAATTCCACCAATAAAAGTAAATGCATAAACAAAAGCTTGGATGGCACCGTATTGCAAATTTGCGGCATCGTCTTTCAGCAAAAGTTGGTCAACCATAAAAAAGGTTAAAACGCCTCGCATTCCATAAAAGCAAAAACGTTCCCACATTTCTACTACGAATAAATACCAAAGCTGTTTTGGATATTTGCCTTCAAAATTTTGAATTTGTTCTATTGTCAATTTATTTTCCATAATATTTTAATTAATTCCTTTTTCTTTCATTACTTTGTTTAATTGTTTTAATAATGCGAACATTAATAAAGTTGCGAACATTAATAATCCAAAATTGATCCAAAAGAAATCTTGTTTGTTGTCATAAGTGTCCCAAAGACTTGCCAAAACACCACTTAATTTATTTCCGATCGAAGTCGAAAGAAACCAACCGCCCATCATTAATGACGTAATATTTGTAGGACTTAATTTTGATACAACTGATAATCCCATTGGAGATAATAAAAGTTCACCAATTGTAATTACACCATAATTTGCAAATAACCATAACACAGAAACTTTTTCTGACCCATTTTCTCCAGCTTTTACTGCTAATACCATCACAATTACAGAAATTGCAGAAATTAACAAACCAAAAGCTATTTTTGTTGGTGTTGATGGTTCTTTTTTTCTGTTTCGTAAAAAAGTAAAAAAAGCAACGATTAAAGGTGTAAGCAAAATTACCCAAAATGGATTTATGGATTGACTTAAATTTGATGCCCAAACAGATATTTTTGATCCTTCTTCTGGTAATTTTTCCTTTTTGATGTTTCTAAAATATAATGGATAATTTACTTCTTTGATTACTGCTCCATCTTTCTTTTGAATTCTGAATGAACTGTCATATAACGGCACAGAATCTTTTGTGTATTCTAATTCTTTAGTTAAATAAATTTTGTCTGTAACTTTTTTAGCAATACCAGTTACTTCTCTATTGGTATATTTATCGCCCCAATTGTTTAGCGCAGAGCCATTAAGTTTGAATACTGCCCAAAACAAAATTACAACTGCAAAAATTGATAATAATGCACCAATTGCTCTTTTATCCTCGGTTTTTGCTTTAAAATACAAACTCGAATAGAAAAGGACGACAGGAATACATGCAAAGATAAAAGCATCGGTACTATCTGAACCAAAAATAGCACTATTTAAGTTAGTATCTGATGCAACGCCTTTTAATAGCCAACCAATAATACCGAAAACTACTGATGGTAATAAAATAAATAAAACAATTTTATAAAATGGCATATCGTCGGGTTGTACGCCTTTTTTGTTTGTTTTGTCTCCGTAATGTTTAGTACCTAAAACAAAAACTAATACACCAATGAACATTCCAACTCCAGCAACTGAAAAAGCAGCTTGCCAACCAAATAAATTTTCAAAAACAGCACCAAAGAAGTTACAAATAAATGCACCAACGTTAATTCCCATATAAAAAATGTTATATCCTTCGTCTTTTTTGGCTTTGTATTTATCTTCATTATAAAAGTTTCCTAATAAAGTAGAAATATTTGGTTTAAAAAAACCATTACCAACAATAACTAAAGTCATAGCTAGATAAAGCGTTGGCAGGTTATGAATTCCCATCATTAAATAACCAACTCCCATCATTAATCCACCAATGACAATCGAATTTTTATATCCTAAATACCTATCGGCCACTAGACCGCCAATAAAAGGCGTTAAAAAAACTAATGCTATGAAAGTTCCGTATAAATCTGAGGCTTCGCTTTCGGTCATTGCAAAACCTGTTTCGACATCTTTGAGATAAAGTGTGAAAATTCCAATCATTAAATAATATCCGAAACGTTCCCACATTTCTGAAAGGAATAAATAAGGCAATGCTTTAGGGTGTGATTTCCACATAAAAATTTTGGTTTTGGTAATAAAAAACAAACCTACAAGAATTTCTTGTAGGTTCGAAAGATATAAAAATATTTTTAATAACGTTTAATTAACGTACACCGTGCATCATTTTTTTCAAAACAGGTGTCAAAGCAAACAATATTACGGCTGCTAATCCTGTTAAAACAACAAATACCATAAAAAACTCGAAAAGGTTATGAATTTCAAAACCTGCAAAAAATGGATTAGTAGGATTAATTTGATTTTGTTCTAAAATTGATAATTGTTCTTTTGTTGGAACAATAGTTTTGTCTAAAACTGCTTGCAAATCAATTCCAAGTTCTTTTGCTTTATTAAATTTGTCACCAGTTGCAGGCATAATAGATCCTAAAGTACCAGCTAATGCATAGCCCGCAGCATTTGATAAGAAAAATACACCATACAACAAAGATGAAAATCTTTTTGGAGATAATTTTCCAACTAATGATAAACCAATTGGAGAAAGACATAATTCAGCGCAAGTTTGAATTAAATACAGAAGTATTAACCATTTGATAGCTAACAATCCACTGTTGCCTAAATCTTTAACATTATGAGCAATTATAAAATAACTTATCGCAATTAAAGCAAGACCAAACGCTTGTTTCATTGGAGAAATTGGTTCTCTATCTTTTGATCTTAATTTATCCCAAAGCATACTAAAAGGTACTGCAAACATTACGACAAATAATCCGTTGAAAATTTGAACCATTGATGGAGGCATATTCCAACCAAAGAAATTTCTATCTGTTTGATTATCAGCAATAAAAGTCAATGAAGATCCAGCTTGTTCGAAAGCTGCCCAAAAGAATATGACGAAAAAAGCAACAATATAAATGACTAAAATTCTATCTCTTTCGATTTTTGTTAAAGAACTATCAGATATAATTAAACCAGCTAATGATAATCCACTGGCATAAATTACAGAATAAATTAAATTTTGTCCAAAAGCCATGTTGAATAAAAATCCTAATCCAACAAAAGCTACAACTGCACCAATTAATGCTGTTTGAGAAAATACTGCTTTTTGAGATTCTCCTTCTTCATAATCCGAAGTATCATTACCAGATGGTAAACCACCAATTGCTTTACCTTCAGGAGTTACAACATATTTATTTTTAAGAAAATAAAAAACTGCGGTTCCAATAAACATTGCAATTGCCGCAGCTAAAAAACCATATTTAAATGCGTGAATATCTCTAATTCCACCTGCATCTTTAACATCTCCTACAATCGGACAGATTAATTGTCCAAGAAATGCTCCAAGATTTATTCCCATATAAAAAATAGTGAATGCTGTATCTAGCTTACTTTTTTCTTGTTTTGGATATAAACTTCCTACCATTGAAGAGATATTTGGTTTGAAAAATCCATTTCCGAAAATGATAATTCCTAGTGCAGACCATAGTAATGTATTTGCTAAACTTAAATTAGAACCAAAAATACTAGCACTGCAAAAAAGTAATAATTGTCCAACAGCCATCATCAATCCGCCCAAAAGAATACAATTTCTATTCCCGAAAAACCGATCGGCAATAAAGCCTCCAAGCATTGGAGTTAAATAACAAAGACCAAGAAATCCTCCATAAATTATTGATGCATCGGCTTCTTTCATCATCAAGGCATTTACCATAAATAATGTTAAGATTGCTCGCATTCCATAGAAGTTGAATCTTTCCCACATTTCGGTTCCAAATAATACCCAAAGTCCTTTTGGATGTCCTGTTTTTACTGCTGTTTCATTCATTTTAATCTATTTTAGTTTTTGGTTAATTTATTGGGTTAAGTTTGTTTTTAATTTAATATGTTATTCGTTTAATTCTAAACAAGCCAAATCTTTTTTATCTGGATTCTCTAAAAAATTTCTAATTATAAGAATTTTTGTATTCAGAAAATCATAAATTTGAGTTGTTGTTAAATTACCTGTTCGAATCCATATTATTTTTGGTGGACAACCATTTATTAAACTGATGTCGTAAAAATCTGAATCAAATGTAACAATTGTAAATGATTCTTTTTTTGCAAAATTCCAAATTTCTATATCATCTAAATCTTTTAAACCGACTCTTGAAATGTGTTTAGAAAACTCAAAATTAGAATTTAGTTTTTTTTCAATTCTAAAAGAAATATTTTGGTCAAATAACAGTTTCATTATACACACTCAATTTTATGCTCTTTATCAGCGGCATATGCCAAACAAGCCATAATATCTTGTTCGGTCAATTCAGGAAAATCTTCGATAATATTCTCGAAAGTCATTCCGTTTGCAAGCCAATTTAAAACATCATAAACAGAAATCCTTGTTGTTCTAACGCAGGGTTTTCCAAATCTTTTATTTGGGTTTCTAGTTATTATTTCTTGATAGTTTATCATAATTTCAATTTAAAATCAGCAATTGTGATTATTTTGGTATTATTTATTTTCTCTAAAATCAATAAATCTTTGTCGCCAGTTATCAAGTAATCTGCATTTCCATCAACTGCGAGGTTTAGAAGGAAGTTGTCTTTTGGGTCTCGGCAAATTTGTAAATCAGTTTTCAATTCAATTTTGGTTCCATCTTTTTTAAATAAATCATAGATTAATTTAACTGATTCGGTATCGAAATATTTTTTAAATTTTGGACGGTTTACAACATTATCAATTTCAAGAATCAATTGATTTGAATATAAAAGTTCAATTTTATTTGTTTCAACTAAATACTGTAAAAAAGTGAAATTTTTAGAAATCAAAAAACTAATCCAAAGATTGGTATCAATAATTATTTTTTGTTTTTTTATCATACATTTCTTGTCGAACAATTTCTACTTCAGCCGTAATTTCTTCTAATGTAAGTGCTTCTTCAGATAATTTTCTTGTTTTTTCTAACAATACTTTCAATGTAGATTTAGTTTCAGTCTTTCTAATATTTATCAATTTCAAATCCATTAAATCTTTCAATAGTTTTTTGGCTTTCGGATTTATTAAATCAATAGTTAATGTTTCCATAATAATTTTATTTTAAATTGTAAATAAAGACCTCTACAATTTCTCATTCACAAAGTTAGTCATTTTATTGTACAATTGAATTAGGGTTTTACTTTATGTAGCCAATTTTGACCCTTTCATTTCGAGTTTCAATATCTTTATTTTCGGTCATTAAAAATTGAATAGCATCAAATATGTCTTCAAATTGACTGTCATATTTTGTTTCAAGTTCTTTTATTTGAGCCTGTAAATTATCAATATTTAAAATTGTTCTTCTTAATGCCACGAATGCTCTTACAATTGCAATATTCATTTTTCGTGCTTTTGGACTACGCAGAACGCTTGCTAACATTGTAACTCCGTGTTCGGTAAAAACATAAGGTAATGAGGCTTTCGGTCTTTTAGACAACCTCAATGTTTGTGTTGATGTCATCACAATTTGTGATGACATCAACGTAAATGCTGACGATGACGACAGTTCCTCCCATTCTTCTTCTGTCAATCTGAACATAAAATCTTCTGGAAAACTATCAATGTTTCTTTTTATTGCTTGATTTAAAACTCGAGTTTCAACTTCATAAAGCGCAGCCAAATCATAATCAAGCATAATTTTTATGCCACGAACTTCGTATATTTTATCTTGAATTAATACTAAACTCATAACTTTTCCTTCACAAAGTTAGTCATTTTATTATACAATTGAATTCGGGTTTTTCCTCCATAAATGCCATGATTTTTGTCAGGATAAATTGCCCAATCGAACTGTTTGTTGGCTTGAACCAACGCTTCAATCATTTGCATTGAATTTTGAACGTGCACATTATCATCGGCCGAACCGTGAATCAACAACAAGTTTCCTTTTAGTTTATCAACATGATTTATTGGCGAATTATCATCATAACCAGCTGCATTTTCTTGTGGTGTTTGCAAATAACGTTCGGTATAAATCGAATCATAAAACCTCCAGTTGGTTACTGGCGCAACAGAAATTGCCATTTTGAAAACATCGTTGCCTTTAAATAAACAATTGCTTGACATAAAACCGCCATACGACCAGCCAAATATACCAATTCGTGTTTTATCTACAAACGGATAATTGCCAATAACTTTTGCAGCATCGATTTGGTCTTCGACTTCATATTTTCCGAGTTGCAATTGTGTACATTTCTTGAAATTATTGCCTTTAAAACCTGTACCACGACCATCAACACAAGCTACGATATATCCCATTTGTGTGAGCGACATGAACCAATATTCGTTAGAACTGCCAAATTCATTCTTAACTTGTTGTGATCCTGGACCAGAATATTGGTACATAAAAACTGGATATTTTTTGTTGGCATCAAAATCTTTTGGTTTCATTATCCAAGCATTTAATTCGTGTCCTTTTTCGGTTTTTAACACAAAAAATTCTTGGGTGGGCAAGTTATAATTTTTTAATTTGTCTAACAATTCATTATTATTGACAATTTCTTTTATTTGTTTTCCGTCTTTAGAATTATTTAAAGTATAGATTTTTGGAATACTTGCACTCGAAAAACTATTGATATAAAACTGAAAATTTGGCGAAAAAGTCGCTGAATTGGTTCCAACATTTAACGAAAGTCGTTTTTTGTTTTTTCCATCCAACGAAATGCTATAAATATCTCTATTTATTGAACCATTTTCGACCGATTGATAATAAACAGTTTTGGTTTTTTCGTCCAAACCATAATAATTCGTGACTTCCCAATTTCCATTGGTTATTTGATTTTTTAGTTTCCCGGCATTATCATATAAATAAATATGATTGAATCCATCTTTTTCTGATGTCCATATAAAACTGTTGTCTTTCAAGAATGTCAAGTTATCAGTAACATCGACATAAGCTTTGTCTTTTTCGTTCAATGCAATTCTTGTGTTTCCAGAATTTCCATCAATAAAAAGTAAATCCAAATTATCTTGATGACGGTTCAAAATTTGTGCTGACAAAACATTGGCATCATTTGTCCATCGTAATCTAGCGATATAAAAATCTGAATATTGACTCAAATTTATATCTTTTTTGGATTTTGCTTCTACGTTATATATATGTAAAGAAACCAAAGCATTTTTTTCGCCAGCTTTCGGATATTTGAAAGTTTCGACCGTTGAATACAATTCTTTTTTAAAAATACTCATCGAAAATTCTGGCACAAGACTTTCGTCGAAACGAATAAAGGCTATTTTTTTTGAATCGGCACTCCAATCGAATGCTCTTACAAATGCAAATTCTTCTTCATAAACCCAGTCCGTAATTCCATTAATTATGGCATTTTTCTTTCCGTCAAATGTAATTTGTGTTTTTGTATTTGATGCAATATCCAAAACAAAAAGATTATTTTCTTTGGCAAATGCAATTTTATTTCCATCAGGCGAAAAAGTGGGTTCTTGAACTTGTTCTAAAATTTTTGAAATTTTTTTGCTTGCAATATCATACAAATAATAATCAGCCGTGAACGAACGTCTGAAAATTGGGTTGGTATTATTGGCAATTAAAATTCTATTTTCTAAGTTATTAAAGGTGTAACTGTCGATTCCATTTGATAATTCTGCAAATGATTTGGTATCGATTAACGTCGAAATTTTGTTTAAAGTTGCATAATCATACAAATCAATTTGTTGTGATTTTGTGGTTCTATCCGAATTCAAAACCGTGTATTGATTGGTGTTTTTCATAGCCTGTAAATCGTCCATTCCTTTAGCCCGAAATGCTCCGGAATAAATTTGTTCGACAGTGATTTTTTGCTGAGAAAATAAATTGAAGGTAACAAGCAATAATAAAATTGCAGTTTTAAAAATTTTCATTTTTTAATGGTTTTTCAAATAATGTCCAATTTTAGTCATTTTTTTGCAAATATTAGCATTTTTGGTCTTAAAATATTTTTTGAATTATTTTTCTTTTACAAATTCAAATAAAATTGATTATTTTTGTAATAAATATTTAATTTATGGAAACGATTACTATTGAATATCAGCCCAATTTCAAAAAAAAGTTAATGACTTTTTTGAATTCTTTTAATGCGAATGAAGTTAAAGTTGTTAATAATAATGACGAAGTAATTAAAGACGAAGCTTTTTTATCTCATCAAAAATATTTACAAGAAACTCTAAAAAAGATTGATTCTGGAGAAACTAAAATGTACTCGCTTGATGAATTAGATGATTATTTAGAAAATATTATTTCTAAATATGAAAATTAATTTACCAAAAGAATTTTTATTTTTACTAGGAGAAATTGTTGATTTTATTGCAAACGACAAACCTTTAGCCTCTAGAAAATTTAAAAAGGATTTAATAATTGCTATTAAAAAAGATTTGCAATTTCCTTATAATTTCAAAAAATCTATATATTTCGATGAAGTCAAAGTTCGTGATTATGTTTTTAAAGGTTACACAATTACATTTAGAATTGATGAACTTGAAGAAAATGTTGAGGTTTTTGGAATAATTAAAAATAGAAATAATTATTAGAAAAAAATTAAATTTATGGAAACATTACAAATAAATTACCAACCTAGTATCAAAGAAAAATTAATGACTTTTTTGAATTCTTTTGATTCGAATGAAGTTGAAATTGTAAAAGATAATAATTCTTTTGAAACAACAAAGAAAAGAGTTAATGAATCTTATAGAAAATTAAAAAACAAGGAAACGGTGATGTATAGTTTTGAGGAGGTTGATGCATTTTTAGAAAAATCAATATCTGAATATGAAAGTTAATTTTAATAAAGAATTTTTATATTTATTAGATGAACAAGTGCGATATATTGCAAGAGACAAGCCCAAAGCTGCAAGAAAATTCAAAAATGACTTATTAGCTAATTTACGAAAAGATTTAAAATTCCCATTTAATTACAAAAAATCTATTTATTTTGATAATGTTTTAATTCGAGATTATGTTTTCAAAGGTTATGTGACAGTTTACGAAATAAATGAAAGTCCTGATTTTATAGAAGTTTTTGAATTTATCAAGTATATGGAAACACTATAAATCGAAAATAATCAATGACAAAAAATATATCTGGATTCTCCAAAAAATCCAAAGAAGAAAAAATAAACTGGATTGCAAATACCTATTTCGCCAATCCAAACGAAGCCATTTCGCTAGTAAAGCAATATTGGAATGCTGATGAAAAACTGCAACAATTGCACGATGATTTTATCGAAAACACAATTTCGAACTTTTATTTGCCGTTGGGCGTTGCTCCAAATTTTCTTATAAACGGCAACTATTTTACGATTCCGATGGCTATCGAAGAAAGTTCAGTGGTTGCCGCAGCATCAAAATCGGCCAAATATTGGTCCGAACGTGGTGGTTTTAAAACCACAGTCATCAATACCGAAAAAATTGGGCAAGTTCATTTTATTTATGCTGGAGAATTCTCGAAACTAGAAAATTTCTTTAATAAAATAAAGCCAAAATTCTTTTCCGAAACCGAAAGCATAACTAAAAATATGCAAAAACGTGGTGGCGGAATTTTAGATATTGAATTGCGAAATAAATCAAATTTGATAGATAATTATTACCAATTGCACGCCACTTTCGAAACAAAAGATTCAATGGGCGCCAATTTTATCAACTCATGTTTAGAACAATTTGCCAAAATTATAAAATACGAAGCTCAAGCAAATATCGATTTTTCTGAAGATGAAAAAAACATTGAAGTTGTGATGAGTATTTTGTCTAATTATGTGCCAAATTGCATTGTTCGAGCCGAAGTTTCTTGCAAAATTGAAGATTTAGCCGATAAAAACATTTCAAATCCTTTAGAATTTGCTCAAAAATTTGTTCGAGCCGTTCAAATAGCCAAAGTCGAACCTTTTAGAGCCGTAACGCACAATAAAGGAATCATGAACGGAATCGATGCAGTTGTTCTAGCAACTGGCAACGATTTTCGAGCTGTCGAAGCAGGAATTCACGCTTATGCAGCAAGAAACGGACAATACGAAAGTTTGTCAAATGCAAAAATCGAAAACGGAATATTTAGTTTTTGGATGGAAATTCCATTAGCACTTGGAACTGTTGGCGGATTAACAAGTTTGCATCCATTAGTGAAATTCGCGCTAGAAATGCTCGAAAAACCATCTGCAGGAATGTTAATGCAAATTGTTGCAGTAGCTGGTTTGGCTCAAAATTTTGCAGCTTTGCGTTCGTTGACCACAACCGGAATTCAAGAAGGTCACATGAAAATGCATTTGAATAATATTCTTAACCAGTTTGATGCAAATAAAGACGAACGAATTTTAATAAAAAATCATTTCAAGACCAATGCAGTCTCTCATTCGGCAGTTGTCGATTTTATTGAAAATATAAGAAAGTAATTTATTTATTCGAAGCTAATCCTGCTATTCGTTTCAATATTTTTTTTCGCCGAAAAGGCTCATAAAATGATTTTCACTGCTATCAGGGCTAAAAAATTTTAAATGAAAAAAACTTTTTACAGTAACGGAAAACTTCTCATTACCGCAGAATATTTAGTTCTTGACGGTGCAACTGCACTTGCTTTGCCTACTAAATTTGGTCAAGATTTAGTTGTCGAATCTGGCAAAGACAAAGAAATTGTTTGGACAAGTTTCGATTTTGATAAAAGTATTTGGTATAATGAAAAAATAACATTTGAAGAAATTAAAAATAAAACATTAATAGAAAACCAAAACATAAAAAACACTTTAATAGAAATTTTGCACGAGGGATTTCAACAAAATCCTGATTTTATTAATAATTCCGATGGTTATAATGTAACGACAAACCTAACATTTCCAAGAAATTGGGGTTTAGGAACATCGTCAACGTTAATCAATAATATTGCGCAATGGCTCGATATTAATGCATTTGAATTATTAAAAAATAGTTTTGGTGGTAGCGGTTATGACATTGCTTGTGCACAAAATAATTCGCCAATTTTGTATCATTTAAAAAATGAAAAACCAATTTTAGAAAAAGTTATTTTCAATCCCGAATTTACCAAAAACATTTATTTTGTTTATCTAAATCAAAAACAAAACAGCCGAACTGCAATTGAGAATTATCGAAAAAAAGTGATTTCTAGTACTTCAATATTTCAAATTAATGAGCTTACACACGAAATTTTATCATCAAATAATATTCAATCATTTGCATCAGCTTTAAAAAAACACGAAAATTTATTGAGCCAAATTTTAGAAATCGAAACTATTCAACAACAATTATTTGCTAATTTTTCTGGAACAATCAAGAGTCTTGGTGCTTGGGGCGGCGATTTTGTAATGGTTGTTTCGGAATCAAATCCCGAAGAATATTTCAAAAACAAAGGTTTTGAAATAAATTTAACATATAATTCCTTGATTTTGTGATATTAAAATAAAAATAATACTATTTTTGTAAGGTTAAGAATTATTAAATTAAATTTAAAATAATTATTTTTGAAATTCTTAATAATTTAGTTTTGTTTAAAAAACAGATCATTTTTGTAAAACATAAAAATAAATGATTTGTAAATTGTTATGTATTTATGACAAGTAAAATAAAATATTTATTTAGTTTTTTTTTAACCATTACTTCTTTTGCAATTTTTTGTGCAAGCAAGCCTATTGACCCAAAAAAAGAAAAAAAATTATTGGAATTAATTGCTTTGACTCTTCAAAAAAACCATATTGAACCGAAAAATTTAGACGATTCTTTTTCAAAATCAGTTTTTCAATATTATATTAATTCATTAGATCCGAATAGATTTTTTTTTCTAAAATCAGACATAGAAGAATTTCAAAAATTTGAATACAAAATTGATGATTTAATCAAATTACAAGATTTATCTTTTTTTTATATGACACACGATCGTTTAAGAATGAGATTAAAAGAAAGTAAATCTAATTTAGATTTACTGACAAATTCAGTTATTGATTTTTCTGTTGATGAAACGATAAACATAGAATTTGATAAGCAAGAATATTCTAAAAATTCAAAACAATTAGAAGAAAAATGGAAAAAAATCTTAAAATTTTATGTTTTGGACACTTTAGTTAAAAAATTAAAATTCAAAGAAAACAATCAAACTAATTCGATGTTTATTAAAAATTTTGAAAAACTAGAAATTGAATCTCAAAAAAATATATTAAAGAAACTAAATAGCGACGAGAATGATTTTGAATTGTTAGACAGAGATTTTTATTTTAGTAAATATCTTAATGCTATAATAGCAGAATTTGATCCGCATTCAAAATATTACAGTCAATCTGAAAAAGATGAATTTGATATGAGAATAAGTGGAAAAAACATTGGAATTGGCTTAAAGTTTTCTACTTCTAATAATTATATCGAAGTAAAAGAAATTATTTTTGGTAGTCCAGCTTGGAAAATTAAAAAAATTGAAGTTGGTGATGTTTTATTAAAAATATCCGAAGGAAATGAAGAAGAAATTGACGTTGTAGGATTTAATTCACAGGATATCAATAAGTTAATAAAAGGTAAAATAGGTACAACAATAAAACTAACATTAAAAAAAACTGATGGATCATTACAATTAATTTCTATTAAAAGAGATTTATTTGAGTACAAAGAATCGTATGTTAAATCTTGTATTGTTGAGCGATTTAATGAGAAAATTGGCATAATAGATTTGCCGAAATTTTATAAAGATACCCAAAATGATGGTCAAAAAGATGCTGCAAAAGATGTTGCATTTGAAATTGAAAATTTAAAAAAGTTAGGGGTTAATGGAATTATTTTAGACCTAAGAGATAATGGAGGCGGTGTTGTGGAAACGGCTGTCGAAATTGCAGGTTTATTTATTCCAAATGGTCCAATTGTACAAATAAAGTTTAATGGCAAAAAACAAGAAACACTTTCTGACAATGACAATAGTGTACTTTGGGCTGGTCAATTAATTGTCATGATAAATAGTAATTCGGCATCGGCAACCGAAATATTTGCCGCAGCAATTCAAGATTATAACAGAGGCTTAATCGTTGGAGGTTTGCAGTCTTACGGCAAAGGCACCGTTCAAAACATAATAGATTTGAACCAATTTAACTTCAAGAAAGATGAAGAAAATTTAGGTTCGTTAAAGCTAACTACCCAAAAATATTATAGAATAAATGGCGGAACTACTCAAATAAATGGTGTTTCTAGCGATATTGTCATGCCAGACAAATACAGTTATTCGGATTACGGAGAGAAAAACGAACACAATGTTTTGCCTTGGGACAAAATTAAAAAAGTAAAATATAATAAAGTTAATCCAGATAATTTTTTTTCAGCTTCAATCGAAGCATCTAAAAAACGAATTGCGTTGGATATCAATTTTAAAATGATTGAGGAAAAAGCAAAGCTAAAGAATAACCAAGAAAAATTAAAAAATGTAAGCCTTAATTTTGAAAAGTATAAATTAATTCAGAATAAAATAGATTTTGATTTTAAAAAATTTGACGATTTAAAAAAATACAAAAATTTTTTGTTTTTTAAATCAACAGATGAAGAATTAGCAATTTCGAAAAAAAATGCTGCTCTCGATATAAAAAGAAAAGAATGGCATAAAAATTTATCAACCGATATTTATATTGACGAAAGTCTTAATATAATGTCTGATTTATTAAAAAAACAATTCAATACTCCGTTAGATAATTTGAATGTAACCGTAAAAGTTGAAATAAAAAAAGCGAAAATTGTTACCAAAAAAAGTAAAAATTTAACATCTCATTAAAAATTATTAGCTACAATAAACCCGCTTGTCCAAGCATTCTGAAAATTATAGCCACCAGTTACAGCATCAATATTTACGATTTCGCCTGCAAAATATAAATTTTCATGCAATTTGCTTTGCATTGTTTTGAAGTTGATTTCTCTTAAATCTATTCCACCAGCAGTTACAAACTCTTCTTTGAAAGTACTTTTTCCATTGACCTGAAAACTGCAATTTATGAGTTGATTAACCAAGTTTTGAAGTTGATTTTTAGTTAAATCTGCCCATTTGGTTTCGGTTTCGATTCCTGATGCTAGAACTAAACTTTCCCATAATCGATTGGTCAATTCAAATGGTGATTTTTTAGAAACAGATTTTTTTGCATTTTCAAGTTTTAAATCTTTCAATATTTTTTCGCAATCTTCGGTATCAACATCGTTTAACCAATTTATAAAAATCGTAAACTGATAATTTTTATCGAATAAAATTCTTGCTCCCCAAGCCGAAAGTTTCAAAATTGCTGGGCCACTCAATCCCCAATGAGTTATCAATAATGGTCCATTTGACTTAAGTTTTGTGTCTTTTACAGTTACAGAAACTTGTGCAGAAACGCCTGGTAATTCTTTTATTCTAGCATCTTTTATATTAAATGTAAATAGCGATGGCACTGGCGAAACAATTGCGTGACCAAAAGTTTGCAGCATTTCCCAAATTTTTGGGTTGCTTCCAGTAGCAAGAATTAGTTTTTCGGTAAAATAATTCTCAGTTTGCGTTTCGACTTGCCAAAAATCATTTTTCTTATAAATCGATTGTACACTTTGACTTGTCAAAACTTGAACTCCGAGTTTTTGAGTAGCATTTATAAAACAATCAATAATGGTTTGTGATGAATTAGAAACTGGAAACATTCGTCCATCGGCTTCGATTTTGAGTTTGACTCCATTTTTTTCAAACCATTCGATAGTGTCGCTAGTACAAAATTGATGAAATGGCCCACGTAATTCTTTTTCGCCACGTGGATAAAACTTAACCAAATCGTTTGGTTCGAAACAAGCATGAGTAACGTTACAACGACCGCCACCCGATATTCGAACTTTTTCTAGAACCGTTTTTCCTCGTTCTAATATGCCAACTTTTAGTTTTGGGTTTTTCTCGACAATATTTATTGCTGTAAAAAATCCAGCTGCGCCGCCGCCAACTACAATTATATCGAAATTTTGATTCATTTTTAATTTAATCTTTGTCAAATTTTTTAACTCAGACAAAGATAGACATTACAATCGAGTTATATCCTGTTTGGAAAATCAGAAATTATTGCATCGACATTTAATGCTTTCATTTTTTGAATATCCTCAATTTCGTTGACTGTCCAAGTGTGAATTTCGATACCTTTATTTTGTATTTTTGTCACATTTTCTTGGTTCAATAAATGAAAATAAGGATTGATGGTTTTGGCTTTTATAAATTTGGCAAATGAAAAACCCAAGTCCAAATCAGTAGCTGTTAAAACTCCAATTTGTATATTATCATTCAAAAAACGAACTTGTTGTAAAGCATTCCAATCGAAACTTGAAATGATAAAATTGCGATAATTCATGTTTTTTGTCTCAACATATTTTTCAATTAATTCAATAACTTTTTCGACAGTTTCATAACTTTTCAGTTCAATATTAATAAAAGCGGTATTGTTTACCATATCAATAACTTCTTCTAAAGTCGGAATTTGATGTTTTCCATCAATCCGAAAACTTCTCAATTCAGATAAAGTCATCTGATTTACAAAACCTTTTCCGTTGGTTGTTCTGTCGATTTTTTCATCGTGAATAACAATAATTTCTTTATCTAAACTTAAATGAACGTCTATTTCAATTCCGTGACAACCCAAATCAATTGCCTTTTGAAATGCAATTAATGTATTTTCTGGTTCATGCCCTTTTGCACCACGATGACCAATTTTCAGCATTTTATTTTTTTTAAACCACAAAGTTTATTAATTTTTTTCTAATAATACAATTCCAAAATTCGAATTAATAAATACTTTTCCGTAATAAAGACTACTTTTTTATTTAGAAGTGGTTTAAACTTTTTTGATTGAAGCGAAAAATTAAGATTTTTGTTTCAGATTTTGGATTTTTTTTATTGGATAGCATCGCTATCGAATAAAAAAAATCTGAAATATGGGGCAAAAAGACAATTTTGCAGCCAATT
>JANNWM010000035.1:0-8687 GCA_031408435.1 Bacteroidota bacterium
ATTTGCTAAAAAATTTGTCTTTTGCATCCACTTTTAGCCTTTTTTGCGCTCCGTAGACCAACTATGCATCTTAAAAAAGACTTCAATTGGTTCCAAAATCCTAAATTTTCGCTTAAATGCTAAAAGTTTAAACCACTTCAATATATCAGATAATTATATTTTTTTCTTTGTAATTTGGTATGAAGGAAAAAACAATTATTACCAAACACTTCTCAAAAAAAGAGTTATCAATACTTTTTGGTCCAAGACAAATTGTCAAATCGACAATGCTTAAACAAATTTTTGAAGATTTATATAGAAAAGGAGAAACTGCTTATTTCTTGAGTCTTGACAGAAAAGATATTCTAGATGATTTGAATAGTAATCCTGAGAATATTTTCAAAATTTGTCCATTACAAGAAAATAAAAAAATAACAGTTTTTATTGACGAAATACAACACCCTGATAAAGCAACAACATTTTTTAAATTATTATTTGATGAGTATTCAAATTGTTTAAAAAATTGTTGCAACTGGATGTTCAGTATTTTATATTGACATACAATTCAAAGATTCGTTGGTTGGACGAAAAAAAATCTTTCAGATGGGAACTTTAGTTTCGAAGAATTTCTTCATTTTAAAGGTAGAAACGATTTGGTTACTGAAATAGGTTTATTAAAATCTAAGAAAAATACCAAATCAATTCAAGAGAACTTACTTTGGGCATATATGTACGAATTTATGAAATATGGTGGTTATCCAGCTGTAGTTCTAGAAAACAATATCGATGATAAAATTGAACTTTTAAGAGAAATTCGAGATTCATACATCATACGAGATTTGTTTGAATCTGGCGTTTCCGACGAAACTAAATTTTATAGAATTTTGATGCTTTTAGCAAGTCAATCGGGCAATTTGTTGAATGTAATCGAAATCTCAAATATGTTAAGAATTACCAATGCAACAGTTGAAAATTATTTTATGTTCTGCAAAAAAGTTTTCACATTACTTTGATAAAACCATTTTATAACAATTTACGAAATGAGTTTATTAAAATGCCAAAAGTTTACATTAACGATATTGGTTTGCGCAATATTTTAATAAATTATTTTGATCCAATAGAACAACGTGCTGACAAAGATTTGGTTTTAGAGAATTTTTGTTTCAGAGTTTTGCTGAAAAAAAACGAACAATATTAAATAAAATATTGGCGAACTGCAGATGGTAACGAAGTAGATTTTATAATAGAAACACAATATTTAAAAGGTTTGGCAGTCGATTTGAAGTTCAATGAGCGGTATGCAAAATTATCTAAATATAAAAAGTTCATAGAAAATTATCCTGATTTTCCTCTAGAATTTTGGTGGTTGAAAAAAATGGATTTTATAGTTTAAAAATTCTTAACAAATTTTAGAAATCTGTTAAGAATTTTTGTAAGTACTCAATTTCCTTGGACAGATTTTTTGAAATTCTCTATTATCATTTGCCAACCTTGTTGTTGTAACTCCGAAGTATTTTCGGTTTCAGGATCGAATTTTTGAGTTATTTTTATTGAATTTTCTTGTTTTTCGAAGGTCGTAATTACAATTCTATCATCACCGAGAATATATTCAATTAATTGATAATCAATTATTTTAGTATATTTCCCCTCGAAATCAAAACCAAAAGAGCCATCTTTGGCTTCCATTCGGTAATTGAAGCTTTTGCCAAGTTGCAAATTGTTTTCTGCTTTTGGACAATGCCAATCTGGCGAAGCAAAATACCAATTGACTATATGTTTTGGATTTGTCCAAAAATCCCAAACTTTTTCTAGAGTTGCACTTATATTTACAGAAACTGTTATCATTTTTTTATTTTTTAATACAAATGTATCAAAATATTTATAATAAAACCGCCAAGACTATGAAACTTGGCGGTTTTAGAAAAAACTCAACTTAAACTATTTTTAATTTTTTATAATCTTAATAATTTTCGATTCGTTATTAGAAATTACTTTCACAAGATAGTTTCCTGATGGATAACTTGAAAAATCAATTTCACTAGAATTGGTATCGAATTTTTTATCGAATAATATTTGTCCCAATAAATTGCTAATTTCGACTTTATCAATATTTTGATTTAGTTTTAAAGTTAAATTGTTAGTCACAGGATTTGGGAAGTACACAAAGTTATTGTTGTCGAAAGTTGTACTAGCCAATGTTCCTGTCGAGAAACTGTAACCGCCAGCCCAAGCACTTTGACTTGTACCAGAGCAATACGAACGAACCCAAACAAAATAAGTTGTGTTGTTTACTAAATCGTTTACACTTAGCGAAACAATGTTTCCTGCTAATGTATAATAAGTAGTGCTTACAGTTCCTACAGGTGCAACATTAGTTGTTGAAATATTAATATCATAACCATTTGCTGGAGCAGATGCTGGAGCAATCCAAAAAACATTTGCACCTGTTGTGGTAATCGAATTAGCACCAATACTGCCAGCAAGAACCGCTTGACAAGAATTAGAAACTGGTAATGTCATAAAACTATTTACAGCTGACCAAGTACTAGAACTTGTTGCAGAACAATTTGTTCGCATCCATAAATAATAAGTTGTGTTGGCAACTAAATCATTTAAAGTTAAACTTGTAATTCCACTAGCACTTGCAGTTGCCATTGTAGTTGCTGTTGGACTTGTTGCAGATGTTGAAATATAATAATCATACCCAAAACCTAATCCTGGTGCAGGAATTGATGCGTTCCAAGATAGCAAAGCTGTTGTTTGCGTGATAGAACTAATATCAATATTTGTTGGGAAGTTACAAGTAGGTGCTGATGCCAATGTTGTAAAACTATTTACAGCCGACCAATCACTTGTGCTTGTTGCAGAACATTTAGCTCTAATCCAAAAAAAGTATTGAGTATTAGCTATTAAACTATCAGTCGAGTAGCCACCGATGTTTCCGTTTGAACTACTATAAGTAGCAACTGTTGTTGATGTTGGATTTGTTGACGAAGTTGAATAATAAATATCATAACCATTTTAGGGAATTGTTGTAGGTACATTCCAAGATGATTCAAAATAATTTTGACTAACATTTGCAATTGTTACGCCAGTTGGAGTATTGCAAGTTGATGTTGCAGGTAGAGTCGTAAAAGTTAATACGCTAGATAAAAAACTAAAATTATTAAAGCCGCAAATCGTACGGATCCAAACATAATAAGTTGTTCCAGACATTAGGTTTTGAATTGTTGTTGATGGATTTGCACCTTGACTTACCGCAGTTCCAGCAGTTGGCGGGATTGGCGAAGTACTAATAAAATACTGTAGTCCATCAGGTTCGGATTGAATGATATTGCTAAATATTGTTGCAGAATTTTCGGTTATAGTGGATGCAATAACATTCAATGGTTTATTGCAATTAATTGTACCTAAAGTAGTAAAAAAAGAAACATTGCTAAAGGTTGATAATTGTTGATTACACTTTCTTCTAACCATTAATCTATAATAGGTTCCCTCTTCTAATCCATTTATAACAATTTCATAATTGTTTGTAGGGTTAAAAGATATTTGACCATCTGGAACAGCTAAAGGTGAGTTATATCCTGTTCTGTTAACGAATGTTACCCAATATTCTATTACATCTGTTGATCCGGCATCTAGACTAAATGTAACAGTAGCAGTATTGTTTCCTAAGTTAGTAACTGTTTGATTAGTAACAACTAATGTGTTGCAACTTTGAGAATGTCCAATTGCGGAAATACTCAAAAAAATAAGCATGTAAATATATTTTTTCATAATTTCTATTTTTTAAATTGTTATAATTATTTTCCTAAAACTATTCCATTCATATGGTTTTCGAAAGTTGATTCTGTTGCATTTATTTGGTAATAGTTTATAGTTTTCATCCTTTTTTTTAATGGATTCTGATTGATTCCATCGACCGAAATTGCGATTAAACAACCATCTAAGCCTGTATTATCCTCCTGTCTAAGACATTGTAATGACAATAATGTGAGTTTTTTCATTTTTTTAAAGTTTAAGTTATTACTATTTTGTTTGTATGAAAAAAATCTAGGGCGATTTTTGATTTATATAGAGATTATGAATTTTTAATTGGTTCTCGATAAATTCAATTTAAAAAAGCTATCGTATTTTTAAATTAAACACTCGAACTAACGTAAATTTTTTTCTATCCGAGTGACTTGACTTTCGTCAAATTGAGTCTAGAAACTCCCTTACAAATGTTCTAGATTCATTTTAAAACTAAAACACCCGAATCGAAAAAAAAACTACTACTTATTGTTTGTATTTTTTGAAATTTTATAGGTTTTTTCTAAACCCTCGGCTTGAATTTTTACTAAATAAATGCCTGTTCCTAAATTGCTTATGTCAATTTTAGAGAAATTGTCGTTGCTTTCGAAAACGGTTTTGCCAAGCAAATTGGTTATTACAATTTTAGAGATATATTCTTTAGTATCAATATTTAAAAAACCTGTTGTTGGGTTTGGGTAAAGTTTCAAATCTTGAAAAATTTCGTTTTGGGTTGTGGCTAATGTTGTGCCATAGAACTTGGCTCTTACGGCTGTGTCAGTAGCATAGGTTATGTAAGGAATGTTGTTTGAACCGATTGCTAGTGCAAAATCTTCTTGTATTGGTTCAAAAGATGTTGGTGTTGTGATCAAATCCCAAGTAGTTCCAGTCCATTTTTTGACATTAATAATTCCGTTATTTTGTATGTCTTTGTAGGCTAAAATTGCCGTGTTGTTTGAGCCTATTGCCAATTTTGGATTATCTATATTTTCAGTTGCAACTGTAGTTCCTAAATTGTCCCAAGAATTAGTGTTCGAATTGTACTTTTTGACGATTAAATCTGGATTATTACCTGTTAAAAAAGCAATTGTTGGGTTATTATTTGCATCGATTGCTATTGTTGGCTTAGAACCATTGTTGCTTACAATACCAAATGAACCCAAATTTTGCCAAATTGCACCGTTTAATTTACTTGCAAAAACTTGTACATTTTGACCAAATAATCGGTCGTATGTAATATATGGTACAGTGCCTGAGATTGTGAAATCAAAATTAAAAACTTGACCTGAAGTTACACTTGTTTGAGTAACCCAATTGTTGCTAACTAATTTTTTGATGACAATATTTTCAGGATTTCCAAAACCATTATAAGCTACATAAGGAACATTGTTGCTGTCTATTTTTAGTATAATATCGCCAATTGTTCCTGTTGCAAAATCTGTTGTACCGACCTGAATCCAGCCTGTACCATCAAATTTTTTCACAACGCTTTTGTTTGTCGAAGTAGCTTGGTCAAAGTAAGAAAAAGCTATATACGGCACATTATTGCTGTCTAATGCCATTGATGTTGAATAAGTATTTTGATCATTATTAATGGATACACCATTATAAACCCAACCATTTCCGTTTAATCGTTTTACAGATGGTTGAGAAAAATTTGCGGTTTCAATTTGAGAAACATAAGGCACATTGTCAGAAGTAATAGCAATCGAAAGTTTCGATAGTAATGGTATTGGCTCTAGCGAAACTATTCCGTTGGTTCCTAAATTTTGCCAAGATTGTGCGTTAGATAAATTTGCAATTAATAATGCTGATAAGAGTAAAATTTTTTTCATAATAATTAAAGTTTAAGTTGTTTAAATTAATTGTTGTATTTATTTTTGGTAAAATTAGATTAGCTTGATATTGTGTACAATACTGTAATTAGGTATATGTTTACATTATTAAAAATTTAGCTGTTTTTTATAATTCCGATTGCACAAATCATATACAGCATTAATAATGAAAATTGGATTATTGTAGTTATAATATTTATAACTGAATTTTGAATTTGGTTTGATGTGTTTTTCATAATTTCTTTATTTAAGTGTTTTTTTACTAATTGTTTATTTATTTCTGTAAAAGTATATTAGCTTGATTTTTTGCACAATACTGTAATTGGGTTTATGTTAATGAATTACTTTTTTTTGAAAAATAAATTATTATGTTTGCAATCTTAAATAACTACTATGTCTCTAAAAATTATTCTTGCCGACGACCACTCTTTATATTTACAAGGTTTAATGTTGTTATTAAAAGAAAATCAAAATTTCGAAATTTTAGGCAATGCCAATTCTGGAAAAGATGCTATCGAATTAGCCAAGCAAAATCACAAAAAAGCCGATATTTTTTTGCTAGACTTGCATTTGCCAGATATGAATGCTATTGAAATTGTTACAGAAATCAGAAAATTTTCGCAAGATTTAAAAATAATAATGCTAACACATCAAAAAGGGAATCGTTATTTACCTAAATTGGTTAAGCTTGGCATAAGCGGTTATTTACTAAAAAATATTGATTCAAAAGATTTTATCGATGCATTGACAACAGTCGGAAATGGTGGCGAATATTACAGTCCAAATATTACCGATATTACCAAAGATGAAGATGTTTACATTAAGAGTAGCGTAATTATTTTTAACGAAACCAAAGACATTACGTTAAGCGAACGCGAAAAAGAAATTTTGGTAATGGTTTGTAACGAAAAAGCCAGTAAAGAAATTGGCGAGCTATTGCACATTAGCACAGGAACGGTTGACACGCACCGCAAAAACATAATGCAAAAATTGGGAGTAACCAATTCGGTTGGCTTGGTGAAATATGCGTTGAAACAGAAGTTGATTTAATTTTATTTAAAATTATTCTCCGTCATTTCGAGTGGTTTTAATAAAATGCGACAGCTTTTTTATTAAAATTACTTCGTCAGTTCGCACTTTCAGGCTCGGGTGTATCGAGAATTCTTATACTATTATAGTGAAATGAAAGTATCCTATGTTTACATCTTAAAATGTTTTGATAACACCTTTTATACGGGTGTTACTAGTAATCTTGAACAAAGAATTTTTCAACACGAGTCTGCTTTCTATCCAGATTGTTATACTTCAAGGCGACTCCCTATTGAGTTGGTTTTTTATTGAGAATTTACAGATATTAATTTTGCGATTGATAAAGAAAAACAAATCAAAAAGTGGTCACAAGCCAAGAAGCAAGCACTTATTAATGGAGAATATGATTTATTACCAAATCTTGCTAAGAAAAAATTTTGAAATGGTTTCGCGTCAGTTCGAGTGGTTTTAATAAAATGCGACAGCTTTTTATTAAAATTACTTCGTCAGTTCGCACTTTCAGGCTCGGGTGTATCGAGAACCGTTTTTGCACTTCTCGATACAATTTTGGCAATTCAGTTTTTCTATTTCTAAAGACTTTTCTTTTGCCAAAATCACTCGAAGTGACGTTAGAATTCAAATCTTGCTAAGAAAAAATTTTGAAATGGTTTCCGCGTCAGTTCGAGTGGTTTTAATAAAATGCGATAGCTTTTATTAAAATTGTATCGAGAACCGTTTTTGTGCTTCTAGATACAATTTTGGCAATTCAGTTTTTTTATTTCTAAAGACTTTTCTTTTGCCAAAATCACTCGAAGTGACGTTAGAATTCAAATTTTCAATTTTAAATAAACAGTTACGCCATCATTTTCATTCTTCTCAAAAACTATTTCCGCACCAATCGCTTCTGCAAATTCGTAACACAATTTTAGTCCTAAACCTGTACCACGAATTTCAATTTTGTCAAGTTGTTTTGTGTTGAGGTAACCAATCATTTCATCTGTCATTCCAAATCCTTGGTCTTTTATGGTTATTGTTTTGGTTTTTGAATTCGATGAAATTTGAATTTCGGTTTCGTTGCCAGAATATTTTATGGCATTATTTATTAAGTTGCGCAAAATTAATGACAAAATAGATTTATCTGTTTCAAAAACAAAATCATTATCTAAATTGTCTAATAATTTTATGAATTTCAGTTGCGCTTGTGGACGATAAATGCCAATAATTTCTTTGACAATATCGTCAATATCTTGATTTTTGAGTTTCGCAGCGATTCCATCTTTTTGAACGGCTGTCCAATGTAACATATTGTCCAACAAACCGTGCATTGGCTGAATAGCTGCATCGACAGTTTTGAAAGCTTCTAGCAATTCATCTGAATTGTTTTTTCTAGAAATAATTTGTTGGTTGTAATTGGTTATTGCCGTAATCGGATTCAGCAAATCGTGGCTCATCATCGAGATTAATTGCTCTTAACTATTATTCGATTTTTGCAGATTTTCTTCCGAAACGATTAATTCTGTGTTTAAGGTTTTGAGTGTGTTGTTTTGACGGTTTATTTTATCGTTAATTTCAGTTAACTGATAATTAGTTTTTCGTTTTTGACGGTATAAAAAATAAGTGAAACCAACACCAGCCAAAGCCAAAAGCGCAAAACTTCCAAAAGCCAATTTTTAGTTTTTTTCTTTGGATAATTTTGCCGAAGCGATTATTTTTTGGTTGGCGTTTGCAATGCTGTCTTTGATGGTTTTTTTCTCAAAATCAAAATTTAATTTTTGAGTTAATATGTCTGTTTGAGTTTTTAAATCATAAATACTGTGTTTGAGTTCAATATGATTTTTGAAGTATTTTTAATGCCAAATCAGATTTTCCAGTTGCTTGATATAAAGTATATAGGTGTTTTAAAATATCTATTTATAACCCGTTGGGTGTAATTAAGTGATTTGTATTTTAATGTTATTTATTGGTCTATCAAATATAAATTTGTTCATGTATTGTATCAATGTTAAAGATGTTATTTTTGCTAAAATTCGTGTTTTAAATCCATCAAAAGTT
>JANNWM010000036.1:0-14210 GCA_031408435.1 Bacteroidota bacterium
AGAAGAAAAAGGCGCAATGGCTTACACGGTTATTGTGGCTGCAAACGCTTCTGATCCTGCACCAATGCAAGTTTACGCGCCTATGGCCGGAGCTGCTATTGGAGAATATTTTAGAGATTCTGGTCGTCCAGCGCTTATTGTTTATGACGATTTGTCTAAACAAGCGGTGGCTTACCGTGAGGTGTCTCTTTTGTTAAGAAGACCACCGGGACGTGAGGCATATCCTGGAGACGTTTTTTACTTACACTCTCGTTTGTTAGAAAGAGCTTGTAAAGTAATTGCTGATGATGATATTGCAAAAAACATGAACGATTTACCAGATTCATTAAAATCTATCGTAAAAGGTGGTGGTTCATTAACTGCTTT
Source organism: Bacteroidota bacterium (assembly GCA_031408435.1). Classification (GTDB taxonomy): domain Bacteria; phylum Bacteroidota; class Bacteroidia; order Flavobacteriales; family Flavobacteriaceae; genus Flavobacterium. The sequence goes on from JANNWM010000036.1 coordinate 367, forward strand.
ACCAATTATCGAAACTCAAGCTGGTGACGTTTCTGCATATATCCCAACAAACGTAATTTCGATTACTGATGGTCAGATTTTCCTGGATGGAGATTTGTTTAACTCAGGAGTTCGTCCAGCAATTAACGTAGGTATTTCGGTATCACGTGTTGGAGGAAATGCTCAGATTAAATCGATGAAAAAAGTAGCTGGAACATTAAAATTGGACCAAGCACAATTCCGTGAATTGGAAGCTTTTGCTAAATTTGGTTCTGATCTTGATGCTGTAACATTGAACGTAATCGAAAAAGGAAAACGTAACGTAGAAATCTTGAAACAAGGTTTGAATTCTCCTTATACAGTTGAAGATCAAGTAGCTATAATCTATGCTGGTTCTAAAAACTTATTGCGAAACGTTCCTGTAAATAAAGTAAAAGAATTCGAAAAAGATTTTATCGAATACTTGAATAACAAACACAGAGACACGCTTGATGCACTAAAAGCAGGAAAATTAGACGATAACATTACTGATGTTATTGCTAATGTTGCAAAAGAATTATCGGCGAAATATATTTAAAAAAAGTATATTGTATGTTGTATACTGTATAATGCCCAAAGCAAATTACAGTATACATTATACAATTTTTACAATATACAATTTATAAAAAATGGCAAACTTAAAGGAAATCCGTAACAGAATTACTTCCGTTTCATCGACGATGCAAATTACATCGGCTATGAAAATGGTTTCGGCTGCAAAACTGAAAAAAGCACAAGATGCAATTACAGCAATGCGACCTTATGCCGAAAAATTAACCGAATTGTTACAAAACTTATCATCGACACTTGATGGCGATGTTGGTGGTGAATTCACAACACAACGTGAAATCAAAAAAGTATTGGTTGTTGCTATTACTTCGAACAGAGGTTTGTGTGGTGCATTTAATACAAATGTTATCAAAGAAGTAAAAAACCGTGCAACGTTTTATGGAGGAAAACAAGTTGATGTTTTTGCAATTGGCAAAAAAGGAAACGATGTTTTGAGTAAAACTTTTTCAGTTGTTAATAACGAAAGTTCTGTTTTTGATAATTTGACTTTTGATAATGTTGCCAAAATCGCACAAACTTTGACAGATAAATTCACTACTGGCGAATACGACAGAATTGAAGTTATTTACAATCAGTTCAAGAATGCAGCGACTCAAATCGTTCAAACAGAGCAATTTTTGCCTTTAGCAGCTATCAAATCTGACAAAGAAGCTTCAACTGGCGATTATATTTTTGAACCATCAAAAGAAGAAATTGTATTAACATTGATTCCAAAATCATTGAAAACACAATTGTACAAAGGAATCAGAGATTCATTTGCATCAGAGCACGGTGCACGTATGACGGCTATGCACAAAGCGACAGATAACGCAACAGAATTAAGAAATCAATTGAAACTGACTTACAACAAAGCACGTCAAGCAGCAATTACCAACGAAATTTTAGAAATTGTTGGTGGAGCTGAAGCTTTGAAAGGATAGATTAATATTGATTTTAGATTTATAAGTAAATCCCGGCAATTAATTTTGTTGGGATTTTTTTAATGATTCAAATGATACAGTAAAAAACTATAAAATTCTGATTTTTGATTCAAGCTTTTTTCATAGGTTGTTGTATCGCCGTAATGACCAGCTTTTTTGATAGTTTTCAAATAAATTGGGTTTATTTGAGCGACTCGATTTTGAAGTCTTGAAGCAAATTTATACGAATGAAAAGGCGGTACACGGTCATCATTATCTGCGGTAATTATCAAGGTTGTTGGATAATTTACATTTTCTTTAATGTTATGGAGCGGAGAATATTCCATTAAGTTTTTGAACTCCGATTCTATTTCTGGATTTCCATACTCATCAAAATGATATTTACCGATTGTAAATTTATTGAATTTAATCATATCAAAAACACCAACTTTAGAAATTACGACTTTAAACAAATCTGGACGTTTTGTCATTGCTACTCCAACCAATAATTCGCCTTGTGAGCCGCCTGTGATGGCTAATTTATTTTGCGAAGTGTACTTTTCTTTAATTAAAAATTCTGCTGCATCTATAAAATCATTAAAACAATTTATTTTTTTTGCACCCATTCCATCTTTGTGCCAATTTTCTCCTTTTTCGCCACCTCCACGAATTTCTGCATAGGCAAAAACGCCGCCTTTTTCAAGAAAATAAATTAATCCAGTGTCGTAGTTTGAAGAACTTATACTTCCAAATCCACCATAGGCTTTCAATAAAGTTGGGTTGTTTCCGTCTAAAACGATACCTTTTTTATGCACAATTGTAATTGGAACATCGATATTGTCTCTACTTTTATAAGTAATGCATTTAGTAGTAAAATAATTTGTTGGAAAAAGAGTAGGTTTTGGTGGATTTGTTAAACTAAAAAACGGCTCAGAATCGCCACTAACAATATTTACTTTAAAATTTCTGTATGGCAAAACATACGAATGCACACCGAAATAAAAGTCTTTAGTTTCATCATCAAAAAAACTAAAATTCATATCCATTCCTTCAGGAATATCAATTTTTTTGACAAATTCGCCTTGATAATCATAAAAAATAAAAAAACTTTTACCTAATGCTTTGTATTTACAAATCAGATAATTGTCAGAGAAATAAGTGTCGACTAATAAATTATTATAAATTTGAGGAATGACTACTTTGTCATCTTTTCTTGAAATTAAGTCAAAAGATCGGATATCGCCCCAATTAAACTCTTTCGAAGAATAATAAATGCGACCATTATTATAAGTTATTAAATTGAAATCCTTTCGGTCTTTGTCAATGAATTTTTCAAGTATAATTTCGTTGCTATCTAAATTGGCGTAATAGTAGTTTTTTTGAGTTTCTTCTTTGTTGGTTTCTATTAAAAAAAGTTTGTTTTTTGACGTAAAAAAAGAAATATTTCCTTCACTTTTCGATGCGTCAAAAATCAATTTATCGGTTTCTTGTAAAGTTCCGATTTTGTGATAATATAGATAAAAAGTAGAATCTTTTGCAAAGTATTCTTTATTTGAATTTTTTTTATAGAAAACGCCAGAATCTCTGTCCCAAGACACATTAGAAAACTTTACGTTTTTGATAACATCATCTAAATCTTTGTTTTTATACAAGTCCAAAAACCTAATTTCGTGTTTGTCGCTGCCATCAACACTTATTTTGTAAGCCATTAATGCCGAATTTTTAGACGGATAATAGCCACTTAGTGCAACATTGTTTTCAGGATAAATTTTGTTTAGATTCAAAATCTCAACTGGTGTATCATTCAAATTTTTCATTAGATACAAACTTGGCTCCTTTTTTTTATCTTTTCTGAACATTGAATAAAAATATTTTCCGTTTCTGTTAGGTAAACCATATGAAGTTCGATTGTCGTAATCTCTTAATTTTGAGTTTATTGAAATAGTTTTATAGATTTCAATAAAATGATTATTTGTAAAGTCATTTTGTTTATTTGACCAATTTTCAACATCTTCTGATTTCATATTCTCGAGCCAAGAATAATCGTCACTAATCGAAACATTATATTTTGTAAATTTTTCTGGAGTTTTTTTAGTTTCTGGAAAAATTTGAGAATAACTTAATTGAATTATTAATAGATATATTGACAGGAAATGTTTTAGAATCATTCTTGTTAAAAATTAGGTTTATTTTGTAAAAGTAATTCTTTTAAAACAAATATTATCGCTAATATTTTTTCGATACACTAATAAAATTTTATAAAAACACGGGTTGGGTTTCTACTTAAACAATTCACAATTAACTAAAATATTTTTTTTAAATGCCAGATTTAAAAAAAATTATCGTTTAAATTTGAAATTTAAATAATGATATCCCCACATAAAATCTCCTGATTTGACTGATTTTGATTTGTTGCAACGAATAAAATCTGGTGACAAACTGGCTTTTAATGAACTTGTAATCTTATATAAACATAGGGTTATCAATACTTGTTACAAATTTTTGTTGAGTCAAGAAGATGCCGAGGATATTTCGCAGGATGTTTTTGTAGAAGTTTTTCAATCTATAAAATCTTTTCGTGGCGATTCTAAAATCTCGACTTGGATTTACAGAATTGCTGTTACCAAAAGTCTCGATGAACTAAAAAAACGCAAGCGCAAGAAAAGAATTTCATCTTTGGGGAAAATATTTCACATTGACGATGTGAACAACTGGATCTCTGGAGGCAAAATGCCAGATGCAGATCTAGAAACTTCTGATAAAATGGCAACTATTAATAAAGTTTTAAATCAATTACCCGAAAATCAGCGCATTGCGTTTACATTAAGTAAAATTGACGGTTTCGATAATTTTGAAATTTCCGAAATAATGAAAACCACAATAATTGCTGTCGAAAGTCTTATTTATCGTGCAAAAAAGAAAGTAACTACAGATTTAACTAAAATTTTAAAAAATAATTAGGACTAAGTGCCAGAAATTAAAATTAAAAACGTCTAAATAAAAAATATCTAAATATGAAGACAGAAGATATAAATATTGTTTTACAAGAATTCGAATCAATCGAAAACATTATTCCTTCAGAACGCTGGGATTTTGCATTCGAACAAAAATTGCTTGTTGCCAGAAACTCAAAATCTTTTAAGATTTCTAAAATTAGCATTTCGGTTTTGATTTTGGTTTTCATTAATATAGGATTTGTTTTAAATTCATTAAGAACAGATAAACCTACAACAGAAATTTCTAAAAAAGCAGATTTCAAAACAATTGCCGAAGAGTTACTTTAAACTAAAATTATTATAAAAATGGATATTTTTAGTCAAAATAAATTTTTAATTAGAACAGTGCTTTTTCTTGTGATTTTGAATTTAGGTTCTATAACATTTTTTACTGTAAAAGGTTTTCGTACAAATAATGATGATAGATTTTCGCCTAGAAATGAGCAAAAAAGAGAATTGTCAGAAATTCTAAAAAAAGAATTGAATTTATCAGATATTCAAATTGCAAAATTCGAACAGATAAGAATGCAAAATGCAACTCGAAAATCTAAATTAAAAGAAATAATCAATCAAGACAAAGATTTATTAAGTTCAGAAATGTTTAACAAAAACGCAGATGATAAAAAAGTACTGGCATTAGCAAAAAAAATTGGCGATAACGAATACCAAATTGAATTATCTAAAATTAATCAATCCAAACAATTAAAAGCTATTTGTACGCCCGAGCAACTCGAAAAATTTGATGATTTAATTCAAGAAATTAGAGATTATCTCAGACCAATTGATAAACCTCGACGAAAATAAAAATCATTATTAACTATATAATCTCCTAAATCTTAGTCTATAAAATTACTTTAAACCCAAACAAAATGAAAAAAACCACTAACCTACTTCAATTATCTGTTTTATTGCTTATGACCAATTTTGGCTTTTCGCAATATACAGCACTCAACATTCCAGAAGCCTACTATGGCGTTTCGGGAACAAATGGCAAAACATTCACTATAAACCTTCACGAAAGTGTAAAACAATTTATTAGTACAATTCCATCTACAGTTACTGGAGCGATTGATGTTGGAACTGCAACATCAAACACATTTTGGGGTCCAACATTAATTATGGACAAAGGCGATGTAGTGCATATGGATGTAACCAACAACCTTAATGAAAGTAGTACAATTCATTGGCATGGTTCGCATTTGCCAGCAATTATGGACGGTGGTCCACACCAAATAATTCCAGCTGGAACACTTTGGCAACCGTTTTGGACTGTCAAAAATCAGGCAGCAACATTATGGTATCATCCACATTTGCATGCAACAACACAGGCACAATTGACCAAAGGTGTTGGTGGATTCATGATTGTAAAAGATCCAGCCGAAGCAGCATTGGCATTACCAAGAACCTATGGCGTAGACGATATTCCGTTGGCTATTACAAGTCGCAGATTTATATCTGCAACTGGTGCTATGTCTGCAACTTTGACCGATAATTATGGAGATTATTTTTTGGTAAACGGTACCTTAGCAACAAGTGCGACTGGAACTGTAAAAGCACAAATGACATTGCCAAAACAATGGGTTCGTTTGAGATTATTAAACGCAGAAATTCAACGAGGATTGAATATTGGATTTAGTGATAATAGAACATTTTATATAATTGGTAATGATGGCGGATTGTTAAATGCTCCAATTGCAGTAACCAGAATGGCAATTCAGACAGGCGAACGATACGAAATTATGGTCAATTTAAGTACTGATACTGTTGGTGCCGAAACTTTGTTTCTAAAAACTTTTAATTCTGTTTCCGAAATTACAACTTCAAACGGATCTTCAAGTTTTTTAAATGGTGGCTGGCCTGGATCCGAAAACCCTGCTTCTTCATCACCATCAACAACAGCTGGACCAATTAACGGTGGCTATTTAAATCAAAAAGATATTTCATTTTTGAATATTAAAATTGCTGCAACTACAACTGCAACAACGCCAATAACTGCAGTTCCAACAACATTAATCAGCAACACCTACTGGGCTACTACCGATGTAACCAATTCTAGAACAATATCAATTGGTGGTGGACAAGGTGGAGCGGCATTTACTCTTGACGGATCTTTATATACTGATGCACTTGTTCCAAAAACAGTTGCACTCGATGCTATCGAAAAATGGACAATTGTTAACAATAACGTTTTTGGACACACTTTTCACCTGCATGATGTAGCTTTTAAAGTTATTTCTAGATCTGGCGGAGCAATGGGAACAACCGTAAGATCCTATGAGCAAGGTTGGAAAGATTCTGTTTGGTTGCCAATTGGTGGAACAGTAAATTTTATAGCAAAATTCGATGATTATGCAGATTCAACTTGGCCGTATATGTACCATTGTCACGCATTAACCCACGAAGACGAAGGAATGATGGGACAGTTCAAAGTTACTTCTGTGCTGTCAACCGTCGAAGAAAATGTGTCTGCGATTTCTTTTAAGTTATATCCAAATCCTGTTTCAGAAAAATTATTTATTGATTTGGCCGATAATGAAAACGATATTTATTACATCACAATTACGACGCTTCAAGGTCGAGTTGCAATGATGTTACCAAAACCACAATGGCAAAACGGAATCGATATTTCGTCTTTATCAGACGGAATGTATATTTTGAAATTGACCGACGAAAAAACTAAAAGCGTTACTAACAAAAAATTTGTTAAAAAAAGTAGTTTGTAAATATTTGTTTGCGTTCCACGGATTCAGAAAGCACTGTAATCAGCTCTTTAAGGTAATTGAATTCGTGGAAGCTACAAACGAAATTTAACCGTTTTAAATAACATTCATGAAAAAAATAATATTTTTATTGTTCCTATTTTTCGCAATAACAAGTTTTGCTCAAATAAATAATGTAAAACCCGAAAAGGAAATCAAAAACTTTAAATTAAAGGCTACTGATAATAAAAAATATTCATTGGATAATATTAAAGCTGCCAAAGGTTTTATTATAGTTTTTAATTGTAATAAATGTCCAATGGCAAAGTTATATTCGCAAAGATTGAATCAATTATCAGATAAATTCAAAACTAAAAATGTTTATTTGATGGCAATCAATTCCATGGATACACTAGCATACAAAGAAGAAAATTTTGCTTTGATGCAAAAAAGAGCAAAAACCGAAAAATTTAATTTCCCATACTTACAAGACAAATCACAAAAAATAGCCAAACAATTTGGTGCTACACACACACCACAAGCATATGTGATTTGGAAAGATATTTTTGGTCGTTGGATTGTTAAATACGAAGGTGCTATTGATGATCGAGCACTTCTCGCATCATCGGTAACCAACAAATATTTAGAAACTGCTGTTGATGAATTATTAGCAAATAAAATAGTAACCAACCCGTTTATAAAATCGTCGGGTTGCAGAATTTATTATCGTGGAGAAATTGCGGTTATGGATTAGCTAACAAACAAAGATTTAACAAATTTTAATGTTTGATTTAAAAATATAAAATTTTTCAAAAAATATATAATCCTTTGAAATTATTAAAATCTAAATAAAATAAAAAACCCTAATATTATGAAAAATCTACAATTATTACTCCTGTTTTTAAGTTGCAATTTTATTTTTGCACACACAATTAATCCAGACAATCTCAATTTGAGACTTTGGAAACTCGAAAAAGAAAACAAAATTATCGAAGGTTCGTTCTCGATGATGAAAAACGGAAATGTTTATATAGAAGATCCAAACAACAATTTTGTACATTTTCCGATAACATCATTTAGCAAGTTAGATCAAGATTATGCGAATCATCGTGAGGCTGCAATTACTGAAATAAACACCAATTCAACCCTTAAAAATAAAGCAATAACGCCAACAAGTTTTTATTTCAAATATGGTTTTGTGGTTTTATTTTTATTACTTCTAACATCTGTTTTATCTAAATATTCGGACAAGAAAAAATTAATTTACTTGATGCCAATTGTTGCACTAGGTACTTTGTTTTCATTATTTGGATTTGCAAAAAAAACATTTTCTACAACCGATCCAGCATTTATGGCATCGGCTTTTGCACCATTTGCATCGACGGTAAGCACGACCTATGACGCTAGTTTTTTCTATGTTAACTCAACCGGAATTCCAAATCACACGATGATGGTTGGCATTGGCAGTAACGGTTGGCAACAACAAGTTCCGACTTCTAAATGTTACATCAATACAAGTCATTGGACAATACCTTTGAATCCAGTTTTAGCAGCAACTCCTGTTCCAGTTTCTGCATCGCATTTTACAAAAGGTGCAATTGCAATGGCTGCCAATGGTGTTCCGATTTTTAATCCATTTACAAACACAGGTGTAGATGCGTTTCTAGACGGGCAACTCGATAATTATGGCGGACATTGTGGTCGTGGCGACGATTACCATTATCACACTGCTCCATTGCATTTGATAACCTTAGGCCAAACCACCTCGAATTTGCCAATTGCATTTGGACTTGACGGTTATGCGGTTTATGGCAGCTTAGAACCAGACGGAACTGCAATGGCAACTCTAGACGCAAATCACGGACATTATTTGAACAGTGTTTATCATTATCACGGTACTGCAACAGCTCCATACATGATAGGCAATATGGTTGGTTCTGTAACAGAAGATGCTAACAAACAAATTATTCCGCAACCACAAGGTGCAGCAATTAGAACCGAAAATTGGGGGCCGCTTCAAGGCGCTTTAATAACCGCTTGTGTTGCAAACACCAGTAACGGATACAATACTGCCTATACTAAAAATGGTGTTTCTGGATATGCAACCAATTACACAGCAACGGTTGCTGGAATTTATACTTTTCAATATGTTACTCCAACTGGCACAACAACAACTAATTATACTGGTCCAGCGCAATGTACGGTTCCAAATTTAACGTCTGATAAATTTACAGCGATTGAACAAAACATTAAAATTTATCCAAATCCTGCAACTGATATTCTGACAATAAATCTTAGCAATAATGCATTAGAAGCCGATGTTCAGGCAATTGCTATATATGATTTAAAAGGAAGTTTGGTTTCTAAAACCAATAAATACGAATCGAGTTTGGATGTTAAAAACCTTTCAAAAGGGACTTATTTTGTGAAAATTCAATTTTCGAATTCGGTTGTAACTAAAAAATTAGTAATAAAATAAACATTTCAATAATAAATGGCAACTTTTAGATAGTTGCCATTTATTTTAAACTGAAAAATTATGAAAAAAATTATACTTTTTTTATTGTTCTCAACTTGCAGTATTGCCCAATATACTGGATCAGGTTCTGTGACACAAGGTTTGGCTACAAATGTTACAACTGCAAATTTATACAGCACATGTTCTGTCGGAAGTAGAGTGGCAGCTGTTGGCACAATTACAGCAACCGATAATACAATATGGACTGTTCCTGCGGTTAACAATTTTGCAAATACTAGTTTTCCGTTTGCATCAGATTTGAATAATGGTTGCAACGGAAATAATTATACAACTTCTGCAATTGCTTTAGCTGCATTAAATGGATCTGATATTGTAACAATCGATGCCACTGGCGAAATAATAACCGCATATGTTTTCGCTGACAATTATTTTGAAATGTATATAAACGGTGTTGCAGTAGGCAAAGATAAGGTTCCTTTTACAGAATTTAATTCGAGTATTGTTCGATTCAAAGTCAATCGCCCATTTACAATTGCAATGCTTTTGATAGATTGGGAAGAAAGATTGGGCGTTGGTGCCGAAACCAATGGCGGTTTTACTTATCATTGTGGCGATGGCGGAATGGTTGCAGTTTTTAAAGATGCTAGTAACAATATTGTTGCAAAAACTGGAACAGATTGGAAAGCACAAACGTTCTACACGGCTCCAATAATGAGTTTGGCTTGTGCTACAGAATCTGGAACTTCACGTCTTTCGACAAATTGCAGTACTGCCGATAGCAACTCTGGGTCGACTTATTATGGCTTGCATTGGGCAAGACCAACCAACTGGACAACAGCAAGTTTCGACGATTCTACTTGGCCAAGCGCAACTACATTTTCCAATGCTGTTATTGGTGTTGATAATAAACCTTCTTATACAAATTTTACAAATATTTTTGACGACGCTACCAATGATGCTCAATTTATTTGGAGTAAAAATGTAATTTTAGATAACGAAGTAATTGTTCGAAAAACAGTTGCAAGTAACCTATTAATAAAAGAAAATAAATGGAATGATAACCAAATAAAAGTTTATCCAAATCCTGCAAAAAACCAAATTAATTTAAATATCGACGAATCTATTCAAGAACAAATCCAGAAAATTTCTATTTATAATTTGCTTGGCGAAAAAGTTTTTAGTTCAGATAATTATTTGAAAACAATATCGATCGCTAACTTATCATCTGGAATGTATATTGTAAAAATTAGTGGTTTAGAATTTGAAATTTCTAAAAAATTAATGTTAGAATATTAGAATAGTTACTTTTTACGCTAAACACAAATAACATAAAAGCCGTTCAGAATTCTAAACGGCTTTATTGTATTATCAAAGTTTTCAAATTTAATTCTATTATTCTAATGCGTATTTGTTGTTATTTGTTCAAAATAAACACAAAAACCATTTTTTAATGTCAATGGTTTTTTGAAAATAGATTTTAAATAAAATCTAATTCTTAACAAATTTCTTGCTTATCAAACCTTCCGATGTTTTTATTGAGACAGCATAAATTCCGTTTGATAAACTTGAAATTAAAACATTATTAAGGTTACTTTCCAGAACTTTTTGTCCTAATAAATTATAAATAGTTGCATCTTCGAAAATCACATTACTTGGCATTTCTATATTCAAAACCGTCGTCGTTGGATTCGGCGACAATAAAATTCTTTTCCCTAATTCGAAATTGTCATTCGCTAAAACTGGGTTCAAAGTTATCGAATTGTTTTTAGAAATTATATTTTTCTCTGGGTCGAACGCAACTCCTGTTATCAAAAAATTTGTTGGCACAATAAATTCTTGCCCGTTAGTTGTATTATCAATTCTCAAGGTTTGTGTTAATCCGCCAGCACCCGTAACTTTTATTTCTAAAGGCATTTCAAAAAAACTAACTGTTGAACTAGATTGTGTTTGATTTACAACAATTTTAGCTTGATTTCCAGATAAATTTTGTACCGAAATAGTATAACTTGGATAACCTTGACCATAAACCCAATCATTAAAAAATTCAGTCAAATTTAAACCAGTTACTGTTTCCATTTGAGTTTTAAAATCGGTTGTAACGGCATATTTGTAAGTAAATTGCGGATTGTTAATGTATGTTTTCATAGCCTGAAAAAACAAATCATCACCCAATTTATTGCGCAACATGTGTGTAACCATCGAGCCCTTGTTATAGGTAACAGTGCTGCTAAAAATTCTGCCAACACTTGTTGCCTGTGCGTCTGTCAGGTATAAATTACTTGTGCTTGGGCTAACTATGCCTGTAACACTAGTTATTTTCCCTGATTTCCAGGTTCTAAAAGCAGTACCGCCATCTAGATATTCTACAACCAAACCACTCAAATATTCGGTTATTCCTTCATTCAACCAAATATCTTTCCAAGAACCACAAGTTATTTTATCGCCAAACCACTGGTGTCCCATTTCGTGGGCTATCAAACTTCTTGAATAAGCTCCATTTGCGTTTGCTGTCATAAACGATACTGTGGTATGTTCCATGCCGCCACCCCAATCAAATTGGCAGTGACCATACTTTTCGGTTCTAAAAGCATAATCCCCAAATTTAGATTCATAAAAGTTAATAATCGATGGTGTGGGTGCCAAACTAGCAATATTTGCAGTTGCCGTTTCTGGATACATATAATTGACAATAGGAAAAAATGGACTTGCTGGAGTGCCTAACCCTCCTTGTTGGTTATAAACCTGATAATTGGTTACTGCAAAAGCTATCAAATAGGCAGGAATTGGATACAGATGGCGAAAATGAGTCGTTTTGTTAGCACCAACTGTAACTGGAGCTTCTGGTTCGATTCCGTTCGAAACCGATACATATTGACTAGGTGCCGTAATATAAACATCAATCGAATCGATTTTATCATTTAAATCTTGTTTACATGGCCACCAATCTCTTGCACCAAAAGGCTCAGAAAGTGTCCACATTACCGGAACACCATTGTGGGTATCTATTTTAAATGAATCAAAACCTTGTTCTAAAGGTGGATCTCCAGCATAAATAATTTCAACACTTCTTGATGTTCCAACCATTTGCATAGATGCCAATGTTATAACAACTTCATTAGTGCCTGGTTGTGTAAAAACTAAATCAATGCCATTCATTTTTACCGAACTAACTGTTAATGAATCGTATAATTCAAAAATCAAAGTTGTCATGTTTGCTGTTGCAGTGTAAGTTGTAGTGACTTTTCCGCTGATTGATGCAATAGTAGGATCTACAGTAAATTCTAATTTATGATAAGTAATATCATAATTTAATGTGTTTGGATTAACCGCAATGTTAGTGTTTTTCGATGCCGATTTCATTTCGGCTTCGACCATTTGTTCGAATTCTTTGTTTTCTTGTGCTTTTACAGATAATGCAAAAATGACCGCAATTAATAAGTAAATATTTTTCATAATGATTGGTTTTTTGGCAAATATAGTTAATAATGTAATAAACAATGCTTAAAGAGAATGTAAAAACAATTCAAATGCATGATATTTAAATAATAAGAAAGTCCATAAACAAAAAAATAGGTTCGAAATACAAACCATTATTATAAAATTGAACCATAATTTTTAATGGCTTTTGTCTAAAAAGTATATTCATGTATAAACTTTCTGCCACAGATTTAAAAGATTTAAAGGATTTTTACTATTTAAAAATAAAAAAATCTGTGATAATCTGTGTAATCAGTGGCTAAAAAATATTATATATTCATTAAACCATAGCCTTTTTATTTAAAAAAAACAGATTTATTAAAGGGTTTGCAATGAAATTGTCAAATGTTTTTTTATTAAATCAAACACACTACTTTTACAAACTTTACGTTATTGATATTAAAACGATAATGGCTTCTGAATTGTATTATTTGGCTTTAGTATAAAAAATGTATTTATTTTTAAAAGTTTAAAATCTTGCTAATAATTTAAATTTGTGGCAAAAAAATAACAAATCAATATGTATTATTAGGTTATAGCCTATTATTTTAATCTTATCATTTTAAATCATTGTTGTCCGATAAAAAAAGATTATTAGTTCATATTTGTATATAAATATAAGGCTAACAAGCTTTTTTTTCTGTTTAACTTGTTTTTTGTTACTTTTATTAGAATTCTCTATTTGTAAATCTATATTTTTGATTTT
>JANNWM010000037.1:0-18982 GCA_031408435.1 Bacteroidota bacterium
AAAATCAAAAATATAGATTTACAAATAGAGAATTCTAATAAAAGTAACAAAAAACAAGTTAAACAGAAAAAAAAGCTTGTTAGCCTTATATTTATATACAAATATGAACTAATAATCTTTTTTTATCGGACAACAATGATTAAAGATCTAAAATCTTGAAATGCAGCCCTGATAATAGCGACATCCTTTTATTAGCGATTTTTTTTCGCTAATAAAAGATATAGCGAATAGCAGGAACGGGGCATGGTATGATTTGAAAATTTGTGCTTCTGATAAAAAAGAATTATATTCGCATAACAAAAAAATAAAAAAAATGAAAAAAATATTTTTAATATTTACGGCTTCGGTTTTGCTTATTCCAGCAAGCATGAAGGCCGATGAAGGCATGTGGTTCTTGATGTTTATTGAAAGATTGAACCATCGTGACATGCAGAAAATGGGTTTGCAATTGACTTCCGAAGAAATTTACAGCATCAATAATCATTCTTTGAAAGATGCTATCGTACAATTTAATGGTGGTTGTACTGCCGAATTAATATCTAAAGACGGACTTGTATTGACCAATCACCATTGCGGATATGGTGCTATTGCAGAACTTTCGACCTCTGAAAACAACTTATTGAAAAATGGTTTTTGGGCAGAAAACCGTAAAACCGAAATAAAACCATCGAATCTGTTTGTTAGATTTTTTGTTAGAATGGACGATTGTTCTAAGCGGATTTTGGCGGTTACAAATGCTAAAATGACAGAATTAGAGCGAGAAGCTGCTGTTAATAAAGAAATTGCAATGATCGAAAAAGAGAATAATGATGGTGGAAAATATGTAGTTTCTGTTCGTCCTTTTTTTCAAGGAAACGAATACTATTATTTTGTATATCAAGATTATAAAGACGTTCGATTGGTTGGTACGCCACCAGAAAGTCTAGGGAAATTTGGTGGCGACACCGACAATTGGGAATGGCCACGACACACTGCCGATTTTTCGATGTTCAGAATTTATGCTGACAAAGATGGCAAACCTGCTGATTATTCAATTGATAATGTTCCGTTGCAACCAAAACATCATTTGCCTGTAAATTTAGGTGGCGTTAAAGAGAATGATTTTGCCATGATTCTTGGATATCCTGGCAGAACTAACCGTTGGATGCCTGCTGGCGGAATAGAACAAAACGTAAAATATGCTTATCCGGCTTGGGTTGAAGGTGCGAAAACTGGAATGGACTACATGAAAAAATACATGAATCAATCGGATGCTTTGAATTTGATTTATGCGTCCAAATATGCTGGAACTGCTAATTACTGGAAAAACCGTCAAGGTATGATTGATGCACTTTCGAAATTTGGAACTGCAAAATCAAAAGCTGTTCAGGAAACAAAATTTAATAAATGGGCCAATTTGCCTGCAAACAAAGTTAAATATGGCAATGTTGTTGGAACGATAAACAAGTTTTATGGATTAACAAACGAAAAATCACGTCATGATAATTATTTGGCTCAAATGTTTAGAACTAGTGTTTTTGCAAGTTCAGGTAGAACTTTAGGCAAGCAATTAGAAAATTATATTGCTGCCGATGCTACAAAAAGAAATCAAATGACAGGTTCAATCACAGAAATGGCTAACGAGATGTTTGCAAACATGCATATTCCTGCAGAAAAAGATATTTTGTCTGCACAATTAAAATTATATGTATCAAAATCAAAAGGTTATGCAACAGCACCGATGGTAGCGAAATTGGCTTTGGAGAACAATGGCGATTTTACAAATTTTATTAATCAAACAATTGATACTAGTATATTGTCTTCGCCTGAGAGAATTAAAAGTTTTTTGGCAAATCCTTCGAACGAAGCTTTGAAAAACGATGTGCTTTATCAGTTATCTAATGATTTAATTTCGCATTCTAACTCAAAATCCGAAGAAATTGCAAAAGCTCAAAATGATTTTGGAGCATCCTTCAGATTACTGGTTGAAGGTTTGAGAGAATCGAAAATTGGTACAATACAATATCCAGATGCTAATTCGACCCTGAGATTGACTTACGGAAAAGTACGCTCTCTGCCTGCCGACAAACGTAACGATGCCAAAATAAACAACTATACAACGCTTGCAGGACAAGTTAAAAAATACAAAAAAGACGACAAAGAATTTGACTTGCCAACTCGATTAATAGAAATGAATACCAAAAAAGATTTTGGTAGATATGCAGATAAAGATGGTTCGTTGCACGTTAATTTCTTGACCGACAATGACATAACTGGTGGAAATTCAGGTTCGCCAGTTCTGAATGGAAAAGGAGAATTGATTGGTCTGGCATTCGACGGAAATATTGAAGCTATGGCTGGCGATGTTATTTTTGATAAAAAACTACAACGCACAATTAATGTAGATATTCGATATGTACTCTGGGTTATCGAGAATTTTTCGAATGCCAAACATATTGTTGATGAAATGACTTTGGTAAAATAAAATATATTAAATTCTTGACTTAAAAAGTCGTTCCTTGTTTTTTGGAACGACTTTTTTTTTATTTGATATTTTAGGGAATATTTTTATGATTGAAAATTATAGCAAATACTAATTTTGTAATGCATAATTTTTTTACATTAAACCAGAATATTAAATAATAAAAAAATTAAAACAACCCAAATTAAAATCAGAAATTTTGGCAATTCTAAAACTAAAATTCTGCGGTAATGTTCATAAATCAAAACAATAATAGTGATTATAAAATAGATTGAATTAAAAGTTGAATTCAAATTAAAAAAAATACTTGCAATTACAATTGGCATTAAAACCAAACTTCCAAAAAGTGAAATTGTAATTAAATTCCCGATATAATTCATAATAACTTGTTTATCGAATTTTAATAGAAACGCACTCTGAATTGGGATTTGTATGAAAATCCCAAAAAGAATCTTATAAAAATTAAAATATTCTAAAGGCAATAATTGAAAAAAATTAAAAGCAATTAAACTAGATATTAGCCAAGCAGAAATAATGTAAATAAATCGATATTTGAAATTGAATTCAGGAATACATTGCAGTTTAATTTCCTTATTGACTTTGCTTGGAATAATTACTTTTCGATTGTATGAAATGAAAGAATACAATTTTTTCAAGAAAAACTTCATAGGTTTCCAATGTCCTACTTTCTCCATCCAAGGGAACGAAAATCCAATGATTTTCAATAAGCTATCAATGCCGTAAATTACTGTTTTATTGATGTTATCGACCAATGCAATTTCGTTTGAAGCACGTTTTACATCAATAAAATTTTGTTCTTCAATTGACAATTGACAATATGGTTTTTTGCCGTTTTGGTCAAGCATTCCAGCATCGATAAATCCTTTTGTGTAAACGCGACACAAGGGACAATCAGCATCGTAAAGCAAAGTTTGGTTTTCTAAAGTTCGTGTCATTTTTTTAAATTTCAGTCACAGTTTTCAATTGTTAGCTTTTCGGATCATACTGATTGTTGTAGTTTTCGTTTTCCCTCAATCGAAATTTCAGAACCAATTGCCAAGAAAACAGATGTTGGTTTTAAATTTTTTATAAATGCAAATTCTTGACCATAAACTTGTTCGAAATCAATTTCTGAGTAGTTGCTAATAACTTCTAATTGTTGCCATCTTGGATGACGCACTTCATACTCAAAAGTAGTTTTTTCGTTGACTTTCGTATATCCAAAATAATGTTCTGTAATGAATTCTGCTTCCGAGTCAGGTTCAATATCAATAGTATTTTTTTGGGTTTCGATTTCGATTTTATTCCATTTGTTGTTTACTTTCCATTGGTATTGAAACGATTTTGAATTTTCTTTTTCGGTATTCAAATGTTTCATTGGTAAAGTTTTGTAATGTTCATGATACAAAGTATTGGCAACCAAAGTTATTGCAGCTTTAGGAACAATTTCGGATATAAAAACTGCACCACGTTTCCAGATTCCGTCCTCGAAACGTTTAACATAAAACCGAAGATTTACTTCTTCAAAATCTGAATAAAATGGAATTTTTATTCCCAAAACCCGAACATTCTCGAACAAGAAACCTATAAAACTAATGTAACATTTGCCGTTCCAGAAGTCGAGTTCGGTTCCGTTTGGTACATATTTTTCTAGAATTTTTGGGTCAATTTCGTAGTTTATTAAAACCAGATTATTCCATTCTGCGGTAAGAAAACTCATTTATTGTTTTATTATGTTAATTTCTTTGTGAAATATTTTTTTATTGTTCCTAAAAATAGCTAAAATCCTAAACCAACCCAGCTCGTATCAATAAAGCATCGGCAATTGGTTCTTTACCTCGAAATCGTTTGTATAATTCCATTGGCAATTCGGTTCCGCCTTTAGAAAGTACATTATATTTAAATTTATTTGCTGTTTCTCTATCAAAAATTCCTTTTTCTTGAAAGTTCGCAAACGCATCAGCATCAAGAACTTCTGCCCATTTGTAACTGTAATATCCCGATGAATAACCACCATTGAAAATATGCGAAAACGAAACAGACATGCAATTCTCAGCAACATCTGGAAATAAAGTTGTACCAGCCATTGCCGATTTCTCGAATGCTTTTATGTCGGTAATTTCTGTCGGGTTGTTGCTGTGAAAAGCCATATCTAGCAATCCAAAATTTAATTGTCGCAAAGTTGCCATTCCTTCTTGAAAACTAGCCGATTCTTTAATTTTATTTATATATTCTTGAGGAATAATTGCATCTGTCTGATAATGTTTTGCGAATAATGATAATGCTTCTGGCTCGTAACACCAGTTTTCCATGATTTGGCTTGGTAATTCTACAAAATCCCAAAAAACAGACGTTCCTGACAAACTTGGATAAATTGTGTTGGCTAACATACCGTGTAATCCGTGACCAAATTCGTGAAATAAAGTTGTTACTTCGTTAAATGTCAATAATGAAGGTTTTGTTTCTGTGGGTTTTGTAAAATTACAAACATTCGAAACGTGAGGTCGTTCGTTTTTTTTGTCCTTAATATATTGCGATTTGAAACTGGTCATCCAAGCGCCATTTCGTTTGCCTTTTCTTGGAAAAAAATCAGCGTAGAAAACAGCAACTAGTTCGCCAAATTCGTCTTCAACTTCGTACGTTGTAACATCTTCGTGGTATTTATCTATATCGAAAACCTCGGTAAAGGTCAATCCAAATAATTTATTTGCTATTGAAAATGCGCCATCTAGAACTTTTTCTAATTGAAAATAAGGTTTTAATTTTTCATCATCAAGATTGAATAATTTTTGTTTTAATTTTTCTGAATAATATGCCGAATCCCATTTTTGAAGTTGATCTATTCCGTCTAAATCTTTTGCGAATGCTGCTAATTCTACAAATTCTCTTTCTGCTGCTGGTTTTGCTTTTTTTAATAAATCATTTAGAAAAGATTTTACTTTTTCTGGGTTTTGTGCCATTCGTTCTTCAAGAACAAAGTCCGAATGGGTTTTGTAACCTAACAAATTGGCACGATCGAAACGTAATTTTGCAATCTTTAAAGTGATTTCTTGATTATCAAATTCATTATTTTGAAAAGCCTTTTTGCCAGCTGCAATTGCTAATTCTTTTCGCAATTCTCGATTGTCCAAATAAGTCATAAATGGCAAATAACTTGGCATGTCTAATGTGAAAATATAACCTTCAATATTTTTAGATTTAGCCAATGATTTTGCGGCTTCGATTGCACCTTCTGGCAAACCCTTTAAATCAGTTTTATTGGTGATGTGCAATTGATAATTGTTGGTTTCTGCCAAGATATTTTCGCCGTAAGTCAGTTTTAGTTTGGCAAGCTCATTGTCAATTTCTCGAAGTTTCGATTTTTTTTCTTTTGGTAATAATGCTCCATTTCTAGAAAAGCTTTTAAATTTTTTATCCAATAAAGTGTTTTGCTCTATTGATAAACTTAAATTTTCTTTTTGCTCGTAAACCGATTTTATTCGTTTAAATAAAACTTCGTTTAGAGTAATATCGTTTCCAAATGCGGTTAATAATGGCGTAATTTCTTGAGCGATTTTTTGCATTTCGTCGCTTGTTTCTGCCGAATTCAAATTGAAGAAGATCGATGATAATCTGTCTAAAGCATTTCCTGAAAACTCTAGTGCTTCGATGGTGTTTTCGAAAGTTGGTTTTTCTAGATTGTTAGTTATTGCATCAATTTCGGTTCTTGCAGATTTTATGTTTTCGATAAATGCTGGTTGATAATCTTCGATTTTTATTTGCGAAAATGGTGCTGTATCGTGTTTGGTTTGAAATTTTTGCTGCAGTGAAAGGTCGCGACCTGTCTGTACGATTTTATGAAGAGATTTTTTCACTTTTGATATTTAAGGTTTTTTATTTAGCAATTAGCCCTAGCCCCGATAGAAGGGAAAAACAATTTTTAGCGATTTTTATTCGCCTAAAATTTTTTGGAATGATAGCGGGAAATAGCTCCTGAAAAAATTATTTTTTTAAATTTTCTGAGGATTTATTGACAGTTTCTTTCAATCCTTCTTTGTAAAGTATTATTTTATCTAATACACATTTGTCAGAAGTTGCAATAATTTGAGCTGCTAAAATTCCAGCATTTTTAGCACCATTTAATGCTACTGTCGCAACAGGAACGCCACCTGGCATTTGTAGAATTGATAAAACAGAATCCCAGCCATCGATAGAATTACTTGATTTTACGGGTACGCCAATCACGGGCAGCGGCGACATAGATGCTACCATTCCTGGTAAATGCGCTGCGCCACCAGCACCAGCAATAATAACTGAAATGCCACGAGTATGAGCATTTTTGCTAAAATCGAATAGTTTTTCGGGAGTTCGGTGTGCAGAAACTATGTCGACCTCGGTTTGGATATCAAAGCCTTTCAGAATGTCGATTGCTTCTTGCATGATGGGCATATCGGAAATAGATCCCATGATTATGGCTACTTTCATATAGATAGTAATTTTGTTAATTCTTGTGTTGTATAAATAATCTCGGAATTTTTAAAGATTAATCCGTTTGTCAATTTTTTATCACCTGACCAAAGTTTTGTATTCATTTGAATCGCAAGTGCAACAAACGGAGTATCATCTTCATCAATATCTTTAGTTAATTCAATTGCTTTTATCCAACTTTTGTCTGTAATCAATTCCTCTGAAACAAATTAAATAGACTTGATTAATAGTGTTTTGCAAATTGAAATTTGAGTTGAATTTAGTTTAGAGTATTTTTCGATTTTATCAGAATAACGATCAATTTCTTCGATTAGTAATTGTGGAGCATAAAACTTTACCGAATCTTGATAATTTAATACTCAATCGCCTATTTTAGAATTCGGATTTAATAAAGTGCTGAAAACTATATTGGTATCTATAATTAGATTCATTTAATAAATCTAGTTTTATTGGCTTTCCACCAATTACTTTTCGATTCATTTGCCAAATCATTTGCTTGCTTTTCGGTTGCTTGACTTTCTTTTAACGCTTCTTTATACTTCAAAAAATCAATTATTTTTTGAAGGCTTTCAGTATCAAAATTAGCTGGAATTCTCGATAAAACTTCGGTTTTTGTTCTTTCGATTACCATAATTTTAACTTTTAATAATTACAAATTTACAAAATAAGTTTGTTTAAACCCAGATTACGCATCAGAAATCTATTGCAAACAATTTTTACTTCAAAATTTGTTACTTTATTCATACTTTTTTATTAATTTTTATTGGCTTATCACTTTAATACTATTCTTAACTTCTTCGGCAATTTCTCTAGCCATAACCATATCTTCATTTATAATCGTAACATGACCCATTTTGCGGAAAGGTCGTGTTTCTCGTTTGCCGTAAATATGAGGTGTGACTCCTTTTATTGCCATTATTTTTTCGATATTTTGATAAATAACTGGACCCGAAAAACCTTCTTCGCCAACCAAATTAACCATAATTCCTGCAACTTTGCTGTCGCAATTTCCTAACGGAAGATTTAATACTGCTCGAATATGATTTTCGAATTGTGAAGTATAACTGGCTTCGATGGTATGATGACCCGAATTGTGTGGTCTTGGTGCAACTTCGTTAACCAAAATCTCATCATTTTGGGTTTGAAACATTTCGATTGCTAACAAACCAACGTGATTGAATTTTTCGGAAACTTTCAAGGCAATTTCGATTGCTTTATGTGCAATTTTTTGGTCAATTCTTGCTGGACATATTACATATTCGACTTGGTTGGCTTCTGGGTGAAATTCCATTTCGACTACTGGATAATTTTTTATTTCGCCCGAAACATTTCTAATGACAATAACCGCCAATTCGTTTTTGAAGGCTACCATATCTTCTGCAATACATGCTACATTTGGCAAATTTTCTAAATCTAAATCCGAACGAACTATTTTAACGCCGTTTCCATCATAACCAAATTGTGCGGATTTCCAGACGAAAGGGAAATTTAGAAAAGAAATTTCAGATTTCAGATTTTCGAGATTTTCAAATTTTTTAAACCCAGATGTGGGAATCCCATTTTTTAAATAAAAATCTTTCTGAGTTCCTTTATTTTGAATCAATCGCAACGTATTTGATGACGGATATACTTGCAAACCCTCAGTTTCAAGTTTTTCTAAAGCGTCTAGATTTACGTTTTCGATTTCGATAGTTAATAAATTTACTAATTTTCCAAATTGATAAACGGTTTCAAAATCCATCAAATTTCCTCGAAAAAATTTTGTTGCTCCAAATTGGCTAGGAGCCTCTGAACTTGGGTCTAAAATATAGGTTTGAATATCGAATTTTCTGGTTTCGGCTAACAACATTTTGCCAAGTTGCCCGCCACCGAGAATTCCTATTTTAAAATCGGATGAAAAAAAGTTCATTTGTTGTTTGTTTGCACAAAGATACTATTTAGATTAGATTTTATTCCAAAACCATTTTTTTTTTAAATTTTAATAATCAATTTACTATTTTGAGTTTGGACAATGCTTTTTACAAAAAATAATTTAATTTTTTATAAGATTTCTATGAAAATATAAATCAAAATCCACCAAAATATAGGCAGACTTTCTACCCAAAAACTGGTGTAATATTTGGAACATTTATAATTAGAAAAAAAAATTGAAATTGCAGTGATAATTGCAATGACAAAATCGATATAGAAAATAAATTTCAATAAATAAAAATTCAAACAACAAAAAATAACCAACAAAAAATAACCTAAAATCTTCAAGTTCTGAATTCCAATAATTTGTGGTAATGTTTCGATAGTTTTCGAATCTGAATTTAAATCACAGATTTCTAGTGGAATTAGAAAACAAAAAATAATCAAAAATCTTTGAACTAGGTAAATATAATTCTGATTGATTTGCAGAATAAAAACTGTAACCAAAGTTAAACAAAAACTTACAAAGGCCATTTTTAGAAAAGCAAATTTTCGAATAAATGGATAAACTAAAACCAAAAAACCTATTTTTAGAATCTCAATTTGAACATTTGATTCCAACCTAAAATAAAAATAAATCATTCCTAAGAAAGCAATAAAACTAATTACAATTATTGAATAATTTTTGTCGAAAGTAAAAATTCTATTCAAAAAAACTTCCAAATATTTTAAAAAATTATAACCCAAAATTGTTCCAAAAAAAATCAAAAAATCAAGATTTGAATTTGTTGTAATGTTTAATGATAATTTAGTTATTTGAACTAAAGAAAAAACAGCAATCGCAACGTGAATGCTTGTATTGATATAAAAATCCAAAATTTGTTTCAAAACTTTCATTCAACAAAAATAATCAAACTGTTAACAAGAATCGAAATTAGTTGATAATTCTACAAATAAACGAACGTTAAAAAGCGAATTATTAACATATTAATATTTATTTTTGCAATCAAAATTTACACAACACAACAATTTCTATATTTATGAAAACAGATGCTTTTGCTTTACGTCACATTGGTCCAAGAGAAAACGATTTGCCTCACATGCTCAAAACCATTGGAGTTGAAACGTTAGACCAACTAATTTTCGAAACTATTCCGAGTGATATTCGACTAAAATCGAATATTGTTTTAGACGAACCAATGACCGAATTTGAGTTTGCAAAACACATTGCAGCATTAGGAAACAAAAACAAAGTTTTTCAATCGTATATAGGTCTAGGTTATAACCAAGCTATTGTTCCAGCTGTAATTCAACGAAATATTCTCGAAAATCCTGGTTGGTATACGGCTTACACACCGTATCAAGCAGAAATTGCACAAGGTCGATTAGAAGCAATTTTGAATTTTCAAACCACGGTTATTGAACTTTCAGGAATGGAAATTGCAAACGCTTCATTATTAGATGAAGGAACTGCGGCTGCTGAAGCTATGGCGTTACTTTTTGATGTTCGTTCTCGTGACCAAAAGAAAAACAATGTTTGTAAATTCTTCGTTTCTGAAGAAATTTTGCCACAAACATTGTCGGTTTTACAAACACGTTCTACTCCAATCGGTGTTGAATTGGTTGTTGGAAACCACGAAACATTCGATTTCTCTACTGACTTTTACGGAGCCATTCTTCAATATCCAGGCAAATTCGGACAAGTTCATGACTATGCAGGATTTATTGCAAAAGCAAAACAAAACGAAATAAAAGTTGCCGTTGCAGCCGATATTTTATCATTAGTAAAACTAACACCTCCAGGAGAAATGGGTGCCGATGTCGTTTTGGGAACAACACAACGATTCGGAATTCCGTTAGGTTACGGTGGTCCACACGCTGCTTATTTCGCAACAAAAGCCGAATACAAACGTTCGATGCCAGGACGAATCATTGGCGTAACGATTGATACTGATGGAAATCGTGCTTTGAGAATGGCATTGCAAACCAGAGAACAACATATAAAACGTGACAAAGCAACATCAAATATTTGCACAGCACAAGTTTTATTGTCTGTTATGGCTGGAATGTACGCTGTATATCATGGTCCAAAAGGCTTGAAATATATTGCTGATAAATTGCATGCAACAACTGCAACTTTGGCTAACGAATTAGAAAAACTAGGATTGTACCAAACCAATTCGGCTTATTTTGACACAATCGTTATTAAAACCGATGCCGAAAAAGTTAAAGAAATTGCAGAACAAAATGAAGTAAATTTTTATTATATCGATGAAAATACAGTTTCTATTTCATTAAACGAAACCACTTCTTTTCAAGATTTAAATACAATTGTTTCAATTTTCGCTCAAGCGAATGGAAAACAGGCAATTATTGTTTCTAAATTACAAAACGGGAATCAATTTCCATCAAATTTAGAAAGAAAATCAACATTTTTGCAACATAAAGTGTTCAACACATACCATTCAGAATCGGCTTTGATGCGTTATATCAAAATGCTTGAACGAAAAGATTTAGCATTAAACCATTCGATGATTTCACTTGGTTCTTGTACCATGAAATTGAATGCAGCCTCAGAAATGTTGCCTTTGAGTACGGCACAATGGAACAACATTCACCCATTTGCACCGCTAGATCAAGCACAAGGATATATGGAAATGTTGACCAAACTAGAACAACAATTAAACGTAGTAACAGGTTTTGCAGGAACGACATTGCAACCCAATTCTGGTGCGCAAGGTGAATATGCTGGATTGATGGTTATTCGAGCGTACCACCAATCTCGTGGCGATCACCACAGAAATATTGCTTTGATTCCATCATCGGCTCACGGAACCAATCCAGCTTCTGCAGCTATGGCTGGAATGCAAGTTGTGGTTACCAAAACTTTAGAAAACGGAAATATCGACGTTGATGATTTACGTGAAAAAGCATTATTACACTCAGCAAATTTATCATGTTTGATGGTAACTTATCCATCGACTCACGGTGTTTTCGAAAGTGCAATTAAAGAAATTACACAATTAATTCATGACAATGGCGGACAAGTCTATATGGACGGAGCCAACATGAATGCTCAAGTTGGATTGACAAATCCTGCAACCATTGGAGCCGACGTTTGTCATTTGAATTTGCATAAAACATTTGCAATTCCTCACGGTGGCGGTGGACCAGGTGTTGGACCAATTTGTGTTGCACAACAATTAGTACCGTTTTTGCCAACCAATCCAATAATCACTACTGGCGGAACATCAGCAATTACTGCTATTTCAGCTGCACCTTGGGGTTCGGCATTGGCTTGCTTGATTTCTTATGGATACATTTGTATGTTGGGTTCAGAAGGTTTGACTAATGCTACAAAATATGCAATCTTAAATGCCAATTATATCAAAGAAAGATTAAACGGTCATTACGATACATTATATTCTGGAGAAATGGGTCGAGCGGCTCATGAAATGATTATTGAATGTCGCCCATTTAAAGAAAAAGGAATCGAAGTTACCGATATTGCTAAACGATTGATGGATTATGGTTTTCATGCACCAACAGTTTCGTTTCCAGTTGCTGGAACAATGATGATTGAACCAACTGAAAGCGAAGATTTAGCAGAATTAGACCGCTTTTGTGATGCGATGATTTCAATTCGTAAAGAAATTGAAACAACAACAATGGAAGATAAAAACAATGTCTTGAAAAATGCTCCACACACATTAATGATGGTTACAACAGATAACTGGATTTATCCATACACTCGTGAACAAGCTGCTTTCCCATTAGATTATATTTCTGATAATAAATTTTGGCCAACAGTTCGTCGTGTTGATGAAGCTTATGGCGATAGAAATTTGAACTGCAGTTGTGCACCAATTGAAGCTTATATGGAATCTTAAAAAAAGTTCTAAATTGTATAAGGGTTTAAAAGTTTGAAGTTATTAATACTAACTTTGAATTTTTAAACCTTTTTTTTTATCAATAAAATCATGAACGACATCCAAAACCAAAACGATCTATACTTTCTAGTTGACGAATTTTACAAAAAATTACTTGACGATAGTCGCATCAATTATATTTTTACTGATGTTGTAAAAATAAAAATTGAGGAACATTTGCCAATTTTGGTTACTTTTTGGTCACAAATGATTTTGGGAACTGGCGGTTATACCAATAATTTAACTGATATTCATCTTAAAGTTGACAAACTCGAACATTTGACTCCAGAATTATTTGAAATTTGGCTAAACTATTTTAATAAAACCCTTGACGAAAACTTTGAAGGAAAAAATGCAAACGAAATAAAAGTACAAGCCAAAAATCTTTCTATTATTTTACAAATCAAAATTGCAAAGCAAAACGAATGATTTTTTACATTATTTGTATTTAAAGATAAAGTTAATTAAATAATTCATAATTATATGCACGCATAATACTTTTTGTGATAGTATTAAATTATTTATACATAATTTAGCAATAATTCTTTCATAATCAATTACAATGAATATTAAAATAACAGGTTCAGGTAGCTATATTCCAACAAAAATTGTTACAAATTTAGATTTTGCAAACCACGAATTTTTGAATGAAGATGGTTCGCCTTTTCAATATGCCAATGATATTGTGGCTCAAAAATTTCAACAAATTACGGGAATAGAAGAACGTCGTTATGCATCAGAAAATCAATCCACATCGGACATTGCTTTTCAAGCAAGTCAAATTGCGATTGAAGATGCCAAAATTGACCCCGAAACTTTGGATTATATTATTTTTGCACACAATTTTGGGAATGTAAAACAAGGTGCAATCCAATCAGATGCTGTACCTAGTTTAGCTTCGAGAGTAAAACAAAAATTGAAAATTAAAAACCCGAAATGTGTTGCCTATGACATTTTGTTTGGTTGTCCAGGTTGGGTCGAAGGCGTTATTCAGGCACAAGCATTCATAAAAGCTGGAATGGCAAAAAAATGTTTGGTTATTGGAGCCGAAACATTATCGCGAGTTGTCGATATGCACGACCGAGACAGCATGATTTATTCTGATGGTGCTGGTGCAACAATTATTGAAGCTACAAATATCGAAGGTGGAATTTTAGCCCATTCATCAGCAACATTTGCATCAGACGAGGCAGACTATCTGTTTTTTGGAAATTCATACAACAAAAATCTAGACCAAGATGTTCGTTATATAAAAATGCTTGGTCGAAAAATATACGAATTTGCCTTGAGCGAAGTTCCAAAAGCAATGAAAGAATGCTTGGAAAATAGTGAAATAGATATTTCGGAGGTCAAAAAAGTACTGATTCATCAAGCCAATGAAAAAATGGACGAGGCCATAATTCATCGTTTTTATAAACTTCATAATCAAACTTCACCAACTGGAATTATGCCCATGAGCATTCATAAACTCGGCAATTCGAGTGTTGCTACTGTTCCGACTTTATATGATTTATTGGTCAAAAATCAAATCGAAAATCAAGAACTTCACAAAGGCGATGTAATTATTTTTGCGTCTGTTGGTGCAGGAATGAACATTAATGCTATTGTTTATAGAATGTAAAAATTATTTTTTTTTAATTTATAATTTTATTTAGGACTAGTTGCAATAACAAATTTTAGATTATTTTTTACGCCAATTTGCAATATGTCAACCAAATCTTGAACCTGCAAATTAAACGGTATTCTAACAATTACGGTTTGGTCTTTTGAACTGCCAATTTTAGACATTAGTTCTGCTTCTAGCTCTTCGAACAATACTGGCTGTTTATCTAGATAGAATTTTTTATCTTCGGTAACAGATAAACTAATGAATTGTTTGTTGGTTTTATCGCTAGTTTTGGACTTTGGCAAAGTCATTTTTATTACGTTTGGATTGGCTAATGTTGAAATAATCAAAAAAAACAAAAGCAAAAAAAACATAATGTCGCTGAGTGAGCTTGTTGCGACTTCGGCGTGGAATCTTTTATTTCGTTTTATCATTTGGTCTTTGTATTATGTTTACAAATTCGAGTACTTGTTTTTGAACGGTTAGCGAAAAAGTATCAATTTTTCCGTTGAATAAATGGTAAGCGCTATATGCTATAATCCCTACAACTAACCCTGATCCTGAACTAATCATTTTTTCATACAATCCACCAGAAATATTCCCGATACTAATATTTTCTGTTACCGAAATACTATAAAATATTTTTATAACTCCAGATATTGTTCCAATAAATCCAAGCGTTGGCGCAATTCCAGCTATTAATCCTAAAACACCAAGTTTGTGTTCCATTTGTCCGATTTCTATATTTGCTGCTCGTTCCATATTCGATTCAATTTCAGAAATTGGTCTGCCAATTGTCAAAATTCCTTCTCTAAGAATATTTCCTGAAGCCGAATTGGCTCTTTCTGCATTCGATTTGGCTTGGTCTAGATTTCCAGAATTGAGATTGTCGCGAATATCACGCATTAAATTTACGTCGATTTTTGCGTTTTTGTGAATGTATAAATACCTTTCAATTATTATATAAAATGTATAAAATAATAATATTGCAATCGGAATCAAGAAAAAGCCGCCTTTTAGAATGAATCCAAGCACCGAAATTTCTGTATTTGGAGCAATTTTCTCTATTTGCAAACCATTTGCAGCGGCATTTGCTAAAGTATCAGCTTGAATTTGAATGAAATTATACATATAATATTATTGATTTTTATGAATTATTTAATAAAAATATTTCACATTTGTAATTAAAATATTTTCCATACAATATTAAACTAAAAAAAGTGAAAAATATTTTAATATCTTAAAAAATTTATTCAAAATGAACTATCAAGAAACCGTAAACTGGATGTTTAATCAATTGCCAATGTATCAAAACATTGGTAAATCGGCTTATAAAGAAGATTTAACCAACACTGTTTTACTAGCAAATTATCTTGATAATCCCGAGCGAAAATTAAAATGCATTCACATAGCTGGTACTAACGGCAAGGGTTCGACTTCGCATTTATTAGCATCAATTCTCCAAGAAGCTGGTTATAATGTTGGTTTGTACACTTCGCCACATTTAAAAAATTATCGCGAACGAATTAAAATTAATAATGATGAGATTTCTGAAGATTTTGTAGTAGATTTTATTTCAAAACATAAAAATTTCTTTGAACAAAACGAATTGAGTTTTTTTGAAATGACCGTTGGTTTAGCATTCGAATATTTCGATAAATCGAATGTAGACATAGCAATTATTGAGGTCGGAATGGGCGGAAGGTTAGATTCTACTAATATCATAAAACCATTAATTTCGGTAATAACTAATATTGGATTAGATCATACACAGTTTTTAGGAAATACTTTGTCGCTTATAGCAAATGAAAAAGCCGGAATTATAAAATCTAATATTCCTGTTGTTATTGGCGAATATGATACTGAAACAAAGGCTGTTTTTGTCGCTAAAGCAAATGATAATAACTCCGAAATATTTTTTGCATCTGATTTAATTCAAGAAATTTATCCAACGGTTTTGCTTGGCGATTATCAGGTTTCGAATATTAAAACTGTATTGCAAACCATAAATGTTTTAAAATCTCAAAAAGATTTTTTTGTGACTGATAAAAATATCCAAAACGGATTAATGAATGTAATTAAAAACACAAATTTGCAAGGCCGTTGGCATAAAATACAAGAAAATCCAAAAGTAATTTGCGACACAGCACACAACAAACACGGACTAGAAATTGTATTGAAACAAATTCAAAAACAACAATTCGAGCAACTTCATTTTGTATTTGGAGTTGTAAATGACAAAGATTTGGATTCGATTTTAGGTTTGTTTCCAAAAAACGCAATATATTATTTCTGTAAACCTAATATTCTACGAGGATTAGAGGCCGAAATTCTCCAGAATAAATGTTTAGAATTTGGATTAATAGGTAGTTTAAATAATTCTGTTGCAGAAGCTTACGCAAATGCTTTGAGTAAATCTAAAGCAAACGATATGGTTTTTATTGGCGGAAGCACATTTGTAGTTGCAGAAATATTATAATTTTTTAGTTTTTTGTTTGCAGAATCAAAAAACAACACTATATTTGCACTCACTAATTGACAAAGCGATTTGTAGTTATTAGGGCGATTAGCTCAGCTGGTTCAGAGCACCTCGTTTACACCGAGGGGGTCGGGGGTTCGAACCCCTCATCGCCCACAAAAAAAACTTCAACAGAAATGTTGGAGTTTTTTATTTTTTACAAAATATAAAATTACAATTTATTTACTTTTTAGTGTCTTAAAAAAACAAGTTTTATGTTGGATCTACAAGTGATATAATATCGAGATTAATTCGACACAATCAAAAGAGCAAAGGTTTTACTGGAAATGTAGATAATTGGGAATTGGTTTACACAGAAAAGTATAACTCTAAAGAAGAAGCACTAAAGCGAGAAATAAAAATAAATCTAGGAAAAGTAAAATTAAAATTCGGTCTTTAATTTCTAAACAAAATTAAATCAGTTAGTACGAGAATTCCCGATTTTTTTATCGGGAGCATCAGGGGTTCGAACCCCTCATAACCAACAAAAAAACTTCAACAGAAATGTTGGAGTTTTTTATTCTAAAAGGTAGTATTCGAAAAAGTGTAAAATTTGAATATAATTTTTTATCAAATTTAGTAATTTATTTAAATATTTACATTTTATTAAAAAAAGCTATAAAAGTCTTATGGAGCGATAGCTGAAACGATTTTAATACCTTTTTAAAATGAAAAACTTCCGATTGGGTTCAAACGGAAAATAACCTTTTAGCTCTTTTTGAAGCCAAAAAAAGTTATTCTCGTTTGATGCCACGCATTGATTTTTTATATTATTTTCTTTCGAATTGAGTAATATCTCTAAAACTTGATACTGTATAACTGTAGCAATTTTCGCCCATTTCCATTGCCGTTGAACTCATTAAAAAAAATACTGAGTTGGCACTAGGCATTGCACCTCGCATTTTTAAAACTCATTTGTAATTGCGATTGAGTCGTTCAATCCAATTTGTTGAATAAATCATCCGTTGAATAGAATCAGGAAATTGGATATAAGTAAAATAGTATATGTTTCTTTGTTTTCTATAATTTTTTAATGTTGGATATTTTGATTCCCATTTGTTAATAAACTCTTGCAAACGTTCTAATCCATCAATTGGATTGTCATTGTTTGAACCTAATAAAAACAACTTTTTTAATTCCTTTCTTTATTTCCATTGGGAAAATTTTAGTTATATTTCTTTTAAAATGAACAACGCAATGTTGGTGCAGTGTTCCTGTAAATGATTTTTAACTGCGTTTTCTAAAGCAGTTAATCCATCTGAAACAACAAATCCGATACTCTGAACGCCACTGGCTTTTATTTTTTAAATTCATTTTCCCATAATCCAACTCCTTCAGTTGGATGGTTTACATTCGAATAAACTTCTCGAGTTCCATTTTATTTATCGCTTAGAATAGAAGAATAAGCTTCTTTGCTGAGGCTTTTATCGCGACGAGTACTCACAAATGAAGCATCAATATAAATCACTAAATTATGTGAAACCAGCTTGCGTTCAAGCCAAATAAAAGTTTCTTCTCTAGCTTAGTTAATCAAAAAGCTAACCTGAGATTTACTGTAATGTTTGCAATAAACATTGTGATAAACTTGACTAATTTGCTCGATTGAGAAACCATTACTGTAAAGGCTAAAATCTAATTTTTGTCATTCTTAATCTCATCTCGTATTATCCCTAAAAGCCAATGGATAAAATTCACCAGATCTAGTTCATGGAACGCTTAAATCAATTTCTTTACCAAATCCTTGAACACATAGTGGTGGATAGCAATTAGAATATTCTGGGTTTTCTTCTTGGAAAATCTCACTCTGTAAACATTAAGACATCTAGAGAAATTTTCATAATACTGTTAAATCCTTCTTTTATATTTGCTATATCTAACTAAATTTCAGTAATTTAGTATTGAGTAAAGTTCATAAAGTTGTATGTTTTTTCTATGTAATATAAAATTACAAATTTTAAACTTTACATACTTTTATAATACAGTATCTATCTACTATTCTTTTGGATAATATTTACAGTATATATTTCTAAAAAAAATAAAAAAAAATCCTCATCAAATAAATGATGAGGATTCTAAGAAAGGCGACGATC
>JANNWM010000038.1:0-10741 GCA_031408435.1 Bacteroidota bacterium
AAATTTTAATTCTTCTTTATGCAAAACAGCATCGCTTGGACTTCCTTTGTATTCCCAAGCGGCAACATAAGCAAAATTTTCGTCATCACGTTGTGCTTCTCCGTCTGGAGTTTGGTATTCTTCACGGAAGTGTCCGCCACAAGATTCGTTTCTGTGTAAAGCATCTTTTGCGAAAAGTTCACCAAGTTCCAAGAAATCGGCTACTCGCATTGCTTTTGCCAATTCTGGATTGAAACTATCACGAGTTCCTGGAATACGAACATCTTTGTAGAAATCTTCACGAATTTCGGCAATTTCTTTCATAGCATCTTTCAATCCTGCTTCATTTCTTGCCATTCCAACTTAGTTCCACATAATTTTTCCTAATTTCTTATGGAAATAATCTGCTGGTTTTGTTCCGCCATTGTTCATTAACGCATCAATTTGAGCGTTTACATTGGCTTCGGCAGCATCAAATTCTGGAGAATCTGTTGAGATTGGGCCCATTTTAATGTCTGGTGCCAAATAATCTCCGATAGTATATGGTAAAACAAAATATCCATCGGCCAAACCTTGCATCAATGCAGATGCGCCTAGTCTATTGGCTCCGTGATCAGAGAAATTTGATTCTCCGATTGAAAAACAACCAGGAATTGTAGTTTGCAAATTATAATCAACCCAAGTGCCGCCCATTGTGTAATGTACAGCTGGGTAAATCATCATTGGTGTTGTGTATGGATTTTCGTCAACGATTTTCTCATACATTTGGAACAAGTTACCATATTTATTGGCTACAACTTCAGTCCCTAATTTTTTTACAAGATTTATATCATCAGCATCTTGATGCTTCAAATTGGCTTGATCTTTTCCGTAACGAATAATCGCTGCTTCGAAATCTAAATAAACGGCTTCGCCAGTTTTATTGATTCCAAAACCTGCATCACAACGTTCTTTTGCAGCGCGAGAAGCAATGTCACGAGGAACTAAATTTCCAAATGCTGGATAACGACGTTCTAAGAAATAATCTCTATCTTCTTCTTTTAGTTGTGTTGGTTTTAATTTTCCTTCACGAATGGCTTGCGCATCTTCGGCTTTTGCAGGAACCCAAATTCGACCATCGTTTCGCAAAGATTCTGACATTAAAGTCAATTTTGCTTGGTGATCGCCCGAAACTGGAATACAAGTTGGGTGAATTTGCGTGTAGCAAGGATTTGCGAAATAAGCTCCACGTTTGTGAATTTTCCAAGCTGCTGTAACGTTGCTTCCCATTGCGTTGGTTGACAAGAAAAACACGTTTCCGTATCCGCCAGAAGCAATAACAACTGCGTGTGCCGAATGGCGTTCGATTTTTCCTGAAACCATATCACGAGCAATAATGCCTCGTGCTTTTCCGTTCACTATTACTAAATCTAGCATTTCGTGACGGTTGTTCGATTTTATTTTTCCACGACCAATTTGGCGGTTCATGGCTGAATATGCACCTAATAATAATTGTTGACCAGTTTGTCCTTTTGCATAAAAAGTTCTGGAAACCAAAGTCCCACCAAACGAACGATTGTCAAGTAATCCACCATATTCACGAGCAAACGGTACGCCTTGAGCAACACATTGATCGATAATATTGGTCGAAACTTCTGCCAAACGATGCACATTGGCTTCGCGGGCACGATAATCGCCACCTTTAACAGTATCATAAAACAATCGGAAAGTTGAATCTCCATCGCCTTGATAGTTTTTTGCAGCATTTATTCCGCCTTGCGCAGCAATTGAGTGTGCTCGACGAGGCGAATCTTGAAAGCAAAAAGTTTTTACATTATAACCTAATTCTGCTAACGTTGCCGCTGCCGAACCACCAGCAAGACCAGTTCCTACAACAATAATATCTAAATTACGTTTGTTGGCTGGATTTACCAGATTGATATGGTTTTTATAATTTGTCCATTTGTCTGCAATGGCGCCACTTGGAATTTTTGAATCTAATGCCATATAAATTATATATTAAGTAAATTTTCTATCTCTATTTTCAATATTGGTAAATGTTTTATGACAATTCCCCATATCATTTCGTCATCAATATTATTATAACTATGAATTATTTGATTTCTCAAACTAATAATTTCTCTTTGAAAAGTAATTCAAATTGAATCATCTATTTTCTTTAAATTGTTAATTGCTTCGCCAATAATTTCTAATTCTCTTTAAACTGCTCTACGTAATAATTTGTTTTTAGAATAATCATTGAAATCTTTGTTATCTTCCAAATAATTTTCAATAGAATTTATAGATTCTGAAATATCAAACAAATATTTCGCGATTTTATGCTGCATAAATCAACTCTTTAGTTTTATTAACTTCAGAAATGAAATAAGGATTTTTTAATGATTTTTCCGATAACAAATCAATTTTTTTATTAAATAAATTTTCAAATGCAAATAATAATTCAAAATAATTATCCCCGTATTCTAATATAGGAATTGACTCATCAAATTTTACTATAAAATCAATATCAGAGTTTTCATTGAAATTTTCATTCAAAACCGAACCAAAAACATACAATTTATCAACTCTGTTTTCTTTACAAAGTTTATCGATTGATGATTTATTATATTCAATAATTGAATTCATATTCTTTTATTCTACGTGAGAAAAATGATGAAACAATGCAATTACTACAAATAATAATGGCACAATAACAGAAAATGCTTTCGCAAATGTTTTTAGCGCTTTTGAATATTTGTTATTGAACCCGACCGACTGAAACGATGAATTGAAACCGTGCCACAGGTGCAGGGCTAATAATCCAAATGAAACACAATATATTATTGTGCGTGGTAAACTGACAAATTTGTGTTGTAATTCCTCATAATATCTGTCTTCGATTAGTGGACTAACATCCACATATTTGTACATCATTTCGGGAAACCAAAAATCATAAAAATGCAATCCGATAAATGCTAAAACTACTGATCCTGTAATAATCATATTTCTTGACATCCAGCTAGCATTGGCACCGCCGTTGTATTTGGCGTAACCAACTGGTCTTGATGAACGATTTTTGTAATCAAGAACAAATCCCATAATGAAATGAAAAACTACACCAACAATCAATATTGGTTGTATTATAAATTGAACCAACGGATTATTTCCCATGAAATGCGAAATAGAATTGAAAGTATCTGGTCCAAAAAGCGATGTTGTATTGATAAAACAATGTTGTGCTAAAAACAAGATTAAGAAAAGTCCCGAAAGTGCCATTGCTACTTTTTTAGCAATAGATGACTTTAATAAGGTAGAATTGGCCATAATAGTTTAATAAATTTTTTTACTGAACAAAAATACTGCAATTTGAAATAAATCACAACGTTTTTTTATAATTTATAATCAGTTTAAATGAGTTTAACTTTTGTTGAATAAAAAGTTCTAAAGTTAATCAAAGTACTAGTCCTTACCTAGGGGTAATTTCTTTTGTTAGAACTATAAGAAAGATGGTCATAAATAGCTTATGAAAAACATTTAAAACAAATCTAAAATTATTACTTTTGATGAAAATTAAATTATTATGAAATACCACCAAATAGATTCCAATCTTTTTACTAAAAACCGAGCGAAATTTACTTCGCAGATGAAACCAAATAGTGTTGCAATTTTTAATTCTAATGATTTGTATCCAGTTTCGGCTGATAGTCATTTGCCCTTTGCACAACATCGCGACATTTTATATTTATCTGGAGTTGACCAAGAAGAGAGCATATTATTACTTTTTCCAGATACACCTTATGAGAATTTGAAAGAGATTTTATTCCTGAAAGAAACCAACGAGCACATTGCAATTTGGGAAGGCGAAAAGTTGACCAAAGATCGAGCATTTGAAGTTTCGGGTGTCAAAACCGTGATTTGGTTGCAAGATTTTAATAAAACTTTGAAAGAAGTTATGGCCTATTCTGAGACAATTTACATCAATACAAACGAACATTATCGTGCTGTAATTGAAACCGAAACACGTGAAGCCAGATTTGTAAAATGGTGGAAAGAAAATTATCCTGCGCACCAAGTTGCCAAGTCAAACCCAATTTTGCAACGCATTCGGTCTATCAAAGAATCAGAAGAGATTGACTTGATTCAAAATGCTTGTAATATTACCGAAAAAGGATACCGAAGATTATTATCATTCGTGAAACCAAACGTAATGGAATATGAAATCGAAGCAGAATTTGCTCATGAATTCCTTAGAAATCGCTCTAAGGGTTTTGCTTATACGCCAATAATTGCTTCTGGAAATAGTGCCAATATTTTGCATTATATCGAAAACAACCAACAATGTCACGCTGGCGATTTAGTTTTGCTTGATGTTGGTGCAGAATATGCCAATTATTCAAGCGATATGACCAGAATGATTCCAGTTTCTGGACGATTTACCGACAGGCAAAAAGCGGTTTATCAAGCGGTTTTGAATGTAAAAAATGAAGCTACCAAAATGCTTGTTCCTGGTACTTTTTGGAAACAATATCACGTTGAAGTTGGCAAAATTATGACCTCAGAATTGCTTGGTTTGGGATTAATTGACAAAGCCGATGTGCAAAACGAAAACCCAGATTGGCCAGCTTATAAAAAATATTTTATGCACGGCACTTCGCATCATTTGGGCATGGACACGCACGATTATGGCTTGTTACACGAGCCAATGAAACCAAATATGGTTTTTACGGTCGAGCCAGGAATTTATATTCCTGCCGAAGGTTTTGGAATTCGTCTTGAAGATGATGTTATTGTTCAAGAAAAAGGCGAACCTTTTAATTTAATGAGAAATATTCCGATTGAAGTTGATGAAATTGAGTCGTTAATGAATTAGACATTAGATTTAGATTAAAAGAATTAAGACGGTTTGCAGTAATGTGAGCCGTTTATTTATTCTAGTAAAATTTAAAAAATTAAATAAAAAAGTATATTTTTGCTTTATGTTAGATTTATCCAATATTAATGACTGGAAAAAGAATTTAGGTCTTTTACCGATTAACTTAAAACCTACAACAAACGACTCAAATTTTGTTATGTTGAATGGTGGTTATGGTGACTTTTGCTTGCAAACAGTAAAAAACAATAATGAAATTGATGAATATTTTTCAAAATCTTGGTCGAGTAACACAAAAAATTTTGTTGTACTTGACAATGAAAATGTCAAGATTTATAATTGGTTAAAAAGTAAACCAGAAGAAATTTCAAAAAAACAAGTTTCGGAAAATTTTGATAAGTTCTATAATTATTTACTCTCTAAAAGTATCAAAACTGAGCGAGATGTAGTCCCAACCATTATTAATATTTTTAGACAATTTAGAAATCTAACTCTTGAAAAAACAAATCCTGTTGAAGCATTAAACCTGCTTTTTATTTTTTTAACTAGTTTAGAAGATAATTTAAATAGTATAGATTTACAAAAATGGAATATAAATAAAGTCAACATACCAAGTGAATTTTTCGATTTCGTCGAGAAAAATGATTTGTCAAAAGGTATTGTAAAGCCCGAACTAGATTTAATTATTAGACACTCAGCTGGCGTGCTTTTTCAAGAAGCCCAAAAAGAAGTACTTTTCTTTGATCAACAACTGAATTTATTTGATAGTTTTTCTAATAAAATCAAAACTAAAAGCAACTTATATTCAAGTATTCATTATACACCACCATATTTAGCAAGAACAATTGTTGAAAATTCAATTCGTTTGATTGATTTAAATAAACAAAAAATAAAAATATTTGATCCAGCCTGTGGTTCTTCTGAATTTTTAATAGAGTGTTTGAAACAATTAAAACAATTAAATTATTCTGGTAAAATTGAAATTATTGGTTGGGACACTTCGGAAACTGCAATAAATACTTCAAATTTTTTACTTCAATACGAAAAAAGAACGATTTGGCATAAAAGACTAGAATTTAAAATAACAAAAGTAAATGATTCATTAACTGAAAATTGGGAAAACGATTACGATTTAATTCTTATGAATCCTCCATTTGTTTCTTGGGAACAATTGAATGATAAAAATTTGCGTGAAGCAGTTAAAGAAACATTAGGTTCAAATTTTAATGGAAAACCAAATCAAGCAAGTGCTTTTTTTTATAAATCAACCCAAAGTTTAAGTGATTCAGGAGTTATTGGATGTGTAATACCATCTTCACTTTTAACTCTTGATTCTTATAAAAGTTTAAGAAACGAAATAAATAATTCAATTTCAATAAATTTAATTGGCAAACTTGGAAATTTTGTTTTTGAAGATGCTTTAACAGATGTCAGTCTAATAATAGGACAAAAACTAAAAACTAATTTTACACCATCTATTTTATGGACTAGAAATGAAAAAGGAATAGTTCAAAATGCGCTTCGAGATTTGCGTAAAATGAACTATTCAAACCAATTTTCTATTGATGAAAAAGATTATAGCTTATTTCAACCTGTTCAATTTCCTATAATTAAAGAAAGTTGGAAGCCAATTTCTATAAAAGAAAATGAACTTTTAAGAACTATTGATCGATTTATTTTTGATAATAAATTAGCAAGAGTAGAAGATGTTTTTAATGTGCAACAGGGAATAAGAACTGGAAATAATAATATTTTTAAAATTACAAATGATGAGTATTTGAAATATCCAAAAATTGAGCAAGAATATTTCAGACCTGTCGCTGACAATGATTCAATAAAAAAAGGAAATATATTCATTATAAATTATGTTTGGTACCCGTATGACAAAAATGGCATAATGATAAAAACCGAAGAAGATTTTCTTCAAAAAGCACCGATAACCCATAGTATTTTATTAGCCTCCAAAGAAATTCTATCAAAAAGAGCGAGAAAAGATGATTCTAATTGGTGGCATTTAAGCGAACATAGGGCTTGGTTAAGAGAAAATCAACCAAGATTAATATCGTCAGAATTTGGTAAATCAGATTCTTTTGCATTTGATAAAACAGGTATGTTTGTAATTGAGCGAGGAAATGCTTGGATTCCCAGAAAAAAATTTAATGATTCAGATTATTATTTTTATTTAGCATTGTTTTCAAGTGAATTTTTCAATAAACTACTGTCTATATATTCTAAACAACTATTATCGGGCTGGGATTTAGGTAAAATGTACACGAGCCAAATACCAATTCCTGATGTTAATTTACAAGAAGTAAAAGATTCAATTGGTTATAGTAAACTCGTTGAAATAGGCGAAGAACTTTCAAATGGTAACTCTTTTATGAAACTACTTGCCGATGAAATTTTAATTAAGTGTTTTTATCCAGAAAAGTAGTTTTTATGACAGAACCCTTAACTCTAATTGCCGCAATTAACAAAAACTGCAAACCACTTTTTACAGAATCAACTTTTATTCTTTCTCCAAGTAGCACAAATCGATTTAAAATCACTGGAAGTTATCCTTCTAAAGCAATAAATAATTACAATAATATTCAAGAAGAAATAAATGTAATTAAATGGTTTGATGATTTTTGGATCTACATTAATATCAAGTTTGAGAATGAAAATACATTTATATCAATTTCTATTTTTCAGGGTTTAGAAAATGATGAAAGGAAAAATCAATTATTTAGAGCAGAATGGGATGATTACAATAATACTGATGAAAAACATCCACAACCTCATTGGCACATAACGTCTAATCAGGCAATTGAAAACACATTTGGCGAATTTGCTGAAATATTTAAAGAGGATGGATTTATTGATGAATTAAAAAATCAAAAGGCAAAAATTATAGATATAAATAAAATTCACTTTGCAATAAATGGCAACTGGATTAATGATGAAAAAGAAATCCATTCACTAGACAATGAGATTAAAATTGTAAAATGGTTTGTTGGGCTATTAACTCATATTAAAGTTCAACTAAAATATGTTCAATGATTCATAACCTTGAAAACATTCCACTACAAAAACACAAAAATATCCTTTACTGATTCTGGTTCCGGAAACGCAATAATATTGCTTCACGGTTATCTAGAAAATAGTTCGATGTGGGATTTTTACATACCAGAAATAGCAAAAACCAACCGAGTTATTGCAATCGATTTGTTAGGTCATGGAAAATCAGATTGTTTGGGTTACATTCACACTATGGAAGACCAAGCCGAAATGGTTTTTGCAGTTTTACAACATCTGAAAATCGATAAAGCAACTTTAATTGGTCATTCTATGGGCGGATATGTAGCTTTGGCATTTGCAGAATTGTATCCAGAAAGTTTAAAATCTTTGGTTTTAATGAATTCGACTTCGTTTGAAGACAATTTAGATCGAAAGATAAATCGTGACCGAGCCATAAAAATGGTAAAAAAAGATTATATTACGTTCGTAAGATTATCGATTGCAAATTTATTTAGTCTAGAAAATCGTGATTTATTGATTGACGATATCGAAAATGTAAAACTCGAAGCTTTAAAAACACCTTTGCAAGGAATTATTGCTGCACAAGAAGGAATGAAAATCAGAAAAAATCGTGAATTAATTTTGCGTTTTTTAAAAGTTCCTGTTTTATTAATTTTGAGCAAAAAAGATCCTGTTTTGGATTATGAAGAAAACATAAAACAAATAGAACATACAAATATTAAATTAGTTACTTTGAATGATGGACATATGTCGCACATCGAAAATAAAGAAGAATTGTTAATCGTTTTGTTGAATTTTATAATTTAGTTGTATGGAAACTAATCAAATAATAAGTTTAACATTAGCTGTTATTGTTGGAGTTACGCTCGGATTAATTGGTAGTGGTGGCTCGATTTTGACGGTTCCTATTATGGTTTATGTTGCTGGAATTAATCCTGTTTTAGCTACGGCTTATTCACTTTTTGTTGTTGGTTCATCGGCATTGGTTGGTGGAATTAAAAAAGCCAAACAACAATTGGTCAATTTTAAAATAGTTTTTATTTTTGGAATTCCGACTGTTATTTGGGTTTTTGTAACTCGAAAATTCATAGTTCCAAATATAGATTTTGTGGTTTTTAGAATTAATGATTTTGTAATAAATAAACCTTTATTCTTGATGGTTTTGTTTGCAATTGTAATGATTATTGCATCATTCACGATGATAAATCCCACAAAAGATTTTTTAAATATAGAAGATAAATCTAATAAAATAAATTATTTTCTGATTTTGATTCTAGGTTCTTTCATCGGGATTGTTGCTGGACTTGTTGGAGCTGGTGGTGGTTTTTTGATTATTCCAGCATTGGTAATTCTTGCCAAAATGCCAATGAAAACTGCAATCGGAACTTCGTTGTTTATTATTGCATTGCAATCTTTAATTGGTTTTTCTGGAGATGTTGCAATTCAAAACAAAATGGATTGGAAATATTTATTGACTTTTACTTTTTTTGCAATTATTGGAATTTTTATTGGCGATTATTTGTCCAAAAAAATCGATGGCAGTAAACTTAAAACAGGTTTTGGTTGGTTTGTTTTGGCAATGGGAATTTATATTATTTTGAAAGAATTGTTTTTGAAAGAGTTTTAACAAAAAACATATCTCGTATTCTAGCCCCGACAGAAGGGAAAATCCTTTTAAAAAAAATGCCACGATTTTTTTTCGTGGCATTTTCTTTATAAAAGATTGGAATGATGGCGGGACGAATGTTCATAGAATTCGAAATGCTTTGCTCCAAATTATCTAAATAAATTTTTAGTTGTTTCCTGTAAATTCTATTTCCTGATTTTTATTGCCTCGATCACGCAACCAATATTTCATTCGTTTGACCAAATAAAACATTACTGGAACCATTACTAAGGTTAAAACTGTCGCATAAGTCAATCCGAAAATGATAGTCCAAGCCAATGGCGCCCAGAAAATTACGTTATCGCCACCCATATACAAGTGCGGATTCAAATCGGTTATTAATCCAAAGAAATCGAAATTTAAACCAATTGCCAGCGGAATTAATCCTAAAATTGCGGTTAATGCTGTTAATAAAACTGGTCGCAAACGAGATTTTCCTGAAACAATAATCACTTCTTTTATTTCGGCAATTGTTAAATCGTCGTGAGAAGTAACTTTCTTTTCGGCTACTTTTGCATCGAGTAACAAGACGAAGAAATCCATTAATACGATTCCGTTTTTTACGACAATTCCAGATAATGCAATAATTCCCATCATGGTCATTAAGATTACAAAATCCATTTGACAAATAACATAACCGTAGAAAACTCCTGAAAAACTCAATAAAACCGTGAACATAATGACCATTGTTTTGGATATCGAGTTGAACTGCAACACAATAATTATCGTGATACTTGCTAATGCTAAAAGTAATGCACCAAACAAGAAACTCGAATCTTTTTTCTGTTGTTCTTGCTCGCCCGAAAACGAATAAGTAATATCGCCAGCCATTTTGTAATTGGCGGTTGCCAAAGCCGTTTCTATTTGTTTGGTGATTCCGTCGCCATTTGCACCTGTCAAAACATTCGAATAAATGGTCATAACTCGTTTTGAATTTTTACGTTTTATTTGATTAAAAGTAAACTTCTTTTCTGTTGTTGAAATCGCCGAAATCGGAACTTGAATAATTTGTCCGTTATTTTGATTTCTAAAAGTTACAGGCTGGTTGAACAACACACTTTCGCTTTTGCGCTGGTCTTCTTGCAGACGCATTGTGATGTCATAATCG
The DNA here is from genome assembly GCA_031408435.1 of Bacteroidota bacterium. GTDB lineage: Bacteria > Bacteroidota > Bacteroidia > Flavobacteriales > Flavobacteriaceae > Flavobacterium. Next base: position 10,624 of record JANNWM010000038.1, read on the forward strand.
TCTTTTCCTTCTTTGTATTTCGAAATTTCTTGACCGTAAATCGCACGACGCATTGTAAAACCTACTTGTCCCGTAGTTGCACCCAAACTTCCCACGCCAACACGATCGATTTTCATTT
>JANNWM010000039.1:0-2072 GCA_031408435.1 Bacteroidota bacterium
GAAATCAAAAATACTCGAAATTGTTAAAGGCTGAAACCAATTAAATTTTATTGAAAACCAAAAATACTAGGAATTGTGAAACGTTAAAAAAATGAACGTTATTTGAAATCAAAAATACTCGAAATTGTTAAAGGCTGAAACTAATTAAATTTTATTGAAAACCAAAAATTCTAGGAATTGTGAAAGGTTGAAAACTATTTTAATTGTCGTAAATTCATAAATTAAAGTTGCATTTTTTGCTTTTTATTAATTTTTATACTGAATCCAAATAACAGAATTAACTGAATATTTGAGCATAAAAACAAGAAAAAAAAAATTATATTTGCAAAGAATTGAAAACAACAATTTAGTTCTAAATTAAACCTGCGACCAACAGCGGTTTGCAGAAATTGGGGTTTTGGTCTTGACTTTACACATTGTTTTGTACTTTTGTGGTCAGTGATTAATCGAAGTTTTGGCTAACCAAATCCCCAACTTCTGCAAGCCACGAGACGTTGGCAGAAATACGCCCAAAATTCTTAAAAATTTGATAAATAATTAAAATCTAAAATACGAATTCAATTAATTTAAAAATAAATCGTAAATTTGAGCTTAATTAAATCAAATTCAAATGGGACAATTAATAAATATATCTGAAATTAAAAATCTTTATCCAGATGAATGGGTTTTGCTCGGAAATCCAAATATGGACGAAAGTAAACTTGATGTAATATCAGGAATTCCATTATATCACAGTAAAGACAAAAAAGAAGTTTGTTATATTGGTCGAGAGAAAACATCAAATTTCGATAAAATAACATTGATTTATACTGGAAAATTTAGACCGACGAGAAAGATTACAGGAATTTTTAATAGAATTACTAAAAAATGACTTATAAATTCAAAAGAGAACCTGAAAGCGGATTAATACTTGTAAATATTGAGATTGACCAAAAGTATGAAATGAAAATGATTCTCGATACTGGAGCAACAAATACAACAATCGACAGTAATGCATTATATTTGCTTGGTCACGATTTAAAAGATAGTATAGGAACAGTGGAAATTGAAACTGCTAACGGAATTATAGAAACTGAAGTTTTTGAAATTGATAGTTTTTCATCGTTAGGAATTGAGAAACAAAAATTTGAAATTCAAGTTTATGATTTTATTGCTCACGGAATTTTTTCTGATTACAACGGATTACTTGGACTTGACTTTTTAGAAGGAACAAAGTTTTGTATTGACACAAATGAAAATACAATTTCAGTAACATAAAAATAAGTACTTCTGCCAACAGCGGTTTGCAAAAATTGGGGTTTTGGTCCTGACTTTACACATTGTTTTGTACTTTTGTGGTCAGTGATTTACGATGAGTTCGGGCTAACCAAATCCCCAACTTCTGCAAGCCACAAGACGTTGGCCGTTATGCTACCACAAAACCGCTTAAATGATAATCACGAAGCAAAATCTTAACAACGTTATTGAAATTTAAAGCCGAAATGTAAATGCAGTTTGGCTGAATTAAAACTTTTGCTTTTGTGTTAGTTGCAGGATTGTTTAAATCAATTTTTTTGTTTACCAACTGAATTGCTTCGTTATAATGTAAATCAGTTCTTGGCGGCTGAAATTTAGCAAGTGAAATAGTTTTTTTAATTGTGTCGCACTCAAAAAGTTTGTGGTTTTTTTGTGGCTGAATTTTATTTAGCAAAACTAAATTTTGCTTTTTTTGTTGCTGTTTAACAATCTCAATTTTATCGGAATTGACATTTTGAAAATCTTTGTCTTTCATTTTTTATTTTTACGTTTTTTGCGATTTTTAGCGCAGGTTAATAAATGTTTTTGTCGTTCTTTTTGTTGTTTACGGTGTTCGGGACTTTTGTAAACGAAATCTGTATTATAAGGCATCATCATAAAATAATAATTAATAATTGTTTACTGAAAATAAGCACAACGGCTAACAAAGAACTGTGCTAAAAAACAAATAAAAAAGCATTTTTTTTCAAATTATTTTTTCCTAGTTTTGTGTTGGAAACCAAATTTAGTCTTGCGAGGGGAAAGCGAATTTTTCACTTTCTCTTCAAAAGAAAATT
>JANNWM010000040.1:0-37805 GCA_031408435.1 Bacteroidota bacterium
TTGATGCAAGACGTCCCAGGTTGTGACCGTCAGCGTCTACCACAATCCATTCTTTGGATACGGTTGCTTTGCTTGCTGATACTGTTTTGTAGCTTAATGCGTTCACAATAATTTTATTTTTAATTAAACATTTGTCCAAAACCTTGAATTAACCAATAATTTTGGACTGCAAAAGTACATTTATTTATTTAGAAAACAAATAGGTTAGTTAAAATTCTTTTTATTGTTTTTCAGGACTTTACAAAAATGCGTAAAACTTTGCCTAATAGCCCCGACATTAGGGAAAAATGTTTTTTCTTGCCTTGTCTTTTTGGACAAGATTTTGCATGAAAAAAACTTTTGGAAAAGTGGCGGGAAATGCCATTACAAAAAATGCCCAAACTTTGCGCTTCAGAAAAAAATCATACTTAAAATTCTTTGTAAGGCGACTATATTTAGATTTATTAAATCTAGCGTTTAAAATTAGTGCAAAAAAAATCCTGTTGACTTTTACATCAACAGGATTTTAAAAATTTATTAAAACTTAGAATTAGTTTTTCACTATTCTAACTGTTTTAGATTGGTTGTTTTCGTTTACAACTTTCATCATGTAAACACCGCTAGCTACATTAGATAAATCTAATTGAGACAAACCGTTTTCTATAGATAAGCTTTGAATTGATTTTCCAACAATATCAAAAATTTCGATAGTAGCTTTTGAATTGATTGAAATGTTAACTAAGTTAGTAAACGGGTTTGGTGATACTCTTAATGTTGTATTAGCATCAAAACCAGAAGTTGCTAAAGTTGTTCCTACAGTAACTGCATAAGGTGCACTTTTACATAAACCAACAGTAGAAACTGCATAGTAAGTAGCGCCATCAACCAAAAGTTGAGTTCCTAAAAGCGCTGGTGTTCCCGCTAATGCATCTGCTGAACTTGCAAACCAAACTACAGTTGTAGGATTTACTACAATACTTGCAATAGTATCTGTTGTTGTAAAGTTTTGAACTGTTGCTCCTGTAATAACTGGTGCAGGTGTTACAGTTATGTTTGTTGTAGCAAGAGCTGATGAACAACCTGTTAATGGATTTGTTACTGTTACTGTATAAGTTGCATCAGAATTTAAAACTGGAGTAGTAATAGATTCAGTTGTTGCACCATTTGACCATAAATAAGTCAAAACTTGTTTTGGAGCAATTGTCAACGGAATTTCTCCTGCTGTCATTGAGGCGATTAACGCATCACCCGCTTCTAAAGTAATTGCATAAACTGGAATTGTAATTAAAGGATCTGTTCCACCCGGAAACAAAGGAGTTGCCGCCACATTGTTAAATAAGACAACTGCCACTGCACCTGCATTTTGAGCATTTAAAACTTTTTGAGTAAAAGCACAAACACCTCTTTTAATTAAAACAATTTTTCCTGTTAACTGTCCAGCCGTGTAAGGACTTGCTCCTGCAACTAAACAACCGTTATTTGGTGAGTTTACTAATGTTCCAGATAATGGAGCCGTTATAACTGATCCGAATGGAGCTTGATTTGCATTAACCGCTACTGCTGCACTAAAAGCATTTACGTAGTTAAGTATTGGCGTTATATTTGTAGTATTTGCCGAAAATGTAGAAGTTGTGCCTGCACATACTGGTGGTAAACCTGTTGCAAACAAAAATTGTACTATTGGTTTAACATTTACAACGATTGTCATTGTTGCTGTACTTGTACAAACATTAGATGTTGGTGTAAAAGTATATGTTGTTGTTAATAACGGATCGATTGCTGGTGCCCAAGTTCCTGCAACTCCATTTGTTGAAGTTGTTGGCAAAGCTGTTAAAGCATCACCTAAACAAATTGGTGCTACTTGCACAAAAGCTGGTACAGTTAATGGTGTTATTGTCAAATTTAATTTTTGAGTTACACAATTAGTAGTTGTACCTGTGTAAACTCCTGACATAGTGTAAACTTGGCTGTTGTCTGCCCAAGTATAAGTTGCACATTCTGTAACTGTTGTAACAACGTCTGATGCTGGAGTCAATGTCAAGTTTAATGTTCTAGCCACACAACCGTCTTGAAAATTATATGTTCCTCCTGCGTTATAAGTTGTACCGTTAGCTGCCCAAGTATATGTTGTGCCACATGCTGCAACAGTTTGTACATCTGTAGTATTTGGTGTAACTGTAATTGACATTGTTGTTGTAGTTAAACATTGTCCTGTTACTGGTGTTGGTGTAAAAGTGTAAACACCAGAAGCTAAATTATCTACAATTGCTGGAGACCAAGTGCCTGCTAATGGTGTAGTATTGGTAGAAGATCCTGGCAATGTAGGAGCTGTTGTTCCTGAACAAAAAGCTGGTATTTGTACAAAAGTTGGTACAATATTTTGTGTTACAACTACGTTTACTGTCGAAGTTGTAAAACAACCAGTTGAAGTAACAGTTACTGTAACATTAAATGGAGTTGTAACATTTAAAATTCCAGTGTTAATAGTTTTTGTCATTTCGCCTGTTCCCCATAAATAGGTTACTTCTGGAGCTAAATTAAGTGTAATTGGAACTTGATTAGCAGTCATTGCTGCTACAATTGCTAATCCATCTGCGTTAGAAATTCCATAAGTAGGAATAGTTATTAACGCATTCGCCCCACCTGGGCCAAAAACGCCACCTGGAACTGTTCCAGTACCAGTAGGGGTGTTATAAAGTATAACACCAATAGCTCCAGCATTTTGAGCATTTAGCACCTTATCTACAAATGAACAAACCCCTCTTGCTATTAATACAATTTTACCAGTGAATTGACCTGCAGTATAAGGCGAAACTAAATTAGGAGCGACACCTGTTGAACAACCATTATTAGGAGAATTTGTCAATGTTCCAGACAAAGGACTTGTTAATGGTGTACCAAAAGCTGCTGGAAGCATACTAATAGTTTGTGAACCATAAGTTAATGTTGGTGAGATATTGTTCGAATTAGCTGTTAGTGTTGTACTTGTTCCTGCACAAATTAGTGTACTTGGAACAGTAAACGTCAACACGGGTTTTGGGTTAACAACAATAGTCATTGTTGTAGTTGTTGCCAATGCAAGATCTGCTGGCGTAAATGTGTAGGTAGTAGTTGCTGTGTTAACAACCGCTGGAGACCAAGTTCCAGTAATAGCATTGTTAGATGTTGTTGGCAAAGCTGCCAAAGTTGCACCCGAACAAATTGGCGCTACCTGCGTAAAGGTAGGCGTGACTTGTGCTTGAATGATTCCTGCAATAAACAAGAACATCAATAATAAATAATTTTTTTTCATAATAATAAAGTTGTAGTTTAAATTGTTTAATTAATTTCCAAATATAAAGAATTATTAATTTAAATATAAGTAAAAGTGAAATTTATTTTAAAATATAAATTTTAGGAGAATCATTTTTAGTTTAAAAGCAGTTTTTAATAAAATTTCATTATTTTTACATTATATATATAGGTATGAAAACAAAAGCTACACTTAAAAATATTGCACAAGAATTAAATGTTTCTGTTTCGACAGTTTCAAAAGCACTAAACGATAGCCCAGAAATTAGCGAATCGACCAAAACCAAAATTCAAGAATATGCGAAGCTGAAAAATTATAAACCTAATGTCTTTGGTTTGAATCTTAAAAACCGTTCAACGAAAACTATTGGTGTAATTATTCCAAATATTTTAAATTCGTTTTTTGCTAAGGTTTTTTCAGGTATCGAGAAAGTTGCCGAGCAAAAAGGTTATAACGTAATTACTTGTATATCTAATGAATCAATAGAAAAAGAAATTACAACTCTCGAAATGTTAAGCAACGGGACAATTGATGGTTTTATAGTTTCTATGTCCGAAGAATCTCAGAAATTACATGAATTTAATCATTTTAAAGAAATTATAAAAGACGGTACTCCAATTGTAATGTTTGACCGAATTACCGACGAGGTCAATTGCGATAAAGTAATTGTCGATGACTATGAATCGGCAATATACGCAATGAATCATTTAATAAAGACAGGTTGCAAGAACATTGCTCTTTTCAGTTCGATTGATAATTTGAGCGTTGGCAAATTGAGAACAAATGGCTATTTTGACGCTTTGGCAAACAATAAAATTATAATTAATGAGAATCTTGTTGTTTTATCTGACAATGAAATCGATTTTGATGAAAAAGCTATAAAATTATTCGAATCTCAAAAAATAGATGGCATTTTTGCCGTCGATGAAATTTCGTCGGTTTTTGCTCACAAACATGGTTTAAAAAACGGTTATAAAATCCCAGAAAATCTATCGATTATTGGTTTTGCCGATGGTGTTTGGGCAAGACGTTTATCGCCAAGTTTGTCAACAATTAGTCAGCACGGACCAGAAATTGGCGAAGTTGCTGCCAATCTATTAATAGAAAGATTAGAAAGTAAAGTCGAAGATTATCAATCGAGAACAAAAATTATTAAAACCGAATTAAGGTATCGAGAATCGACAAGGAAATTGTAATATATGATGAATAAAAACCCAATAGAAGATATAGATTTTTTAAATGAACCTTCATTGTTAGATATTTCTTTAATTGTTAAATGGAAAAAAAAACTCAAAAAATATAATTTCGAAAAACTGCCCAAAACGGCTATTATTTCATTGAGTAAATATGTTTTGGATTCAAAAATTCGTTTTTTATCAAAAAAAATTAAAGGATTAATCGGTCAAAATTTTACATTAAATAAAAACATTATTTATTGTTCAGAATTTGGAAATGGTGCTCCTGCAATAGTCGGAATACTGGAAGAGCTTAGAATACTTGGTGTCGAAAACTTTATATTTATAGGGTTGGCAGGTATTATTTCGAAAAAATCAAATTCTGAGGATGTTTTTTTAGTAAATAACTGTTATTCAACAACTGGTTGTACCGATTTTTATTCAAAAAAAGAAAATTTAAAGCCAACGGATAATTTGTGGTTTCAAAACTTAAAATCTCAGTTAAATTTACCAGAAGCTATTTGTTGGAGCACCGATGCGCCTTTTAGAGAAACAAAATCCTTACTATCTTTTTATATCGAAAAACAAGCAACACATGTTGATATGGAGTGTGCTGCGATTTATGCTTTTGCAGATTTCCATAAAGTTAACGCCTTGTGTTGCATTGTATCTGCTGATAATTTGTCAGATTATTTCTGGAAACCGCCTGAGAATTTAAAAACTATAAATTCTAGTTTAAAAGCTACAGTTTCGAAATTTATTGCAAAAATAAAATGATTACTCACAAACAACCTTTGGTGTCGATTATAACTACATTTTTTAATGAAGAGAAGCTACTTGAAAGGTGTTTGCAATCTGTTATAAATCAGAGCTATAAAAACATTGAATTGGTTTTAATAAATGATGGTTCATTAGATAGTTCATTGGAAATTGCTGAAAAATTTAAAAATGAATTTGATAACTGTAAAATTATAACTATAAAAAATTCTGGTCATAGCGAAGCTAGAAATTTTGGGCTAAAAAATGCAACGGGCGAATTTTTGACATTTTTTGATGCCGATGATGAGCTAGAAGCGAACATGATTGAAGTTTGTTTGAATACTATTTTAGAAAAAAATAGCGATTTAGTTATTTCTAAATTTACTATATTCAATCAAAATGGAAATGCCGAAATGGTTAGTGGTTGGAAATCAAGAAATCAAGAAATAACTAAAACGAAAGATTTGCAATTTGAAATGTTTAATCATGGTATTTCAGAAAATGTTTGGGCTAAACTATTTAAAAGTAGCTTGGCAAAACAAATTATTTTCGAAAAAGGATTGTGGTTTGACGATAGACCTTTTATGTTTGAGTACTTATTTATTGCAAAAAATGTTTCTCTTTTAGAAAATTCATTGCTAAAAATTCACAAAAGAGAATCATCTATTACCAGAAGATTAATAGAACCAAAACGTATTACCGATGCACATAAAGTTTTTGAGCTTGAATTGAAAATTGCTTCAAAATATGGTTCGGATAAAATCTTGAAAGATAAAATTGCTAAAAATTATTTAAGCGTTTTAGTCGATAGTTATTTAATACAAATTATTGAAAAAAAAGAAATTGTTAATTTGTTTCTTGTTAGAAAAACGTTTTCAAATCAAGTAAAAGTTCTTGTAAAGATGTTGAAAACTGAAAATATAAAAATAGCTGTAAAAGATGTTTTAATTTTAAAATTACTAAAATTACCAAGTTATTTTGGCTGGAATTTTTCGAATTTAATTTTAAAAATTCTTAAAAGAAAAAGAATTCGAGGAATCAGACAACTTAAATAAATTAGTTTTTTATTTCATAAATACTGTCCAAAAAAACATCAATATCTGGATTGTGAGAAACACAAATTAATGTAAGTTTTTGAGTTGTGTTTAATTCTTTCAAGAACATAAAAATTTTATTTTCAAGTACTTTATCTTGCTGATTAGTTGCTTCATCAAGAATCAACAAACTAGGTTTTGTGTACAAAGCTCTAACAAGTGCCAATCTTTGTTTTTGTCCACCAGAAAACCTTAAACTTTCGTGAGTAATTTCAGTTTGATAACTATTTGTCATTTTTTTTATAACACTATCAAGTTCTAATTGTTGGCACAAATAATAAATATAATCATAATCTATTGCTGCAGGATTTTGTCCCATTACTATATTGTCTATTATAGAACCACTAAAAAGAAAGGGTTGCTGAGGAACATAGTTTGCAAAAGCGAAAAAATTATTTGTTTCGATTTTGGAATTATCTAAGTAAAAAGCACCTTTATTTGGTTTAATTATTCCCATTATCAAATAAAGTAATGTTGTTTTTCCAACACCCGAATCGCCTTTTATACTAACAAAAACACCTTTTGGAATGGTTAAATTTATATCATCAAGAATTTTATTTTTTTGGTAACTAAAACAAACATTTTGTAGAGCAATACTAAATTCAAAAGTATTTTTTTGGTTTTCAACTGACGAAGATTTTTCAATTTTAGAAAGAATATCAACCGAATATTGATAGGATTTAATCTGAGTTATCGCACTCAAAATCCTGCTAATACAAGGAATTAACCGCAAACTCGATGCACCAATTATAGAAACTGTAACAATTGTATTTTCAGTATTTAAATTGAATAAAACAAAACCAACAACGCATACTATTAAAACTATTTCGAGATATTTAGAATAGTTTGAATTGTACGAAACTAATTTGCCAGTGACTTCATTTAAAAGTGACTTTTCTTTTCTGAATTTTTCTAAGAAAAAAGAATAGTTACCAGAATTTTTTATTTCTAAATAACCATCTATTAAGTTGAGTAATGATGCATTTGATTTGGCTTGAGTTTTAAGATAAACCGAATTAATAATAGTCATTTGTTTTTGCTTTGTAAAATAAATAAACAAAGCAAAAACCAATAATATCGTCATAGAAACCAGGGCGATTTTGAAATAGAAAAAAAGCAAAACCGATATCAAAATTAATAAAACGAGCGTTTCGCTAATTAAATTTAGAATTGGAAGTAAAAAACGAATCGAAAAATCTTCAGGAACATTAGTTACATTTTGTAAAACTTCGCCTTTGTTAATATTTTGATGCTGTGTAAAACTTTTGTTTATAAAATTATTGGTATTATCAATTGATAAATCGGTCGATAAATCATATAAAAAAACATACAAAGCTGTATTGAATTTTGTTTGGATTATTATTTTAATAAAATAAAAAACTATAAAAAAAACCACAAAAACTTCGATTGTTATTATGGATAATGATTTTTCAAAAAAAGGAAGTCTAACGATAACTAACTCAAACTTTTTTTTATCAAATAAAAGAACAACAATCGGAATTAAATAAGCAATCGAAACTAAATCCAAAACACCAAACAAAACACTTTTTGCCAAAAAGCGAAACAATTTATTATGTTTGCCTTCTGGAATTATTGATAAAATAGTGTCGTACTTGGTTTTTAAATTCATTTCTATTTCTACTCTTTTTTAATTATTATCCAGCAAAACGGGTTTTCGGTTAGTCTAAAAAGTTTATTAATTATCGAGTTTACAGGTTTGTATTCCAATCTATAAGCACCCAAACTTTCTAATAAATGATGAATGTAAAACGTGGTCATTTCTGGAAAACCCAGTTTAGAATAATATTTTTTATGTATTGGCTTTGACCAAACTTAATTGATTTGGTTTGTAAAACGGACTATCAAAAATATGTATTTCACCATTATCTTTTAAAAATGATTTTAGTTCAGCTAATAATAAATTCAAATCTGAAAAATATTGAATGCATTCATTTAGAATGATACAATCAAATCGATTTTCAAACGAATCAATTTTAAAAATATCACCAGAAACGAATTCTAAATTACTATTCTCAAAAAGTTTATTTGCTTGTTTTAGTTCAATAATATTAACGTCTATCGCTGTTACAAATGTGTTTTCAATTTAGCTTATTTTATTTATTAGAAAACCAACGATTTCCGCAACCTATATCTAGGATTTTCATCGGCTTTTGTTCTATAATCAAATAGTTTAAAACTTTATTTGATTAAAATTTTCTTGCTTTCCGCTCTAAATAATTTGGGTTTTTTACATCTATTTTTGGTAAATTAACAATTTCATTATCAGACAAAATCCGATTTTCTTTTTTAGAACAAACAAGTAGTTATTCGAAAAACTATTTTCTAAAGGCGTCAAGTAATTAATTGTATTTGGTATTTTTGCAATCATCAATTATTGATAATTAGCTTTTTATTTTTTCTGAAAAGTAATTATATAATAATCCCCAATTCCTTTTATCATCAAAGGTAATTTATTAATCCATTGGTCAAATAGTATCAATTTTGACATTATTTTTTTATATTTAGTTGCCCATTGATAATGTGACGATGGATAAAAAGTGCCAATATTGCGGGTTTTAATATGTTTGTATTTTTGCCCTAATGCTTTTTTTACTTGATTTGGTGTGTAATAAAATGTTTCTATTTTTTGATTTTCAACATTGGCAATGGTGCCGTTTTTATTTAATCTTCTGAATGCTTTTTTATTTCCTTTAAGAAAAGTTAATATTTCAAAAGGATAAAATGGTGGCATTATTACTAATGAAATATATCCGTTTGGATTCAATAAATCATCAAATTGATTAAAAACTGATTCAAAATTATCAATACAATTCAAACCGCCATAGTTGGAAAAAATAAAATCGAATTTTCCTTTTTTTAAATTTCTTAAATCGGTAAAAGAACATTTTTTGAATTCTAAATTGTTCAACCCAAGTGTTTTAATTTTATTTTCAATAAATATCTCAGATTGACTACTAATATCTGTTGCAACAATTGAATTCCCCTTTTGCGCAAAATAAACTGCATCAATACCGCTACCCGAATTGATTTCTAGTATTTTATGATTTGGTTTTAAGTATAACTCAACCTCATCTCTAATAAAATCTCTGCGAGAAATATCTATAAAATTAGTTGTACTCATGGCTTCATATTCTTCATATATTGAAGAAAAACCAATATCTATTTTATCTAAAAAATCAGCTTTCATTATTTTAACTTCTTTAAAACCAAACTATCCACAAAAGCACTCGGAAAATAATATCCCAACTTTATTATCGATTTTATTTTTTCTTTCGAAAAAGTAAAGTTTTTCAAATTGTCAATTCCTTGACTTTTTCGGAATTCTTTATGAACCAAACGTTGTAATTTTCTGTAATATTGAGATGAAAATGTGCCTTTAAACATCATTTCAAAATCGTCAGAATCTTTCCAATTGGCTTTCAATTTTAAATCATCTTTTACTTTGTCGTAAAATTTAGTTCCAGGCAATGGATACGAAACCGAAATGCCAATATTGTCAGGTTTTAGTTCTTTGACCATTTGGATAGTTTGTTGAATATCATTTTGATTTTCGGTTAAATAACCAAATTGCAAAAAGAAAGCAACTCGTATTTTTTTGACTTTTAAGAGTTTTGTTGCTTCTGCAATTTCGGTAACTTTTGAGCCTTTATCCATAGCGTCAAGAATTTTTTGCGAACCACTTTCTGCGCCAACCCAAACTTCTTCTAATCCCGATTTTGCCAAAGCATCAATGGTGTTTTCTTTCAATAATAAATCGACGCGACTTTGGATAAAATACTTAATTTTGAGTTGTTTTTTTTCTAATTCTCGATTAAATTCCTGAACCCAATTTGGTTTCAATCCGAAAATATCGTCGCACATCCAGAATCGTGAAACTCCAAAATTTTCTTTTAAATATTGAATTTCTTTGACAATATATTCTGGCGAATGTGCATTATATCGATTACCATAAATGGGCTTTGCGCACCAATTACACTTATAAGGACAACCACGTGTTGTAGCAATATTCAAAGTGAATTCTTGTTTGCTTTGTTTCCAGATATTTCGATAACTTTCTATATCGACCAAATTCCAAGCTGGCAATGGCAATTCGTCTAAATTTTGTAAAACTGCTCTTTTTTGGTTGACTTTTGAATTTTGTTCTTGTCTAAAAACGATTCCAGAAACTGATTCGAAAATTTCTTTTTTTTCTAAAGTTTTTATGAGTTCTAGCAAAGTAATTTCGCCTTCGCCTTGAAGAATAAAATCAGCACCTTTGTCTAAATATTTATTATAATGATCAGTCGAATCAGAACTGCAAACAATGATTGTGCAATTGTGTTTTTTCCCGATTTCTATCATTTCAAAACAAGCTTCACGCATTTTAGTCAAGCACATTTTGGTTAAATAATTAAAACCATCATCGTAGATAACCAAATAATTTGGTTTGTTTTTTACTAAAACTAAATCTATTTCAGAGGCATTATCCCGTAAATTAGTATCGAACAATGTTACATCAAAACCATTATTTCTCATCAAAGAAGCTGCATATAAAGTTCCCAAAGGCGGAAATGGCATTTTGTTTTTCCATTGCTTTAGATCTAATTTATAATAATACGAATGTGAAAAAACAATTTTAGACATTTTCTTTTTGTAGTTTTATATTAAAACTGTTCTGAACTTCTTCAATTTTTGTATTCAAAGCTAAAATAACTTTTTTCTGAAAATTTGACGGATGATGTTTCGATATGTTTTGAGTAGATTTTAAAGCAATCTGAAAATCTTTTTCGGTTAAATAATCAAATTTGGATTTCCATTTTTGGAGCGTAATTTTCTTGAAAATAAAATCGGAATGATTTGCAATTTTTGTATCAAAAACAAATTCTAAAATTATAGTTAACATTGGTTTTTTTATATCTAAAACTGCATTTGTATCTGGATAAAATTTCGAAAAATAATCTGAAACCCAATTATTCTTAATATAAAATTGTTCGAAAATTACTTTTCCTTGCATTGGAATAAGAGTTTTTAATTCGGTTGCTGTAAAACGGTTTTTTTCTTCGATTTCTAATTGATTTTCGGAAATAAAATAATTAACACAAAAAAATTTCCGAGAATTAAGCAAGAATAATTTTTTGTATAACATCAATAAAGTTCTACAAATCCATAGTTTTTTTTGTTTTGTAATTACAAAAAAATCGATATCACTTTCACTATCATAATATCCTTTTGACAATGATCCTGACACGCCAACGGCTTTTACATAAGGAAATTTTGCAATAAAACTTGCTCTTTCTTTGGCTTTTAAAAGCGCTTTTGATGCATGAAGATTACCTTTTAATCGTTTGGTAACGCTTTCTAAATCATTGTCATAAACATAAAAATCATCAACTTTAGTCAGAATTTTTTCTGAAATTAAATTAGTTAATTCAATAGTTGTTACATCAATATTTAAATTACTCGTGTAACCGTGAATTTCCTCCAATGTTAACGGATATCTAAATATAGAAAAGTACAAAATTGTTTTAAGTGATTGCAAATGTTAATTTTTTTAAATATATGACATTTATCTATTTGATTTACTAAAACATAAGTTAAAAAATAAAATACATATCAATGTGTTTCTAACCAATTTTTACCGATGCCAAATTCAACTTCAAATGGAACTTGCATTTTGAAAACATTTTCCATTTCGAATTTTATCATTGGTTGTATTTTCTCTAGATTAGAGTTATGAACATCAAAAACCATTTCATCGTGAACTTGCAAAAGTATTTTCGACTTTCAGTTTTCTGAACTTAGTTTTTTATAATTATTAATCATCGCTATTTTGACGCTTTGGCAAACAATAAAATTACAATTAATGAGAATCTTGTTGTTTTATCTGACAATGAAATCGATTTTGATGAAAAAGCTATAAAATTATTCGAATCTCAAAAAATAGATGGCATTTTTGCTGTCGATGAAATTTCATCGGTTTTTGCTCACAAACACGGCTTGAAAAATGATTATAAAATCCCAGAAAACCTATCGATTATTGGTTTTGCCGATGGCGTTTGGGCTAGACGATTGTCTCCAAGTTTGTCAACAATTAGTCAGCACGGACCAGAAATTGGCGAAGTTGCTGCCAATCTATTAATAGAAAGATTAGAAAGTAAAGTCGAAGATTATCTATCGAGAACAAAAATTATTAAAACTGAATTGAGGTATCGAGAATCGACCAAGAAGTTGTAATATTTATTTTTTTTTATTTATATTTGTCGAAACATTAATATGAAAAATTTTAAATTATACATAATATTTACTTTCTGTTTGAGCTTAAACGCTATAGCACAAGAAAAACTTGATGTTTTCGATGTTGCCCGAAAAGGTACTATCGAACAAATAAAAGAATTAGTAATGGCTAATCCGAGTGTTGTTAATAACATCAATAAAGAAGGATTTTCTCCATTGATATTGGCTTGTTATCGAGCAAATAACGGCGTTGCTAAATATTTGATTGAAAACAATTGTGACATCAACGGAAATAGTTCAATGGGAACACCTTTAATGAGTTGCATTGTCAAAGGCAATAACGAAATGTCAGCGTTTTTAATTGAAAAAAAGGCAAACCCAAACCTTGCAGATGTTAACGGAATGACAGCTTTGATTTATAGCGTTCAATTTCAAAACATAAATATTATCGAACTACTTTTGAAAAATAATGCAGACAAATCTCACAAAGACAAACAAGGAAAAACAGCTTTTGAATATGCTGCTTTTTCTGGTAATGAAAAAATTATTAATCTATTAAAATCAAATTAAAATGAAAAAAATTACTTTACTGCTATTTGGATTTATAAACTTTGTTGGATTTAGTCAACAAAAAACGTCTGGAACTGTTAATTTGCAACCTAATATGACTGCAAATTTCACCTTAGATAATTCAACTTCAATGGTTACTCTTGTTTTGACTGGACCATCAGATCGTTGGTTTGGACTTGGAATTGGTGTTGTTTCAGGTTTTGGAATGGGAGCAGGAGATGTTCTTGTTTACACCACATCTACAACTCCAGCTTTAAGAGATAGAGGTTATGTAGGAACTGGAAATCCTTCAGTTGATGCTTCACAAGATTGGACTATTGTAAGCGACATGATGTCTGGTTCTTTAAGAACATTAACACTTACAAGAAGTTTAACTACTTCTGATTCAGCAGGACAGGATTTTCAAATGCCGTATGCTACAACTAATTCTTTTAGTATAGTTGGTGTTAGGTCAGGTTCTGCAAGTTTTTCAGTAGGAAGTCATGGCGGTTCAGCATCCGCAGGCTATCAAGATTTAACTTTCACTACACTTGGCATAGAAGATTTTTCTCTAAAAGCATCGTCTATTTATCCAAATCCTTCAAATGGAACTTTTAGAATTCAAACTAAAACCAATTTAACAAATGTAAATGTGTATGGTCAAACAGGAAATTTTATTAAAACTATTGATGTCAAAGATAATTCGCAAAATGTTGAAATAAATCTTAAAGGGTTGGCTACGGGAATCTATTTGTTAGAACTTCAAAACGAAACTGATAAATCTTGGAAAAAGATTGTTCTTGAATAAATAATTTTATTATATCCATAAAAAAAGGTTGTTTCAAATATGGAACAACCTTTTTTATGTAGCAATGAAATCTTAAAATTGTTGCCCTAAATCAATGTGCTTCTAACCAATTTTTACCAATACCAATTTCAACTTCTAACGGAACATCCATTTTGAAAGCATTTTCCATCTCGAATTTTATCATTGGTTGAATTTTCTCTAATTCTGAGTTGTGTACATCAAAAACCAACTCATCGTGAACTTGCAAAAGCATTTTCGATTTCCAGTTTTCTGCATTTAGTTTTTTGTGAATATTAATCATCGCAATTTTAATAATATCTGCTGCCGAACCCTGAATTGGAGCATTTACAGCATTGCGTTCTGCACCACTTTTTACCATCATGTTTGCCGAATTAATATCTTTCAAATAACGACGGCGGCCCAAAACTGTTTGTACAAAACCATTTTCTCTAGCAAAATCTACTTGTCCCGACATATATGCTTTCAGTTTTGGATAACTGGTATAATAAGCGTCTATCAATTCAGCGGCTTCTTTTCTAGAAAGTGCCGTTTGATTGCTTAATCCGAAAGCCGAAACTCCATAAATTATGCCGAAATTAACAGTTTTGGCATTGCTTCTTTGTTCTTTGGTAACCTCTTTTAACGGTACATTAAATACTTTTGCGGCTGTACTTTTGTGAATATCTTCGTTATTTTGAAACGCTTTTATCATATTTTCTTCGCCAGATAATGCTGCAATAATTCGCAATTCTATTTGAGAATAATCCGCAGAAAGTAAGGTGTGATTTTCATCTCGAGCAACAAATGCTTTTCTGATTAATCGTCCACGTTCGGTTCGAATCGGAATATTTTGCAAATTCGGATTGTTAGAACTCAAACGACCAGTTGCAGCTACAGTTTGCATGTAATCTGTATGAACACGACCTGTTTTTAAGTCAACTTGGTTGGGCAATGCATCAATATAAGTACTTTGTAACTTGACCATTTGTCTCCAATCTTGTATGTCTTTTACAATAGGATTATCATTTGCCAAATAACTCAAAATTTCTTCGCCAGTTGCATATTGACCAGTTTTAGTCTTTTTTTGTTTGGTTCCACCGATTTTCATTTTTTCAAATAAAACATCGCCCAATTGTTTAGGCGATGCCAAATTGAATTTTTCGCCAGCGGTTTCGTATATTTTTTGTTCTAATGCATTGCTTTCAATTGCCATTTCAATAGACATTGCTTTCAAAAACGGAACATCTAGGTTGATTCCTTCCATTTCCATTGCTGCAAGAACTGGAATTAAAGGAAGTTCAATCTCATCAAATAATTTTTTGGTTTCGGCTTTGTCAAGAATCGGACTAAAGTTTTGTTTTAATTGATAAGTTATATCTGCATCTTCGGCTGCATATTCCTTGATTTCTTCCAACGAAACATCTCGCATCGATTTTTGACCTTTTCCTTTCTTTCCAATTAAAGATTCGATAGATTTTGGCGAATATTTCAAATAAGTTTCACTCAATACATCCATATTATGTCGCATATCTGGATTTATGAGATAATGGGCAATCATCGTATCAAATAATTTTCCTTTTATCTCGATATTATAATTAGCCAATATTTTTAAATCATATTTAATGTTTTGACCAATTTTTTCTACATTTTCATTCTCAAAAAACGGTTTGAATTTATTTGCTAAGTCTTTTGCATCTGCTTGATTTTCTGGAAACGGAACATAAAATGCTTTTCCTTTTTCGTAACTAAATGAAATTCCGACTAGTTCCGCATTCAATGCGTCTATTCCAGTTGTTTCGGTATCAAAACAAACCGAAGTTTGATTTTGAAGGTTTTGCAACAACAATTTTAATCCTAAATCTCCTTGAATTATTTGATAAGAATGTTCGGTATTTTCTAGATTTGCAAAATTAGAATTAAAATTTTCGGTCAAATCTTCACCGTCAGAAAAACCAAACAAATCGAATTGTTCATCATTGGTTTTTTTAACGGCAACTTTTTTAACATTAGTAACTGTTTCTTGAGTTTCTTTTGGTGCATTTGGGTTGTACAATTTATCGAATTGAGTTTTCATTTGTCGGAATTCTAATTCTACAAACAAAGCATCGGTTTTTTCAATATCTGGTTTCGATAATTCGT
Source organism: Bacteroidota bacterium (assembly GCA_031408435.1). Classification (GTDB taxonomy): domain Bacteria; phylum Bacteroidota; class Bacteroidia; order Flavobacteriales; family Flavobacteriaceae; genus Flavobacterium. Next base: position 16,030 of record JANNWM010000040.1, read on the forward strand.
AGTCTTTTTCGTTAAATGTTACAGGACAATCGAGTAGTATAGTAGCCAGTTTTTTAGACAAAATTCCTTTTTCTTTGTTGGCTTCAATTTTATCTTTTAGAGCACCTTTTAATTTGTCTGTATTCGCCAAAAGATTTTCCATTGAGCCAAATTCTTTCAATAATTTTTTGGCAGTAACCTCTCCAACACCAGGCAAACCTGGAATATTATCGGCAGCATCGCCCATCATTCCCAAAAAATCGATAACTTGTTCTGGTCTTTCGATTTCAAAACGGGCCAAAACTTCTGGAACGCCCCAAATTTCAATTCCATTGCCCATTCTGGCTGGTTTGTACATAAAAATATTTTCAGAAACCAATTGGGCAAAATCTTTATCAGGTGTGACCATAAAAACCTGATAATTTTCTTTCTCGGCTTGTTTGGCTATTGTCCCAATTAAATCATCGGCCTCGAAGCCAGCGACTTCTATAATCGGAATGTGCATAGCACGAAGAATTTGTTGTATATAAGGTACAGCAATTTTTATAGCTTCGGGAGTTTCATCACGATGCGCCTTGTATTCTTGGTACATTTCATATCGGTAATCGCTGCCACCTTTATCGAATGCAACTGCTAAATGATCAGGTTTATCCCGTTTTATTACATCCATCAAGGCATTCATAAAACCCATTATTGCCGAAGTATCCATTCCTGTTGAAGTGATTCTTGGGTTTTTGATAAAGGCGAAATAGCCACGAAATATTAATGCATAGGCATCAAGAAGGAAAAGTCGTTTTTGAGACATTTTTTTATTTTTTAGAAAGTAATTTGAAATCCTATTCCGTTTGAATTGATGACTAAATCAGTAGATTCTATATAGGAAGTTTTCGGATTTATTAAATTTTGGTTTGCTAAAATTATAGCTTGACGAATTTTATTTGAAAAACCAATTTTGACCGGAATTGCGGTTATAAGCATTACTCCTCCGACAATTAATGGTGTGTAACTGGCGCCTCCATCAGCTGTTGCATAGGCTCTTCTTTGATTATTAAGAGCAATCAAAACACCCCCAATTCCACCAAATAATAAAACATTTCCAAATGTTTTTTTTGTTCTACCAATATTATATAGTTCTAACGCTTTTGGACTTGTACTCATTAAATTTCGAATCGAATCGGAACTCATTTTGACATCATTATATGTAACACGACCGCCAGATTTAAATTTAAATGTGCTTTGAGAGAAAGTATTCATACTAAATATTAGAACAAATACTATAATTATTTTATTCATTTGAAATTTAATTTTTGGCAAAAATAGAACTTTAGTTTAATTTATATTTTCCTTTTTTTTATTTATAAAAAATTAATAATATTTCTTGAAATCTATTTATTCGGAATAATCAAAAACGCTAATGGGAATTTTTTTTTCAAATCAACCAAGTTTTTTTCGGCTTCGATTCTAGTCTTAAAACTACCAACCCATACTTTGTATATAGGCGTAACAAAAACGATAGTTCCATCACTATTTTTATTTATTTTTTTGTATTCAGATAATGTCGTTTTGGCAATTTCGGCATCGCCATTAAAAATCTGAATTTTATAACGGTCATTTATAGTTATCGAGGTGTTAATTTTACGTTTTTCATTCAATAATTGTTCAAATTTATCGTCTTGACTAACATTTATTCCTGATTGAGAAAATAATTTTGATGTTGTCACAAACGATAAAATGACTAATAAAAGTCTAGTTTTTAACGTTAAAGTTTTCATAAAGCGATGATTTTCTTGCAAATGTACAATTTATTGAATAATACTTTTAACGCTTTGTTATTTAGAATTAATATAAATTGAATTTAAGTTATATTTTGGTTTTTCAGAGTAATTCTTATGTCGTATTTTTGTCCAAGTTTAAAAAAAAAAGTGTTTTAATATTCCAATATTATTTAAAATCATATTAATAACACAAGACGATAATAATTACACTATATGAAAAAGGTGGGAACCCCTAATTCGATTACAAAGAATTTAATTTACAGTTTAGCATTCTCGCTTACTGTATCTATTTTCTCTTTCTCTCAAGAAAAAGCTGTAGTCGCAGCACCTGCAGTTGCTGCACCGACAACCACCGCTGCACCTGTAACGGGATCGGGAGACGCAACCAAAGGAAAAGAGCTTTTTAACGGAAATTGTGCAGCTTGTCACAAACTTGATGCTAAAATGACTGGACCAGCTTTGAGAAATGTTGGTGCAAAATACGACAAAGAATGGCTTTATAAATGGATTGCTAACAGTCAAGCATTAATAAAATCAGGCGATGCGCAGGCAAATGCAGTTTGGAATGAGTACAAACCATCTGTAATGAATAATTTCCCACAACTTGCCAAGGGCGATATAGACAATATTATTGCATATACAATGGAGCCAGTTGCAGCACCAGTTGCAGCAGTTGGAATCGTTGCAACAGGCGGAGAAAACGCAACAAGCGGAATTTCCAACAACCTTATTCTTGGTGCTCTAGGGCTAGTAATGGCAATTTTGGTTTTAATGCTGTTTTTAGTCAATAATGTGCTTACTAAAATTGCAAAACAAAACGGTATAGAAGTTGAGCAAATTTCTAAGCCAGCATCAACACCAATTTGGGTTGCGTTTGCTAAAAATCAGTTTCTAGTTTTAGTTTCATCAATAGCAATGATATTAATGGGAGCATATTTCGCATATTCTTTCATGATGAATATTGGTATCGAACAAGACTATGAACCAATACAGCCAATACATTATTCTCACAGGATTCACGCAGGAAGCAACCAAATAGAATGTAAATATTGTCATTCATCTGCAAGAGTTAGTAAACATTCTGGAATTCCATCCTTAAATGTATGTATGAATTGCCACAAACAAATTGCCGAAGTTTCTGATACAACTGCAACTGCCGATTATTCAAAAGCGTTTTATGACGGAGAAATTAAAAAATTGTACAAGGCTGTAGGTTGGGATCCAGCAACACAGAAATATTCAGGAAAAACAGAACCAGTTAAATGGATTCGTATTCATAATTTGCCAGATTTTGTATATTTCAATCACTCGCAACACGTTAAAGTTGCTGGAATAGAATGTCAAACTTGTCATGGTCCAGTGCAGACTTACGAAATAATGAAACAATATTCTAAACTAACGATGGGTTGGTGTATTAATTGTCACCGAGAAACCGAAGTTAAAATGGACGGAAACGAATATTACACGAAAATTCACGCTGAATTATCCAAAAAATATGGTGTCGATAAACTTACAGCTGCTCAAATGGGTGGACTGGAGTGTGGAAAATGCCATTATTAAATATGTTTACAGTTAAAGTTTCAGGTTATTGAAACTCATAACAAAACAAACTTGAAACAAAGAAAACAATTTTACGAAGCTAAATATTTATATACAATATGTCATCAAACAAAAAATACTGGAAAAGTGTTGAGGAACTAAACGAAAATAGTTCTATTGTTGAGGCACTTAGAAATAACGAATTTGTGGAAGCAATTCCTACCAATGAGTTTTTAGGAGACAAAGAATCTCTTTCATCCTCATCAACTACACGTCGTGATTTCTTAAAGTACGTCGGATTTAGTACTGCAGCAGCATCGCTTGCAGCTTGCGAAGGTCCTATTCACAGATCAATTCCTTACGTTAACCAGCCAGAAGAAATTATTCCAGGAGTTGCAGATTATTATGCTACTTCTGTTTTTGATGGCTATGATTTTGCTAATTTATTAGTAAAAAATCGTGAAGGTCGTCCAGTAAAAATTGATAACAATTCCACAGAAGGAGCTAAATTTTCTGCAAATGCAAGAATTCACGCTTCGATATTATCATTATATGATAGTATGAGAATCAAAAATCCAAAAATTGCACAAAAACCTGCGACTTGGACAGAAGTTGATTCAAAAATAAAAGCTAGCTTAGTTGCCTCAAAAACAGCTGGTAAACAAGTTGTACTTTTAACAAATACTCTTGCGAGTCCATCTACCGAAAAATTAATTTCTGAATTTATAGCATTAAATCCAACTGCTAAACATGTTGTTTATGATGCAGTTTCATCCTCATCTGCACTTGATGCATTCGAAATGAAATACGGAGAAAGAGCTTTAGTAGATTATGATTTTTCAAAAGCCAACGTTATAGTTTCACTTGACGCAGATTTTTTAGGAGATTGGCAAGGTGGAGGTTATGATAAAGGTTATGCGCAAGGCAGAATTCCAAAAAATAAGTTTATGTCGAAGCATTTCCAAATGGAAGCTAACATGACTTTATCTGGTGCGGCGGCAGACAAACGTATTCCTATGTCAACAGCTGTTCAAAAGCAAGCTTTGGTTCATATTTATAACACAATCACTGGTGCTTCAACACCCGTTTTTTTAGACGAGAAAGTAAAAACAGAAGTTACCAAAGTTGCTCAACAATTAAAATTAGCGGGAACCAGAGGACTTTTGGTTTCAGGTATAGATGATAAAAACGCTCAATTATTGGTTCTTGCAATCAATGCTCAATTGGGTAGCGATGCTTTCAATTTGTCTGGAACAAGACAAATTCGTAAAGGTTCTAACGAAAAAATGAATCAACTAATTAATGATATGAAAACTGGAAGCGTTCATACATTAATTATGTCTGGCGTAAATCCAGTTTATTCATTACCAAATTCAAATGATTTTGTTGATGGATTGAAAAAAGTGACACTTTCTACTTCATTATCATTAATAGAAGACGAAACTGCATCTTTAACCACAATCGCTGCACCTGTTCCACATTATTTAGAATCTTGGAATGACCTAGCTTTGACCAAAGGATCTTATGCTTTGACTCAACCAACAATTCGTCCATTGTTCAATACCAAACAATTACAAGACTGTTTACTAACTTGGAATGGAAACGCAGTTTCTTATTATGATTATTTAAAAGCAAATTCAGTAAATTATACCAATGGTTTGTCTTGGAATAAAGTTTTACATGATGGCTTAATTGTCCCAGTAATAACTAGTTTGACTGCTGTTGGTGGAGATGTTTCTGGTGCTGCAAATGCACTTTCGCAATCCAAAAAAATAGCAAATTTTGAATTAAATCTATATACCAAAACTGGTTTAGGCGATGGTCAGCAAGCAAATAATCCTTGGTTGCAAGAATTACCAGACCCTATAACAAGAGTTTCTTGGGACAATTATGTAACTGTTGCCGAAGCCGATGCAAATAAATTAGAATTAACTAATGAAATTGTTGCAAATGGCGGATTGAACGGAAGTTATGTAAACCTAGTAATTGATGGTGCAAAATTAGATAATGTTCCAGTAATCGTTCAACCAGGTCAAGCGGTTGGAACTATTGGATTAGCACTGGGTTATGGAAAAAAAGTTGGATTAAAAGAAGAAATGCAAGTAGGTTTAAACGCTTACTCTTTATATAAAAATTTCAATAATGTTCAGTCAGTTAAAATGACGAAAGCAGATGGAGATCACGAGTTTGCTTGTGTTCAATCGCAAAAAACATTAATGGGTAGAAATGATATTGTTAAAGAAACAACTTTACAAATATTTGCTACAAAGACAGCCAAAGAATGGAATGAGCAACCAATGGTTTCATTGGATCATCAAGAAATTGAAGCTACCAAAGTAGATTTATGGGAATCTTTTGACCGTTCAATCGGACATCACTTTAATTTATCTGTCGATTTAAATGCTTGTACAGGTTGTGGCGCTTGCGTAATTGCATGCCACGCTGAGAATAACGTTCCAGTCGTTGGTAAAGCAGAAGTTCGTAGGAGCCGTGATATGCACTGGTTGCGTATTGATAGATATTATTCATCGGAAGAAACATTTCATGAAGACGATGAGAAAAAAGATAATTTTGACGGTTTAACAGGAGACAAAGGTTCATTGTCAGGATTTGGTGAAATGGAATCTCCAGGAATCAATCCACAAGTTGTTTTCCAACCTGTAATGTGCCAGCATTGTAACCACGCACCATGCGAGACGGTTTGTCCAGTAGCTGCTACATCTCATGGTCGTCAAGGTCAAAATCAAATGGCTTATAACAGATGTGTTGGTACTAGATACTGTGCGAATAACTGTCCATATAAAGTGAGACGTTTCAACTGGTTTTTATATAACAAAAATTCAGAATTCGACTACCACATGAATGATGATATGGGTCGAATGGTATTAAATCCAGACGTTAATGTTCGTTCTCGTGGAGTTATGGAAAAATGTTCTATGTGTATTCAAATGACACAAGCAACTATTTTGACAGCAAAACGCGAAGGTAGAGTTGCCAAAGTTGATGAATTTGCAACAGCATGTTCAAATGCATGTTCAACTGGTGCTTTGGTATTTGGAGACATTAACGAAAAAGCAAATAAAATTTCATCTTTGGTAACCGATGATAGAATGTATCATTTGCTAGAAAGTGTTGGAACAAAACCAAATGTAATTTATCACGTTAAAGTTAGAAATACATAAAATTTTGTATAATGTTTGTAGGAATATTACATTCATATTTGCAATATCAATATTTGAAATCATAATAAAATTAATAAATTGAGAAAATAGCATTTAGTAAAGATTGCAAATCTGAAATCTAAATTCTATAATCATAAATCTAAAATAATAATATGTCGTCTCATTACGAAGCACCCATTAGAAAACCATTAGTTATTGGTGATAAATCTTATCATGATGTAACTGTAGATGTTGCTTTCCCTGTTGAAGGAAGAGCTAACAGACATTGGTGGATTGTATTTTCAATTGCACTTACAGCATTCCTTTGGGGTTTAAGTTGTATTGTTTATACCATTTCTACAGGAATTGGAACTTGGGGATTAAATAAAACAGTAGGTTGGGCTTGGGATATCACAAACTTCGTTTGGTGGGTTGGTATTGGTCACGCTGGTACATTAATCTCAGCAGTATTATTACTTTTCCGTCAAAAATGGAGAATGGCAATAAACCGTTCAGCTGAAGCAATGACAATTTTTTCGGTTATCCAAGCTGGATTATTTCCAATTATTCACATGGGTCGTCCTTGGTTGGCTTACTGGGTTTTACCAATTCCGAATCAGTTTGGTTCACTTTGGACAAATTTTAACTCTCCATTACTTTGGGATGTTTTTGCAATATCAACTTACCTTTCCGTTTCATTGGTTTTTTGGTGGACAGGTTTGTTACCCGATTTTGCAATGATTCGTGATAGAGCAGTAACTCCTTTTAACAAACATATTTATTCAATATTAAGTTTTGGTTGGTCAGGTCGTGCTAAAGATTGGCAACGTTTCGAAGAGGTTTCTTTGGTGCTTGCTGGATTAGCAACGCCTTTGGTACTTTCGGTTCACACCATTGTATCATTTGACTTTGCAACGTCGGTGATTCCTGGTTGGCATACAACTATTTTTCCACCATACTTTGTCGCAGGTGCTGTATTCTCAGGATTTGCAATGGTAAATACCTTACTTATTATCATGAGAAAAGTATCTAAATTAGAAGCATACATTACCATACAACATATTGAATTAATGAATATCGTTATTATGATTACGGGTTCGATTGTTGGTGTTGCTTACATAACAGAGTTGTTTATTGCTTGGTACTCAGGAGTAGAATATGAACAATATGCTTTCTTAAATAGAGCTACTGGTCCTTACTGGTGGGCATATTGGTCAATGATGACTTGCAATGTTTTTTCACCACAGTTCATGTGGTTCAAGAAATTAAGAACAAGCATAATGTTTTCATTCGTAATATCGATAGTTGTAAATATCGGAATGTGGTTCGAACGATTTGTTATTATTGTAACTTCATTACACAGAGATTATTTACCATCATCTTGGACAATGTTCTCACCAACATTCGTTGATATTGGAATTTTTATCGGAACTATAGGATTTTTCTTTGTGTTATTCTTACTTTATTCTCGTTCATTCCCAGTAATAGCACAAGCTGAAGTAAAAACAATTTTGAAAACATCTGGAGAATTTTATAAAAAACGCAGAGAAGCAAATACAGATACGCATCATGAGTAATAAAGTTATATACGCAATTTATAATGATGATGATGTTTTGATGGATGCTGTAAAGCAAACTCGAGCAGCGCATCATCATATTGAAGAGGTTTTTTGCCCTTTTCCAGTACACGGATTAGATAAAGCAATGGGAATTGCACCTACAAGATTAGCAATTTGTGCTTTTATTTATGGATTGTGCGGTTTATCATTCGCAACTTGGATGATGGATTACATTATGATTCAAGATTGGCCCCAAGACATTGGAGGAAAACCAAGTATGAGTTATATTCAGAATATGCCAGCATTCGTTCCTGTTATGTTTGAAATGACAGTTTTTTTTGCAGCGCATTTAATGGTTATTACTTTTTATATGAGAAGCAGATTGTGGCCTTTTAAAAATGCCGAAAATCCAGATGTAAGAACTACAGATGATCATTTTTTAATGGAAGTTGCCGTAAACGGAGACGAAAATGAAATGATGAGATTTCTTGAAAGCACTGGAGCAGTTGAAGTTAAATTAATAGATAAGCACGAATAAATATGAAAAGCTTATACAAAATAGCATTATTGACTTTAGTAACTGTATCAGTTATTTCATGTCGAGACAAATCAAGACCTAACATTCAATATATGCCTAATATGTATGAATCTGTTAGTTATGAAACTTACCAAGAATCTAAGGTATTTAAAGGTGGAGTAGAAGGTCAACTTCCTGCTAACGGAACTCTTAAAAGAGGTTTCGAAATTTATGATTTTGCAAATAGCACTGATGGTTACGACTCGGCTAAATTAAATTCTAAATCTCCTTTAGATTCAATTGCAATTAATAAAGAATCAGAACATACCAAAGAGATGTTTGAAATATATTGTGGTATTTGTCATGGAAATAACGGGAACGGCAAAGGCTGGTTAGTAACTCAGGGTAAAATTCTCGGTGTTCCTAGTTATAAAGACAGAGAAATTACAACCGGAAGTGTTTATCATGTTTTAAAATATGGTATAAATTCTATGGGTAATTATGCAAATCAAATGAACCAACATGAGCGTTGGCTTGTAGCTGATTATGTAATGCAATTAAGAGCCAAACAATAATTTTACAATAAAAAACCGATAGTTAATAGATATGTACACATTATCAAGTAAAATAAAAACACTTTCTATAATTCTTATGCTTTTAGGAGTACTTGGAATTGGATATGGTTTTTGGTCTGTTCCAAACGATATCGAAGCAGTGGAAAAAATTCTTAATGCAGATGCTCATCTTCACGGAGGTTCACATTCAGAATCTGTTCACAGCGAAGGAGATAAAAAATTATCTGCTACACAAATCAAAGCAGAACATGAAGAGCATTTAGAACACGTTTTTCATCAAATGCAAAATAAGCCTTGGGCTGCATTTTATATTGCTTGCATATTTATAATGTTAATTTCTCTTGGTGCCTTGGCTTTTTATGCCATACAACAGGTTGCACAGGCTGGTTGGTCTCCAGTTTTGTTTAGAGTTATGCAAGGAATAACTGCATATCTTCCAGTTGGGTCTGTAATATTTTTTATATTTCTAGTATTGACAGGATTACATTTATTACCTGGTAATCATATTTTTCTTTGGTTAAATGAAGGTATTACCGAAGTTGGTGCCAAGAATTATGATAAAATTATTGCTGCCAAATCTGGTTATTTAAATTTTCCTTTCTGGATAATTAGAGCGGCCTTGTTTCTTGCTGGTTGGAATTTATACAGATATTTTTCTAGAAAAAATTGTTTGGCTCAAGACGATTCTAATGATGATAGTTTTTACAAGAAAAATTTCAATATTTCAGCAATGTTTTTGGTTTTCTTTATTGTAACAGAATCAATTATGTCTTGGGACTGGATTATGTCAATTGATCCACATTGGTCAAGCACACTATTTGGTTGGTATGTTTTTGCAAGTTTCTTTGTTTCGGGTATCACAACTATATGTATGGTAACATTATACCTTAAATCTCAAGGATATTTGAAAGAAGTTAATACAAGTCACATTCACGATTTAGCTAAATTTATGTTTGGTATTAGTGTTTTCTGGACTTATTTATGGTTTTCACAATTTATGTTGATTTGGTATTCTAACATACCTGAAGAAGTAACTTATTTTGTAACAAGAATAAACGATTTCAATTTACCATTCTTTGGAGCAGTAGTTATGAATTTTGTCTTCCCAATATTAATACTTATTAATACCGATTTCAAAAGATTAACTTGGATTTTGGTAATGGCAGGAACAGTAATTTTGTTAGGACATTATGTTGATTTTTTCAATATGATTATGCCATCCACTGTAGGTACGCAATGGCATATCGGAGCATCTGAATTGGGTTCGTTATCATTTTTTGTAGGTTTATTTTTATTAGTCGTTTTCTCGGCTTTGACTAAATCACCTTTATTACCAAAACGAAACCCTTTCATCGAAGAGAGTAAACATTTTCATTATTAATATTTTAAACAAGTAAACAGATGACAAGTTTGTTGATAATTATAGTTTTAGCATTATTAGCCATCGCAATTTGGCAATTAACTAAAATATTTGATTTGACCCAAGTTGGTAAAATTAAAAACGTAGACAACACACAAGTTGCCAACGATAAAGATAATAATGTACAAGGATACATTATGTTTGCCTTTTTAGGTTTTATATACATATTCACAATTTACGGTCTATTAAAATGGGGTCCGTTAACGTTAGGAACTCCAGCTTCTGAGCACGGTTCTGTAATTGATAATTTGTTCAATGTTTCATTGGTACTGATATTTTTTGTTCAAACCATTACACAATTTTTATTGTACTTTTTTTCATTTAAATATCGTGGAAAAAAAGACCAAAAAGCTTTATATTTTGCTGATAGTAACAAGCTAGAAATAGTTTGGAGTACAATTCCAGCTGTGGTTTTGGCCGCACTTATTGGATATGGTTTATTCGCTTGGACAGATATTATGTTTGTTGACGAGAAAACAGAGGATGTAATGATTATTGAACTTTACGGGCAGCAATTCAACTGGAAAGCCCGCCTTTCTGGAAATGATAATGTTCTAGGTAAAGCTAATGTAAGGTTCATAGAGGGAATTAACTCTACTGGTACTGATCCCTCAGATAAATATTCACAAGATGATGTAGTTGTTACTGAATTGCATATTCCAAAAGGTCAAAAAATTCTTTTCAAAATGCGTTCTCAAGATGTTCTTCATTCTGCATATATGCCACATTTTAGAGCACAAATGAATTGTGTTCCTGGAATGGTTACTCAATTTGCATTCAAACCAATTTTCACGACAACAGAAATGCGTGAAGACGATTTGATAATTCAAAAAATAGCAAATATTAATAAAATTAGAATTGCCAAAAGTAATGATTTGATAGCTGATGGAAAAACTGGATTAGATCCTTATGAATTCGATTACCTGTTACTTTGTAACAAGGTTTGTGGTGCATCTCATTACAACATGCAAATGAAAATAATTGTTGACACTCCATCTGATTTCAAAAAATGGGTCAAATCTCAAGACACTTTCGGTAAACAAATTAATGCCGAAAAGAAAGAAAATGATTCAACTTCAATTGCTAAATCTTTAACAGTTGTTGATGAGAAACTTGCAGTTAATTAATTTAATTTTGTATTAAAGAAAAAATATATATTATGTCAGCACATAGCCACGACCATTCTGATGATCACGCAGTAGACCACGGACACGAGCACCACCACAAAGACACTTTTATTACTAAGTATATCTTTAGTATTGATCACAAAATGATAGCCAAACAATACCTTTTAACAGGTTTGATTATGGGAATTATTGGTATTTTGTTGTCTATGTTGTTCAGATTACAATTGGCATATCCCGAAGAGCCATTTAAAATATTCAGCTTTATTTTAGGAGACAAATTTGCTCCGGGTGGAGTAATGCGTAACGATATTTATCTAGCATTGGTCACAATACATGGAACAATAATGGTTTTCTTTGTATTAACCGCTGGTTTAAGTGGTACTTTTAGTAATTTGTTGATTCCACTTCAAATTGGTGCACGTGACATGGCATCTGGATTTTTGAATATGATTTCCTATTGGTTGTTTTTCCTATCTTCTGTTATAATGATTTCATCATTATTTGTTGAATCTGGTCCAGCATCAGCTGGTTGGACAATTTATCCGCCATTATCGGCATTGCCACAAGCTATTCCTGGTTCTGGAATGGGCATGACTTTGTGGTTGGTTTCTATGGCTATATTTATAGCAGCCTCTTTAATGGGTTCTTTAAATTATGTTGTAACAGTAATTAATTTGCGTACCAAAGGCATGTCAATGACAAGATTGCCATTAACAATATGGGCTTTTTTCGTAACTGCAATTATTGGAGTTATATCATTTCCTGTTTTATTTTCAGCTGCCTTACTTTTAATATTTGATAGAAGCTTTGGTACATCATTCTTTTTATCAGATATTTATATTGCTGGCGAAGTTTTACATTACCAAGGCGGATCTCCTGTTTTGTTTGAACATTTATTTTGGTTTTTAGGTCACCCTGAAGTCTACATTGTATTGCTTCCAGCATTAGGAATCACATCAGAAATTATTGCTACCAATTCTCGTAAACCAATTTTTGGTTACCGTGCAATGATTGCTTCTATATTAGCAATTGCATTTTTATCAACAATTGTTTGGGGTCATCACATGTTTTTGTCAGGAATGAATCCTTTCTTAGGTTCGGTATTTACATTTACAACTTTGTTAATAGCAATTCCTTCGGCTGTAAAAGCTTTTAATTACATTACAACATTATGGAAAGGTAATTTACAACTAAATCCTGCAATGTTATTTTCAATCGGATTGGTTTCTACATTTATAACTGGTGGTTTGACCGGAATTATTCTTGGCGATTCAACCCTCGATATTAATGTTCATGATACATATTTCGTAATTGCACACTTTCACCTAGTAATGGGAATATCAGCATTATATGGTTTGTTTGCAGGTGTTTATCACTGGTATCCAAAATTATATGGTCGAATGATGGATAAAAACTTAGGATACATTCACTTTTGGGTAACAGCAATTTGTGCTTATGGAGTTTTCTTTCCAATGCATTTTATTGGAATGGCTGGTTTACCAAGAAGATATTATACTAACACCAATTTTCCATTATTTGATGATTTACAAAATGTAAATGTAATTATTACAAGTTTTGCTATTGTTGGTGGAGTTTTTCAATTGGTATTTATTTATAACTTTTTTGCAAGTATGTTTTATGGCAAAAAAGCCGAAATGAATCCTTGGAAATCTAATACTTTAGAATGGACTGCTCCTGTAGAGCACATTCATGGTAACTGGCCTGGAGAAATTCCTGAAGTACACAGATGGCCTTATGATTATAGCAAACCTGGGCATGCAGAAGATTTTGTTCCTCAGAATGTTCCAATGATGGCTGGTGAAGAAGAATTACATCATTAATTAATGATTTGAATTATATACAAAATCTGATAAGTAAATGCTTATCAGATTTTGTTGTTTTTATTAATATTCTAATTAACTTTGTTTTATTGATATTACGCCCTGAGTATTTTCTGAGGACTTTTTATTTAAATAAACTAAATTTGTTTTATTGTCAACTTAGATATAATACCGCGACTGATAATTTACTTATGAATGAAAATCTTAATCCAACTAACGAAAATTTCAACCCAGAAGAACTTGATCTCGAAAAGAAATTACGTCCTCTTTCATTTGATGATTTCACTGGTCAAGAACAAGTTTTAGATAATTTAAAAGTTTTTGTAGAAGCTGCCAATCAACGTGGTGAAGCATTAGATCACACACTTTTTCATGGACCCCCGGGATTAGGAAAAACCACTTTAGCTAATATTTTGGCTAATGAATTAGGGGTTGGAATCAAAATAACATCAGGGCCAGTTTTGGACAAGCCAGGAGATTTAGCAGGTCTGTTGACAGGTTTGGACGAACGAGACGTTTTGTTTATTGATGAAATTCATCGTTTAAGTCCAATTGTCGAAGAATATCTATACTCGGCAATGGAGGATTTTAAGATTGATATTATGATTGAATCGGGACCAAATGCCAGATCTGTTCAAATCAATTTAAGTCCATTTACATTAGTTGGAGCAACTACTCGTTCTGGATTGTTGACCGCACCTATGCGAGCGAGGTTCGGAATTCAAAGCCGTTTACAATATTATGATACCGAATTGTTAACTACAATTGTGCAACGCAGTTCAATGATTCTAAAAATGCCAATTACCATGGAAGCGGCAATAGAAATTGCAGGACGAAGCAGAGGAACACCTAGAATTGCTAACGCACTTTTACGCCGTGTTCGTGATTTTGCTCAAATAAAAGGAAACGGAAGTATCGATATAGAAATTGCCCAATTTTCACTAAAAGCATTACATGTTGATGCTTTTGGTCTTGATGAAATGGACAATAAAATACTCAATACAATCATTGATAAATTTAAAGGTGGGCCAGTCGGATTATCGACATTAGCAACAGCTGTTTCTGAAAGCAGCGAAACTATCGAAGAAGTATACGAACCCTTTTTAATACAACAAGGTTTTTTAATGAGAACACCTCGTGGTCGTGAAGTAACAGAAAAAGCATACAAACATTTAGGAAAAATAAAGACAAATATTCAAACTGGCCTTTTTTAAATTTGTTTAGATTACAAGTCAATGCCTTTATATAATGAATGGAATTAGTCTAAAAACATTTTTTTATAACCACTGATTACACAAATTATCATAGATTTATTTATTTTGTTTGAACAAAATTTTTCTATTTATTTTAAATCTGTGTCAAAAAGTTTAGGCTGTAGTATAGATAATATATGATTTTTATTCTAGCCACAGATCTCACAGATTATCACAGATTTTTTATTATCGAATATTAAAAATCCTTTAAATTTTTTAAATCTGTGGCAAAAAGTTTCTATATGAATATATTTTTTAGACCAGAGCCATTTTTTTTAATAAATTATTCAGCATTTCCTAATTTATTAAAAAATAAACCAATATTCTGACCAGATTTTTTAGGGCATTACCGCGCCGAAAAGGCGGGTCGTGCTGTTCGCTATATCTTTTTTGATGAAAAATCAAAAAAGGATGCCGCTTCCATCACTAATGCAATGAGTAGTAAATCACTAAATACCCAGTTCATAAAAAAAGAAGCCAAAAGATTAGGCTTTATGTCATGCGGAATTTCTAAAGCTGGTTTTCTTGAACAAGAAGCGCCAAGACTCGAACATTGGCTCAATAAAAACCAAAATGGTCAAATGTCCTATATGGAAAACAATTTTGATAAAAGATTAGACCCAACCAAATTGGTCGAAGATTCAAAATCAGTAATCTCTTTATTATTAAATTATTATCCAGAAAAACAACAAATCAGCGATACTTTTAAGATTTCTAAATATGCTTATGGTCAAGATTATCATTATGTTATAAAACACAAACTCAAAGAATTATTAGCATCAATTCAAGATAATATTGGTGCAGTTTCGGGTCGTGCTTTTGTAGATTCTGCACCAGTTCTTGACAAAGCTTGGGCGGCAAAATCGGGTTTAGGTTGGGTTGGTAAAAACTCAAATTTAATAACAAAACAAGTAGGTTCGTTTTACTTTATTGCAGAATTAATTATTGATCTTGAACTCGATTATGACAATTTTACAACAGATCATTGTGGTTCTTGTACAGCTTGTATAGACGCTTGTCCAACACAAGCAATAGAAACACCTTATGTTGTAAATGGTAGCAAATGTATTTCTTATTTCACAATCGAACTCAAAGAAAACATACCTCAAGAAATGAAAGGAAAGTTTGACGATTGGGCTTTTGGTTGCGACGTTTGCCAAGATGTTTGCCCTTGGAATAAATTTTCGAAACCACATTCTGAACCACTTTTTAACCCTAATCCAGAATTTTTATCTTACTCCAAAAAAGACTGGCAAGAAATTACTGAAGAAATTTTTAAATCAGTTTTTAAAGACTCAGCATTAAAAAGAACCAAATTCGATGGAATCAAAAGAAATATAGATTTTTTGCAAATTTAGGTTTTTAGTTTTTTTTGCATAATCTGTTTATAGTTAAGTTTGTTATGTTCTTGAATAATTTTTTGTGTTAGAAACCCTATGTTTTATTAAAAATAAAATTCCTTTTGTCTCCTATCGTCGAAAGTACAAAATATTATATAAATTGTTATAAACCAAAACTTTCTAGTACACAACCATTTTATTTTACTTGACCAAGATTTAAAATTTCTTAAATTATTAATTTTAAGCAAATAACTTTGAGCAATAAAAATTTAACGCATTTTAACGTTAAAAAGCATCTTCATATCGATTATTTTTAAATAAAATGAAATTTGTTTGATTTATTTAATTTTTTATGATAATATTTGTAAATGTTAGGTTTAGTGTTTTTATTAGATGTTTTAAAGAAAAATATTTTTTAAATGGAAAAAAAATTACTATTTTCATTCTCATTCAAAAGACTTTCGCAAAATTTATTGCTAATTTTTTTTAATGTTTCAGCATTTGTAATTTTCATTCAAATAGCAACAAAATCTATATTCTCAAATGATTTTAAAATTGAATTTCCTCAAACTTTATTCAAAAATCCTATTAATTTATTAATGTTTGTTCAAAAATACAAGCTAAATATTTTAGCCAATTATACCCCAACAAAAATTTCTTTATATCCCAAATTATTTATTTTAAACTAACTTTATGAAAAACAATTATTTTCTTAGGCAAACAAAACTACTTCTGTTGTTTTTGTTTCTTGTTTTAGGAGCCCAACAATCGTTTGCTCAGTATGACGTTGAATTCTTTGTGCCAGCTTCGCCTCAGTACTCCAATCAAGCAATGAAATTTATTTTGTCTACCGAAAATGCGTCGGCAACAGTAAGTTTTTTTTCTGGAAATAGTGCTACGCCTTTCCAGACGCAAACAATTACAAACGCTGCACCCACTACGGTTACAATGATTATCAATCCTGCAAATTCTCGTCCTTATGGTCAAGATGCTCAGGCAAATGTCAACGTAGCTAGTGCAACTGCGGGAGTAAGAATCACTTCAACACAACCAATAACTTGTGTCGGTTTTTATGATATTTCTAATAATCAAGATTTGTTTCAATGTCTCGGGCGAACCGCTTTGGGGCAAGTTTTTAGAGCGGGTAGTCAATCAGGAACTGATATAACTTTTGCTACTAGTGGCGGTGGAACGCACTTTGCTGCTGTTATGGCAACCCAAAACAACACTGTAGTTACAATCGATAACCTTGGTCGTACTTTACGCGGTGTTGGTGTTGGAACAACATCTACTTTCACGCTTCAAAGAGGCGAAACAAGATTCGTTTTTACTGATACTGCAAACACTTTTATAACTGGTGCATTAGTTACTTCAGACAAGCCAATTTCTTTATTATCTGGTTCGCAACACATGAATTCAGGTCATAACGCAAGCGATGCAGGTGTAGAAAACATAACACCAACCAAAGAATTGGCAACAGAATATGTAGTTGCCAAGGGTCAAGCTAAATATACTGACATTGATTACGCATTGATTGTTGCTCATACCGATAATACTGTTGTATCTATAGACGGTACAGTTGTTGCTACTTTGGCAACTGCAGGTCAGTTTTATAAATATAATATTAATGTTGCTGAAGTTTTTGGTTCTCCACATTACATTCAAACCTCATTTCCAAGTTATGTATTCCATTCTACAGCTGCGGGTAACACAGATGAGATTGGATTTTCTCAGCTACCTGGATTGAGATGTCGTGGAAATAAAAGCATATCATTTGTAAAAGTTAATCCAACTGGAGCAACAAATCAAATTTTTGTATTAATTCCAACCGCATCTGTTCCTTCATTTAAATTAAATGGTGTTGCTTATACGGGCACAATACAACCTGTTCCTACATTGCCTAGTTACAGCGTACTTACTTATGGACCTGCAAATGCAGAATTTCTAAATGACAATTTTGCTACGGCAGACGATTTTTTTAATGTAGGCATACTATCTGCACAAGCAGGTGCAACTGGACTTTATGGTTATTTAACAGGTTTCGATATCGCATTAGAAGTTATTGAACCCGTTTCTTCCATTGCTTCGGTTCAATTTCCAATAGCTAATATTTGTCCTAACAGTGTTGTAACAAACAAACTTAATGTTTCTGGATGTAACACACCTTTTAAAATTATTTCTGCAACACCAAGAGGCGGCGCAACGTCAGGTACGACCAATTTTGCAGCCAATAGTTTAACATTTACTTTTAATTCTGCTGCAACATTTCCATCTACTGGCGATTTTATAGATGTTGTAGTCGAAGACAATAGCGGTAACACAACCTCTGTTGCTTTACAAGTTGTAAATTACAGCTCAGGAGTAGGAGTATGTTCGCTATCAGATTTCGACCAAGACGGAATTGCAGATACTACAGATTTAGACGATGACAACGATGGTATTTTAGATACAAACGAGGGACTTTGTGCTGTCGTTAGCGATGCCGAAAGTTTCGAAACACCAGTGGTAACTAATATTAATGGAAACAATATTCAACCTGGTTCTACATTAAATGGTTGGACAAATTTTCCGGCTGCTGGATTTAATATTATTAGAGTCGATGGTAATCCTTATGCAAATGGTGCGATAACAGCATCAGACGGAGCACAATATATCGATATTGAAGCAGCCAGCTCTTTTCCAGAAAAATCTTTCGTGTTGGCTACCGCCGCTGTTGTAAATACATCAGTTTTTTTTGGAAATAGAATTGATGGAGGATACACTCCTTGGAATGGTTTTATAGAAATAAGAAATGCTGCAAATCTTATAGTAGCAACCGGAAATATAGTTCCTTTTACAAGTGCAGTTTCTAAAGAGTTATGGATAAAGTCCGAAATTACAAATGTTCCTCTTCCAGCTGGTACCTATAAAATTAGAACTTATGTCGATAATTATGGACATTTTGACAATTTTACAATGTGTGCTTCTACAGATACAGATAATGATGGAACTCCAGATTATCTTGATTTAGATTCAGACAACGATGGTTGTAAAGATGTTGTTGAGGCAGGTGGTTCTGACCCTAATGGCGACGGAATATTAGGTGCTTTACCAACAATTGTAGATGCACAAGGTCAAGTAACAGGTACGGCACCAGTTACAGGAGGCTATGGTGCTGCCAACCCTAATGTAAAAACAGCTACTCAGGTAGCAATTATAACCTCACCATCAAATCAATTAGGTTCTGTTGGAGCGACAGTAACCTATACAGTATCAGCAACAGGACGAACTACATCGACTTTTACTACAGGTGTACCTAATTATGTTACACCGCCAGCAACTAATGTAAATGCTGCGTTAGTCTATAAATGGGAACGAAGTCTTGATAATGGCGCCAATTGGACTGATGTTGCTAATGGGGCAGACGTAATCAATGGAGGAACTTATGCAGGAGCATCAACTGCATCTTTGGTAGTTTCTGCTTTAATAATTGGTATGAATGGTTATGATTACAGAGTAATAGTTTCACATCCATCTTTAGTTTGTACTAATGCTTCATCATCAGCAAATCTCCAGGTTGCCAATCCAGATATTCAAGTAGTTAAAACAGTATTACCACTAGGAGCAGCAGTAGGAAGTGACGTAGTATTTACTATCACTGCAAGAAATAATGGACCAAGTTTAGCAACAGGTGTCAATGTTACAGATGCTTTACCAGCAGGTTACACGCTAGTCAGTGCAGTACCATCATCAGGACTATTTACAGCACCAACATGGGCAATTGGCAATTTAGTTAATGGAAGTTCAGTTACTTTAACAATAACAGCAACATTATTAGCGACAGGTCCTTGGGCAAATAAAGCGATTATTTCTGGAGCACAAACTGACCCAACTCCCGCAAATAATGAATCAACCGCTACGCCTCAGGTAATCGATGCAGTAAATGACACATTTACACCAGCAGAAAATGGCTTAGCAGGTATACCGTTAGTTGGAAACGTAGTAACCAATAATGATACATTAAATGGATTAGCAACAACCGTTGGTACAACCGCAGGAACAGTAACTGTTACGGTTGACACACCAGCGACACCAATTGTTGCAGGAGCACCAGTTCCAGCATTAGATCCATTAACAGGAAATGTAAGTGTACCAGTTGGAACACCAGCAGGAACATATACAATTGTTTATACAATTTGTTCATCGCCAACACCATCAGTATTGTGTAATCAAGCGACAACAACTATTGTAGTAAAATCGATAGATGCAGTAGATGATGGTACACCACTTACACCATTTGCAATAGTAACTTCAGGTTCTGTACTAACTATTTCGGTTATTGATAATGACGCTTTAAACGGAGTTCAGCCAACAACAACAAATACAGTTGTTTCAGGCGTATCAACACCACAATTGAGTATAAGCTCAACAGGTATCATCACAGTGTTACCAAATACACCATCAGGTACTTTTACAATTGCATATACATTATGTGAAGCTGGAACAGCAATACCAAATGCTAATTGCGATAATGCAGTTGCAACAATTGTCGTTCTAAACACAATTCAAGCATTAATAGATGGAACATCAACTTCTCCTTTTGCTACCTTAGCAGCAGGTTCAAGTACTACAACATCTGTATTAGTAAATGATACTTTGAATACATTAGCAAATATTCCTTTGTCGAGTGTAGATTTAACAGTAATTACAGCAGCACCAAGTAACTCAGGAGCTCCAGTAGGTTCAGGTGTTCCTTCATTGGATGTAACAACAGGATTGGTAAATGTTCCGTTGAATACACCATCAGGCACTTACACCATCACTTATAAAATCTGTGAAAAAGGAACTAACCCTTTATCTTCAGTTTGTGATCAAACCACAGTAACTGTTCTTGTATTAAATCCAATAGTTGCGAATAACGATGGTACTTATACAATCGATAGTTTGCCAGGAGGAGGAATAACTACACCTGTAATAGCTAATGACACTATAAACGGTCAGCCAGTTGTTATTGGAACAGGTGCAGGTCAAGTAACATTGACTGTAAATGATATTCCAGCAGGTTTTGTTCTTGATCCTTTAACAGGAATAATTTCATACGCAATAGATACTCCGGCAGGAGAATACACAATTACTTATACTATTTGTGAGAATGGAGGAGTGCCACCAAACTGTCAAACCGCTACCATAAAAATTATTTCAATAAGTGATTTAATTATTTACAACGGATTGACTCCAAATGGAGACGGTTTAGACGATGTATTTAAAATTGCAGGTATCGAATTTTACCCAAACAACTCTGTTGAAATTTACAACAGATGGGGTGTTTTAGTCTATGAAGCGCAAGGATACAATAACCAAGACAGGGCTTTTAAAGGTTTGTCTGAAGGTCGTGTAACTGTTGTTCAAAATGATGAATTACCAGAAGGTACGTATTTCTATGTCTTGAAATACAACAAAAAACTAGATGGTTCTGGCGATGCAAAAGATAAAGCAGGATACTTATACATTAATAGATAAACATTTTAATAAACTCTGAGTATAGCAATATGCTCAGAGTTATTATTAAATATAACAAAAACTAAATGAGAACAAGAATAATATTTTTCGTTTTGCTGTTTACAGGATTAGGAGTTTATGCCCAACAAGATGCGCAATTCACCAACTATATGTACAACACTATTAATATCAATCCGGCCTATGCTGGTTCG
>JANNWM010000041.1:0-22445 GCA_031408435.1 Bacteroidota bacterium
CATTACTCCAAAGAATGGTGTAAGGTGCCGTTCCGCCAGAAGCAGAAACATTTGCAGTTCCGTTATTGTCACCATAACACAAAACATTAGTCGATTCGTAAGAAGTCATTAACATTTCTGGCTGGGTAATTTCGACAGAAATATTGGCAGTACAACCATTTGCATCGGTTACAACCGCAGTATAAGTCCCTGCTGATAAGCCAGTTAAATAAAAATCGGTACTAGCATTACTCCAAAGAATGGTGTAAGGTGCCGTTCCGCCAGAAGCAGAAACATTTGCAGTTCCGTTATTGTCACCATAACACAAAACATTAGTCGATTCGTAAGAAGTCATTAACATTTCGGGTTGCGTAATTTCGACAGAAATATTGGCAGTACAACCATTTGCATCGGTTACAATAGCAGTATAAGTACCTGCTGATAAACCAGTTAAATCAAAATCGGTACTAGCATTACTCCAAAGAATGGTATATGGTGCTGTTCCGCCAGATGCTGAAACATTTGCAGTTCCGTTATTTCCTCTATAACACAAAACATTAGTCGATTCGTAAGAAGTCATTAACATTTCGGGTTGCGTAATTTCGACAGAAATATTGGCAGTACAACCATTTGCATCGGTTACAACCGCAGCATAAGTACCTGCTGATAAACCAGAGTTTGTAAAATTACTAGATCCATTACTCCAAAGAATGGTATATGGTGCAGTTCCGCCAGATGCTACTGCAGTTGCCGAACCATTTGTTCCGCCATGACATAAAATGTTTATTGTTGTAACCGAGGCTGACATTGCATTGGGAGCAACTATTGTTACTGAACCAGTTGTAGTACAGCCATTTGCATCGGTCATCCAACAAGTATAGGTTCCAGCTGATAAACCAGTTATTGTATTTGATGTTGCTCCGTTGCTCCATAAAACAGAATATGCTGGTGTACCGCCACTAGCAGTCGCAGTTGCTGTACCATTGTTTCCAGAACAACAAGTTGGATTAGTCGATGTGAATTCAGAAACTAATTCGTAAGGTTGCTCTATAACAACAGAAATATTGGTAGTACAACCCATATAGTCAGTAATAATTGCAGTATGCGTTCCAGCAGATAAATCAGAGTTTGTAAAACTACTTGAACCATTACTCCAAAGAATTGTGTAAGGTGCGGTTCCTCCAGATGCTACTACAGTTGCCGAACCAGTTGTTCCGCCATGACATAAAACGTTTATGGTCGTAACCGTGGCTGACATTGCACTAGGAGCAACTATTGTTACTGAACCAGTTGTAGTACAGCCATTTGCATCGGTCATCCAACATGTATAGGTTCCAGCTGATAAGCCAGTTATTGTATTTGATGTTGCTCCGTTGCTCCATAAAACAGAATATGCTGGTGTACCGCCACTAGCAGTGGCAGTTGCTGTACCATTGTTTCCAGAACAACAAGTTGGATTAGTCGATGTGAATTCAGAAACTAATTCGTAAGGTTGCTCTATAACAACAGAAATATTGGCGGTACAACCCATATAGTCAGTAATAATTGCAGTATGCGTTCCTGACGATAGACCTGTTGGGTTAAAACTAGTGCTTCCGTTGCTCCAAAGAATTGTGTAAGGTGCGGTTCCTCCAGTTACAGATGTAGTTGCAGTTCCGTTGTTAGATGCAAAGCAGCTTAAATTTGTTGAAGTTACTGATGCGCTCAATAAAATTGAACCAACAATTGTTACAGATCCATTGGTGGTACAGCCGTTCGCATCACTAACAATATATGTATAAGTTCCGGAATACAATCCCGCTAAAGAAAAATCGGTACTTCCGTTACTCCAAATAATGGTGTAAGGAGCCGTTCCGCCGTTGGCAGTTACAGATGTTGTTCCGCTATTTCCCATACAACAAGTTGGATTATGCTGAATAGATTCAGATGTTAACTCACTTGGTTGGTTGACTTCGATTAAAACATTTATATAGCAACCATTAGCATCGGTTACGACCGCAGTATGAGTTCCAGCAGAAAGTCCAGCATTAGTGAAGGTTGTTGCACCATTATCCCATACAATAGTGTATGGTGCAGTGCCATTTGTTGCTGATACTGTTGTCGAACCATTCGAACCTCCGTAGCAAGATACATCGGTTGAAGTTAGTGACAATGTCATTTCTGATGGTTGAGAAATTTCTGTAGAAATATTCGAAATACAACCATTAGCATCGGTTATAATTGCTGTATAAGTCCCTGCTAATAGACCTGTTTGCGAGAAACTTGTGCTGCCGTTACTCCATAAAATAGAGTAGGGAGCAGTGCCTCCAGATGCAGTTGCAGTAACCGATCCGTTGTAACCGCCATAACACGAAATATTGGTTGAAGAAGCCGAAGCCATTAACATTTCGGGAGCATCTACATACACAGTAATACTCTTGCAACACGCATTTGCGTCGGTAAGCATTGCTGTGTAGGTTCCAGCAGCTAAATTTGTTAATGATAAACTTGTACTTCCTGTATTCCATAAAATTGTGTAAGGAGCAGTTCCGCCCGAGGGGATGACTGTTGCTGTTCCATTAGTTAAACCATTACAAGTAACATTAGTGGTTAATGTTCCAAACATTAGCATTGAAGGTTCAGAAATCGTAAAATCATTTGAACCAGTTGTAGTATTTCCTAAGCTATCTGTAACTATTACAGTGTAATTTCCAGCCAATAAGTTAGAAAAAGTTACACTATTACTGGCACTAATTAATACATTTCCATTAGATAACGTAAAAGTAAAAGGAGAAACTCCGCCATAAACAGTTACTTTTTCTCGACCATTATTTCCTCCATAACATTTAACATCGTTGAGGAGCGTTAAATCTGAAATCGATAATGGTACTGTTTTATTTCCAGAAAATTTTTGGGTAATTAATTTTGCTGTCGATACTAAATTGGGAATCGAACTTGTTTGTGAATTGTCGCCATAAATTCCATTTGCAATTTTTAAGAATTGTTGAACAGTTTTATCTTTGTAAAAACCATCTTGAATTTTAAAATTTGCTAATTTACCAGAATTTAAGAATTGAGGATTATAATAAAAATCAAAGCCTATAGATAAAGTTAAAGCGATTAATTGTTTCGCTAAAAAATTATTATAAGCATTGGTATTTAGTTTTTTGCCTGATGACAAATGGTTCTGATAACTTTCTGAATTTAGAAAGTTTACAATTTCTGAGTACGAAGTAAACGATAGCTTTTTCGTGCCGTGTCCGATGAAAATTCCATCAGGGAAAGCGGCTTCGAAATTAGCTTCATTATAACTTCCGGGATCAAACCCCCAGTAATGTGAGTTCCAGACTACATTTGTAGTGTTTTTGGAACCATTACTTTTTTTGGTTTTAGCTTGTAAACTAAAACACAAAACAAACAAAAACAAACAACTAATTAGTTTTGTTTTCATAATAATGAATTTAAAAAATTAAACAATTCTGAAAAGAATTTTGGTTCTTTTCTTTCCTACAAAATATTGGTTTCCAATATTTTAAGTTAAATTATAATAATTTTGAAATTGGTTATACAAAAAAACGTTAACTAGCATTTAAATCTGTTAAATTATGTATTTTTAAAAATTTAACAATAATATTAGATTCGTTTTAGGTTAAACAAAAGTTATAGAAATAAAATATTATAGTAATTAAACTACATAATATATATTAAATTTATATAATTATGCATATTATTAAAATAAATTAAAACAATTATTATAAATTTTGAATAAAACATATTCTGATGTCTTACAAATAATGTATTGATTTTACTCCAGTTATAATTGCCAAATTCTAATAAACTAATTTGGTGTTTTTTTTATTTCTTGAATTTTGATTTGTCGACTCAATTTATTCTCAAAATTTAATTGCACTTTATCTATATTTTCAAACACAAACAAAGGTTTTTTCATAAAACATTACATTTTACCATAACTTACCAATTTTAATGCTCAATCTCGGTTTAGCAATTCAAATTCATAAATAATGCGTTTTTTTTTCGAAGCACAAATCCTTGCTATCATCAAATCAAACCACCTGCTGTCTGTTCTATCTTTTGCCCCGAACCACGACGCAAAAGGATGCCACGTCCATCAGGGCTTAATTCAAATTTTGATTTTCTAAATTTTTTCAGCATTCAATTTCTAATATTATAAAATTTCAAAAAAATATCTAGCTAAATTATTATTTTATGACAAAAACTACTTACATTTAGCACAACCATTTCAAATAATTAAACTAACAGAATTACATTACAACATGAAAATCGATAAAATCCAAGCCCTTCGTGGACCAAATATCTGGAGCGTACAACGCAAAAAACTAATTCAAATGCGTTTGGATTTAGAAGAAATGGAACAATTCCCTACTAACAAAATCGATGGTTTCAGAGAACGAATAGAAGCAATGTTTCCCACAATGATAGAGCATCGTTGCTCTGAAGGATGTCGTGGCGGATTTTTCTCGCGCATAGAACGTGGCACTTGGATGGGTCACGTTATTGAACACATTGCACTCGAAATTCAAACTCTAGCTGGAATGGAAACTGGTTTCGGACGAACTCGAGAAACCAAAACGCCAGGCATATATAATGTAGTATTCAGTTACACCGAAGAAAATGTAGGAATGTTTGCAGCCGAAAGTGCCGTAGCAATAGCCGAATCATTAATCGCTGGAACAGAATATGATTTAGAAGCCGATATTCAAAAAATGCGTGTCATTCGCGACCGAGTGCGTCTT
This sequence comes from Bacteroidota bacterium, assembly GCA_031408435.1. Lineage (GTDB taxonomy): Bacteria > Bacteroidota > Bacteroidia > Flavobacteriales > Flavobacteriaceae > Flavobacterium. The sequence goes on from JANNWM010000041.1 coordinate 4,734, forward strand.
GGTCCAAGTACTGGTAGTATTGTCGAAGAAGCCGTAAACCGAGATATTCCTTGGATTCGTTTAGGTACAAACTCATTAGTACAATTGGGTTACGGAATCAATCAAATGCGTTTTCAAGCCACTATTACTTGCAAAACCAGTAGCATTGCAGTAGATATTGCTTGTAACAAAGAGCAAACAAAAAAAATGTTAGATGCAGCTAGTATTCCGGTTGCCAATGGCGGAATTTGTGTCGACGAAGACGATTTGGACGAAGTTATCAAAAAAATTGGTTATCCAATAGTTCTAAAACCATTAGACGGAAACCACGGAAAAGGAGCTTCAATTAATGTAAAAAACCGTGAAGAAGCAGTTGCAGGTTTAGAATATGCAAAAAAATACAGCCATAGAATTATTGTAGAAAAATTTATTACAGGATTCGACTTTCGGGTTCTTATTATCGATAACAAATTGGTCGCTGCCGCAAAACGTGTTCCTGCAAATGTGGTTGGCGACGGAAAAAATACCATTCAATACTTAATAACCGAAGTAAACAAAGATCCAAAACGTGGTTATGGTCACGAAAATGTTTTGACCGAAATAGAAATTGACCGGGATTCATTAGATTTACTCGAAAAACTAAATTACACTGTTGATTCAATTCCACGAAAAGACGAAATTGTCTACTTAAAATCGACTGCTAACCTGAGTACTGGTGGCACTTCGGTAGATGTTACAGACATGATGCACCCAGAAAACATTTTCCTTTGCGAACGTATTTCTCGAGTAATAGGTCTTGATATTTGCGGAGTCGATATTATGGCAGAAAATTTAACGCAACCACTCAAAGAAAATGGCGGTTGCATTCTTGAAGTTAATGCTGCACCAGGTTTTCGAATGCACTTGGCACCATCAGAAGGATTGCCTAGAAACGTAGCAGCACCAGTTATCGACATGTTGTATCCGCCAGGAAAACCAAGCCGCATTCCGATTATTGCAGTTACTGGAACTAACGGAAAAACAACAACAACAAGATTGTTAGCTCATATTGTAAAAAATAATGGTTATAAAGTTGGTTTCACAACATCAGACGGGATTTATGTTCAAAATCACATGATGGAGAAAGGCGATACCACAGGGCCAGTTTCTGCCGAATATATCTTGAAAGATCCAACCGTAGAATTTGCAGTTCTTGAAACTGCTCGTGGCGGAATTTTGCGTTCAGGATTAGGCTTTAGCCGTTGCGATATAGCAATTGTTACCAATATTCAAGAAGATCATTTGGGTTTAAATGATATTAATACTCTTGAGGATTTGGCACGTGTAAAAGCAACAGTTGTCAAAAGTGTTAAAAAAGATGGTTGGGCAATTCTAAATGCCGAAGACGAATATTGTGTCAAGATAGCTAATGAATTGAGTTGTAAAATTGCTTATTTTTCATTAGATGAAAATAACGAATTAATTAAAAAACTTTGTAAAGAAGGCAAAACTGTTGCAGTTTACGAAAACGGCTACATAACCATCAAAAAAGGCGAATGGAAAATTCGAGTTGAACGTGCCACTCATGTGCCGTTGACAATGGGTGGAAAAGCAAAGTTTATGATTGCTAATGCATTAGCCGCAACTTTGGCAAGTTATTTGTATGGTTTCAAAACCGAAGACATTAGTTTGTCATTACAAACATTCATACCGAGTGTAGCACAAACTCCTGGTAGAATGAATATTTTTGAGTTCAAAAAATTCAAAGTTCTAATAGATTTTGCACATAATCCTGCAGGCTACAGAGCAGTCGAAGGTTATTTAGAAAGTGTAGATGCTGTCAAAAAAATTGGAATAATTGCTGGTGTTGGCGACCGTCGTGACGAAGATATTAAAGAATGTGGGCGTTTGGCTGGTAAAATGTTTGATCATATTATTATTCGTCAAGAAAAATATTTGCGTGGTCGCACCGAAGATGAAATAATTGCTTTAATTCTTGAAGGTGTCTCAGAATGCGGAAAACCTGTAACCCACGAAATTATTTCTAAAGAAATCGAAGCCATTAAACATGCTATCGACAATGCCGAAGAAGGGAGTTTTATAACTGCTTTGAGCGACGTTGTAACCAATGCAATCAATATTGTTCAAGAATATTTAGACAAAGAAAACGAAGAAGGGAATATTTAAAGAATTAAACATAGTAGACTTATAAATTCTAGAAAATAAATTGAAAACTCTAAACTTTTAATTGAAAAATTACAGTTTGGAGTTTTTTATTGGTTTATTAATAAATATACTATTTAGATAATTAATAGTCAGATCTAACCCAAATCACGAACTAGGAATCTTTGTAAACAATATTTTTCAAAAAACTCCGTTAGCCCCTAATTTTATTGTACAAGTCGCTTTCATAACAAATCATAATGCGTAATCTAGGTTAAATGAACTTAAATTTGTTACATGTTTCAAAAAAAATATAAGTGTTTTTAATACATTTATACTTGATTAGTTTTTATATTTTAAACAAAATAGCATTATATTTGTGTCATTAAAACTGACACAAATGGGTTTGTGTCAGAAAAAATGACACGTAATTATGTTTACAATCTCAAATAAAGTGATATTAATGGCTGATATTCAGGATAGTGGATTAAAAAATTCTATTAATATTATGAATTTTTTTAAACGAATTGTCGATGATTCTAACGTTATTTTTAAAAAATATATTGACTCGCCGTTAACGATTACGTTGGGCGACGAATTTCAAGGTGTTGTCAAAAGCGTACCAAATGCAATAAGAATTATCTATTATATTGAAGAATTTATAGTCAAAAACAATATTGATTTTAAATTAAGATATGTAATTAATGATGGTAAAATCGACACTGAAATCAACCCAATTCGATCATACGAAATGCTCGGACAAGGTTTGACCGATGCCAGACATCAATTAAACGAATTAAAAAAAACTAAATCGAGGTTTTTTATTTCACTATCTAACAAATCTAAAAGCGAAATTATTAACGAATCATTTATTGTTTACCAGGCAATTATTGACAGCTGGAACATCGTCAAAGACCACCAATTATTATCAAAATTTATTGACTTAGAAGATTATAAAAAAGTGGCATTGGCTATTAATAAAGACAAATCTCAAATTTGGAAACGAAATAAAAACCTAAATATTGATTCGTACTTTGCAATAAAAAGAGTAATATTGTTGACAGTTGATTTAAAACTAAGAAAATGATATACTTTATAATCGCAATGATAATATTAGTTTCTGAAATAATATTAGCATTTATGTTTTCGGTAATCTCGCAAGTTTTTTACAAAAAAATGGGTTTCGATTTTAAGTCTATTTTCAAAGGAATTATCGAACGAATGTTTCTGATGTTTTGCTTAATCAATGATTATCCGCATGCTTTGACATTTTTTAGTGCATTAAAATTAGGAACAAGATTAAAACACGAAGAAAACAAAGAATTTGAAAACAAATACAACGACTTTTATTTAATAGGAAACCTAATTTCGGTAATGGTTGCTATTGGATATGTTTTGTTGTTAAAATATTTTTTACAAACTAATACCTTATAAAATAACAAAATGAAAAACATTTCAATACTAATTATTACTCTTTTATTTTCAATAAGCTCATTTTCGCAAATTAAAAAAATTACACTCGAAGAATCTGTTTTGCAGCAAAATCGAAAATTTGGTGCAGATAAAATGCTTGGTTTTCAATGGATTCCGAATTCTAGCAATTATGTATATTGTTCTGAAAAATGGACTAAATTATTAATCGCAAATGCTTTAGACAATAAAACTAATGAAGTCATTTCGTTATCAGATTTGAATAAAAATCTTGGTTCAGATTTAAAATCATTTTTCGGAATTGAATTTAAAGACTCAAATGTTTTTACAATTGCAAATGGCACAAAATACTACGAATACAATTTAGCAACTAAATCTGGAAAATTAATTCAAGAATTATCAGATGCGTTTGAAAATGCAACATTCGATGCGTCAAAAACTAATATTGCATTTACAGAAAACAACAACTTATATTTTTTCAATAAAAACAAAGAAAAAATTGCTGTAACCAACAATTCTGATAAAAATATCGTTTCAGGACAAACAATGTCTCGAAGTGAATTTGGAATTTCAGGAGGCATTTTTTGGTCGTCAAATTCTAATTATTTAGCATTTTACCAAAAAGACGAAACCGAAGTTGCCGATTATCCATTGTTAGATTCTAACGAGTTGCCAGGAAAATTAGTCAGTATTAAATATCCGATGATTGGGCAAAAATCCGAAAAAGTTCGAGTTGGAATTTATAACCTATCAACCAAAAATACAGTTTTTATTAGTCCAAAGTCAGGAATTTCTGACGATTATTTAACCAATCTTTCTTGGTCGCCAGACGAAAAAGTCATCTTAATTGCCGAAGTAAATCGTGGTCAAAACGAAATGAGTCTGAATGTTTACGATGCCAATTCTGGAGTATTTGTTCGAACAATTCTTAACGAGAAAAACAATGCTTGGGTCGAACCTGAACATGATGCATTTTTTCCAAACAAAACATCAAATAATTTTGTTTGGTTTTCAGAGAAAGATGGTTTTCAGCAACTGTATTATTATTCGCTTGACGGAAAATTAATAAAACAATTAACCAACAATAAATTTCCTGCTCGAGAAATTATTAGCTCAAATACAAAAGGAACCGAAATTTATTTCAAAGCAACTGGCGATTTTGGGACAAATATGTTGGTCTATAAGGTCGATTTAAAAGGAAAAAAAACCTTGATTACCAAAGATTTAGGCGTTCATAACGTTTCAATTTCAAGCGATGGAAATTATTTTTTTGATGAATATTCGAATCATTCAACACCATCAAAATCAATTTTGTATGACAAAAATCTAAAACCAACCTTATTATTAGAAAGCAAAAACAAATATGATGGTTACGAAATTGGAACATCGGAAATAAAAACTATAAAAGCAGCCGATTCAACAACCGATTTATTTACAAGATTAATTAAACCAAGCAATTTCGATGCCACCAAAAAATATCCAGTTTTGGTATATGTTTATGGCGGACCACACGCACAAATGATTACCAATTCGTATCTAGATGGAGCCAATCTTTGGATGTATTGGATGGCAGAGCAAGGTTATTTGGTTTTTACAGTCGACAATCGAGGATCTGATAATCGAGGTTTTGCTTTCGAAAGTGCCATTCACGGTCGTTGCGGTACCAACGAAATTGAAGACCAAATAAAAGGTGTCGATTACTTAAAATCGTTACCATTTGTTGACCAAAATCGACTTGCAGTTCACGGTTGGAGTTATGGCGGATTCATGACAACATCGCTCATGTTGCGCAAACCAGACGCTTTTAAAGTCGGCATTGCTGGTGGTCCAGTAACAGATTGGAAATATTACGAGGCCATGTACGGCGAACGATATATGGACACGCCAACCGAAAATCAAAAAGGTTTTGACGAAGCAAGTACATTGAATTATGTGAAAAACTTGAAAGGCAAATTGCTTTTAATTCACGGAACTTCAGACGATGTAGTCGTTATGCAACACAATTATGCATTACTTAAAAAATTCATCGAAGCCGAAAAACAAGTTGATTTTTTTGCTTATCCAATGCACAAACACAATGTTGTAGGCAAAGATAGAGTGCATTTAATGACCAAAGTACTTAATTATGTAATCGAAAATAATAAATAGAATAATCCTAAAATGAAAATTCTAAAACTCATCATAAAACGAGAATTTATTGCAAAAGTTCGTAACAAATCATTTATTGTCATGACTTTTCTAAGTCCGCTTTTGTTTGTTGTAATCGCTGGATTTGTAGGTTATTTATCGGCAATGAAAGCCGACCAAAAAACAATTGCTATTCATGATCAAAGTCATATTTTCGTCAAAGAATTCAAGTCTAATTCAGAATTCAAATATGTAGATTTATCATCAATCGAGTTAAAAATTTTAAAAGACAGCATTGTTAACGAAAGTTATGATGGATTACTTTATATACCAAACTCGAAAGATAACCAATCAATTCAAACCAAAATTCAATACATTTCTAACGACAGTCCAAGCATTTCTCAAATTGCGAATTTGCAAGAAATTATCGAAAACAAAATCACCAAAAACAATTATCAAGTCACAAAACTCGACACAATTGCCATTCAAAACGCACAGGCCAAAGTCGATATTTCGCTAGTAAAATCCAATGGCGAAGCGACTTTAAAAGGATTAAACGAAATAAAAATCATTTTAGGTGGCGCATTTGGATATTTAATAATGATGTTCATAATTATTTACGGCAATATGGTCATGCGCAGCGTAATCGAAGAAAAAACCAACCGAATTATCGAAATAATTGTCTCGTCGGTCAAACCATTTCAATTAATGATGGGCAAAATCATCGGAACATCGCTTGCCGGAATCCTACAATTTTTTATTTGGGCAATACTTGGCTTGGTTTTAATGTTCGTTGCATCGGCATTTTTCGGCATTAACGCAACGCCAACAACCAAAATTCCACCCGAATTATTACAAACAGCTCAAACAGAATTTGCGACAAACGCTAAAATTTATCTAGCCGAAATCTGGAATTTGCCAATAGCCACAATTCTCATCAGTTTTATTATATATTTTATTGGGGGCTATTTTCTTTACAGTTCATTTTATGCAGCAATTGGCGCAGCAGTCGACTCCGAAACCGATTCGCAACAATTTCTTTTACCAATCATAATGCCACTAATTTTAGGGGTTTACATCGGTTTTTTTACCGTAATTCACGATCCGCACGGCACAGTTGCAACCATTTTTTCGTTCATTCCGCTCACGTCGCCCATCGTCATGATGATGCGAATTCCGTTTGGCGTACCATGGTGGCAAGTCCTCATTTCGGTCTCAATTTTGTTCGGAACCTTCTTTTTAGTCGTTTGGTTTGCTGCCAAAATTTATAGAGTCGGCATATTAATGTATGGCAAAAAACCAACTTGGCAAGAACTGTACAAATGGTTAAAATATTAAGAAACGAATAATTAGGCATTTTCAGGATTGGTCTTTCCCGCTCTCATTCCAATCTTTTTTATCAGGTCTCGTCCCCAAAAGACGAGACGTGATAAAAAAGGATTTTCCCTTCGGTCGGGGTTAAATCGGCAATGAATGTTCTATATTTGTAATGTTTAGAAAAAAATTAAAATGGAAGAAAACTTAACCCGAATCAATAAATTTCTGTCCGAAACTGGCTATTGTTCCCGTCGCGAAGCAGACAAATTGCTAGACAGCGGACGAATAACAATAAACGGAATTGTTCCAGAACTTGGTACAAAAGTTTCTAGTCGAGACGAAGTGCGTGTTGACGGAAAATTGATTCACGACAAAAAAGAAAAACCAATTTACTTAGCATTCAACAAACCTGTCGGAATTGAATGCACAACCAATCTCGATGTAAAATTCAATATCGTAGATTATATCAATTATCCAAAAAGAATTTTTCCAATCGGGCGACTCGACAAAGCCAGCGAAGGATTAATTTTTATGACCAACGATGGCGATATTGTCAACAAAATTCTGCGAGCCAGAAACAACCACGAAAAAGAATATATCGTAACCGTCAACAAACTAATAACCGACCGTTTTATCGAAAAAATGAGCAATGGATTGCCAATTTTGGACACCATTACCAAAAAATGCAAAGTCGAACAAATCAGCAAAACCGTTTTCAGAATCATTCTAACTCAAGGTTTAAATAGACAAATTCGCAGAATGTGCGAATATCTAAACTACGAAGTAACAGCTCTAAAAAGAACCCGAATTATAAATATAAATCTTGATGTACCAGTTGGTCGCCATCGAGATTTAACCGATTTAGAAATAAAAGAACTCAATCAATTAATAGAACCTTCGAGCAAAACCGAAGAAGCAAGTTTCGAAAAACCAAAACTAATCATCAGAAAAACCGAATTTATTAAGCAAGACGACGCACGTTTTAAACGAAAAGGCGAATATTAAAATGTCTAGATTTTGAAATTTTATTATTATCTCATTTATCGTTTCAAGCTAAAATGTCCTTTTGCAATTCGACCATCTTGCAAATTAAGAACATACCAATAATCGTTGGCAGGAAGTTGTTGATCATTCAATTTACCATCCCATCCGTTGCTATTTACTGCAAATTGCTTGAGTAATTTTCCGAATTGGTCATAAATTGTAACATTTGAATAAATATTTTTGGCATCAATTCCTTTAATATTCCAGTAATCGTTTAGACCATCGCCATTGGGCGTAAAATAATTTGGTGCACCAATTACGTTGATTATTTGACTAACTATTCCACAATTATTGGTATCATTTACAAAAAATTCGTGTTGACCAAAAGGAACATTCGTAAAAATATTCGATGTTTGATAAATACCGTCTTTATTGTCAATTGCAAATTCATAATTACCAGAACCAGTAACATTTATAGTTACCGAATTGGCATCAACAAGGTCGACAATGGTTGGTTCCAAAAATTTTGCAATTTCAGATTCGGTTGTAGTTATTGTTCTGATTCTGAAACAATTTGAAGTTTTATTTGTGACTTTTACTGTATAAATTCCAGAAATATTTACATCAATTGTTGCATTAGTTTGGTTTTGCAAAACTACATTGTCTTTTGTCCAAATATAAGAATAAAGTGCCGAAGAAGAATTGTCTTGAATTCCTGCAGAAAGTTTCAAGAATGTATTTGTGAGGTTGATACATATAAATTCGTTTTCAGTAAGTTTGATTTTCGGTAATGGATTTACGATTAATTTTACTGTGATTATACCAAAACAATCATTATTTGAATTATTTTCGGCTCGGGCATAAACGGTTTGTTGGTTGGGCGAATTAATGTTTCGAAAACTATTTATATTGCTAATTTCTAAGGAATTACCATTAACATCAAATTCTAAAAGTGCTTTGTTTAAAGTATCATAAAATTTGATATTATAGTCTGTTGAATTGTTTATTCTTGAAAAAATATCTGTTTTAATAGTATTTAAATCGAAATTAGTAATTCCGTCACTATCGCTGTTACTTGAATTATTTAATCCGTTTTGATCCAAAAAATCATCACATTCGTTAATTTCTGGAAAATAATTTGCCAAAACTGTCGGCGGAATTGAAACCACCAAATTCAGCTTGGTTGTACTGAAACAATTTGTTATTTTGTTTTCGACCCGAACACCAATAGTTTTGCTACCGCTATTATAAAATTCTGGATTTGATATTAGTTTGTTAATATCTTTTGCTATTGCTCCATTTTCATCAGTATAAAAACTGAAATCTTCATTCAAATAATTTGTAGAAATTAGGCTGTTTTTTTCGTTTAAATTAAAATCAGAAACGAAATCTGAATCAATATCGCATTGTTTTAAAGTTAAATTTGGAATTAATACTGGAACAGGAAAAACAGTTAAATTTACATCTCTTGAATAATCGCCGCAAGAATTTCCAGCTGTATTTAGAAAAACTCGATACCGTTTATTATTTAAATTTGCTGGAATAGCAGTAATTGTTAATTCATTCGTATTAGTTCCTGAATATACTGTATTATCAGATATATCAATAAAATTACCCAAAGCATTTGTCTCTTGCCATTTATACGAATCGATATTATTTGTTTCTATTTTAAAAGTGGCATTTTGTAAATTGCATTGCTCAACATCTATTGGTTCAGTGTTTATGATTATATTTCCTGCTTGTAAATAATTTTGCGTTGGTGTTGTAAAACCATCGATGGCAGAAATTATTTTGCCGTTCGAATTTACAACTGGATTTGTGTCTCCAAGAAATCCATCTTGATTTTGGTCAAAAAAACCAGCATCTCTAACATCTGGACACCCATCATTATCGCTATCGCCGTCAATAGCATTAATATTTGTATCGTTATCAGAATCTGATAAATTATAATTTAAAATGCCATTGTCAATGTTGGTTTCTAATGAATTTGAAAAACCATTAGAACCGAAACTTAATGGGTTTCCATCAATAATTCCGTCTTGATTTGTATCAATATTAGAATAAACAAGATTGCTGACAGACTCATATAAATCATAAATACCATCGTTATCTGTATCTAAATCTAGATAATTTTTTACTCCATCAGCATCAGTGTCCCAAGGAAAGTCGCCAACGATTTCGAAAGTATCTTTGATACCATTAAGATTGGCATCGACCAGAGTGCTGTAAATCGGTACAGTATTATGACCGAAGTACTCTGTATAATCTAAAATTCCATCATTATCAGTATCTAAATCAAGTTGATCTATTGTTCCATCCGAATCATTATCTTTTGGAATGCAGGTGGCTATCAATGAAAAAGTAGCATTGTTTATTTGGGTTTCTGATAAATTTTCGTGTGTTATAGAGAATTTTTTTACCAAATGCGAACGAAAACTAAAAGTACCTGTTCCTGCAGCTAATGGTGTTGTATTGTTTAATCTAAATCTGATTTCGAATGATGAAAATCGGGTAACGCCACTTTCGTAAATGCCGTCATAATTGGTATCTATCAACAATTGATTGTCTAAATTTAGAACCGAAATTGTAGAATCGATGTTACAATTAACTATGAAATTAGCATTCGAATTTAATAAATTAGCTGCGATTGCATTTGATGCATATTCTAGTGAAATAGAAATCGGATTTACAAAAACCATTTCGTATTTAAGTTTTTTGCCTTTTCCAATTGGTATTTGGGTTACAAAATTATCCGAATTGCCTGTAAATGTTCCAGATGAAGTACTTGGAATGTTTATAATTGTACTTGAAAACGAATTATTATATTCAGTGAGATAATTGATATTTCCAGCATTGGCAATCGAAGTATTTATTTTTAAATCGCCAAAAGATTCTTGACAATTCGAAATTGCATCATTGTCTAAATCTAAATCTATGTTGTCGTTTACCAAGTCATTGTCAGCATCGGGTGAACAAATACTTACAGGAATTTCGGTCGATTTGTAAATTTGGGCTGCTCCACAAGCATTTATTGTGCCTTCTACATAATAATATCCTGGCGAAACTGGTTGATAAGAATTAGAATTGGCACCAGAAATTGCAACTCCATCTTTAAACCATTTAAGATTATCAAATGCAGAAATTGTGTTTACTTCGAGTTTTACAAACGGCAAACAAGCAGTTTGTGATGCTGATAAATTATTAAAAGTTATTTCGGGATCGAATGTAAAACCAGAATAAAACCCTCCGTAGGTCGCAAAACTACTTGATCCATAATAAGATAAATATAGGGATTTGTCAGCAAAAACAGAAATGTTCCCTTTAAGTCCAGTTAAATTATAAGTTTCATAGAGTAGATTTCCAGAAACCGATTTTGGTCCGATTTTATTTATCGATGATGGCAAATCTGCTAAAGTATAATTAATTCCGTCGATAGTAAAAGAGAGAATCGCTCCAACTTCTGTAACTATTGCTACGGTTCCATTGAAATCTTTATTGTTTCCTATTTCGTTTATAAGAGGAATATTGTCTATTTTTTTTGGAGTAGCACAATTCAATGGCGGTACAAAATGCATGTTTTGATTGGCTTGAACAGATGTGCCACCAATGCCTTGATAGGCAAAAACATTTTTGGTTGTTCGAACAAACATATTGCCACTACTACTAAATTTTGAACCATCGATTGCTATGTATTCCCCAGCATCTAGAGTTGCAATTTTGGTTAAATCGTCGTTAACAAAAACTTCTGTTCCGTTTTCGTGAGCAATAATTAATGGTCTTTCGACAATATTAGAACCTTGACCTTTAACAAAAATATATTCTTTTCCGATTCTTTCGGTCGATACAATTTGATCCATTCCAAGATCTAGATTTCGTAAATCTCCATTCGAACCGCCAAAAGAGCCACAATTAACAACAATATTTTTTTTAGAGTCAATCAAAACGCCTATTAATCCGTCTCGATTTAAATCTTCGGGACCTTGTACGGCAATGCAATAACTTTCGCCTTGGTTTAAAACAATAGCAGGAACCCCGTTAACAATATTGGGGTTATTTATTAAAACAACGCCACTTTTAATGTCCGAAAAAGTTATTTGTGTATTGTTTTCTAATGCTAAAATCGTAGCAAATGTGTAATGATTTCCGTCTGTAGATTGCAGATTTTTATTTGTAAAAGCTCCAATTCTGAATAATTTTCCGGGTGCTGCTAATCCTTTTGAAACAATACTTCCGGCTTGATAACTCTCTGGCGAAGATGTATATCTAATACAAGCATAGATCAAATCGGTTGCTTCAACTAATAAACCCTTGTTGGTCATTACTTTTCCGACATCATTTTTATCTATTAAAATTTGCGTATTCGAGCCAGAACCAATTGTGTACACATAAGGCGAATTTCTAGAAACTGTAGCCGTGAGAATTGTTGTTCCGTTTGGACTTTTTACCGTAAAATTGACAGGTAAAATGTTTGGGGTAGAAATATATAAATATTGACCGTTGACCGATTGTGAATCGGAATTAGATACTGGTGGTAGATAATGCACTTTGCTAAACTGAGAAAAAACTGCTGTTGAAACTAAAAATATAAGTACTGATATAAAATTTTTCATAATATTTTTAACGATAATAAACGTGACTAATTATCTTTTAAGTGCAAAATGATTTTTGATTGTTCTTTTGTTGTCTATGTTTATAATGAACCAATAATCGTCGGCTGGCAATTGATTTCCATACAAATTGCCGTCCCAACCGTTGTCGGTTGCACTAAATTGTTTCATTAATTTGCCAAATCGGTCGTAAATAGCTATGGTTGCTGCTTTATTTAAATTATTAATTTTCCAGAAATCGTTAATTCCATCGTTATTGGGCGAGAAAAATTTAGGAAAATCTAGCACATAAATTTTATCTGAAATTACGTCATCGCATTTATTTTTGTCTCTAATTGTTATGTAATATTCGCCAATTGCAACATTATCAAATAGTGGATTGTCTTGAAAATCTAATCCGTTTATTGAAAATTCGTAACTGCCATTTCCTGAATAATTAACTAAAAGTGAATTTCCATTTTCGTTAAAATCATTAATATCAACAGAAATTATTTTTGCTAAATCTGAATCTAAAACATTGAATGTTTTAGTAATAGAACAGTTTGCCTTTGTGACTTTAACAGTATAAGTTCCTGTTGACAATACGTTTATAAAATTATCGACTGTGTTACCGTTACTCCAAACATAAGAATAACCAATTGGAACTTCGAGTTTTAGGTTTTTATTAGGACAAATGTATTTAGTTTCGTCTTGAAAAACATTTCCTATAAAGGATAAAATATTTAACGTTATTTTGAAAACTCCATAACAATCAGATCTATTAAAAACTCTGGCGAAAAGTATTTGTTGGTTAGATATTGAATTAGTAAAAAGATTCGAAATTAGATTTTTTTGTAAAATAGCATCGCTTTTTGAATTGTAATAGCCAATAACTAAGCCTGAATTAGTTGGAAATAAATTTCTAGTAATTAGTTCTGATGTTAATTCGGTATCTAAACTAATCTGAGTAAATCCGTCTTGAACTGAATCATCATCGCAAAAATCGACAATTTGATCTTGAATAATTCTATTCGAAACCGATAAAGTAACAGTTGCAATTGACGAACAACCAAAATTGTTTTGGACTTTTGCATAAACAGTTTGCGAATTGGCTATGTTATTTTGATAAGTTGTTGAATTTGTAATTGGAATAGTTGCATTAGGATCTTCAAAATATTCAATTAAATTTTGGGTTGCTAATAATGGAGTATTATTTGTATCGCTTTTTATAAAATCATTTAATTTTGTCAAATCAAAAATCGATTTACCGTCAGCATCATCATCGCATTGTGTTAAACTCGCATTTTTTAAAATTGGTTTTTGAGTAAATTGAACTTTAATATCGCCAATAGCCACACAAGTTGTTGTGCCCAATGTAACCTCGACGCTGTAAACAACTTCGGAGAGATTAGAATTGTCTGTTATTAAGTAAGTTGCATTATTTTCGCCAATAATTTGGACGTTGTTTTTAAACCATTTGTAACCAGTTGCACCAACTAGAGTGGCGTCTAAAGTTTTGTTTTCGCCCACACAAAGAGGGTTTTTATCGAAAGAGATTCGGTTAATTCCTAAATCAATTCCGACTTTAAAACTGCCACCAGCCAAAAAAATCGCAGAATCGTACCTAAAATTTCCTTGATCGGCGATAACAAGTTTTATATGATATTTTTTTGAAGGAATAACTGTAGCCTCGGCTTTTAATGGAATTGTTTGTCCGTTGAAGTTTGTTGGATGATTGACACCATTAAAACCACTAAAATATTGTTCGTTTATAGCTGGACAAATTGTGCCCGAACCCCGAACAGTATTGACCGAAACCGCTGTTGTTGTTCCTGGAACAAGTGCAATATTTTTATAGGTTGTTGTGCCAACTTCTTGCAATAAGAACGCAAAACCATCAGTATAACCACATTGATTAGAGTTTGGATTGGACAAATATTGCTCTGACGCAAAGATATATTCGAAACTAATTTTGCTTGTTAAAGGCTCAAAATCAAATTCTAAAACTGTTGCATTTGTCGAACCAGAAATTCCCAAGGCAGATTCTAAATTCGAATCGCCTGCCCAATTATTTTCGCCATCGCTAAGAATACTGTCGTTTGGACCAATTGCCGAAGTTGCTTTTCCGGTACTCAGAATTACACCAAAATTGAACGGAAATACACTAGAATTTCTATTAAAATATCCAAAACTATTACTGTTGTTGCCAAGTTGTCCGCCCGAAACAGAAACATTTGTTACATTGGCACAAGGCGAATTAATAAGTACATTTTCAACCAAATTAACAGCCGATCTGTTGTCGTCGACAGCAATGAATTGAGAATATAAATTTGTCGAAAAGCTATTTGCAACAAATATAACTAGTAGTATTTTAAAAACTTTCATAGTTTGCAAATATACTATAAATCTCTTTTTTCTAATAATTTATAGCTTGAAAGTATGCTATAAAATCGTTAATTTTTTAAAATTAAAATCCATTTTTTAGTATTTGCATATAGCGAACTGTATTTGTCAATTAAAAATAATTTTATTGTTGCATTTGGATTTGATAATCTATATAAATTTACTTTTTCTAAATAAGCAATTGATTGCCATACTAAATTATAATCAAAAACTTGATTATTAAGATTGTAGATATTTTCTCAACCTGAACTCGGAAAAGGAATTGGTACAAATGTATTTAAAATATTAAACGAACTTGAGGACAAAAAATCGGTTGAAAAAGTAATATTTTCCGAAAAACCTTGGTTTACTTCAAATAATTTTACGTTTATTTCCTTATAAAAAACCTTAATATTTAAACCATCAGATTGGTTTGATTGAACAACTGTAATTGCTGTAAAAGTGGCATTTTGATTTTCAAATGCCAATTATTTTCCGCTTCCGAAAGTGTAGGTCGTAAAATCGACTTTTAGAATTAGAACTTTGTTTTCGGTAGTCGATTTTTTTTCTATTTAGAAACAACTTTGTCTTTATTATAAGAGATTAAAATTAGTAGAACTTGCAAAATGTAATTCACTTTTACATAATTTTTTGCTTTTACTTACATGATGCAAAAAAAACTAAAATGTTGCAAAGAATCCTAAATATAATTATTTGTGATGATTGTTTTTTCTAGTAAATTAATTTACCGTTGTTATCGTATTGAAAATCATAAGTCCTAAAATCGTTTTCTATCAAATTATTCATTTCATCAAAAGTTTTTGAAGTGTACTTTTTGTAATTGTTTTTTGATAATGATCGATAAAAAGTCTCATCGAATAAAAATAAATTTTTAGTGTAATTTGTGTCGTAATCATAGTTAGTAAAAGTTTGAATTCTTTTGGTTTTTAAAACATTCAAACTGTAATTAATTGTAACAATACTATCTAGATTTTTATTAGAATTGTAATAATATTTAGCATTTTTTCCGCCATTAATTGTGGTTTTATCTCCCGAATTCGATTCTTTTAATAAATTAGAAGCATCGTACAAAAAAATTTCAGTTTCAGTAGGCAAACCAAAACGTTCTCGAACTTTAGAAATCATTTTGTTATCATTATTTAAAGTTATTGTCTCTAAATCTGGATTTACGGTTTGAGAAGTCGAGTTTATTTTGCGAGTAATTGTTATTAAATTCTGGGAATAAATAATTTCTTCGAATAAATTTTGATTAAAAACGAAGTTAAAACCCGAAGCTGGATCCAGAATACTAAGTGCACCAATTCGCTTGACAATTTTAGAATCTTGATAGTTTAATTTCACAATTCCATCGCCAAGAACAGATGTTGAATAATCCATATTTCGAAAATTATATTGATCAATTATCAAACTTTTTACAATAATAGATTCGCTATTATTTTCGCAACCAAAGCACAGTAAACTAACAAAAATTAAAATTATTTTTTTCATTTTTTTAAATTTTACTTGACATCGAAAATTAATAATGATTGCTAACTTTTCTCTTCTTTATTAAAGTAAACTAAATAATAATACATTTGTTTTTCTTCGTCCCAACCTTTTTCTACATATTTTTCGGCGCTTTCTGGATTAATAAAATCCATTTTTATTTGAATATGAGTATCCAAATTAATTACGTTTTTAATAGATTTTCTGGCATCAGAAACTGCTGCATTTGCAATAGGAAAACTCGTTACATCTTCGATAGAATATTTTTCGCCTTTGTCGACTTTATAGTTTTTGAATTCCGAAATTAAATCGGGATTATCAATAACTTCGTTCATGAAATTGGTTTCTTCGAACTCATCGTTTTTCGCAAAATAATTTACAGAACGGTTCATAAACATTACTTCTTCTTTCTTGTCTTCGGCAGGAAAAACTACATCTTTGGCAAATCCTTGACAAAATTTTAAATATTTTTTGGTAATGAAATTTTCGTCTTCAAAAGCATCAACAGAAAGGAAATGTTCCAACCAATATCTAGCATCATATCGGTTAGAATCGACAGTCAAGATTTTGTAACCTTCTTCTTTTTTGTAATTAAAAATAATGCAACCTTTGTCTAATTTGTTCAAACTAACACCTTGTTGCAAAATCATTTCTAGGTGCGAAGTTTTTTCTTCGAATTGCAAAAAATCCGATTGTATTTCGCTTTTAAAAATTCCAATAGCATCAACATTGACATTATCAATATTCAAATTTGTCAAATGAGCAACATAAACTTCTCCGTTTTTTATATGTGGATGATTAGATTGTTCGAACAAATGAGTTGTTATTTTTTTTGAAATTTCGTGAACCTTTGTCGGATTTTCGAATATTTCAGAAGCAAATTTATACATTTCATTATAATCCAAATCGACTTCGTGAGCAAATTGAAAATAATTTTCTTCTTTTTCGCGAAATGGTTTCAAGAAAAACTCTTTCATCAACGGCACAATTTCATCATTCAAAGAAAAAGTATTTTCAGATAGAAATAATGCTTCGTTGCGACTTTTGTTGCCAACTCTATGAATTGAAAGAGAATCTATGTGTGTATTATAAAAATTTATCATTTGTTTAAAACTTGTTTAACCCGTTGGGTGTAATTAAGTGATTTGTATTTTAATGTTATTTATTGGTCTATCAAATATAAATTTGTTCATGTATTGTATCAATGTTAAAGATGTTATTTTTGCTAAAATTCGTGTTTTAAATCCATCAAAAGTTT
>JANNWM010000042.1:0-1586 GCA_031408435.1 Bacteroidota bacterium
AAACTTTTGATGGATTTAAAACACGAATTTTAGCAAAAATAACATCTTTAACATTGATACAATACATGAACAAATTTATATTTGATAGACCAATAAATAACATTAAAATACAAATCACTTAATTACACCCAACGGGTTAAAAAAGGTTTCTTTTAAAACCCATTTTCCAAAAAACTGACTGTTGTGAGTCCACATTAGAATTAGTTTGTCTTTGCTGTGGTTAAAGTCTAAAAAGAGAAATGTATCTGTTGTTCTTGAAATATCTTGAACCCACTTCCACATATATTTCCAATTTATTATAAATCTCCCATCTTTTTCATTCCTTACAAGTTCTGTTGTTATTCTTTTTTCAGACCAAGGCTTTTCTATATTTACTATCCAAATGACCCTAGAATCAGTTAAATTTTTGTAAAATTTATTTCTTTCGACAACTGCCCATCCATCGATAGGGCTTTTTTGTATTTCAATAACAAATTTATCTGTTTTTATATCAGCTCGATGTTCCCGATTTTCTCCACAAACAACCTCACAAAAATCATCTTTTATTGCTTTTTTCCAAGCAGCATGCCATTCAGATTCTGGCTCATATCCATTTGGTAAAATAGGTTTGTCATTTGTATATTTCCAGTACTGTCTATATTTTCCAACACAAGCGACTACTTCATAGTCTTCATACCATAAGTCAGTTCCTATATCTCCAGATTTGACTGTATAGGCTTGTGTTTTCTGACCATTATACTTGGCGTATTTCATAAAAAAGATAGGGTAAAATGTTAAAATTTAATTTTCAATCTATAATTATGTCATAATAATCAAGAAATAAATGAATAAGTTTAATGCTTGAATCATCTACTCTTTTGAAAATAGAATCAAATAGATTTGCTCCAGAAGTAATGTTATTAAAGTTTAAATCACAATTTGTAAGTTCTTTGATATTGTAAGATTTCGTTTTATTTGATTATTTAAAGAATCAACAATGAGATTAAAGTCTTCTTTTTGAGTTACGATTTCCATTTCAGCAAAAGCAAGCATAATTCCAATCTTTGCGTTATGAGTTGGATAATATTATCTATTTGTAAATCTCTCGATTCCTCCAGTAATATAATAATCCTTTTTAGCCTTTAATTTATTAATCCGTTTACATTCAAAAATCAGGTACGGTTCTTCATTAACAAAAGAAGAAGTCGGAAGTAAAACCTTTATATCTAAATTTCCAGTAGAAACAAATTCGTTTGTTTCCTCAATCCCAGTTAAAAACTTATAATTTTCAATATTGAATGTTTTTTTATCTTTATTCACACAAGATTTAATTAAATCATTTCTTAAATAATCTTCTAATTCAAGTTTAGCCTTTTTACCTTTAATTTTTATTATTTCAGTATGAATAGATTTTCTTGAATAAGGAGAGGATAATTTATCTATTTTAAGTTTATTGTATGAATAACTGTAAAGTTTCACTACATTGTTGATGACATTTCATCCCCTTCGGGGTTTTCTTTGAAGGCGTAGCCGAAAAAGAAAACCCCGAAGGGGAAAGATAAAAAAGTTGATTATTTTTGTTTTACGACAAAAAAAAATAATTATGC
>JANNWM010000043.1:0-7827 GCA_031408435.1 Bacteroidota bacterium
TGGCAATGAAAAACGGAATGGTTCCGCCAACCATAAACCACACAACTATTGACGAGAACATCAATTCAGAGTTAAATTTAACGTTGAATGTGGCACAAAAACGAGAAGTTAATGTTGCAATGAGCAATACATTTGGATTTGGCGGACATAATGCTTGTATGTTATTCAAAAAATTAGTTGATTAATTTATTAAACATAAAAGTATCTTTAGCATAATTAATTTATCAAACATATAAAATATATAAGTTAGTTTAACTAAAATTATTCAAAGTGTAATCAAAAATTAAATTTTTAAAACTTATATGACTAATATGTTTTAAAAAAGAAAATTATTTTTTTCAAAAGAACCAATTAATAATATGAATTTATTCAAAAAAATATTTAAAAAGAATTCCCGTTCGATTGATGACGGGATTTTTTTTGATATTATTAAAAATATTCTTGGTTTTGAACCTAAAAATCTTGAATATTACAAAAAAGGATTCACGCACCGTTCGACTAATAAAGTTAGCGAAGCCGGAAACCCAATAAACTACGAACGATTAGAATTTTTGGGTGATGCAATGTTGAGTGCTGTTGTTGCTGCACATTTATTTGAAAAAGCACCAACTGGCGACGAAGGTTATTTGACCAAAATGCGTTCTAAAATAGTGAGTCGTGAAAACCTTAATACACTAGGCAAAGAACTGAACCTTATTCAATATGTTGAAAGTAAAGTACAAGCCAAACATTTTGGCGAAAATATTCACGGCAACCTGTTCGAAGCTTTAATCGGAGCAATTTATCTTGATTTGGGATATTCTTATTGCGAAAAATTTATCGAAAAGCGAGTTGTTTCAGGATATTCTGACATTCAACGTCTTGAAGGAAAAGTAATTAGTTACAAAAGCATCATTATAGAATGGTGCCAAAAAGAGAAGAAACAATTCTTTTTTGATGTTTATGATGATAACGGCATTGGAGGCGAAAAATATTTTGGAGTAAAACTAAGCATCGACGGAAAAGTCTTTGGCAAATCTCGAGCTACTTCTAAGAAAAAAGCCGAAGAAATGGCTGCAAAAAGAACATTTTTTGCTTTGCAAACGCAGATTGAAGGGAAATAGTTATTTTGAATTTGCGCTTTGATTATTTAATTTTTCATCTTTTTTCACCAGAGGTTTTTTATCGAAAGCAGCAATTATTTTATTAAAAAGTTTAGACAATAAACTTTTTTTTTCAGTGATAATTTCAGCACTTCCAACCATATTTTTAGAAAATGATAAACTCTGATTTGTATCACTTTTAAATCCTTTTGGTAAAGTAACAGTAATCAGATTATAATTTTGACTAGGAATCAAAGATGTTGACTTTACTATTCCAATTAATTTACCAAATTCTTGATAGGGATAAGACGCTAATTTTATGATAACTTCTTGTCCAATTTTAATTTTACCAGCACCAATTGGTGGAATTACAACTTGAGCAACAACTTGATTGTCTTTTGGTAAAACACTAAAAACAGGATCACCTTGTTTTATAAATTGATAAGATGTAATAAACTGCATCATATCGACTACGCCATCTTGAGGAACTTTAAAAACATATTTATATTCCCAATGATTTATTGCTTGACAAAGTTGTTGAAACGTGGCAGTTAATTTAATTTCTGAATGCGCAATATTTTCGTTTTTCTCTAAATTTAAAAGATTTATGTTTCCTTTATTTTCAACAATACTAAATTTATTTTCAATGTCCTTTGTTTCATATCCTTTTAGATTCTCTTTTTCACGATAATAATTTCTATAAGTTTGGTCATATTCTGCTTTAACGATTAAACCCTTTGAGAAAAGTGTAGAATCTTCTACTAACTTATTTTTTAATAATTTAATATCAGCATTTTTTATGCTTTTAATGCTTTTAATTTGGTTCAACATTTTAGATGTTTTGACAATTTGATTTTGCAAAAGTATTTTTTTAGTATCATTTTCTGAATGTTCTTTAGCGTCATTACTCGAATGAAGAATATTCAATAAATTAAGATAATATTCTTGAATTTCGCCTAATTTACTATCAAAGGCAAAAGTTAAATCTTCGGTTTTTAAATCTTCAATATTATTTTGATATTTAAGTAAAACGGTTTTCAATTCTTTTACATCATCTTCATTTGCTGGATTTTCTATAACAGCAAGAAAGGTATCTTTTTGCAAAAACTTGTGAGATTCAAAATCTTTCAAAATAATTTTACCAGAATTTTGAGCTACTAAAACAATTGGAGGTTTTACAGCAGTTACTTGAACTTCTCCCATTATTATTTCGGGAGATTTTATGACTGCTAGCAGAATGAAAGATATTGTTATAATTGCTAATAACGAATAAAGTAAAATGGTATTGAATTTTGGAAATCGGTTTACTGTATCTTCAAATTCCTCAGAATATTTAATTTTGCTGTTCATCTTTTTCTAAAATCATTTGGTTTTTAAATAATCTGGTATAATATCCATTTTTTGATAACAACATTTTTTCAGAACCCATTTCAACTATATTTCCTTTGTCCAAAACTATAATATTGTCAGCATTTTTAATAGTTGCTAATCGATGAGCAACCAAAATAACAGTTTTGTCTTTGAAAACTTCATTCAAATTAGTTACTAAAATATGTTCGTTGATAGAATCTAAAGAATTGGTCGCTTCATCCAAAAACAAATAATCAGGATTTTTATATAATGCTCTAGCAATCATTATCCTTTGTTTTTGACCTTCGCTCAAACCACGACCGTTTTCTCCCATTAAAGTATTGAATCCTGATGGCAAAATCTCTATTTCTTCTGATAAATTTACATTTTTTGTAGTTTCATAAAACTGGTCACTATCAAATTCTTTTCCTAAAATAATATTGTCTTTCAAAGTTTCTTTAAAAACATCCGAGTTTTGATTAACAACACCAATTTTATCTCTCCAAGCACTCAAATCTATGGATAACATATTAATTTTTCCAATCAAAAACTCACCCGAACTTGGCAAATAAAGTCGAGATAAAACTTTTAATAATGTGCTTTTTCCGCTTCCGCTTGCTCCAACAATTGCTGTTATTTTTCCTTCTGGAATTTGAAGATTGATGTTGTTTAAAATGTAATTCGCTGAGTTATTGTATTTAAAATATACATTTTTTAATTCTAATGATTTGTTTTTTGGTAATTTTCGATGCGCAATTTGTTCTTCAATTTGTTCATCAGGAGTATTTGTTGATTCATTGATTCTTAAAAAACTGATATATGCCGATTGGTAAGACGATATAAAACGAATAATTTCCGAAAGTGGTCCTTTTAATTGTCCAAGAATATATTGCACGGCGATCATCATTCCCAGTGTCATTTCTCCTTCGATTACAAAATAAACTGTTAGAAAAGTCAGCGCGACATCTGTAAGCGTATTAATCAAATTACTTCCAACAGAATCTATTTGATTGATTTTTAGAATTCGAAGATTGATATTGTATAGTTTTACCTGTATTTTTTCCCAAGACCATCTTTTGCCTTGTTCATAATTGTTGTTTTTAATTTCCTGAATATGTGTCAAAAGTTCTATCCAGTGGCTATTGTTTTTTGATTTTAAAGTAAAATATTCCATATCCATTTTTTTGCGAACATTCCAGAAAAATAAAGTCCACGAAATATATAAAACTGCTCCTAAAAGAAAAACGGCAAGTAAAATGGGTTGGTAAATAAAAAGTATAATTCCAAAAACAAACAAGTTAAAAAAGGCAAGAATAATATTGAAAGCAGAATTCATAATAAAACTTTCCATTCGGTCATAGTCTAACGCTCGTTGAAAAATATCACCAACTAATTTGTTTTCAAAATAGGATAATGGCAATTTCAAAAGTTTGATAATGTAGTTAGAAAGTATAGAGATTTTTATTCTTGACGATATGTGAATGTTGATCGATTGCCGAATCCAATTGCCCAAACTCGCACTAACTACTAGAACAATATTTGCAATTAGTAACAAAAAAATAAAACTGAAATCTTTGGCTGTAATTCCAGTATCGACAATTGATTGTGTTATAAACGGCAAAACCGCTTGCATCAATGTCAAGACAAACATTGTTAAAAGTAATTGAATCGCTTGGGTTTTGTATGGTTTTAAATGACTGACAAAATAATTGAAAGCATAAATTTTTGACGGATTCGCCGATGGTTTTATATCATTAAATTTATCAGTTGGTTCGAGTAACAATAAAACTCCTTTGTCGGGATTTTCTTCACTTGGTTTAATCCAGTCTTTCAAAAATTCTTGATAACTGTATTTCACATAACCAAGTTGCGGGTCAGAAACATAAATATCATTTTTAGTAACTTTATAAATTACAATGTAATGTTTATTTTTCCAATGCGCCACGCAAGGCAAAGGAATATCTTCTAACAAATGGGACAATTTGGCTTTTATTGCCAAAGATTTTAACCCTAATCTTTCGGCAGTTAACCCTAATTCGTGCAGAGAAAGTCCTTCTTTAGAAACTGCCGAATATTCGTTTATGTCTTGAAGCGATAGAAACTTTCCGTAATATTTTGCAATTATTTGAATACACGTTGGACCGCAATCTTTGCTGTCTAGTTGAATGTAATTAGGGAATTTATGCATTTAATGATTTTTTGTAACAATTGATGTAAAACAATTTTTCCACATCGTTTTTTAAAAATGTGCTAATTAAACGGTCAATAACCTGAAAATGAATCCAAATTGGTGTGTTTTGAATTACTTTAAAATCTATTTCGAAAGTTTGCTTTTGGATAGACTCAAAAATCGAAATCAATTTTTGTTCGTTGCTTTTATTTGCATCAAAAAAATTGGCTTCTGTTTCTTTGATTTTATTATTGAAATAATTAGAAGAGCGACTTTTTGTATTTAGTTTTCCAAGATAAAAATGATAAACATCTTCGATTTTTAGATTTGTTTTAGCAACATAATTTTTTAAGTAAATTGTCAAGAATATTTCTTTAGAAAAGGAATTATTTTGAATGAAATTCGCAGATTGAATTAATAAATCATTGACATTTTTTTCGTTAGTTTTTCCCATAAATTTTATTTCAGGATAACAAAACAAATTGTTGTAAGGAAAAGTATATTGCAATTTCGAAAAATTTATTCTGATGAAATCAATCCAATGTTGTTTATTTTTCTCAAAAATTAAATCATTATTTTCAAAAACAACATAGCAACCCACTTTTTCTTGATTTTCCTCATCGACTTGATAAATATGAAATTCAACTTGATTATTTTCTGATTTTATTTTAGAAATTATTTCTTTTATTTCTTGAAAACTAAATAGATTTTCGATGTACAAAACCAATTGTGGTTGAGAATAATCATCAAGAATCAAATCGTTTGAATGTTTACCATCAATTGGAATATTATAATCATTAACCAAAACAAGCAATTCTGAATGAAATTTTTCTTGATTATTATCTTGAGAATAATTTACAAGATTTTGAATTCTCTCATTTTCGATTGGCATATTTGTGTTTACAAACCTGCTTTTCAATTTGGGCGATTTGTTTGGAAAAATATTTTTCGTAATCAAAAAATAATCTAACAATCCCGAAATGGTGTCTGCCGCAACCATATAAAACTCTATCGATGGCAATTGTTTTTTTAGAAAAATGGCGTTTTCTGTCAACAATAGCAAAACATCATTCAAACCAAGTGCTAAATCGTTTTGATTGGTTTTTGGGTACGAATTTGAAATGTAATGTTTAATAAAATCGATGTCTTTGTTTTTATCTAAAAATGCAATTCCTTCTTGAAAAACAATTCTGTAAAAATCGCCTTGTTTATAATTTCTTGATAATATGTCAAATATTTGGGCTGGGTTAAATTTAATTGGGTTGAACTTTACATTCTCGAAAACATAAGATTCTCTGCTTGAAGACACAAAATTATCACTTACCAAAATTAAATCGACATCGTTGGCTTTTTCTGGATTGGTTATGTAACTTCCAAATAGAAGTACACCTTCTATGTTTGGGAAATGTTGGTTTAGAAAATTGTTGATTAGGTTTGGGTTCATTAATTAATTTTTAATTAATCTAAATTACAGTCATTTTCTTTAACTATATTTTTTATATAATTCCCATATGATTTAGAATCATACAATTTGATTATACCTTCTCGTTCTAATATATCCTTGCCATATCCATATCTATATTTATTATTATTAAATTGATTTAAAGTTTCAACAACAGGATTAAATAAATCTATATAATTTTTATATTTTATGAATTGGTCACTTGTAAGTACTTCCAATAACTCATTTGTTATGCTAATGTCGTAAACCTTAAACTCATTAATACCTTCTATGTTTGGTTTTATCTGTTTTTCATTATTTTTTTCTAGTTTATCTTGCAACTTGACGCTAGATATTAAAGTATCACTAACATTAAATTGTTTTAATTGTTCTTGCATTAATTTCTGTTTATAAATCAAAGGATTAAGTTTGTTTTGAATCTTTTCGATTAATATTAATTCCTGACCTGGTGTAAAATCTATTACCGCAGCTTTAATTTGACTAGCCAATTTTTTTAAAATAAAAATTGTATCTTTTTTACAATCATAAACTTGATAATTGGTTTTAGTATATTCTTCAAAATCCTTAACTTTTAATTTTTCTCGCAAATTGTCAATGTAAGCTAATTCTTTCAATTTATTTAATGATCCATATTTAGAATTAATGTAATCTACTGTCTCATATTTATTGTTTTTATCAATTATAAAATCTAATTTTTGGTTTGTTATTAAAGGATTTAAATATTTTCTATCAAATGAAAAGTTTTCTGTGAAATATACTATTTTAAAATCCTTTTTTTCGTTATTAAATTTTGCTATTGTATTAATTATTGGGCTATTTTCAAACAATCGAGAATCATAACCATCAACAAAAACATACAATCTACCGATGTAAAAAATCAAAAAATATTTTTTATTTTGAACAAGTTTTGGTTTGTTATTCAAGTCATAATTTATTTTATAAACTGGTAAAACTATTGAGTTTTTAAAAAGAGACTCTTTGTTTTTTATTGGTTCAATGTTCTTCATTATATTACCTTTTCCGCTTGAATCCATATTTATTTTTTCATAAATCATTTGTTTTTGGTCTTCCGATTGTGAAAAACAAAAAAATGAAAAATGAAAAAAAATAATCGAGTAAATCAAAATAATTTTCAAGGTCTGAGACTATTAATTTCAAATGCACCATTTTGAAAAGTTATTAAATCTTGAGAAATCCACTGATAAGTCCCAGTTAAACTGTTTGCTATCTGAAAATTCCATTGATTATAATTTACTATTACGATTTCATGAGCAGTTATTGTATTGCCATTTTCAGGAGTAGCTTGACCTGTAATATAATTAGCAATGACTGGATGACCAGCTTGTAAAGCTGCTGTAACTTGTTGTATATTTGTTACTGGTGTCGTGTTGAAAAAAGATTGAATTGCTTGTGTTGCTTGTGCTGGATCTAAACCGCTACTAAAAGCTGTTGATTGAAATAAAGCTGTATTAAATGCTAACCCAAGAGTTTTATCAATATTATATGCTACGTTTAGCGGATTTGTTTGATTTCCTAAATAATTAGAAATAAATGAGATAGCGTAACTAACACATGAACCTAGCGTGTTTAATTGCATTGGTACTGTTGCAGGTAAATTGGGAATGGATTGTTCGGAATCATTTATCCCATTATTATCCAAGTCATCAGTATCTAAAATACCATCTCCATTTGAGTCAAGATTTGCATAAGGATCAACCCAAGGATCATAATTGTTATTATTATAATCATTGCCCCAATTGGCT
>JANNWM010000044.1:0-1522 GCA_031408435.1 Bacteroidota bacterium
AAAAACTTTTGATGGATTTAAAACACGAATTTTAGCAAAAATAACATCTTTAACATTGATACAATACATGAACAAATTTATATTTGATAGACCAATAAATAACATTAAAATACAAATCACTTAATTACACCCAACGGGTTAATATAGAAAGTTTAGGAGTTTTATTAAATTAATTCAAACGTTATTTAAACCTTAATTAGCATCTATTTTTTGTTTTATGATGATAATTAAAGTTTTTAATACTTTTTACAAATTTAATTCGTCTTTGTGCAGTAAAATTTGAAACCTGATCGCTCGGATATGACCCCAGCTGCGCAAAGTCTTCCAAAACGGTAAAGCTTTAAACTAAAAGCGATTGCGCTGCTCAAATGTCTCCGACTTTGCGCCCACCAACAGAGGCGAACACAAACAAAAAAAATGAGCGTAAATGCTCGTTTTTTTTGGTTAAAAGTTTACAAACTATGTGGGTCAATAACTTGCAGACCCGATGGCGCGGATATGTTTCAATCTCAAATGTTTTAAAATAACTCAAAGATAGCGCGGATTTGCAATCCGTGCCCACTAACACAAGCACAAAAAAAACTACAACAAATAAAAGTGTTGTATTTTTTTGTTTAAATTTGAAATAAAAATTTTATGTCAACAAAATACAAAGCTACAACTACCGAAGATGCATACTTTATAACTGTTACAACTGTAGGTTGGATAGACGTTTTTACTAGATTAAACCAAAAACACAACATGACAAACGCATTAAAATATTGCCAAGAAAAGAAAGGTTTAGAAATTTATGCATATTGTTTAATGTCAAGTCATTTGCATTTATTATGTAAAGCTACAGATGGCTTTATTCTTTCGGATGTAATGAGAGATTTTAAAAAACATACTTCGAAACAAATAGTTAAAACAATAATAGAAGAACCAGAAAGCAGAAGAGAATGGATGCTTGAATATTTTCAAAAATCTTGCGAACATCTTAAAAAAGACCAAAAAAATAAAGTCTGGCAGGGAGGATATCACGCAGAAATTGTTGAAACAAATTGGTTTATTAAACAAAAAATAGATTATATACATAATAATCCCGTTAAAGATAAAATAGTTTCTTTTCCAGAAGATTATTATTTTAGTTCAGCAAGAAATTATGCGGGTTTGGATTATGAATTAGAAGTTGTTTTATTAGATTTATTCTAAAATTTATTTTGTTCAAAATATTGATTTTATCTACTTAATTAGCAGCCGAACATCATTGAAAGCGAAATTACTGTTTATTATAGTTTATCAAGGATGATTATAGTTTGTAAAACTTTTTATAAATTTAATTAGTCTTTGTGCAGTAAAAATTGAATTCTTGCAATTTTTATTAGACAAATAAAACTTCATATAACCCGTTGGGTGTAATTAAGTGATTTGTATTTTAATGTTATTTATTGGTCTATCAAATATAAATTTGTTCATGTATTGTATCAATGTTAAAGATGTTATTTTTGCTAAAATTCGTGTTTTAAATCCATCAAAAGTTTTT
>JANNWM010000045.1:0-126516 GCA_031408435.1 Bacteroidota bacterium
AATTATTTTTTTTTGTCGTAAAACAAAAATAATCAACTTTTTTATCTTTCCCCTTCGGGGTTTTCTTTTTCGGCTACGCCTTCAAAGAAAACCCCGAAGGGGATGAAATGTCATCAACAATGTAGTGAAACTTTACATCTAACGATTTAATTCGGTTATAAATTTTACTGTTCAGATAAATTTTATCATTGTGTGCAGAAAATATTGAAGCGTAATCTTCTTCTATTTTTTGCAAAGTTGGGTTCGTGTTTGCACCAGTTAGGTTTCCGAAAATTCCAGTGGCACGATTTAAATCAACGCCCGAAATTTCGAGTGCCAAAACTGTATTTTGAAAAGTTGCTTTCGCTTTGATATTTGCAATTTTATCAATTTCGGCATCGTGAACCTTTAATCCATATTCAAATGCAGGAACAAAATCCGAATCTTTTATTTTATCAAAATGCGGTGCTTGATATTGTAAAGTGCTTTTTTGTAATAACGGATTGGTCATTTTTATTGATTTATCTTGCGCAACAATCGTTTGCATTTGTAAAGATGTAAGTATTAATAATGAAGATTTGATTATTGTTTTCATAGTGTCATTTAGAGAAACGAAGCAATCTCTTACTTCTATTTTTAATTTATATTTAATTTATTTTTAATTGTAAATCGCAGATTTATCAGATTCGCAGATTTTACAATTATTAGCATTTTACATTTTGCTTTTTGCCTTTTGTTAATTGTTTTTTTAAATTTCTTTTCTACCACGAATAATATCATCAAAACTTGCACATTTTACAAATTCTTCTTCGCCATCAACTATCATTGGTAAATAAACAAATTCTACTTCTGACAAATCTTCTTTTAAATGAAATTTCATGTCTTCTAGATAAAAAAACCATTCTTTGTCATATTGAACTTTATTGATTGTAGCATCTTTAATCAATAATTTTTCTTTTAACGGCGTCATACTTTAATATTGCAGATTTCAGATTGCAGATTTCAGATTGTTTTTTCCAAAACTATGAAACCTTAAACTTTTAAACTTTTTAATATTTCAACAATTCTAATAAATCAACTTCAAATCGAACTTTTGGCAAATATTGATATTCCAAAGCTTTCACAAACGGAATTGGTGTTTCTAAACTTGCCACTCGTTTTACTGGAGCATCTAGATATTTGAAACAATTTTCCATAATCAATGCCGAAATATCGCTAGCAATTCCACCAAACATCGAATCTTCTTGAAGAATTATACATCGACCTGTTTTTTTAATCGATTCGAAAATTGTTTCAGAATCTAATGGTTGCAAAGTTCGTAAATCTATTAAATCGGCTGAGATTTCTGGATTTTTAGATAATATTTCTAAAGCCCAATGAACACCAGCTCCAAACGAAATTATGGTTACTTGATTTCCTTCTTTAATTAACGATGCTTTTCCAAACGGAATCGTATAATAATCTTTAGGAACATCTTGATAAACAGATCGATACAATTGTTTATGCTCGAAAAACATGACCGGATTTGGATCATTGATTGCTGTGTTCAGCAATCCTTTGGCATCAGCAGGAAATGCTGGATAAACGACTTTTAGACCTGGTGTTTTTGTAAACCAAGCCTCATTGGTTTGCGAATGAAATGGTCCAGCTTGTGTGCCGCCACCGCAAGGCATTCTGACAACAACATCGGCATTTTCGAGCCAACGATAATGCGATTTTGCCAATAAATTCACGATCGGATTGAAACCAGTCGATACAAAATCGGCAAATTGCATTTCTACAATTGCTTTGTATCCGTTAATTGATAATCCCATCGCGGCAGAAACTATCGCACTTTCGCAGATTGGCGTATTTCTGACTCTTTCTTTTCCAAATAAATCTACAAAACCATCAGTAATTTTAAATGCACCGCCATATTCGGCAATGTCTTGACCCATAATTACTAAATTTGGGTGGCGTTGCATCGATTCTCTTAAACTGTTAGAAAGCGCATCGATTAATCTTATATTTTCCGTTTCTGACGATGGATTTACAGCTTCGAATTCATACGGTTTGTAAACGTCGTTCAATTCTTCTAATAAATTGGCAACAATCTCTGGTTCTTGTTGAACTTTTGCCCAGTCAACATCGATTTCGGATTTGATAAATGCTTTGAATTGTAAATCTAAATCTTCAGATAAAACGCCAATATTTTCTAAGTATTTCTTGAAATTTTCTACAGGATCTTTTTCTGCCCACAAATCCATTAACTCTTGCGGAACATATTTTGTGCCACTTGCTTCTTCATGACCACGCATTCTGAAAGTCTTGAATTCTAACAATATAGGTCTTGGATTTTCAATCATCGAAACTTTCAATTGTGATATTAAATTGTAAACCTCAAGAATATTATTTCCGTCAATAATATGAGATTCCATTCCGTAACCTTTGCCTTTATCTACAAGGTTTTCGCAACGGTATTGTTCGTTTGTAGGTGTTGAAAGTCCATAACCATTGTTTTCGATTACGAATAAAACTGGCAAATCCCAAACTGCTGCAATGTTCAAAGCTTCGTGAAAATCACCTTCTGATGTGGCACCTTCACCAGTGAAAACTGCGGTTATTTTTCCGTTTTTCTTTAATTTATTGGCTAATGCAATTCCGTCGGCAACCCCCAATTGTGGACCAAGATGCGAAATCATACCTACTATATTATATTCTTGTGTTCCAAAATGAAAACTTCGATCACGACCTTTGGTAAAACCATTGGCTTTGCCTTGCCATTGCGAAAATAATCGGTGAAGTGGAATGTCACGACCAGTAAAAACTCCAAGGTTTCGATGCATTGGCAAGATGTATTCGTCTTTGTCTAAAGCAGCAGTTATTCCAACAGAAATGGCTTCTTGACCAATTCCAGAAAACCATTTTGATACTTTTCCTTGACGGATAAGTATGAGCATTTTTTCTTCGATTAGTCTTGGTTTAAGTAATCTTTTATACAGGTCTAGTAATTTTAGATTAGAAAGGTTTTGTCTGTCGAAATTCATTTTTTTTTGTTTTAGAAAGTGTAAAAGTATGATTTTTTTGATACAGATTGCACAGATTTTCATAGATTTTTTTCCTCTAGTTTCTAACTTATAAAATTAAATATTGAAAATGAATGTTGTACAGAAATCGATTGCCCTAGCCGTGACCTGCCTGCCCGCAGGCAGGTGGAAGAGAATCTCGTCTTTTGGGACGAGAGGAATGAAAGCGCGATTGCCTGCCTGCCGCAGGCAGGGCTCCAAACAAATATTAATTTGTTGATAACTTTGTTTTTTTTGATAAATAAATTTTCTTTACATTTGTTTTCAATAGCATTCGTTGCTTTAAAGTTATTAACAATAATATTTTAGTATGCAAAACATTCCTAGTGTTGACTTGCGTGATTTCCTTTCGGGTAACCCGGAACGTAAACAAAAATTTGTAAATGAAATCGGTGCAGCCTTTGAAGATATTGGCTTTGTAGCCTTAAAAGGGCATTTTTTGAATGATAATTTGGTGACAGAATTGTACGGCGAAATTCGTAATTTTTTCTCGTTGCCACTTGATACCAAATATGGCTATGAAATTTCAGGAATTGGTGGTCAACGTGGTTATGTTTCGTTTGGTAAAGAACACGCCAAAGGTCGAAAAGAAGGCGATTTGAAAGAGTTTTGGCATTTTGGTCAATATGTTTCTAAAGATTCAAAATATGCTGCAGAATATCCTGATAATGTAGAAGTTACTGAACTTCCAAGATTTAATGTCGTAGGAAAAGAAGCATACCAAATGTTAGAAAAAACAGGAATTACAGTGCTTCAAGCATTATCATTGCATTTAGGACTTGATGAGCATTATTTTGATAAATATGGATATGAAGGCAACTCGATTTTGAGACCAATTCATTATCCGCCAATTACTTCTGAGCCTGATAATGCGATTCGTGCTGCTGCTCACGGCGATATTAATTTGATTACGCTTTTGATGGGCGCGCAAGGCAAAGGTTTGCAAGTCCAAAATCACAATGGCGAATGGATTGATGCAATGGCTGAACCTGATGAATTAGTAATTAATGTTGGCGATATGTTGTCGAGACACACTAATAATAAATTAAAATCAACGATTCATCAAGTAGTTAACCCACCGAGAGAATTGTGGGGAACTTCTAGATATTCGATTCCGTTTTTTATGCACCCAGTTAGCGATATGCGACTAGACGTTTTAGAAAATTGTATCGATGCAGAAAATCCTAAAAAATACGACGATATTACTGCAGGAGAATTCTTGTATGAAAGATTGGTCGATTTGGGGTTGATTAAGAAATAATTTAATTTTTGAACGCTGATTACGCTGATTAAACAGATAAAAACGGATTTTTAATTTGTTATTGTTTGTATATTTAATGTATTTCAGCTTTTTTTGTTTTTTAAATTTATGAATGAATTGCTGCATAAAGAGTTAACTAGTAAAATTCTTAAAATATTTTATGATGTTTATAATGAATTAGGTTTTGTTTTCTTGAAAGAGTTTATCAAAATGCTTTGTTTTATGAATTAGAAGAATTTGGATTTAAAGTTGATGCACAAAAAAAGATTAAAGTGTATTACAAGGATTTAATTGTAGGTGATTATATTGCCGATATTATTGTAAATGATTTAGTGATTTTAAAATTAAAAGCACAAGAATATTTAGTTGATGCAAACGAATTTCAATTAATAAATTATTTAAAAGCAACAGATTGTGAAGTTGGATTACTTTTAAATTTCGGAAAAAAGCCAGAATTTATAAGAAAAGTTTTTCAAAACAACAGAAAATAAAAATCTGCGACAATCCGTGTTATCTGCGTTCAAAAAAAAAAACTTAAAGCCTAAGAATATTTAGTTAAAGCAAACGAATTTCAATTATTAAATTATTTAAAAGCTACAGATTGCGAAGTCGGATTGCTTTTAAACTTTGGAAAGAAACCAGAATTCATTCGAAAAGTATATCTAAACAACAGAAAATAAAAATCTGCGACAATCCGTTTAATCAGCGTTATCTGCGTTCAAAAAATTAGTTCTTAAAATAAAAACTATGGATTTACAAGACCAATTAAAAAACCTTTTCCCTGCCCACGAACCATCGCCAGAAGAAGCAATTCCTGAGATTGAACACAAATTATACGTTCAAAAAGAGCCTATGATTTGCAAATTCGAAAAACGAAAAGGAAAAGCAACAACCATAATCTCTGGTTATGAAGGCGAAGAAGAAGATTTTAAATTGTTAGCCAAAGAACTAAAAAATAAATTGGCTGTTGGTGGTACTTTCAAGGACAACGAAATAATTATTCAAGGCGATTATCGTGACAAAATAATGAAACTATTACAAGAAAAAGGATTTAAAACTAAAAGAGTTGGAGGATAGGATTTTAGATTGCAGAATTTAGATTTCAGATTTCAGAACTTTAAACTTTAAACAAGAAAAACAAAAAAATTAAATGATAAAATCATCAGAATTAATACTAAATCCAGACGGAAGTGTTTACCATTTGAACCTTCATCCTGAAAACATTGCTCACGATATAATTTTTGTAGGCGATCAAAATCGTGTCGAAAAAATCACACAATCGTTTGATTCTATTGAATTTTCTACCCAAAAAAGAGAATTCAAAACCCAAACAGGAACATTAAAAGGCAAACGAATAACAGTTATGTCAACCGGAATTGGTCCAGATAACATTGATATTGTCATTAACGAACTTGATGCTTTGGTAAATATTGACTTGAAAACCAAAATGCCAAAAGAGAATTTAACTACTTTAAATATAATCAGAATCGGAACTTCTGGTTCATTGCAAGCTGATATTCCAGTTGATAGTTTTGTTTTGAGCAAATATGCCATCGGTTTAGACAATATGCTGCGCTCCTACTTGATTGACGATGTTTCGAATGCAGAAATGGAAGATGCTTTTGTAAAGCACACCAATTGGGATTCTAAAAAAGGAAAACCTTATGCAATTGCTTGCTCTGAAACTTTAGAAAATAAAATATTTTCGGATAAAATGCACAAAGGTATAACAGCAACAGCTGGAGGATTTTATGGCCCACAAGGTCGTGTTTTGCGTTTGAATATTCAAGATGAAAATCTGAATGACAAAATGGATAACTTTGTTTTTGATGAAAACAGAATCACTAATCTAGAAATGGAAACTGCTGCAATTTATGGACTTTCAGCTCTTTTGGGTCATAATGCACTCTCATTGAATGCGATAATCGCCAATCGTGCATCAGGAACTTTTAGCGAAGATCCATACAAAGCTGTCGATGAGTTGATTGCATATACATTGGAGAAGTTGACAAATTAGATAATGTGAAAATTTGACAATTATAAAATTTAGAAAATTTAGAAATTAGTAAATTTTATTGCTTTCAAATTAACTTAATTAAAAATAAATGAAACTAAAATTGCCAGACACACCAACAATCTATAAAAATTAAAACGTTTAATATCAATGTTTTAGATTTGTAAATTTTAGGAAGATTTGAAAATCATAATAACTATGATGGTGTTTTTTTGGGAAAACTCAATTTGGGTTCGCATTTAGAATTAACAAAAACAAGTGAAACTATAAATTTTAATTTTGGCGAAAAAGATTATTTGGTTTTATATTGCAAAAATGAAATTGAATATCAAGAAATTTTAAATAGAATTTCTGAAAATAAAATCGAATTCATCAAATCAAAAAAACCTTTTCGGAATAAAAATAGAAAAAAATTGGCTTTTTTAAGCTAAAAATTTAGCTTTTAATTCTAAAGTCGGAACCATGCAACTTTCTTTTCTGCCAAACCATTCATAACGATTTTTTGCTATAAAATCATAAACATAATCTCGAATAAATCTTGGGAATATTTTCGATAAAATTGCTGTTTTAAAAAAACCACCAAGAGTTTTTAAAATTTCTAAAGCAGCATTCGATTTGATATAATAAGCACCTTTTGGATCGAAAAAAACAACGCTATCAATATTTTTATTTTCTAAATCTAAATGTTCCAAAATTTCTTGACCCAATTTTGATTCTAATGATACAAATCGAAAATTATCTTTTTTGTCATGTTTAATTACAAATTGCACAAACAAATTGCACAAATTGCAAACACCATCAAACAAGATTATTTTTTTGTTTTGTTGAAATTCCATTTAAAAAAAGTTTAAAGTTTTATTTAATCAACGAATTCTAATGCTTCCAAACTAACTTTTGAAGTAAAAACGCCGTAATTAACCACTGCTTTATTAATTTCAATTTTGTCAATTGTACCAATTGCTTTACCATCAAACATTCTTACTCTGTCACCAATTTTTAAGACTTGTTTAGGTTTAATAATAATTGGTTTTAGCTTTTTTTCTTTTTTTTCAATCCGAATTTCTTCGACCTGTACTTCAATTTCTTTTTTGACAGCAATTTCTTTTTCTTTTTTGACAATTGTTTCTTTAACAGATGCTTTTCTTCGTTTCGAGTTGTCCATTTCTACAATTTTCAAAAATTCTGCAACTAATTCTTTTTTGTTTTTATTATTGAAATATTTTTCAGAAATAACATCAACTTTTTGACCAATATAAATCAGTTTTTGATTACTGTCATACAATTCTTGATAACTTTCAAGTTTTTCTTTGATTTTGATGTTTGTTTTTTCCATCAATTTGCTCTCTTCTCTGGCTTTAACTTCGACTTCTTTTAAATCTTGCGATGTTTTTTCCATTCTCGAACGTTCTTTCTGCATTTTTGCAATCGTGTTGTCAAAACGTACTTTTCCTGTTTCGATTTTCTTTTTAGCACGATTTATCAATCCAAACGGAATGCCATTTTTTTGTGCAACTTCAAACGTAAACGAACTTCCAGCTTGACCCAAAGCCAGTTTATACATAGGTTCGTAAGTTTTTTCGTCAAATAACATATTAGCATTTGTAGCAAACGGCAATTCGTTAGCCAAGATTTTCAAGTTTGAATAATGAGTCGTTATTATTCCAAATGCTTCCCGATGGTAAAATTCTTCCAAGAAAATTTCTGCCAATGCACCACCCAAATCAGGATCAGATCCTGTGCCAAATTCATCTATCAAAAACATCGTTTTAGAATTACATTTCTTCAAGAAATAATTCATGTTTTTTAATCGATAACTATACGTACTTAAATGATTTTCAATAGATTGATTGTCGCCAATATCGGTCAGAATTCTATCGAATAAAAATGTTTCGCTGCGTTCGTGAACCGGAATTAACATGCCTGATTGCAACATTAATTGCAATAAACCCACAGTTTTTAGCGAAATTGTTTTTCCTCCAGCATTCGGTCCAGAAATTACAATTATTCTATTATTTTGATCTAATTCGATAGTTTGTGGATGTGTAATTTCCTTTTTTTCATTATTATTCAATAACAAAATTGGGTGAAATGCATCACGAAAATACATTCTGCGTTCATTAGTTATTTTTGGCAGAATTCCGTTTATTTTTCTAGCATATTTTGCTTTTGATGCGATGACATCAATATCGCTTAAAAAATCTTGATACTTAATGATTAATGGCAAAAAATGACGAATATTATCAGTCAGATGCTTTAAAATCCTTTGAATTTCCTCTTTTTCTTCATATTCTAAATTACTTAATTCACGGGAATATTGAAGAGTTGTTTCTGGCTCGATATAGGCAATGCTTCCAGTTTTGGAATTTCCTAAAATAGAGCCTTTTACCTTGCGACGATACATCGCTAAAACGGCTAAAACCCTGCGGTTATTAACAAAACTTTCTTTTATATCATCTAAATATCCTAAAGAATTGTATTGAGACATTGCAATTCCGAAACTTTGGTTGACTTTGCCACGAACCACACTCATATCACGACGAATATTCAATAAATCTGGACTTGCATTGTCTTTAACTTCGCCATATTTGTCCAAAACATCGTCAATCATATTGATAATATCTTTGGTATATTCGACTTGTAAACCTCTGATATTAAGGTTTGGATAATATTCATCGAATTTTTTTAGATATAATAACAAAAAATTAGAAGTAGTCGAAATAGCATGAATTTTTCTGAAACTGCTAACTTCCAAAAAACTATCTTCGATTGCTAAAAACTTGATTTCGTGCAATATGGTTTCGAATCCGTGATTAGGAATAGCATTGTTATTATCAAAAGACGATCGGTATTCTGAAGTTTGCAACAATGCTTTTTCAAGCGTTATTGAATCTTGAAAAGGCACAATTTCAAGTGCTTTTTGAGCACCAATTTCGGTATTGCAACCAGCAGAAATCGTTTCAAGAACGGTCGGGAATTGTAAATCTTGTAATGTTTTTTCGGTAATACTTATCATTTAATTTTGTTAGATTTTGCCACAAAGACACAAAGTCTCGAAGATTAATTTTTATAAATTTTATGCATAATAACTTTGTGTCTTCGTGACTTTGTGGCAAATTTTTTGTATAATTTTCAAAGTTACGATGTTTCTATTTAACAAATAAATATTATAATTATATTTGTAGAAAATTAACTTATGTTTGAGTCTGACTTTCTAAATACATGGAAAAATTTATTAAATTCTGAAATTAAAAAAGATTATTTTCAGGATTTAGTTAACGATGTTCAATTCGAATATGAACATTATACTTGTTTTCCGCCAAAGGAATTTATTTTTTCGGCTTTCAACAAATGCTCATTTGATGATTTGAAAGTTGTTATTATTGGTCAAGATCCTTATCACGGTGAATGCGAAGCCAATGGTTTGTGTTTTTCTGTTAATGATAATGTAAAAATTCCACCATCATTGCGAAATATTTTCCGAGAAATAAATGACGATTTGGGACAAATAATGTTGCCAACTTCTGGCAAACTAGAACATTGGGCAAATCAAGGTGTTTTGCTTTTAAATAATACTTTGACTGTTCGTAAAGATTTGCCAAATAGTCACAGTCATTTAGATTGGAAAATTTTCACTGATAAAGTCATTCAAATCATTTCTGATAAAAAAGAAAATATAGTTTTCTTGCTTTGGGGCAATTTTGCACAAAAAAAAGGTTCAAAAATAGATCGAAATAAACATTTGGTTCTTGAATCTGGACATCCATCGCCAATGAGTGCCAACCAGGGAAAATGGTTTGGTAACAAGCATTTTAGTAAATCTAATGAGTATTTAAAGTCTAAAAAATTGAATGAAATAGTTTGGTAAATAAAAATATACTACTTTTGCAAAAAAATTAAAAAACATGAGAAAATTATTACTTTTATTGTTAACCTTTAATTTAGGTTTAAATGCACAAGTTTTATCTTTAGATGATCATTCCAATTTAACAATTGGCAATATTGGAACAGATATTACAGGAATAGTTCCAGGGCAAGATGGTTATTTGACTTATTCATTGACAACAACGCCAGTAACTGCAAACTCAAATTTTCAAATTGTTGATAAAGCTGGGATTTATGGAAATGCAATACAAATAACTGGTTCAGCAAATTCTCAAGGAAGCAGGGTTTTAAATAAAACAAACTTACAATCTTTATGGTCAACAAGAAATGCTGGAAATGATATAATTGAGGTTGAATTTGATTTTTATTTAGGTCCAGCAACAACTAGTAGAAATAGTTTTAAAATAATGTTGTACACAGATGAAGCAATACCAAGAGTTTTAGCAGGTATGTTTTACAATAGAATATATCCAATAAGATCTGGGATTGCTCCGAATATAACTGTAACAAATTATACAGATATTTTAGGTGGAATTTCATTTAATAATTCTACACCAGAATCTTACAGAAGTTATATTAATGCAGGTTTAGCTTCAACAACTCCACAAGAAGTTATTATCAACGATTCTTGGGTAAAATTAGGTTTTAGTTATAACAAATTAACAGGACAAACTAAATGGAAAGGTGCAGGAATTAATGGTGCGACTACAATAATCTCTTCTTCATTTGCAGCGAATTTGGTTCCCAGCAAACTTGTAATAAAAGTAGATACTAATAATTTTGGACAAGTTACCGATGGTGGAACACCACCAATAGTGCTTTATCCAGCTATTTTAAATACAGCATCAGCAACTTTTGCATTTGATAATATTAAAATTAGCGCAACTTCAGTTGATAATTTACTAGGTTCTGATTCTTTTGATGAATTAAAAGATGGTTTTAAAGTTTTTCCAAATCCAGCAAATTGTATTATTAGTGTTTCAAATAATGAAAATGCGACTATCGATAAAATATCAATTACAGATGTTAATGGAAGAATTGTAAAAACAGAAAATTTTGTAAATATTTCGAATATTGAAGTTAATGTATCAGATTTGAATAATGGACTTTATTTTATGAACATCTATTCTTCAAATGGATTGACAACAAAAAAAATAATAAAAAACTAACTTAATTTCACATTTAAATTCAAGCCAATTCTTTAGGATTGGCTTTTTTTATGAGAAAAAAATTACTCCAAAGTCAAAGCACCCAAAATTTGTTTATTCATAAATCTTGACCCTGGATATTTGTCAGTATAATCAAGATTTAACCAAACATTGCCGCGCTCATCAATATGATAATTCAAATGTTTGCCCTTTGATTCTTTTTCGAAAAGTACATCTTTTATTAGATAATTAATATTTTCTAAATCGCTTTTTCTACCAACTAAAATCTCAGGATACATGTGTCCAGATGTATGAATGAGTCTTGGAGTGCCACCAATTGCTCGAACACAGGCCGCCATTAGTATAGAGTGATCGTCGCAATCGCCAGAAAGATAATGTGTTGATTCGCTTGCTTTTGCAATATAATCTGTGTTTTTTGGGTCAGATACATAATTCCAACGAGAATTTATTTCTTTAAAAACTGCAAAACATTGAATTAAAACTCTGTAATTTCCTTTGCGTATTTTGGTAAAATGTTTGGTAGTTGCCATAATTGCAAAATCGCGAACTCTTGGGTTTTCATATTCTATTGCATTTAAAATTTTGGATTTATTTGGAAACGGCAATAGTTTTTCGATTATAATATCTTGCGGATTTGGATGATCATTCATGGTGTAAAGCATTGATTGATAATCCTCGACTACGCTCATAAATCCGTATTTTCCAAATATACTTCCAAATATTAATACAATTAAATACAAAAAAACACTCAATAAAGTTATGCGACGCATTTTTTTTAGAATGAATTGAATAATTGCAACTATTATTACAAAAAGAAAAATTCGATCTAATTGAAATGACCAAGTTAAATCAATTGTGTTTTGATGAATAATAATGAAAACTGGAATAGTAACAAGAATTGTTAAAATAAAAATAATGATTGTATCCCAAGGTTTTTCGACCTTGAATTTGGAGGATAAATACCTGTAAAAAAGTTTTATTTTTTCTATCATTCCAGCAAACGAAACAACTAAATTGTTTTAACGATTGATGCAAAAGTAATCTTTTTATCAATGATTTTGAGGTCAAATAATTGATTTTGAATTTTGTTTAACGTATTCTCATTTAAATTTTCTTGAGACCATTCGGTAATTGACAACCATTCTTGAATATCTTCGATTTTTAGATTGTATCGTTTTGCTAAAATTGTATCAATGTCTTGAATTTGCTTGAATTCAGAAGTTTTTTTATTAATAATTTCTAAAACTGTATGAATAGCTTTTGGATGTTTTTCAAGTATTTCATTTCGAACTGCAATCACAAAACAAGGCCATGGCGTTGGGCAATCGCCTA
The DNA here is from genome assembly GCA_031408435.1 of Bacteroidota bacterium. Classification (GTDB taxonomy): domain Bacteria; phylum Bacteroidota; class Bacteroidia; order Flavobacteriales; family Flavobacteriaceae; genus Flavobacterium. Next base: position 12,703 of record JANNWM010000045.1, read on the forward strand.
GCTTTCTAAAAATTCCAGCATCAACAAGTGGTTTGGTCATGAATTTTTCCCACATAAAATAATCCGACTCGCCTGATGTTAAACTTTCAACAGCACCATCGATTGTGTTTACGATTTCGAATTCGAGATTATCTGTTTTCCAACCTTGCTTTTTGGCATTGACAAAAGCCATAAGTTGCGAACCCGAACCTAATCTAGAAATTGCTGATTTTTTGTTTTCTAAATCGGATAATTTATAAAAACTGGATTTTGCATCGACGTGAATTCCCCAAACTAGCGGACTTTGGACATAAATTTGAACAATCGAACAATCGTTTCCAGCATTGATATCTTTAATGATTCCTTCGGTTAGAATTATTGCAATATCAGTTTCGCCATCGCGAAGCATTTGGCACATTTTGCCTGTTCCTTCGGGAATATTTGTCCATTGCAAATCTATATTTACTGTCTTGAAGTCACCATTTTCGATGCACAATTGCCAAGGAAAATTGAAATGTTCTGGAACGCCAGCTATTTTTATTGTTTTCAAGAAAGTTGTAAGTTAAAGGTTATAAGTTGTAAGTTGCGAAATGCATTGCTCTCGAATTTTCCAAATTAATGGACTTTGGACATAAATTTGAACAATCGAACAATCGTTTCCTGCATTGATATCTTTAATGATTCCTTCGGTTAGAATTATGGCAATATCAGTTTCGCCATCGCGAAGCAATTGGCACATTTTGCCTGTTCCTTCGGGAATATTTGTCCATTGCAAATCTATATTTACTGTCTTGAAGTCACCATTTTCGATGCAAAATTGCCAAGGAAAATTGAAATGTTCTGGAACGCCAGCTATTTTTATTGTTTTCAAGAAAGTTGTAAGTTAAAGGTTATAAGTTGTAAGTTGCGAAATGCATTGCTCTCGAATTTTCAAATTTCGTTAAATGAAAATTTAGAATTTGTTACTAATAACCAATTTTTAATAAAATTTTGATGATAATTGATTTTAAAATCAGCAACTTGGTACGGTTCAATTTCAATTTCTTCAAGTAAATCGGCTTTAATTTTACTAAAATCTGAGTTTTTTGAAGTTATATCGACAGTTTTTCCGTCGATTTTCAAATAACAATGCGCTTCTGGTAGGTATTCTAAATTGTTATCAGAAAGAATTGAACCAATTTTTGTGTTTTGCTCATTCATTTTATACATTCCAATAATTAGTTGAACATTTGGAATGTTATTTTTATTAGCAAAATCTTTTAAATAAGCGTGCTTTGAGCTGCAAGTTCCTTTATTCTCTGAAATTACCAATGAAAAATCGTCACGATTGGTATTTCTACCGTAAGGAATTTGTTTAACAATATTAATGGTTTCCTGAAAATTCATAATATTAATTGCTATCTGAAAACTAATTACTGCAAACTGTTTTCTAATTGCCACCATTTCCAAATTACTCCATCTTTATCAGGATAATTCTCCATAAATTTCATACCTATTTTTTCTAAAATATGATTTGATGCACCGTTTTCAAAATGTGTGTACGCGTTCATTTTATCAATCTTCATGGTTTCGAAACCATATTTTAGCCAAGCAATTGATGCTTCGGTGGCGTAACCATTATTCCAAAATTTTTCATTGATGCGATAACCATAATCATAAAAATTGGTATTTCCGTTTTCAATATGATCGTTTACAAACTTGATTCCTGTCCAACCAATCAATTCGCTGGTTTCTTTAATTATGGTAGAAAAACGACCTATTCCTCGTTCATAATATTGTTTTTGAACCATTTCGATATAATCGTGAACTTCCTGAATATCGGTTATTGGTTTTTGCCAAAGATATTTATGAACACCAGGATTTCTATCCATTTCAAATAAAGATTCAGCATCAGATAATTCAAATGGACGTAGGATAAGTCTTTCAGTTTCTATTATTAAATCCATGATAAATAAGATATTTAAATTAAAAACATTTCATTATTTAAGTAAATATATAAAAATATAAGTATATAAAAAAACCTTCTAAAATTAGAAGGCTTTTATTATTTATTTTAAGATGTAATTACATTTTTGTAACAAACTTAGTTAACTTAGATTTCAAGTTTGATGCTTTGTTATCATGAATAACGTTTTTCTTAGCCAATTTGTCAATCATAGAAATTACTGATGATAATTTTGCAGAAGCGTCAGATTTATCAGTAGACAATCTTAATGCCTTGATAGCATTACGAGTTGTTTTGTGTTGGTATCTGTTAAGTACTCTTCTTTTTTCGTTACTTCTAATTCTTTTTAAAGCAGATTTATGATTTGCCATTTTTTTCTTTTTTTAATTGTAATAATTATTTATAAACTACTAGTTAAAAAAGTAAAACCTCCCACATTCACTTGTTGAACACTTTGGTTTTTACTAATAAAATAAAAATTCGAGACACAAACTCTTATTTTATAAAACTTATTTACAACTATTTGTAGCCCGTAGGGGAATCGAACCCCTCTTACATGGATGAAAACCATGCGTCCTAACCGATAGACGAACGGGCCAATATTTCTTTATTGCGAGTGCAAAGATACACCTATTTTTCGTTCTCGCAACAGTTTAAATAAATATTTTTACCTTTTTTTTATCTTTTTTTAATAGGCTTTTGCAAACAGCACTCTACCAGTCGATTGCATTCCTGTTAAAACACAACTTCCTGTTTCTTCAACTCTGTCAATTGCTATACAACGGATAGTTGCCTTGGTCAAATCTTTAATTTTCTCCTCGGTTTCGGGTGTTCCGTCCCAATGTGCCGATATGAATCCGCCTTTGTTTTCTAAAACTTCTTTGAATTCTTCGAACGAATGTACTTCGGTTATGTGATTGTCCCTGTAAGTTAAAGCTCTGTTAAACAAATCTGATTGAATTTGGGCTAACAAATCATTAATATAATTTACAATTCCATCTTTCGATTTTACTTCTTTGGTTAATGTGTCACGTCTAGCAACTTCAAAAGTTCCGTTTTCTAAATCTTTTGGGCCTATAGCAATTCTAACAGGAACGCCTTTTAATTCCCATTCTGCAAATTTAAAACCTGGTTTTTGTGTAGTTCTATCGTCAAATTTTATTGAAATTTTCAATGCTTTAAATTGCGACACGAGTTCATTTGCCACGAGAGAAATAGCGTTAAATTCTTCGTCTGTTTTGAAAATAGGAACAATAACTACCTGAATTGGAGCCAAATTTGGTGGCAAAACCAATCCGTTGTCATCTGAATGTGTCATTACTAATGCACCCATTAAACGTGTAGAGACGCCCCACGACGTTCCCCAAACATATTCTTGTTTGCCTTCAGCCGATGCAAATTTTACATCAAATGCTTTAGCGAAATTTTGTCCTAGAAAATGAGAAGTTCCTGCTTGCAAAGCTTTTCCGTCTTGCATTAATGCTTCGATGCAATAGGTTTCTTCGGCACCAGCAAAACGTTCGGTTTCGGTTTTGAAACCTTTAATAACTGGAATTGCCATAAAATTTTCGGCAAAATCTGCATAAACATGCATCATTTTTTCTGATTCTTCAATTGCTTCTGCTTTGGTTGCGTGTGCAGTGTGGCCTTCTTGCCAAAGAAATTCGGCTGTTCTAAGGAACAATCTTGTTCGCATTTCCCAACGAACAACATTCGCCCATTGGTTTATTAGCAATGGTAAATCTCTGTAAGATTGCACCCAACCCTTATATGTTGACCAAATAATTGCTTCGCTTGTTGGTCGAACAATTAGTTCTTCTTCGAGTTTAGCATTTGGGTCAACCATTAATTTACCTGGTTTGTCTGGATCATTTTTTAATCTATAATGGGTAACGACAGCACATTCTTTGGCAAAACCTTCGGCATTTTTTTCTTCGGCTTCGAACATACTTTTCGGCACGAATAAAGGAAAATAAGCATTAGAATGTCCAGTTTCTTTGAACATTCGGTCTAACTCGGCTTGCATTTTTTCCCAGATTGCATATCCGTATGGTTTAATGACCATGCAGCCACGAACTGCAGAGTTTTCGGCCAAGTCGGCTTTGACAACCAATTCGTTATACCATTTTGAATAATCTTCGGATCGTTTTGTAAGGTTCTTGCTCATATAATATAGTTTGGCACAAAAATTGTTTAACTTAATAATAACTAAATAGTTTGGCAAAACTAACTATTTTTGTTATGACCAACAATAAAAAAACCATAGATATGAAAACTATTTTATTTTCTCAGAAAAAAGCAACTATTTTATCGATATTTGTAATGCTTGCTATAATGATAACTTCTTGTGGATCTTATCAAAACAAATCTTATTACGACCGAGATGGCATTTACGGAAGTAACGAAAGACAAGTTTTTCAAACTCAAACTCAACAAGAAACTGTTGTAATCAATGACAATAAACCTAAAAATTATTTCGGACAATTATTAGAAGAGAGCAAAGATCCTGAAATAATTACTGATGTAAATTCGTATAGTTCAACATCAAATGATTCCGAAAATACAAATCAAAATCAAGAATATTCGTCAGGATATTCAAGTTGGGGTAGTAATCCACAAAGTATCGATGTAAATATCTATGGAAATAACTGGAACAATGGTTGGGGAATAAACAATTGGGGCTGGAACAATAGTTTTTATGGTAACAATTGGGGCTGGAACTACGGTTGGGGTTGGAATAACCCTTACTATAACGGTTGGTATGATGGCTTAGGTTGGGGTTGGAACAATGGTTGGTATGGTAATAATTGGGGATACAACGGTTGGGGTTACAATAATTTTTATGGCAACAATGGACATTATTATAATAACAACAATAACAGCAACTACAACGGATTAAACCGTGACAACAACGGTACTTACAGCTATAACAATGCTAGAGGCCGTCGCAACGAAGCAAAAACAAGTCGTTATACAAGCGATAGTTTTAATAATTATGGTACCAGAAGAAATAGTTCTGGAACAAGAAATACTGATGGTAACTCAACAAGAAATTATTCAAATAGAACTGAAAATCAGCCTACTAGAAATTATTCAAGTACACGAAATTATAACAATACACCAAGAGAAAATAATCCTGTAAGAAATTATAACAACCAGACATCACGTTCGGAATCATCGAATACCAGAACATATTCTGAACCAAATCGAACAGAAACGGCTCCTACTAGAACTTATTCTGCTCCGACAAGAACTTATTCCGAACCAAATCGAACCTATTCTGCTCCGACCCGAACAGAATCTGCACCAACAAGAAGTTATTCTCAACCAAGCTCGTCTGGAAGTAGCAGCAGCGGTGGCGGACGTTCTAGCGGTGGCGGAAGACGATAATAATTCAAAAATAAATTTAGAAACCTATGTAAATAATGATTTATCATAGGTTTTTATTTGACTAATTTTAAAGTTTATAAAAATGAAAAAATATTTTTCTTTATTAATAATCAGTTTTTCAATAACAACTTTTCAAGCTCAAAATATAACTGATGGATTAAGACTTGCTCAATCTGGAATTAACGGAACAGCTCGTTTTCAGGCTATGAGTGGCGCATTTGGGTCTTTGGGTGGCGATTTTTCTGCAATAAATGTTAATCCTGCTGGTTCGGCAATTTTTAATAACAATCAATGGTCGATTTCGTTGAGTGATAATATCTTAAAAAACAGCACCAATTATTTTGGGAATAAAACTCAATCAAACAGCAATTCAATAAATTTGAACCAATTAGCGGGCGTTTTTGTATTCGAAAATTATGATTCCAAAAGCGATTGGAATAAATTTTCATTGTCCGTAAATTATGAAAATGTTAGTAATTTTGATAATGATGTTTTTTCTGCTGGAACTAACGACAATTCGGTTGCTAATTATTTTTTGAGTTATGCAAATAGCAAAAAAATTCCATTAATAGATTTAAAAAACCTGAATTATGATGATTTAAATTTTGCAGATCAACAAGCTTGGTTGGGTTATAAAGCTTTAGTAATACTTCCTAATAGTAATAATTTAGACAATACAAGTTACAATTCGAACATTCGCCCTGGCGGAAAATATTTGCAAAAAAATAGTTTTGTTTCTAAAGGTCAAAATGGCAAAATAAACTTCAACGCATCAGGTCAATATCAAAAATGGTTGAGTATTGGCGTTAATTTGAACAGTCATTTTACTGATTACAAAGAAGCTACAACTTTTACAGAAACCAATAATAACCCAAATATTACTGATAACAGAATTTCGGCTATTCAATTCAACAATGATATTTATACTTTTGGATCTGGTTTTTCAATGCAAATTGGTTTTATTGCTAAAATAAATGATATGTTGCGAATTGGAGCAAGTTATGAATCTCCGACTTGGTACGAATTGAACGATGAAGTTACCCAATCCTTGCAAACGACACAAAGTCGTACTGGTGCAGATAACACTTTTAAAAACATAGATCCAAATGTAGTTAATATTTACGAACCCTATCAATTACAAACTCCAAGTAAATTGACTGGAAGTGCAGCATTAATTTTCGCCAAAAAAGGTTTGGTAAGTTTAGATATTACTAGAACAGATTATTCGAACACAACTTTTGGACCAGCAATAGATTTTGAAATTCAGAATAATGATTTAATTGAAAAACTTGCAAGTTCGTTAGCTTTTAAAATTGGGACAGAATATCGCATCAAACAATGGAGCGTTCGTGGTGGATTTCGCTCTGAACAAAGTCCATATAAAAACAAAAAAATAATGGGCGATTTATTCGGAATATCAACTGGATTTGGCTATAATTGGGGCGATACAAAACTTGATGTTTCTTATGCGTATTCGAAAAGAAACAATCAAAATCAGTTTTTTAAGCAAGGTTTAACCGATTTTTCGACCACAACAGGAATAAATAATAATATTGCTTTGACATTAGTTTTTGAGTTATAATTTATTGATCATTTAGCTTTATAATTCCATAATTTCAAAAAATTAAAACATTTGAAATTGTGGAATTTTTGCTTGATTAACAATATTGATTTTCGAAAATTTATACTATTATTAGTATTTATTCGTTGTATAAATGCTAATTTGCACCAAAATAATATCAGAAAATGAGCAACATAAAAATTCTTTGGGTTGATGATGAAATCGATTTGTTAAAACCACATATTTTATTCTTAGAAAAGAAAGATTACGAAGTTACAACCTGCAACAATGGACTTGATGCTATTGAAATTTTCGAGAAAGGAAATTTTGATATTGTTTTTCTTGATGAGAATATGCCTGGAATGAGCGGTTTAGAAACTTTACAGGAAATGAAAGAAAAAAAGTCTGCCACGCCAATGATTATGATTACCAAAAGCGAGGAAGAATATATCATGGAAGAAGCAATTGGCTCGAAAATTGCAGATTATTTAATAAAACCAGTTAATCCAAACCAAATCTTGTTGGCTTTGAAGAAAAATTTGGATCATTCGAGACTGATTTCCGAAAAAACAACTTTGGATTATCAGAAAGAATTTCGAAAGATTTCGATGGAAATGTCAGCCATTCGAACTTATGAAGATTGGATTGAAATGTACAAAAAACTGATTTTTTGGGAAATGGAACTCGAAAACATCAACGACCAAAGTATGGTCGAAATTCTAGAATCTCAAAAAATCGAAGCGAACTCTCAATTCGGAAAATTTATTGAAAGAAATTACGAAGATTGGTTCGAACCCAAAGCCGATAAACCAATTTTGTCGCATAATTTATTCAAAGAATTGGTAGTGCCAGAATTGACAAAAAAAGAAAAACCAGTGCTTTTTGTGGTAATTGACAATTTACGTTTTGACCAATGGAAAGCCTTTGAAAGCGTGATAGGAAACCATTATAAACTAGAAAAAGAAGTTCCCTATTTTGCTATTTTACCAACTGCAACTCAATATGCAAGAAATGCAATTTTTTCTGGATTGACACCACTTAATATGGAAAAACAATTTCCGCAATATTGGAAAAATGATGTCGAAGATGGTGGAAAAAACTTATATGAATCCGAGTTTTTAACGGCACAATTAAAACGTTTAGGTTTAGGCAACATCAAGCAAGATTATTTTAAAATCACAAATTTAAATAGTGGAAAAAAATTATCAGACAATTTTAAAGCACTAAAAGAAAATGATTTGGTTACGATAGTTTATAATTTTGTCGATATGCTTTCTCATGCCAAAACCGAAATGGATGTTGTTAAAGAACTGGCATCTGACGATAAAGCTTATCGATCTTTGACTTTAAGTTGGTTTAAAAATTCTCCTTTATTAGAAATCATTCAACAAGCACAACGAATGGGTTTCAAGTTAATAATTACGACCGATCACGGTACAATTAACGTAAAACATCCATCGAAAGTAATTGGTGACAAAAATACAAGTTTGAATTTAAGATACAAAACTGGTCGCAGTTTGACCTATGAAGACAAAGATGTTTATGCGGTTCGTGACCCAAAACGCATAGGTTTGCCGGCCATAAATATGAGTAGTTCCTACATATTTGCAAAAAATGATTTATTTTTGGCGTATGTCAATAATTACAATCATTATGTGAGTTATTACCGAAACACTTACCAACATGGTGGTATTTCGCTAGAAGAAATGATTATTCCGTTTTTGGTATTTAACCCTAAATAAGACATTTGATTTTAAATATTAGATTATAGATATTAGATTTTTTAAAATGATTATAGAATTTTCACTAGAACAAATAAACGAAGTTGCTGTTAAAATAATAGCTCAAAATCCTAAAAAAATAATTCTTCTTAACGGAGAAATGGGCGTTGGCAAAACTACATTAATTAAGCATTTTTGCAAAAATCTTGGCGTTCAAGAAGCAACAAGTAGCCCAACATTTTCGTTGGTTAATGAATATAAAACATTTAATAATCAGTTGATTTATCATTTTGATGTTTACAGACTAAAAACCGAATCTGAAGCATTAGATATAGGAATCGATGAATATCTTTATTCTGGAAATTGGTGTTTTATAGAATGGTCAGAAAAAATTTCAAATTTGATTCCTGATGATCATTCGGTTATCAATATTGAATTGTTAGCAAACGGAAACCGAAAACTTACACTAATATAATGACTGAAAATACAATCGAAATTATTCCTTTTACATCTGAATATGCATCAGATATTAAAACATTAAATATCGAATGGCTCGAAAAATATTTCGAAGTCGAAGAATCTGATAAAAAAACTTTATCAAATCCGCAGAAAGAAATTATTGATAAAGGCGGAAAAATATTTTATGCTAAACTTCAAAATCAAATTGTAGGAACAGTTTCTTTGATGAAAATTGATAATTTTACATTCGAATTATCAAAAATGGCAGTAACCGAAAAAGTACAAGGTTTAGGAATTGGCAAAATGTTGATGGATTTTTGCATTGCATTTGCTAAAGAAAACGGTATTGAAAAATTGGTTTTATTTTCGAATACAATTCTAATTCCAGCTATTAAAATGTATCAAAAATATGGTTTTATAGAAGTCAATCTGGGTTCGAGCATCTACAAACGTTCGAATATTAAAATGGAGAAAATCATAAATTAACAAAATACAAAATTTATGAAATTGATTTTTAAAATTGAAATTGATTTTTGAAATTGTTTTCGTAAATTGTGCCTCAAATAAATTTATGATGCCAATTAATTCTCCGTTTTCAGCAGCACAACTAATGCCACAAGAAGAAAAACTTGAAATTGCAAGACACAAAAGCGAACTTTTTATTGGAGTTCCGAAAGAAACAAGTTATCAAGAAAGAAGAATTTGCTTGACACCAGACGCAGTAAATTCGTTAACTTGTCACGGACACAGAGTTATGATTGAATCTGGTGCAGGCGAAAGTTCGAGTTATTCGGACAAAGAATATGCTGATGCTGGTGCAGAAATTACCCAAGATACCAAAAAAGTCTTCGGTTGCCCAATTATTCTGAAAGTCGAACCTGCAACCTTGCCCGAAATCGAAATGATAAATTTTAACACAATTATTATTTCGGCTTTGCAAATCAAAACACGAAAAAAGGAATATTTCGAAGCATTAACCAAAAAGAAAATTACCGCATTAGCATTCGAATATATTAAAGACGAAGACGGAAGTTATCCAGCCGTGAAATCTTTGAGTGAAATTGCAGGAACTGCATCAATACTGGTTGCGGCCGAATTAATGATAAACAATCAAATTGGAAAAGGTTTGTTATTTGGTAATATTACTGGCGTTCCGCCAACCGAAGTAGTAATAATCGGTGCAGGAACAGTTGGCGAATTTGCAGCTAAAACAGCTTTAGGACTTGGTGCAAGCGTAAAAATATTCGATAATTCGATAACTAAATTACGAAGATTACAAAATAATTTGAACCAACGAATTTTCACATCGACAATTCAACCAAAAGCGTTATTAAAGGCTTTACGCCGTTGCGATGTTGCCATTGGCGCAATGCGTGGCAAAGACCGTTGTCCAGTTGTGGTTACCGAAACAATGGTCGAACACATGAAAAAAGGTGCAGTAATTGTTGATGTTAGCATCGATACTGGTGGTTGTTTCGAAACATCGGAAGTAACAACGCACGAAAAACCAACTTTCGTTAAAAACAATGTTGTGCATTATTGCGTACCAAATATTCCATCACGATATTCTAAAACAGCATCATTATCTATTAGTAACATTATTACTCCTTATTTATTACAAATTGCCGAAGATGGTGGGATTGAAAGTGCCATTCGTTGCGATAAAGGTCTGAAAAATGGCGTTTATTTATACCACGGAATCTTAACAAACAAAGCAATTGCCGATTGGTTTGGTTTGCCAGATAGCGATATTAATTTGATTGTTTTTTAAATAAAATCATTAACTTTGAATAAAAATAATTATGATAATTGAAAGAACAAAAAAAGAAGTTATAATTAGATTGCCTTTGAATATTGATACAAATGGACTTCAAAATTTTATAGATTATATATCTTACAAATCAGCTACATCTGAAAGTAAAGCTAAACAAACTGATGTTGATTTACTTTCTAAAGAAGTGAAAATTGGTTGGTGGGCAAAAAACAAATCTAGACTTGTTGAATGAAAATTATTGTCGATACCAACATTATTTTTAGCGCATTATTGAATTCTGAAAGTAATATTGGAGATTTAATTTTCAATTCAGGATCTTATTTTCAATTTTATAGTTGTAATTATATGCGATATGAAATACGAAAACATTGGATTAAATTGAAAACAATTTCCAAATTATCTGATGAAAATCTTGAAATATCATACATTCAGATAATTTCTAAAATAAAATTCATTAATGAAGACTTAATTCCAAAAGAAATTTGGCTAGAGTCAGAAGAAATTGCAAATAAAATCGATATAAATGACATAGATTTTATTGCGATGACAAAATTTATGAAAGCAACTTTATGGACGGGAGATAAAATTTTATTCAATGGATTAAAAAAAAATAATTTCAAAAAAGTATTAAATACTTCTGAAATTCTTATTTTAAGACAGAATAAGAAATAAAATAATCCTTTTTAATTCCGATAAAATTAACACATTCTACTTTCAAAATCCTTATTTTTGCAAATAATATCAATTTAAAAAAAATGGATTTCAAAACACGTTTAGCCTATTATATTCTTGGACTTTTTATTGGTGGATTGTTCTTAAAATTTGTTCTTGATTATACAGGAGGGAAAGGAATGGATTTTACTTATTTGCCAAATGCAAGAGTTTTAAAAAATATTAGAAACAAACCTTTTGATTATTCTGAAATTGCAAAACAAAAACTAAACGCAAAATTAATTTCGATTGAAGATGTTAAATATATATTAACCGAAGGCGATGTCGATTTCGATTTAAGCAAAAAACCAATGCAAGGCGGAATGTTATATATAGTTAATGGCGAAACTATCAATCACATTTCTATTACTTTACAGGTTATTAATAAAGAAGAAAAAGCATTATTATTGGATATTATTAAAAAATAAGTTTGGTTTATTATGTTTAAAACATATATGTAATATAATTTTCGAATATTAATTTTATCAAACAACTTATATTTTCTTAAATTCCTTTTGTGTTTTAAGATTACAAATATGTTTTAAACAAAAAAAATAAATGGCAAGATTCGTCGAAAACGATTTACCAAAATCAAAAATTACTGCAAGTTCATTGAACAAAGCCAAAATTATTTTTAAATATGCTGGACAAAACCGCTGGAAATTTTATGTTGGTTTAATATTTTTATTATTAACTAGCGTTACAGCATTGGCTTTCCCAAAATTTATGGGAATGTTGGTCGATTGTGTCAATAAAAAAGATTTAGACCTTGCTAATAAAATAGCCTTAGGATTAATGTTGGTTTTGGTTTTACAATCTATATTTTCGTTTTTTAGATTATCATTATTTGTAAATTTCACCGAAAACACTTTGGCTAATGTTCGCTTGGCGTTGTACACAAATCTTGTGAAATTGCCAATGTCATTTTTTTCTCAAAAACGTGTTGGCGAATTAAATTCCAGAATTAGCAATGATATTGGTCAAATTCAAGACACTTTAACTACAACAATTGCTGAATTTTTGCGTCAATTTATTTTAATAATTGGTAGTTTCATTATGCTGGCAAGCATCAATTGGAAACTGACAATAATGATGATTTCTGTTGTACCAATTGTTGGAGTTGCCGCCGTAATTTTCGGAAAATTCATTAGAAAATATTCAAAAACAGTCCAAGATAAAGTTGCTGAAAGCCAAGTAGTTGTAGAAGAAACCATGCAAGGAATATCGATTGTAAAAGCTTTCGCAAACGAATGGTATGAAATTGAAAGATACAAACAAAGAATTAGTGAAGTTGTCAAAATCGGAATAAAAGGTGGACAATTTCGGGGTTATTTTGCATCATTTATTATTGTTTGTCTTTTTGGAACAATTGTTGCCGTAGTTTGGTACGGTGTAACTTTAGCAATTGCTGGTGAAATTACGGTTGGAGAATTGTTTACTTTCATATTATATTCAAGTTATGTCGGTGCATCGTCTGGCGGAATTGCAGAATTGTATTCGCAAATGCAAAAAGCAATAGGTGCCACAGAACGTGTTTTTGAATTATTAGACGAAGTTCCAGAAAAAATAAATTCGGATTCAGTAATAAATATTGAAAAAATAAAAGGCGAAGTTACATTCGAAAATGTAGCGTTTTCATATCCTTCAAGAAAAGAAATTAAGGTTTTAAAAAATGTTAGTTTCAAAGCCAACTTCGGTCAGAAAATTGCAATTGTTGGTCCATCTGGAACAGGAAAATCCACAATTGCCTCGCTCCTACTTCGTTTTTATGATATTGAAGGTGGAAATATTTTGATTGATAATAAGAATATTTATGAATATGATTTAGAAACGTTACGAGGAAATATGAGTATTGTACCTCAAGATGTAATTCTTTTTGGTGGAACAATTCGCGAAAATATTGCTTACGGAAAACCAAATGCAACAAACGAAGAAATTATGTTGGCTGCTAAACAGGCCAATGCATTTAATTTTGTTGATGGTTTTCCAGAAAAATTCGAAACCATTGTTGGTGAACGTGGCATAAAACTATCTGGTGGACAACGTCAACGTATTGCAATTGCTAGAGCTTTACTCAAAAATCCAAGTATTTTGATTCTTGACGAAGCTACATCATCATTAGATTCTGAAAGCGAAAAACTAGTACAAGAAGCTTTAGAAATTTTAATGCAAGGACGCACGAGTATTATTATTGCACATCGATTATCAACAATTCGAAGTGCTGATCAAATTTTGGTATTAGACAATGGCGAAATTAAAGAACAAGGAACGCACAAAGAATTAATAGATTTAGAAAACGGAATGTATAAAAATTTAAGTAATTTGCAGTTTAGTAATTCTTAGTTTTTTTTGAATGAATAAAAAATCCAATCCTTATTTTTTCGGGATTGGATTTTTTTATGCTTAAATTTATTTTTTTTATCTTAGTTAATAACTAATTTTTTAGTGATTGATGTTTCGTCTTGGTTTAGCTTAATCAAATAAATTCCTTTTTTTAGATTCGAAATTGAAATTGATTTGTTTACAAAAGTCGATGTTTCAAAAACTTTTTCACCAAATACAGAATAAATTTCTATTGAATTGTTTTTATTTGAACTAATAAGATCAATATTGAAACTTCCATTTGACGGATTTGGATAAACATCAAAATCATTTATAATGACAGCTTCCAAGTTGGCTTCAAATTCCATTTGAATTTTTTCTTCTGAACTTTGTTGGTCAAAATCAATTGTCTCTAGATTATTACTTTTCGATAAAAATTCTTCATTAGTGTCAACTGAATTTCTTGCAGCAGGAATTGATCCCCAAATTGCAGCTACATATTCTGGATGGTCAATAAACGGATTTCTATTGCCTTGTCTTACATAAATTGCATTATTCCTGGCAATTTCCCTAGCAGAAACTGGATCTTGACTGTGCCACGTTTTTAGCATTGATAAAAAAGCTGGTTTAAAAGTCGTAGTATTTGTACCGTTAAACATTGCAAAACTCGTGTAACTTGCAACAGTATTTTCATAACGGGTTGCAAAATAAAAGTACATTCTAGCAATATCTCCTTTAAATTCATTGATTGGCTCAAAAACTGTACCTGTGTAACCTGAAACACCACTTGTACCTAATTTGCTCCCATTTTTAGTAGTTACAGATGCAATTGCAACTTTTCCGTGTGGATAGTTAGCACGAATTCCGTTTACTTTTCCGTCAGTTGGCGGAATATGATGAGCGTCAGAAACCATTGGTGCAGCCGAGTTAAAACTAGATTGAGGAACAACGTGCTCTCTATTATAACAATTTCCTTCTACACTATAAGTGCCACATTGGCTGGTATTTAAAGTATATTTGTAAGGATCAACACCTGTTGGATTTTCAGAATAAATATCGATAATAGAGTTGTCGTTTTCGTATTGATTGTCTCTGTCAGAGGTAGCATAAGTTGTCCAAAGTCCATTGTAACCTTTGTCTGTATGACCTTTTATTTTGTTGTACAACTTCGTTTTTAAAGTATAACCTGTTCCAGTTGCTGTACTGTAATATCCAGAAGGAATTTGTGCAAATGCAAATCCAGAAATAAGCAAAGCAAATAATAATTTTGTTTTCATTGTGTTGTTGTTAGTTGTTTTTAAAAAACAATATTACAACAATAAAAACTTACAGATAATTTAAATTTGATATGTTTATTAACTAATTTATAAACATTTGACAAATTTAATCATCAAAAGATAACAATATGATAATATTGATTAAGGAATGAAATTATATGCACCAATATCGCTTGAACTTGTTCTATTGTTATCTAAAATATCATTGAATGTAGAAAAATTTGGATTTCCTTTTCCAATTGCAGCAGAACCATCCAGAATATTCATAAAATTTCTATTGGCATTTTTAAATTTTGGATCTTGGTTTCTAAAATTATCTGGATTTTTAATTTCGTTATATTGAGATCCTGTCAATTGATTATTAACATCATTAAACTTTATCAAACATTTTTCAAAATTTAAATTAAACGGTTTTGGAATTGTTTTTGTAATTGTAGTTTGATTGATTATTGCTTCAATATTATTTGAACCATAAATAATTGAATTTTTGATATTTATATTTAATTCGACTGAATCAATTGGATTTCCGTTTTGGTCAGTGATTATGTTGTCAATATAAACAGCGTTTTGTTTTGTGCTTTGTGCATTATTGTTGAATGTACAATGTGTAAAATCGTATAATCCACCTTCTGCCAATCCTAAACAAGTTTGACCTGCAAAGTTTATTACCAAATTTTTACCATTAATTATTGAAGTTCTTGAAAGAATTCCATAATTGGAACAATCATAAATCTGAGAATTTTCTATATTCAATTTTGGAGTTGTTGCAGAGTTATTTCTCAATGTAAGAATTCCAACAACAGCATTTTTTAAAGTTAAATGTTTAATTTGGTTGTTGGTTCCAGACAATATAAAAACTGCACCCCATTGCCCAGGAACATTTTCATATTCGGGTTCAAGTCTGTCACCTTCAAAAGTTACTTCGTTTTTTGTTATAACTTTTCCTTCAGCGTCAAATAAATTTAATCCTCCTTGAATGTTGAGGATTGCACCATCATCTACGATCAGAGTAGCACCATCATGAAAATGTACTCGTGATCCTTTTGCAATATTTAAAGTTTTACCGGTTGGAACAACACAATTTCCGTAAATAACATAAGGTTTTACATTTGTCCAATTCAATTCGGCATCAGTCAAAGTATGTCCTCGAGTTTCTGGTTCAAAACCTGCAACATTTATAGTTTCGTATATTTTTTTATATAGACTTCTGTTAGGAAAAATAAAAATAGCATCTTCTATTAATGTCGTCAAATTTACAGATTGTTGATTAGACCCAACATCAAATAAAATTTTGTCGTTGTATGTAAAATCGGCTTCTGTATCGGCGATATTTGCTGTAGTTTCTATAAAAATATACAAACTATCTTTAGCCAAAAGCTCTACATTATTAAAAATTTTGTTGTTTCCAATCATTCCATCAACCATAATTCGGTATTTGGAATTTAAACCTTTTCCGAGTTGAATAGTTGGTATTTTAATATCATCACTGCTACGATTATAAACTTTTAGGCTATAAGTGCTTGAACCAATTGTACTAAAAACAGTGTCTAAGTAAACTTCATTTTTCGAAAATTCTAACTTTCCTGAACTTGCAATAGTTTCAAAATCTTTTCTACACGAAGTTAATGAAAACAAAATTCCTAAAATTATTATATATATGTATTGGCGCATTGATTTTTATTTTTTGTAAATTTAATAAAATATTGGTTATTTGGAAATTATAACGCTAAATTATTAGGTTTAGTCTATTAAGAAAATCTTAATTCTAAATTCTAATTCTAAAATCTATTTTCCCTAAATTTGTATCAAAAATAAAAATATGACATTCGACAAAAATACAATTATTAATATGTGTAATAAATATTGCGAAAACACATTAATGAGCCATCTGAAAATAGAATTTATAGATGCTGGA
Source organism: Bacteroidota bacterium (assembly GCA_031408435.1). Lineage (GTDB taxonomy): Bacteria > Bacteroidota > Bacteroidia > Flavobacteriales > Flavobacteriaceae > Flavobacterium. The sequence goes on from JANNWM010000045.1 coordinate 29,757, forward strand.
GAAGGTTTCCTGAGAGCCAAAATGCCTGTAAACTCGACTGTTCATCAACCAATGGGATTGTTACATGGCGGAGCAAGTGTTGCTCTTGCAGAAAGCGTTGGCAGCGCAGCATCGTTAATGTTTGTTAATACCGAACATAGCGAAGTTCGTGGTATAGAAATATCTGCCAATCATGTAAAAGCAAAACGAGACGGAATTGTTTACGGAACTGCACAAATTATTCATAAAGGCAGCAGTATTCACCTATGGGAAATAAAAATTACCGACGAAAATGATAATTTGATTTCGCTTTGCAAATTGACAAATATGGTTTTGCCAAGGCGTAAAATTCCAATTACTTCTTAAGTTAAAACTAGCTAATAAATTTTGAATTTTTTAAATATGAATAATTTAAATTCTAAAGTGAATAGTCAATTCGCTCAAAATTTGCCATTTGTGGTTTATAGAAAACCAAATGAAAATAGAGTTACTGGAGTTTTTCAATCGAATGATGACTTGTTTTTAGTAAATGATTTTTCGGAAAAAGGTTTTGTTTTTTGTTCATTTGATGGCAATCAGAATTTAATTATTCCGAGTAATCAATCAGAAACTTTTGTTTTTGAAAATCAGTTTATTGATTCAGTTTCAGATTCTAATCTTGATAATGAAATTAATTTAGAATCAAAATCTGATTTTGAAAATTTAGTTTCAAAAGGAATTTTGGCAATCAAAAACAATGAATTTCAAAAAGTTGTTTTATCAAGAAAAGAAGTTTTAGAACTAAAAAATTTCGATTTATTTACCGTTTATTCAAAAATTGCAAGTCAATATCAATCGGCATTTAGATATTGTTTTTATCATCCAAAAGTGGGACTTTGGTTGGGTGCAACGCCCGAACAATTGTTGCAGGTTGACGATCAAAATTTTAAAACTGTTGCATTAGCTGGAACTCAAAAATATCAAGGTTCAACTATTGTCGAATGGCAAGAAAAAGAAATTCAAGAACAAAAAATCGTAACTGATTTTATTATGAAAAGCATTGAAAAAACCACTTCCAATGTTAGAATTACTAAACCGTTTACAGTTCGAGCAGGAAATTTATTGCATTTAAAATCCGAAGTTTCGGGCAGTTTAAATTCAAGTTTCGATTTAAAAAAAATTATAACTATTTTGCATCCAACACCAGCGGTTTGTGGTTTGCCAAAAGTGAAAGCAAAAAAGTTCATTTTAGAAAATGAGATTTATAATCGAGAATTTTATACAGGTTTTCTCGGAGAAATAAATGTTAATAACAAAACCGATTTGTTTGTAAATCTTAGATGTTTACAAATTGTAAATAATTTCGCATGTATTTACATCGGTTGTGGCATCACAAAAGACAGTATTCCTGAAAAAGAATTTTTAGAAACCGTAAATAAATCGATTACAATGATGCGAGTTATTTGAAAAATCAATTTTAAAATAAAATAAATTAACAATCAAAAATACTAACAAAAACAAAATGAAATTAGACATTCTTGCATTCGGCGCTCATCCAGACGATGTCGAATTGGGTTGCGGTGGAACAATTGCCAAAGAAATATCGCTCGGTAAAAAAGTCGGCATTATCGATTTGACTCGTGGCGAATTAGGAACTCGAGGTTCAGCATTAATTCGTGATGCCGAAGCAAAGAAAGCTGCCGAAATTCTGGGAGTTGAAATTCGTGAAAATCTAAATATGCGTGACGGATTTTTTGTAAATGACGAAAAACACCAACTCGAGGTTATAAAAATATTACGAAAATACCGTCCCGATATCGTACTTTGCAACGCAGTTGAAGATCGACATATTGATCACGGAAAAGGCAGTAAATTGGTTTCCGACGCTTGTTTTCTGTCTGGTTTAATCAAAATTGAAACCGAAATTGATGGAAATAAGCAAAATGCTTGGCGACCAAAACAAGTATATCATTTTATTCAATGGAAAAACATTGAACCCGATTTTGTAGTCGATGTAACTGGTTTTAATGATATTAGAGTTTCGTCTATTCTGGCTTATTCTTCTCAGTTTTATGATCCAAATTCTAATGAACCAGAAACTGTAATTGCATCAAAAAACTTTAAAGAAAGCTTGAATTATAGATTGCAAGATTTTGGCAGACTAATCGGAACAGATTTTGCCGAAGGTTTTACAGTCGAAAGACCTTTGGCGGTCAATAGTTTAGGAGATTTAATTTAATTATTTGTTTATTTTCTTTGTAAAATCAAAAAAACACATTATATTTGCACTCGTTAAAAATGGTGGTTGTAGCTCAGCTGGTTAGAGCGCTGGTTTGTGGTGCCGGAAGTCGCCGGTTCGAACCCGGTCATCCACCCTAAAAAACGCTAAAAGCTCTGGAGAAATTCAGAGCTTTTTTTATTTGTTTAAGTTATTGTAATTTTAGAAAATGAAAAACATTTTTTTTTTATTGTTAGTTTTACCACTTCTAACTTTTGCACAATTCGATAAAACCATCAAATTGAAAGTTGCAATGATGCAAAATTGTGTTCATAAAGATACTTTGGGCGAAACAATTTTTTGGCAAACTAAAGGTAAAGTTACTTTTAATATTGTTAATTACACTCCAGAACAAAATCCTGTTTTCAAGAAATTATTCATTACACAATACCAAGAATTATTGCCTATTTATAAAAAAATGATTGTTTCGGAAAACGAGCGCGATACTGCTTTGTTTATAAAAACATTGATTCGGCAAGAAGATGACTACAGAAATTTATTGAAACCCGAGCAATTAAAAGCCTATTCTGATAAATTTTTAGATTTCGAAAAAAACAATTTGCAAGCTTATGATTCTTATTCGTCATTATTTTTTTCTGATAATTTGTTAAAAGAATATATGTTCAAATTTGGGTATATTTCAGATATTGCAGTACAAAAAAATATTCTTCCAAATAAAACTTATAAAAAAAGACGTTTAATTAAAAAATAAGGCTACAGTCTGTTTAATATATGATATTTTTAACGACAGATTACGCAGATTATCACAGATTTTTTTAATTTTGAATAGAAAAAATCCTTTAAATCTGTGGCAGAAAGTTTTTACTTAAATATACTTTCTAGACCAGAGCCAAAAATAACTATGATTGTTTTTAAGGTTGTATTTTAAGAAAAATGATGGTTTTAAGTGAATTTAGCTGTTTTAAAGTTGTTTCGACTTAATAGAAATAATATTAGTTGCTCACGTTATGGGATTTCTAATAAGTCGAAAAGACAAAACCTAAGTATTTATTAAATAAATTAATAACTTCATTAATTACCTTTTTTATCCACTACTGGTCTGTTTTCCCGATTTGCCAAATCCCAAGCAATTACAAATGCTAGTTTGGTTCGTTTGGTCAAAGCATCAAATTCGATTTTTGAAACTTCGTCGGTTGCTTTGTGATAATCGGCATGAACACCATTGAATAAAAACACAGATGGAATGTTGTTTTTTGCAAAATTATAATGGTCAGATCGGTAATAAAATCTTTCGGAATCGGTTTTGGAATTGTATTTGTAATCTAACTTGATGTTTACAAAATTTTTGTTTGCATTTTCGATAATATTAAATAAATCTGACGATAGAAAATCTGAACCAATAACATACAGATAATCATTAGTATCTTTATGAAAATCGTCTCGTCGACCAATCATGTCGATATTAATGTCGGTAATAGTATTTTTTAGAGGAAAAATTGGATTTTCAGTATAAAAACGAGAGCCATGCAAGCCGTGTTCTTCGCCTGTTACATGCAAAAAAAGTATGGATCTTTTTGGACCATTGCCTTCGTTTTTGGCCAATTGAAATGCTTGTGCGATTTCTAGTAATGCAACTGTCCCAGAACCATCATCATCTGCACCATTAAAAATTTTGCCATCTTCTATTCCGATATGGTCATAATGTGCAGAAATAACTAAGATTTCTTCAGGTTTTTCTAATCCTTCGATAAATGCACAAATATTTTCTGAATCGCCAAATTTATGGTCATATTTAGATTTTAAATAGGCTTTTGGAATGGTTTGTGTATAGTTTTTTGCGTCTTTAGGAAACGCAACATTATTGGATTTGTATTGATTAATTAAATACAAACCTGCTTTTTTTTGACCTTTAGATCCTGTATCTCGACCTTCCATTTCGTCTGAAGCTATAACTGTCAAATGGGTTTTTAACTCATTAGAAGTTATTGTATTCATATATTTTTGGGCAACATCGGTCTTTATGTTAGGCAAATTTTTATTAACACCACAACTTGTAAGTATTAAAATTATTGAGACAAATATTATTTTTTTCATTGTTTAATGAATATTGATTACAGTGTAAAGGAAAAAGAAAATTAGAATAATAAGTATTAAAAATATATTTATGAAAAACAAAAATATACTTTTAATGAATGAAGTTAATCGGGTTTCGCCATAAAACCTGTGATGTGCTGGGAAAAAATAATAAAACATCCAAATAAAACCAATGCCGTCTATTAAGTTGACAATAGATTCTGCTGATGAATTTTCTGGTATAAGCCCTATTAAACTTGTTAAACTAGCAATCAACAAGTATATAAGCAATAGAAAAGAAAAATAGTGCAATGTAAAAATGCCATGATCAAAATAATACCATCTTTTTTTGCTGTGAAACAACCAAAGAAAAAAAGCAAAAATAGGCATATATATTAATAAAACTTTTGGAAAATTACTTTTTGCAGATGTTAAACCTTTTTCAATAATTTCGTCTTTAGTATTGTTTTCTTTTACTTCGATTGTTTTTTTTATAAACCAATAAGTAGATGCATTTACTTCGCCTTTTGCTTTGGCTGCATCAAGTTGTTTTAAATTATCAAAACCAAAATTAAAATTTTCTGTATCTATTTTATCTGATTTTTTGGCTAACTCTAAAACTTGTTTTAGTTTTATTTTTGTTGAATCTGAAATTTCTTTAGACGAAAGAAGCTGCTTTATCTCTAATTCTTCTTTTGATGAGGTTGTATCTTTTTTATAATATTTACCATCTTTATAAGAAAAATCTTCAGTTTCGGTTGTGTCTTTTATAGAAATGCTAATTATTGGTATTAATCGATTTTTTTTACTTTTTTTATCTTCGCTATCTGTTTTTTTTTCGGTATTATCTTGTTTTAAAGATTGTTCAATACTTTTTCCTGGTAAAACTGACAACAAAAAAAATGTCAAAAAGCTTATAAAAATGTACAATCTGACTGGTGCCAAATAACTCAAACGTTTTCCAGAAAGATATTCTTTGGTCAATGCAGATGGTTTGAACAACAAATTTTTTATTGTACGCCAAAAAGCATTTTCATAGTGAGTCAAATCTTCAAAAAAATGAACAAACAAGTGATGAAATGTTTTTCGTGTATCAGAATTTTCTTGTCCACAATTTGGGCAAAATCTACTTTCTACTACATGACGGCAATTGAGACAAGTTTTGTCTTTGCGAATTGGATTGTGTGACATATTTCTATTTCTAGATTTTTTGTAAATTTATTCAATTATTTTATCAACTCAAAACTTCTAACATTGCTTTTGCTTTTAGCAAACATTCATCATATTCTAGTTCAGGAATTGAAAGCGAAGTTATTGCACTTCCAACTGAAAACGAAACATATTTTTCGTCTTCATTATATAAAATACTGCGAATAACTACATTAAAATCAAAATCGCCATTTGGTTTGAAATATCCAACAGAACCACTGTATAATCCTCGTTTTGATTCTTCTAAATGTTCGATAATTTGCATTGCCGAAATTTTTGGTGCACCAGTCATGCTTCCCATCGGGAAAGTAGTTTTCAAAACATCGATTGCTGAGAATTCTGAATTTAATTTCGATGAAATTGTCGAAATCATTTGATGTACTTGCAAAAACGAATAGACTTTGCATAATTCTTCGACTTGAACCGAACCTTTTTGAGCTGTTCGCGATAAATCATTTCGAACCAAGTCTGTAATCATGATGTTTTCTGAGCGTTCTTTTGGGTTTTGCGATAATTCAAGTTTGGATTTTTCGTCTTCGATTTCATCTAAAAAACGTTTTGAAGTTCCTTTTATGGGCTGCGAAATTATGTTAAAGTCGTTTTTTTTCAAGTAACGTTCTGGCGAAGCCGAAATTAAGAAATGCTTGTTGTTTTTGAAAAATACCGAAAATGGTGCTTTCGAAATTTCGTTTAATTTTAAATATTTTTCTAATGGATTGATAATTGCATTTTCGGCAAAAAATTCCATACAAAAATTGGCTTCATAAATATCGCCACGATGAATATGTTCTAAAACTTTTGAAACTTTTTGAATGTAATTTTCTTTGGATATTTTTTGCTCAATTTTTAAACTTGAAACATAAAACTTTAAACTTGAAACTTGTTGAAAAATTTCTTCTAAATCTTCATCAATTTCATCATCGCACATATTGAGATAACAAATTTCTAATTCATTTCCTTTTAATAAAAATAACTTCTTTGGTTGGAAAAAATACAAATCTGGAAAATCTAATCCATCAAAGTTATTGGATTTTAAATCTTCACTATTATTTTTTAAATCATACGATAAATAACCAAAAAGCCAATCTCTAGTGGTTTGTTGGTATTGTTTTAAATCGTCAAATGCGTTGTGATAATCGGTTTTTATAGACGTTAAAGCATCAATAGCAAGCAAACAATCATAACTTGAATATTTATCAGGATAATTATTAGAATCCAAGAAAACGATTTCACGAAATTGTTTCGACCAAGTTAAAAGTTGTGTTTTAAACTCGTTAGGATTCGATATGGTTTTGTGTATTGATGTTCTCAAAAAGAAGAATTACTATTTATTTTTATTTGGATTTTGTCTTGTGTCGAAAACTCTAACTATGTAAATTTTTGATTTTCTAATTCCATAAGATATTTTGCAGTGACCTTCAATAAGTTTTCTATATTCTTTTTTCAAATATTTAAAATCATTATCAACTTCACCAATTTTTGTATAATCAAAAGTTGGTTTTTCTAAAACTTCGGCTTTAAGAATTACTCCTTCAATAACTTTTTTGGCATAATTTATTCCAAAAATTTTGGCATTAAAATTAAATATTTTTTGCAAATCAGAAAATGATCTTTTTGTCCAAATTAATGTTTTTTGAACTACCATTTAGATACTAAATCTTTAACTTCTTGGTGAGTTAGAGTATCATTATTCATGATGTCTTCTTCGGCTTCTTGAATCATTAATTTTTCATTATTTGAATTAAAATAGTTTTTAATAATATCATAAAAATTTTCAATAGAAGTTGCATCGCTATTTTCTATTATTTCGTGTAATTCTCTTTTGATTTCTATAGTACTCATAAGTGATTTTTTTTATTTACAAATATAATTAAAATCTTGGCACGATTTTTAGTTACAATAAATTATCTACAAACATAAAAATTGACATTCTATTGATTGAAAATTACTATTAAAAAATTTATCTAAAACGTAACCTCAATTTAATATTAATATTTAAAACAATTTTTATGAAAACAATTCAGAATGTCAGTTTAGCTTTACTTGTTGTAAGTTTGGTAGTTTCTTGCAAAAAATATGAAGAAATTCAAGAAAGTGCATCAGAAACAGAAGCACCTGCTGAAGTATCATTCGAAAAAGTTACAGCAGATTCAGCGATTTCATCAAGTGCAGCAGTCGAACCCAAGAAATCTAATCGAAAATTTGTTCGTACAGCTGATGCAAAATTCAAAGTACAAAATGTTGCACAATCTACTTATGTAATCGAAAATGCTACAAATAAATTTGGCGGATTTGTAACTTATACCAACTTGCAAAGTACAATTTCAGAAAAAGATGAAGTTAAAATCTCGCAAGACAGTTTGATGGTTACTACCAAATTTACAGTAGAAAACAATATAACAATTCGTGTTCCAAACACAAAACTTGATACAGTAATTAAAACAATTGCCAAACAAATTGATTATTTGGATTATCGAGTAATCAAAGCCGATGATGTTTCTTTGCAATTATTATCTAATGAAATGTCACAAAACAGAAAAGAAAAGCACGAAACTCGATTGACAAATGCAATTGATACAAAAGGCAAAAAACTAAATGATATTGTTTCTGCCGAAGACGATTTAGAAAACAAAAAACAGGAAAATGATAATGCTAAACTCGAAAATTTATCATTAAAAGATCAGGTTAATTTTAGTACATTAACATTACAATTGTACCAGCGAGAAACAATAAAACATGAAAAAGTTGCAAATGCTGTGGTCGTTCGCCAAAATATTGGTTCACAAATTTTAGATAGTTTAGCAACTGGTTGGTATTTGCTTGAAGGAATAATTGCTTTTGTTGTACAACTTTGGAGTTTGATTTTGATTGGCTTTTTGGCTTGGTTTGGATATAAGAAATTTAAAAACAAAACAGTAAGTATTTAAATTAGTGTAAAATAGTTAATTAAATACCAAAATGTAAATTGAATTAAAATTTTCTATACATTTGATAAATAGAAATTAATTAAATCTCAATAATATGAAAAATAAATTATCAATTTTAGCAATTGCATTGTTTTTGTTTACTGCTGGCGCAAATGCTCAAGAAGTAAAACAAGAAAAAAAGGCTACAACCGAAACTGCTTCTGCAGATGCAAAAACTGCTGTTACAACTGAAAAAAAAGAATGTGGTACTAAACCAAAAAAAGGTGGATGTTGTGCACATAAAAAAGCAGAAGAAACCAAATCAATCTAATTAATTTGGTTCTAATAAAAAACCCGATAAAATTAAATTTCTATCGGGTTTTTTGTTTGTTGAATTCAAATTATTTCAACTTTATCATCCATAAATCGTTACTTCCTTTGTTTTCGGGAACATCAATATTATTGCTCTGCGAGTCTCCAACAATAACAATTTCATTTTTTGAATTCTGATAAAAATCGGTTGCAATGTCAATTTTTGAACCTCCAAAAGTTTTTTGCCAATAAAGTGATGTGTTGGCTTTGTTATCGATTTCGAAAATCCAAAAATCGTTTTGACCATTGTTTGGTTTTCCGTTAAAAGTTCCTCTACTATTTCCAACAATTGCAAAATTGCCGTTTTCTAATTTTTTTATACTTGTAGCGTTATCGAATTCTGCACCGCCAAAAGATTTTTCCCAAATCATATGTCCGTGATCGTCAAGATGAATTATCCAAGCATCAAAACTGCCAAGTGGTTTGGTTACATCTTTGTCTTTGCTATTGGAATTTCCTGCAATTAAGTAAGAATTATTAGCGGTTTTAGCAATAGCAAAAGCTTGGTCAATTCCGGTTCCACCAAAGTTGTGTTTCCACATCAGAGTACCAAATTTGTCAATTTTAACAATCCAATAATCATAACTTCCTTTATTGTCAGTAATATCAAAGTTGGTGCTTTCTGAATAGCCAACCATAATATAGCCACCATCGTTGGCTTGAACTACATCGTTAACACGGTCATTTTGTGTGCCACCAAAATATCGGTACCATTGAAATTCGCCTTGGCTGTCTAACTTAACGCCTAAATATTCTCCAGAACCATGCAAAGTACTCGTTCCACGATGACCAATGCCGTGACCTGCACCGTTATCTTGTCCGCCACCACTGCCAATTATGCCTTCATATTCTGCAAAACCTGTTACAAAATATCCACCATCTTGAGTTTGTATAATTTTGTGCGCATGGTCATGACCTTGAAAACCATAATTTTTGCTCCAAATTTTATCTCCGTTTTCATTAATCTTTGAAATGTAAAAATCATGAAGTCCCACATTTCCCGGAACATCGCCATCTTTACTGGCACTGTAACCAGCAATTGCATAATTTCCGTCATTGGTAGCAATAATAGACGAGCCATAATCGTTCAATGTTCCTCCAATTGTTTTACTCCAAACTTTGTTGCCATCAGTATCAAATTTTGACAACCAAATGTCTATTTGTCCTAATGGATTAGTAATGTCGCCATTATTGCTATTGGTATATCCTAAAACCAACTGCCCACCATCTTTGGTTTGAACAACGCTGTTAATTTTTTCTTCTGATGAGCCACCAAATGATTTACTTTGAACCAATTCGGCTTGAAAATCATTTTTAGAATCTTCAGGTTTTGTCTCTATATCAGAACAAGAAATTAAACTGAGAATTAAAGCTGTTGTTAAAACTAAATTTTTCATCGCACTGTTAATTTTAGTGAATTCGAATTGCTAACTTTTACAATATATACTCCTGTTGTTAAAACAGATACATCTATATTTAAAAAGTTTGAATATAAGTTATCAATAGATTTTACTTTTTTTCCGATTACATCAAAAATTTCTATTTTTTCGATTTTATTTTCAGATTCAATTGTTACAACATTATCCGCAGGATTTGGACTTAGTTTAAAAGTGTTTTTAACGAAATTTTCAGTAGATAAGTTAGCACTTTTCTTAACAATAAAAAGACCTGAATTTATATCGCTCATAATAATACTGCCACTTGCAAAAAATGGATAAGTATTCCAAACACCTTCATATTCGGCTGCATTTGAACTTGGATAGGTATCAAAAAAAGCTATTTCATTCATTGTGTTTGTTGTAGTAATGTTAGAAGTATTGATTATTCGAAGACCTGCTGTGTAACTTGCTAAGAAAAAATCGTTACCAATAACATATCCATTATGATCGATAGCTGGTGTTGTACCAAAATATTCTCCTTTTAAAACTGGATTGTCCAAATCGGTAACATCGATAATTATTGAACGACCATTAAACCCAAAAGTTGTTTCGTCTATTTCGTCGCTTAATATCCAATATTTTTTATCGGCTGTAAACCAACCTTGGTGCGCATAAGCATTTTGAGGATAGAAAAAATTGGCAATTGTAACTGGATTAGATTTATTAGTCATATTAACAATTGCAACTTGATCTGCATTGGCTCCCATAAAAATTTCTTGACCTTGATAATCAGCATCGGGTCCATCATAAGTTACAATTTGAGAATCGTGTGTATAGCCGTCTAATTGATGAGATCCAACTAAAACTGGTACAAGTGGATTTGCCATATTTAAAATTTGTGGTCCACCGGCAACTACACTTCCATTAGGCAAATTTCGGACACCATTGCAATAAGTAAAACCAGTACTTGGGTTGCTCGACACTGTATGACCTTGACCAAAACCATCGTAGCGGGCATCGGCTGCAAAAGTTTGTGGTGTTGTAACATTTCTTAATCTTGTTAAATCAAAAATTTGCATTCCGTGTCCAGCAGTTTCACTGACAATTAATGCATGATTATTTATAACACTTATTTCCCGCCAGATGCTATTAGTGTTATTATGAGCCAAAACTTTACCTTTATAAACAGGTGCTGTAGGATTTGTAATATCTACAAAAGCTGTGTGGGTTCCACAACCCATAATAGCATATTCTTTGGCAGTTAATGGATCTGTCCAGCCCCAACACCCACTGCCATTAGTCACACCGTCTGTCCCGCCAATTTGAGAAAAATTTAAATGGGCTTTTAAATCTATATTGCTACAAGGATAAATTCCAACAAATCCATTTACGCAATTTTGAGCAATTGATAAATTGATTGCGAAAATTGAAAATAAGAATAATAATTTTTTCATAATAATTTTGGTTTTAATGTGTTTTTTAAACGTGAATTGCTCTATTTTCTGTTGCTGCTAATGCTGCTTCTTTAATAGCTTCTGCGAATGTTGGATGAGCATGACTCATTCTAGAAATATCTTCGGCTGATGCTTTGTATTCCATTGCATAAACGGCAGCTGCAATTAAATCGGCTGTTCTTGCACCAATCATATGCACGCCAAGAACCTCATCGGTTTTTGCATCGGCAAGAATTTTTACAAATCCATCTAAATCACCACTTGCTCTTGCTCTACCTAATGCTTTAAAAGGAAAACTTCCAGATTTGAAAGCAATTCCAGATGCTGTTAATTGCTCTTCGGTTTGTCCAACCGCAGCAACTTCAGGCCAAGTATAAACAACTCCGGGAATTAAATTATAATCGATATGCGGTTTCTGACCTGCCAAAATTTCTGCAACCATAACGCCTTCTTCTTCGGCTTTGTGCGCCAACATTGCACCACGAACCACGTCGCCAATTGCATAAATATTCGGAATATTGGTTTGCAAATGATTGTTAACATCAATCATTCCGCGATCGGTTAATTTTACGCCTGCTTTTTCAGCAGAAAGTCCATCGGTAAATGGTCGACGACCAACCGAAACTAGTGCATAATCACCATCAAAAGTGATTGTTTCGCCTTTGGCATTTTCTGCCTGAACTTGAACTGCATTTCCGTTTCTTTCGACTGATTTCACCTTGTGAGAAACGAAAAATTTCATTCCTTGTTTTTTCAAAACTTTGGTCAATTCTTTAGATAATGAGCCATCCATTCCTGGTATAATTCTGTCAAGATACTCGATAACAGAAACTTGTGCGCCTAATCGTAAATAAACTTGACCTAATTCTATACCAATAACACCGCCACCAATTATTACTAAATGTTTCGGGATTTCAGGCAATTTTAACGCTTCGGTGGAAGTAATGATTCTTTCTTTGTCTAATTTTATAAATGGCAAACTTGATGGTTTTGAGCCAGTTGCAATAATGATGTTTTTAGATTCTATAACTTCAGATGTTCCATCGGCTTTTGATATTTTAACGTGAGTTGCATCTTCAAAACTTCCAGTTCCTGTAAAAACTGTAATCTTGTTTTTATCCATCAAATAATTGATTCCGCCAACGGTTTGGTCAACAACTGCTTGTTTTCGGGCAATCATTTTAGCAAGATTGGCTTTAATCTCTCCAGAAACTTCGATTCCGTTTTCTTCAAAATGCTTCAAATCATCAAAATGATGCGATGACGATAACAATGCTTTCGACGGAATGCAACCTACATTCAAGCAAGTTCCACCTAATGTTGAATATTTTTCGATAATTGCAGTTTTGAAACCCAATTGTGCACAACGAATTGCAGATACATATCCGCCTGGTCCTGAACCTATAATGACTACGTCAAATGAACTCATAGTTTTTTTGTTTTATTTTATAAAAAGCAAATTTAATGATTTTTTATACATAAATTACATGAACTTAAACTAATTATTATACTGTTAATCCCAATCTTGGGCGACGAAACTCATATTTTGATTTTTGGAGTTTTTAAGAAATAATTTTTGTCCTATTATAGAATAAGTATAAATTTCTGTTAACGATTTTCCAAATTCATTTTCCAAATTCATTTTGTTTTCGCAAAACATTTCGGTTTGAATAACTTTCAGAAATTTTATTTTATTATTTTTTATTTCGACAGAAAAACCAATTTGATTGCAACCCATAAATGCTGATGGATTTTTTAAATTGGTTAAATTAATTTGAGCTTGATTTTTAATCAAATCTTCTTTCTTGAAATTTTGAAATTCAACCAACATCCAAACTCTTTTTAATTGATCTGGATTATTTTCAAAAATAGGTTCGTTGCTTTTTGATTTGCAATTTATTAATGAAATTAACATCAAAATTATTGAGATAATTGCTACTTTTTGATAGTTCATTTTTTAATTTTTAGGAATCCTATCAGGTTTTAAAAACCTTGTAAGATTGATTATTTAAACAGATATAACTGTTGTTTTCTTAACTTCTCCAATCATAAAAGTGCTGTGTTTACTGCCTATTTGGTGTAATGTTGATAATTTATTGACCAAAAAATCACGGTATTCTGTCATATCTTTTACTACGATTTTCAAGATATAATCATAATTACCACTCACGTTAAAACATTCTAGAATTTCAGGAAATCGAACTACTTCTTTCTCGAAGCTCATTATAAAATCTTTGCTTTGTTGAATGAGTTTTATTTGACAAAAAACAACAAAACTTTTTTCGATTTTCGAGCCATTTAATAAAACTACATATTTATCGATAATTTCTTCACGCTCTAATTTTTTTATGCGTTCGTAAACCGCTGTTACCGAAAGATTTAATTTCGATGATAATTCTTTGGTTGTTTGTTTAGAATCGGTTTGTAATAATTTTAATAATTTTCGATCGGTTTCGTCTAGTTTCATCTTTTTAATATTCTAATTTAATTTATTTTTTATTGATTTTAATGTAAAATAATCATCAAATATATAAAAAATTAGTTTTAAAATCTAATTTAAGTGAATAGTATTGATTTTAAATCTAAATTTTATTTATTTTGAAATGTATTAAAAACCTTAAATATGAAAAAACAATTAATCAGTTCTGGTTCTATTTTCGAAAAAGAAGTTGCTTTTTCTCGTGCAGTTGTTGTAGATAATATGGTTTTTGTGTCTGGTTGCACGGGTTATGATTACAAATCTATGCAAATTTCTGATGATGTGGTCGTACAAACCGAACAAACTTTCAAAAATATTATTTGGGCGTTGGAACAAGCAGGTTCATCGTTAAAAGATGTAGTTCGGGTGCAATATTTAGTTCCAAATCCTGATGATTTCGAGAAATGTTGGCCAGTTATCAAGAAGTATTTCGGAGAAATTTTGCCAGCTTGTACCGCTAGTTGTCCACCATTGATTAGCAAAATAATCAAAATAGAAATCGAAGTTACTGCAATTAAACAATAGCAATTTCAATTTCAAAAATAAAATTAGAATTGAAATATATAAAAAGCTCTAATTACAACGAGTTCTAGCCCTGATAGCAGTGGAAATCCTTTTTTAGCGGCGCAGCAAGCTGAAAAAGATTGAAACGAATAGCGGGAAATAGCTCCTGAAAAAATAAAAAATAAAAAATTATGAAAAATTTTAATCCAGCAGATAAAATTCAAGATTTGCAATATTTTGGAGAATTTGGCGGTGTAAATCCATCAATATCAGACAGTTCTACCTATACTTTTTTGTCGGCGAAAACTATGTTCGACACATTCGAAGGCAATGCCGAAGGTTGCTATTTGTATTCTCGTCATTCATCACCAAGTAATTTGTATTTAGATAAAGCCTTGGCAGCAATGGAAGGAACAGAAACTGCCAATGTTTCGGCATCTGGAATGGGTGCAATCACGCCAACATTAATGCAATTGTGTGCACAAGGTGATCATATTGTTTCTAGTAGAACAATTTATGGTGGAACGTATGCTTTCTTGAAGAATTTTACACCTAGATTTGGAATAAAAACATCGTTTGTTGACATTACAAAACTAGATGTTGTCGAAGCTGCAATTAACGAAAACACGAAAGTTATTTATTGCGAAACAGTAAGTAATCCGTTGCTTGAAGTGGCTGATATTGCTGGTCTTTCGGCAATTGCAAAACGCCATAATTTGAAATTGGTTGTCGATAATACGTTTTCGCCATTGTCGGTTGCACCAATTAAATTAGGTGCAGATATTGTGATTCATTCTTTGACAAAATACATCAACGGAAGTTCTGACACAGTTGGTGGCGTGACTTGTGCATCGCAAGAGTTTATCGACAGTTTAAAAAATGTAAATTCTGGTGCTAGTATGCTTCTGGGGCCAACAATGGACAGTTTACGTTCAGCAAGTGTAATGAAAAACCTGCGGACTTTGCACATCAGAATGAAACAACACAGCCATAATGCAATGTTTTTGGCTCAGAAATTCGAGCAAGATGGCATAAAAACCGTTTATCCAGGTTTGAAATCGCACCCAAGTCACGAGGTTTATTCAGGAATGATCAATCACGAGTATGGTTTTGGAGGAATGATGACGCTTGACGTTGGTTCGCTTGACAAAGCCAATGAATTGATGGAGTTAATGCAACACCGAAACCTAGGTTATTTGGCAGTAAGTCTTGGTTTTTATAAAACTTTGTTTTCTGCACCAGGAACGTCAACATCGTCTGAAATTCCGCTGGAAGAGCAAACAGAAATGGGTTTGACTGATGGATTAATTCGTTTTTCGATTGGTTTGGATAATGATATTGAACGTACTTATTTGTCAATGAAACAATGTATGATTGATGTTGGAGTATTATAGATTATAAATTCGAACAAAAAATCCCATTTCAAAAATATTCTTGAAATGGGATTTTTTTTTAATAAAAATATTATTGATTATTTATGAAAACAATTTAATCTTTCTCCCATTTGCCAACTACACTTGTTGCTAATGCATTGCCCAAAACGTTGGTTGCACTTCTAAACATATCACAAAAATGGTCAATTGGCAAAATAAGTGCAATGCCTTCGACCGGAATATCGAACATGCCACAAGTTGCGGCAACAACAACCAGACTGGCTCTTGGCACACCTGCAATTCCTTTGCTGGTTAACATTAGCACTAGTAACATTGACATTTGAGTTCCTAAATCTAAATGAATACCTGATGCTTGTGCAATAAAAATACTGGCAAAAGTCATGTACATCATTGAGCCATCGAGATTAAATGAATAACCAAGTGGCAACATAAACGATACTATTTTGTCTTTAATTCCAAAACGTTCTAACTCTTCGGTTAATTTAGGAAAAACTGCTTCGGAGCTTGTTGTTCCAAAGGCAATAACCAATGGACTTACAATGTGTTGTAATAAAACTTTCATTCTACTTTTTAGAAATATAAAACCAACGACTAACAGAAAAATCCACAATGAACCTATTCCGACAAGAAACGAACCAAAAAATTTGGCATAAGTCAGCAATAAATCATCGACATCTTTTACAGCAAAAACTCCTGCAATTGCACCAAATACTCCAATTGGAGCAAATTTCATTACATAATTGACCATTTTTAGAACAATATGCGAAATTCTGTCGAATGCGTTGACGATTGGTTTGGTATATTCGCCCATTGAAGCTGCTGCTAGACCAAAGAATATTGAGAAAATAACAATCTGTAATATTTCATTGGTTGCCATTGCTTCGAAAATACTTTTCGGAATAATGTGTTCGATGAAATTTTGAGCCGAAAAATTTTGTGTTTTATCAGTAACTTCGCTTGCAGTTGTTAAGTCGATGTCTATTAATTTTAAGCCAACTCCGGGCTCAAAAAAATTGACCCAAAACATTCCAATTAATAGTGAAATAAATGATGCTGTAAAAAACCAACCCATTGCTTTGCCGCCAATTCGTCCAACCGATTTTATATCGCCTAGTTTTGCAATTCCGACTACTAATGTTGTGAAAACAAGTGGCGAAATTATCATTTGAACCAACCTGATGAAAACTGTTGCCAACATTTTTATGTAGCCGCTAAATGCTTTGGCGTTTTCGACAGTATAATTATTGTGAATAAAAATTCCGAGAATGGCTCCGAAAAGCATTGCAATTAGAATTTGAACAGTTAAATTTCCTAGTAATGTTGGTTTTTTTTCTTTAGTTTGATGTTGTTCAGTTTGCATTGATTTTTTGTTTTTTTAGGTATTTTTAACCCTGTTTAAAATGGAAAGCCTTTTTTGTAAAAATTTATTTTTTCTTGAATTTGTAGAACGACCATCCTCTCGTCTTCAAACGAGACTGCAAGTTCTTAGAAAAAAATATTTTAGAGAAAAAGCTTGAAGCGAAAAGCAAGATTAGCTTCTAGAAATTATTATTGTACATTTTGTTTAATAATTGAAAATCGGCCATAACAATTGCTGCCATAGCCTCGACAATCGGTACGGCTCTGGGTACCACGCAAGGATCGTGCCGCCCTTTGCCTTGTTGTTCGACTATTGTATTTGAATTGGTTAAAACTTCTTGTTTTTGAATTAAAGTTGCCACAGGCTTGAATGCTACTCTGAAATAAATATCCATTCCATTGCTAATTCCGCCTTGAATTCCACCCGAATTATTGGTTTTTGTGCTGCCGTTTTCATTGAATAAATCGTTGTGTTGGCTGCCTTTCATTTTTGCTCCTGCAAAACCAGAACCAAATTCGAAACCTTTTACTGCATTGATTGACAACATTGCTTTTCCTAATTCGGCATGCAATTTGTCGAAAACTGGTTCGCCAAGTCCAATTGGCACATTTTGAATCACACAAGTTATAGCGCCACCAACTGTGTCGCCTTGTTTTTTGATTTCTTTTATATGATTAATCATTTTTTCGGCAGTTGCAGCATCTGGACAACGAACATCGTTTGATTCTATTAATGAAAAATCGAGATTTTGGTACGGAATATCAAGATTTATTTCGCCAACTGATGATACAAATGCATTAATTTTTATGTTTTTCAACATTTGTTTGGCAATTGCTCCAGCCACTACCCTACTCGCTGTTTCTCTTGCTGAGCTTCGACCACCACCACGATAATCACGGATTCCATATTTTTTTTCGTAAACCAAATCGGCGTGACTTGGCCTGTAACTGTTTTTTATATGCGAATAATCGTCGGATTTTTGATTGGTATTTGGAATTATAAAACCAATTGGCGTTCCAGTAGTTTTTCCTTCGAAAATACCTGAAAGAAATTGGACTTCATCGGCTTCTTTTCGTTGGGTTACAATTGCCGATTGTCCTGGTTTTCGGCGTTGCATTTCGAATTGAATTGCATCCAAATCTAGTGATATATTTGGTGGACAACCATCTATTATTCCGCCCAATGCTTCGCCATGCGATTCGCCAAAAGTAGTTAATCTAAAAAGTGTTCCGTAACTATTGCCAGCCATTGATTTTTGTTTGAAACAAATATAAGTTTTTTTTTAGAATATTTTGACAAGTGCGTTATTAGAATTAATAATGTTTAATTAGTTGATATTTAAATTTTTAAATAAAAAAATATACATTAAAAATATTTCCTCAATAAAATTTTATTATTTTAGCAATCTAAAACATTCAAAATTATGAAATCAGTATCTTTAATTATTTTAAGTTGTATATTTTTGGCAATTTCTTGTACCAAAAAAGACGAACCAATTGTTCCTGTTGTCAATAACAATGTTCCGACTATTGGCGATGAGATTGTGACTAATTTTGTTAGTACAATTACTGCACAAAGCTGGACTTATGCTACCACAAAAGAAATTGTTACTCCTTTGCCTACTGCAAACATAAACGGAACTGATATTTTGACTGTTGGGAATGATTATATATCGAATGGTTTTACTTACAAAACAATGTCAACATCTGCTAACACAACTGGTTTTTATTGTAGTATGTTAAAAGATAATTATATAAGAGTTGATGGAAGTTCGGTAAAAATGTCTGGTAAATTTAAATTTAATTTAGGTGTAAATCTTTTGGAATTTCCTGTAACAGATTTTGTTATTTTCAAAGAAAATGCTAATGCTGGAACCAATTTAGGAACTCCCGCAACTGGATCTATTGACTTAACTATACCAAATATTAGTACTCCAGTAAAAGTAAATTACACTATAAAAGCCTTAGCTGGAGGTGATTCTACATCAATTGTCTATAATTCAATAACATACAACGATATTAAAAAAATAATTTTGTACATAACAATTGATGCTGGACTCAATTTGCCTCCTTTAGGACTAACACAAATACTGCAACCTACAACACAAGACGTAATAGTTTCGACACAATATTATTCAAAAAATATTGGGTTAGTTAAAGCCGATACTAAAATTGAATACAAATTGAATTCTAGTATTACCAGCTTAATTCCATCTATTCCTGCAAATGGAAATCAGAATATTACTGACAATCTAGCCAGTAAAAATTTCTAAAAAAATAAATTTTAAAATTATTAACTAAAAGTTATTGTTCTTGCAATAGCTTTTGGTTTTTAGCGTTATTTGTTAAAATGGCAATTATGTAAGTTTTTAAAAAAATTATATAACTTTTAGACACTACATTTGTCAAAATAAAAAACAAATATGAAAAAATTACTTTTTTTAGCAATGATTGGATTTTCATTTGCTGTAAATGCTCAAAACATTTCTAAAAATGCTTTAGGTTTAAGGTTTGGAGAAAATGATGGATTTGGAGCCGAAGTTTCTTACCAAAGAAAACTAAGTGGCAATAATCGACTTGAACTAGATTTAGGATGGAGAAACAATGATAATTTCGAATTTGTCAAAGGAATAGGTTTGTACCAATGGGTTTGGAACATAGAAGGCGATTTTAATTGGTATGCTGGTGTTGGTGGTGGTTTAGGCAGCTGGAGTTATGGCAATATTTATAAGAAAAATTACCCTAATTATTCTGGTGGTGGTACCTTCGCTTTTTTGGCAGGTAACATTGGATTAGAATATGATTTTGATATTCCATTATTAATTTCGTTGGATTTTAGACCAGAATTTGTTTTGAACAATGGTTATGGTCGAAATTATGGTTCTGATGTTGCCTTTTCATTAAGGTATCAATTTTAATAAAAATCAAAAAAATCCTGAAGAAATTCAGGATTTTTTTTATTCAAATATTATTTCTTTTTTAGAATTAATTTTCAAAATCAGGTACGGATTAACAGTTCCGAGTTCAATATCGATAATTTTATTTGTGACATTTTTTTTAACTTTTACAACTATTTTGTCTGTTGTTTCGGTAACCGATTCTATTTCGATTTTATTGTTACCTTCGTTTTTATAACCCGAATTTACGATTACAAAATTGCATTTTTCTATGTCGCTTTCTTGAACTTTGCCTTTTAGATTTTCGTCATTTAAAAGTAATTTTATTTCTGCAACTTCCGACAATATTTCGTAAAATTGAATGTTTGCACCACCATCTTTTTGTTGTGTTAATATTTCGAATAACAAATTTTTAGAGACTACTTTTTTGGTTCCGCACGAAACTAATAATACAATTGCTACGATTAATATTAAATTTCTCATAAAGATATATTTATTGCTTTTTGATATAAATCTTCGTACAACGGCAAAATATTTTTAATATCAAATTGTTTTGCTACTTCTAGTGCATTTTTCTTAAATTTATTGAGTATTTGGTCATTTTCTAAGATTTTAAGAGCGTTTTCTGCCATTTCGTCAATATTGCCAACATTACTTAAATAACCCGAAAAACCATCAAAATTAACTTCGGGTAAACCGCCAGAATTACTGGAAATTACAGGTACCGACCAAGCCATAGCTTCTAGAGCTGCAAGTCCAAAACTCTCGGTTTCTGATGGCAAAAGAAACAAATCAGAATAACTAAGTATTCTATCAATTTCGTTGCTGTTTCCTAGAAAAATAACTTTATTTTCGAGACCTAATTCTTGACATAATTTTTCGGCTTTGGGTTTTTCTGGTCCATCGCCAACCATCAATAATTTGGCTGGAATTTTTTGTTGTATTTTATAAAATATCTGAATAATATCTGGAATACGTTTTACTTTTCTGAAATTCGAAATGTGCGTAATTATTCGTTCATTATCATTGGCAATGACCGAACGATAGCACTGAATTCTTGGATCATTAGCGTTTTTATCTAATTCAATAAAGTTCGGAATGACTACAATATCGTTTTTTATATTGAATAATTTCAAAGTATCATCTTTTAAGCTTTGCGAAACCGATGTTACATAATCTGACTTATTAATACTAAAAGTTACAGCAGTTTTATAAACCGGATGGTTGCCAACCAAAGTAATATCTGTGCCATGAAGCGTTGTAACCATCGGAATATTGATGCCTTCGTCTTTTAGCATTTGTTTTGCCATATAGCCTGCATAGGCGTGCGGAATGGCATAATGAACGTGCAACAAATCTATTTTGTGCAATTTTACCATATCGACCAATTTGCTTGACAAAGCCAATTCGTAGGGTTGATATAGAAACAATGGATATTCTGGAACGTTGACTTCGTGGTAATGTACATTTGGATTCAAAAGTGCTAATCGTACTGGCTGACTGTATGTTATAAAATGTATTTCGTGTCCACGTTTTGCCAATTCTAAACCTAATTCGGTGGCAACAACTCCACTTCCGCCAAATGTTGGATAACAAACTATTGCTATTTTCATTGATTGTTTTTAAGATTACGAATTTAGTTTATTTTAAAAATGTTTTCTTAAAATTTAAGTTAAATAATTATTTTTCAAGACACGTAATTATTATGATTTTTTTATTTTGAAATAAAATTTCTGTTTAGCCCAGAGTGGAATGAAAAGCAAAACACTTTGAAAAACTAATTTTTCTTGATAAAAAACAACGACCAGCGGAAGTTCGTTTTTTATTTAGAAAAATGTTTTTCAAAGTGTTTTCTTGAAATGTAAAGCTGGAAATAGCTTCAAAAAATAGAAAAATTACATTTCTGCAAATGTGTTTCCTTGATTGGTATCGCCAGTTTTGAAACCTTTCGAGAACCATTTCATTCTTTGTTCAGAGGTACCATGCGTGAAAGAATCTGGAACAACTTGTCCTTGCATTTTTGATTGAATAGCATCGTCGCCTACTGCGTTTGCAGCGCTAAGAGCTTCTTCGATATCGCCAGGTTCTAGCATTTGGTATTTTTGTTCGTTGTGATGTGTCCAAACTCCTGCATAGAAATCGGCTTGTAATTCTAGCGCAACTGATAATTTATTGGCATCGGATTGGGACTTGCCTTGTTGTTCTTGACGCATTTTGTTTGATGTTCCAAGAATGTTTTGAATGTGGTGACCATATTCGTGAGCAAAAACATAGGCAACTGCAAAATCGCCACCCTTGGCTCCAAATTTTGTTCTTAGATCTTCGAAAAAAGCCATATCCATGTAGATTTTTTTATCGCCTGGACAGTAAAACGGACCTGATGCTGCTGTTGCACCGCCACAAGCTGTTTGGACTTGACCGCGAAACATTACCATTCCTGCTGGTTCGAATTCGAGGTTGTTTTCTTGAAATATTTTACTCCAAACGTCTTCGTTGTCGGCTTGGATTGTTTTTATAAAATCTGATTCTTGCTTATCTTCTGCTGTTAAATTTTCGCCAGAAGTTTGCTCTGTTTGCTGACCTTGAGTTTGTTGCAAAACATTGCCAATGGTTTGACCTGTTTCGCCTCCAAAAATTTGAAGCAACAGAATTATTATTCCAATTGCACCTCCACCAACTATTGCTTTTCCACCGCCAGACATGCCGCGACGGTCTTCAAAATTTTCACTTTGTCTTCTGCCTATCCATTTCATAGTTTTTGTTTTTGTTTGTTTTACGAATCTAATGATTTATTTTTAGTTTGTAATCCATTTACGAATTACTTTTTCTAACTCTTCTTTTATGATTGGTTTAGAGACATAATCGTTCATACCAAAATCAAGGCATTTTTGTTTTTCGCCAACTACAATTCCTGCTGTCAATGCAATAATTGGTGTTAACTTGTATTGATTCATTTTTCTGATTTCTTGGGTAGCTTCGTAGCCGTTCATTACTGGCATTTGTATGTCCATTAAGACTAAATCTGGATTAATAACACTTATTTTTTCGACTGCTTGTTGTCCATTTACTACTTCGAAAATCGACGAGTTTGGAACAATTTGCTTGACCAAAGTTTTTGCTAACAACATGTTTATTTTGTTATCTTCGACTATTAGTATTTTGAAATTTTCATGCCCAAGGATTACAACTTCGCTTGAGTTTGAATTGTATAATGCTTTTGATTTAAAATCTTTTAGTTTTACGAATTCTTTAGAAGTTTTTAATTCTATATCAAAATAAAAATCGCTGCCTTCGTTAAGTGTGCTTTTTACTTGAAGTTCTGTTCCTAATAAAAATAAAAGCTGATTAGATATGGACAAACCAAGACCTGTGCCACCAAATTTTCGTGTTGTTGAGTTGTCTTCTTGCGAAAATGCTGTGAAAATTTTATCTTGATTTGATTTTTTTATTCCGATTCCAGTGTCTTTTACAGAAAATCTAATTATGTTTTGCGTTCCTGAAATGGATTTTATTTTAGAAATTGAAAATATAACAGAACCATCATTTGTGAATTTTATTGCATTGCTAATTAAATTGGTAAAAATTTGCTTTATTCTAACTAAATCTGTCCATATAAATTCTGGAATATCATCTGCAACATTTATTATTAAATCGATGTCTTTTTGGCTTGCCGAAAATTTTAATAAATCGATTATTTGGTATGCAATTTCAAGAGTATTTAATTTTTGTATTTCTATTTCGAGTTTTCCTGCTTCGATTTTAGAAAAATCGAGTACATCGTTGACAACTTCCATTAAAGAATTGGCCGATTGATTGATTGTTGATAAATATTGAGATTGAAAATTTTCTAGTTCTGTATTCATCAATAAATTGGTAAACCCTATAATTCCGTTGAGTGGCGTTCGAATTTCGTGGCTCATATTGGCTAGAAATTCTGATTTTGCTTGACTTGCAGCTTGTGCATATTCTTTGTCAATAATTGCTTTTTCGTTTAGTTTTTTTTCTGTAATATCTATATAAATTCCACCAATATACTCAATTTCGTTATTTTTTCGAATAGCGTCACCAAACTCTTCAATCCATTTTATATTGCCGTTTTTATGAATTATTCTGTAGGTTGACTGAAAATTTTGTTTGTTTTTTAATGCAAACATTTGTTCGTTTTTTATCCGTTCTTTATCCTCATTGTGAATAATGCTTATAAAAGACATGTTTTCATTTAAAAATTCTGATTTTGGATAACCTGTTAATACTTCTATTTCATCATTCAAATATATTTTGGTATATTTTTTATCGAACTTAGACAAATATATTGTTCCTGGAATATTATTGGCTAATAATCTGAATTTTTCTTCGCTTTCTTGAAGTATAGCGTCTTTAATATTTCTTTCGATTGCCGTGGCAATGTTGTTTGCAAAAGTACTAAGAATATTTATTTCGTCTTCGCTCCAAACTCTTTCGATTGTGTTATCATCAAAACCTATGAAACTATGAAACTCATTGTTTATAAAAATCGGAATTATCAATGATGATTTTATATTTTGAATTTCAAGTGTAGTTTTATATTCAGAGTCTTCAAGATGACTGGTAATTTGGTTCAGAATTTCATTTCGACCAAGAGTATCAATTGCACTAATAATGTTTTTGTGAGGAAAATCTTGAAGTATCGGATTATTTATTTCGGAAATTACACCGATGTTACACCATTCATATTTAATACTTATTGTTTGGTTTGGTTGGTTATTTTCGAAATAATAAATTTTGTCTATGTTAGTAACAGCACCAATTGTTTTTAATGATTCGTTTAAATAGTCTTCTATTTTTTCATTTGATAAAAATTTGTCGGTTGTCATTGTTATGACCGACAACAATTCTGATTTGTAAGCCAGTTTCTCTTCGGCCTCTTTTTTTGCAGTTATATCAATATAAATTCCTTCAATATATTCTATTTTGTTATTTTTATAAATTGTATCTCCAAACTCTTCTACCCAAATAATTTTGTTGTCATTTCTGACAATTCGGTATATAGAGTGAATTTGAGTTTTATTTTTTATAGCTGTTGCTTGGCTTTCGAGAACATTTTTTCTGTCATTCTCATGAATTAAATCTACATATGAAATTCGATTTTCTAAAAATTCGGATTTGTCATATCCTGTTAATTTTTTTATTTCATCATTCAAGTATATTTTAGTGTTCTTGCCATCATTTTTACATAAATAAATCGTTCCCGGAATATTATCCGCCAAAAGTTTGAATTTTTCTTCGCTTTCTTGCAGAATAGTTTGGTTTATATTTTTTGATACTGCAGCAGAAATATTATTTGCAAAAGATTTTAAAATATTTATTTCGTCTTTGCTCCATATTCTTTCGTTTTTATTGTCGTCAAATCCAATAAAACTATAAAGTTGGTTGTTTATAAAAATTGGTATTGTTAGCGAAGAAACTATACTGTTATTTATTAAAAAATCTTTGTAAGGTGAATCCTCAACATCACGAGTTAATTGAGTTATTATTTTATTTTTACTTAACTTGACCAAAGAAATGGCAATATTATCATGACTAAAATTTTGATAAATTGGATTTTCGATATCTGCTTTTGAATTTTCAGAAAACCATTCGAATTTTAAAGATACTGTTTTAGAGTTTTGGTTGTTCTCGAAATAATAAATCTTGTCAACTTTGGTTGTTTGTCCTATTATTTTTAAAGAATCATTAAAAAAATCGTCAATATTGTTACTCGTTAAAAATTTGTTGGTTGTTTTGGTAATGGCTTCGAGTAATTGACTTTTTTGAGCAAGTTTTTCTTCGGCAACTTTTTTTTCTGTAATATCTAGAAAAATACCTTCAATATATTCTATTTTTCCTTTTTTGTAAATTGCATCTCCAAACTCTTCAACCCAAACAGTTTGTTTGTTTTTTTTAATAATTCTGTATATTGAGTGAATTTGTCTTTTGCTTCTAATGCATTCATGTTGTTCATTTACAACCCGTTTTCTGTCATCTGGATGTAATAATTCTATATATGAAATTTTATTTTCAAGAAATTCGATTTTAGTGTATCCAGTTAGTTTTTCAATCTCGTCATTCAAATAAATTTTAGACGAAGTGTTATCGTACTTAGACAAATAAATTGTTCCAGGAATATTTTCGGCCAATAATCTGAATTTTTCTTCGCTTTCTTGAATAATAGTTTCATTATAATTTCTTTCTAACGATGCCGAAATATTATTTGCCAATGCACTAAAAATCGAAATTTCGTCATTTGACCAATCTCGATGAACTAATTCGTCACTAAAAGCAAAAACTCCATTAAGTTTTTGGTTTAAATAAATTGGTAAAATAAGTATAGATCTTACGTTAAATTGATACAGAAAAGCCTTAAAATCAGGATCTAATTCTTGATTTAAATGAAACCAATAATATTTGTTTTTTTCTAAATGATTCTTGATACTAAGTGCAATTTTTTCGGGAACTTTTAATAAATCTTGATTAATTTCTGTAAATGAATCTGTTTCTTGTAGCCATCTGTATTTTTGAGAAAAATTCACATTAATTTCATCATACCTAAAATAAGACAGATTCTTTACTTTAGTAACTTTGCCTATAACTGGGATAAGTCCTTTAAAAATTTCATCTATGTTTTTATTGCTTAAAAATTGATCGCTTATTCGGTTTATTTCCGAGAGAATTTCGCTTTTGTATTTTAGATTTTTCTCGCTTTCAATTATTATGTTTTCATTGATGTTTCTTTCAATAGATACCGAAATGTTGTTTGCAAGTGTTTTTAAAATATTGATCTCGTCAGTGGTCCAAATTCTTTCGTTAGTGCAATCATCAAAACCTATAAAACTATGAAACTTATTTTTTATAAAAATCGGCAAAATTAATATTGATAAAATATTTTGACTTAATAGTAATTTTTTATAATTAGAATTTTCAAGATTTTTGACAATAATGTTATATTCTTTATTTTCATACAGAATACTTATAAAATCATGAAAAACACTGTGTGGCATTTCTTGTAAATCTTGATTGTCAATTTCTGCAGAAATGTTTTTGTTGACCCATTCGTATTTTTGACTTACCGTTTTTTCTAAGTCATTGTTTGTGAAATAATAAGATCTGTCGGCATTGGCAACACTACCAATTATAGATAATGTATCGTTTAAATTAAAATCTACATTTGTTCCTGACAAGAAATTATTTGTAATTTTGGTAATTGCAGCAAGCATTTCGCTTTTGTACAACAGATTTTTTTCGGCAATTAATCTTTTTTGAGTTTCTAAAGTCAATGATATTATGTCAGAAACCGATTTAGTAAAATTAGTGTCTAAATCGTCCCAAATTTTCGTATCGCTGGTAGTCTCTAGACTCAAAATACCAAATATTTTTCGATCATAAAAAACAGGGGTATCAAGCCAAGATTTAATATTGTGCTTATCAGTATAAATGGTTGTTAGATCGTGATTTATAGCGTCATTAGTAATAAATTGTACTTTGTTTTCTATACTTTTAAAATATTTTGGATAATCTTTTTCGTGTAAAACAAATCCATTGTCAAACTCATTATTTTTTTTGTTAAAATTGCTTTTGCAAATAATTTTATCTTTGTGATAATCCCAAAATCCAACACGATCAACATTGATTGTTTTGGCTGTTATTTCAAGAATTGAATTTAAAATTTCTTCGAAACTATTTGTGTAAGAATAACTTTTGTTGGTAATAATCTTTAATGATTCGTTAAACAAATTTATTTTTACAGTACGTTTTGTTTTCTCTAATTCAATGTTTTTTTGATAAGTAATATCTCTAGAAAAAGCAAAATATCCAATAATTTTTCCTTCTTCATTAATTTTCACATTAACATTCTGCGAAAACCAAACTTCGTCTCCATTTTTTTTGAGAACAATAAATTCACAAGTCTTTGAAATTGAGTCGTTATGGTGAATTTCTGAATAAAAATTAAAAACCGATTCTTTAAATTCTTGTTTAATATAATATGTAAATAATTTGCCGATAAATTCTGATTCAGAATAACCCAAAGTTTTCATCGAAAAATTATTTACAAATGTGATATGACCAAACTTGTCTGTTTCGAAAATTAAATCATTGGCATTTTCGATAAGATTTTTGTATTGATTTTGCAATTCAATTTGTTCTGTAACATCTTGTCCGATTCCAAATATTACATACTCCGAATATTGCGAATCTTTCCATTGAATAGATTTCAAACTTCCGTCTTTACATTTCAATTTTCTGATGTATAAATCTTTTGATATTTCGTAATCTTGGGTTGTAAATTCTTTATCTTGAGTAAGTTCCCAAAATTTTAAACCCAAAACTTCTTTAGAATCATATCCTAAAATATTTTTTATCGAATCACTACAATATATAACTTCGCCTTCTAGATTAACAGCAAGTGTTAACGATGAACCATTATTAACAATATTGTCTGTAAATAAAAGTTTGTCATTAGTTTTCTTAGAAATTGTATTTCTAACATAATCAAGAATAAATGTTAGCGAACAGAAAACATTGGTAAATACTGCAATTTTCATGGGGATAATTTCACTAAACCCAAGAAATGTTATAAAAAATAGAATAGTAAAAATATAAAAATAATATATTTTTACGTTAAGAAAAATACTATATGATAAATGAAAAATAAATAATATTTCTAAAACTGAAAAAGGCTCATTGGGATAATAAATTAAATTTTTGAAACTTAAAATATTAAATAAAAAAAACAGAACAACACAAATTAAATTTAAATTCCTAAATAAAAAATTACCTTTTTTAGAAAAAATATAAAGAAAAATCAGCACAAACGACGAAGTAAAATTTTCAAAAGTAGTATCGTAAGCTTCGACTCTGGCAACATAAATAATAAACTGAGATAATGTAATAATTATTCCAGCAAAAATAAAAAACAATAAATATTGATTTTTGGAAGTTTCTAAATCTGTTGTGTTTTGTAAAAAATCTTTATTTAAAAATAATTCTTTACTATTTATAATTTTATAAAAAAAACACGAATATATTATTCCAATCAAGATGTACACCCAATTGTAATTAGAAAATAAAAATGTTAAAAAATCAAATATTGAATGCATTTATTGTTTAATATTAATACATTTTCAAAAATACATAAAATTTGAAAATTTTTTCAAAATTAGTAATAAAAAAACAATAACATCGATAAAATGTAAAAAATAATCGTTTATAAGTATGTTTTTAAAAAAAATAATTTTATTATTCAATAAAATTTCCAATTTCTTCTATTTCCGAAACTGAATTTACACCCAATATATTTTTATAAATTATAAATTGCAAAGAAAAAATAAATGGAAATGTAAAAAATATTCCGATACACAAACCTATTAAACCCAAAAAAATCATTAAAACCGAAACAATTAATAATCCAGCCAAAACAGGTATTTGTTTTCCCATTAAAATTAAGCTAGCTTTAATGGAATCGGTCGCATTTAGATTTCCAAAAATAATTAATGGTTTGGTCATAAAAACCATAAAAGTAATTGCATAAGTAATAAATCCGCCAACAAATTGAGAACTAATGGTTTCAAATATTACACTAATACCAACAGTTATAAGAGCGACAACTATCGAAGATATAACCAAATCTTTTAAATACTTACTTTTAAAATGAACAAATGCTGTTTGAATTGAAAATTCTTGATTTTGATCGGCAAGACTAGCCATTTGCAAAATTCCAGCATAAAACGGAGCAGTAAAAGCCGAAACTAATGCTACTGCAATGATATAAATTATCAATGCCAATGTCGAAAAGTTCTGAATATTAAAATTTGTCAAGGTTTCTGTAAACGAAGCTGTTCCATAAATAAAACCGAATGCCGAACCAAAAACAACACCCATAATTATAGACAATAACAAAAAAGCAAGTCCTGCGTTTAGAGCTATTTTTTTATAATTTTCGATGGTTTGATTAAAAATGTCGCTAAAATCAAGATTATAACCTTTTAATTTAATTTCTTCTATTTTTTGTATTGTTATATTCATTTTTAAATATTTAAATTAATCTTAATATTTTTTTAATCCATTTAAGTTTATTGCCGTACGGAGCGTATCGCATGGGTAAATCTAACCAATTTCCTCGTTTTACTATTGATTTTTTATGCGAAAAAATATCAAAACTTAATTTTCCATGATAAGCTCCCATTCCTGAGTTGCCAACACCGCCAAAAGGCAATCGGTTATTAACCAAATGTAAAATAACATCATTAACACAACCACCGCCAAACGAATATTTAGAAATCATTTCATCAATAAATGATTTTTTTTCTGAGAAAATATAAAATGACAATGGCTTATCGAAACTCGAAATTATTGTATCTATCTCGGATTTTGAATTGTATGAAATAATCGGCAAAATCGGTCCAAATATCTCTTCTTGCATAACCAAACTATTCAATTTTGGTTCATCGATTAGAGTTGGAGCCAAATAAAACCCATTGCGGTTGGATTGACCACCTGCGATAATGCTTTGATTTTCAAGTAATAACAATTGTCTTTCCCAATTTTTAGAATTGATAATTCTTGCATAATCTGGAGAAATTTCTGGATTTTCGCCCAAAGCATTTTTAATTGCTTGTTTCAGATTATTTACAAATTCGCTTTTGACTTTCGAATGAACCAAAACATAATCTGGTGCCACACAAGTTTGCCCAGCATTGAGTATTTTTCCCCAAATAATTCTTCGAGCTGCAATTTTTAGGTTAGCAGTTTCATCAACAATTACTGGACTTTTACCGCCTAATTCTAATGTAACTGGCGTTAGATTTTCAGCAGCAATTTTGGCAATAATTTTACCTACTTGAACGCTACCAGTAAAGAAAATGTAATTCCATTTTTGTTTCAATAATTGTTGTGCCATTCCAAGATCGCCCAAAATCGCTACAACATGTTTATTATCAAACGATTCACGAATTATTTTAGCAATTATAAATGATGTATTTGGCGTTAATTCTGATGGTTTTAGAGTTACATGGTTTCCCGCTGCAACAGCTGCTGCCAAAGGACAAAGTGCCAATTGAAACGGATAATTCCATGGCGAAATGATTAAAACATTGCCATATGGTTCGCTATAAATATAATCAGAAGATGGAAAATTTAATAACGAGGACCGAACTTTTTTGGGTTTTGCCCAAGAATTTATGTTCTTGATAGTCTCTTTTAAATCAGAAATAACATAATTTGTTTCTGTTAAAACGCCTTCAAAAGTGGGTTTTTTAAAATCTTTATTCAACGCTTCTAAAATATCGCTTTCGTAATTAATGATGTTTTCGAGCAAATTTTCGAGTGCTTTTTTTCTATATTGAATATCGGTTTTAAAATTCATTTTTTTTATTTTTTAGATAGCATTCCAAATTACATCATTTGGAACAGGGGCAATAATTTGGATATTTTCTTTAGAAACAGGGTGGCTAAAAACCAATTTTCTAGCGTGAAGATGAATGCCTCCATCAGGATTACTTCTATCAAAACCATATTTCAAATCGCCTTTTATAGGGCAATTTATTGCCGAAAGTTGCGCTCGAATTTGATGATGCCGACCAGTATGAAGATTAATTTCTAACCCAAAATAATTATTTAATGATGCTATAATTTTATAATCCAAACTAGCCAATTTACTTTCTGGAACTTCTTTAATATGTGCTTTTGATGTATTGTTTTTTTCATTTCTTTTCAGATAATGAACCAATTTATCTTCTGAATTTTTTGGTTTATTTTTTACAACTGCCCAATAGGTTTTCTGGGTTTCGCGGTTACTAAACATTTCGTTCATTCTGGTTAATGCTTTGCTGGTTCTAGCAAAAACAACTATTCCGGTTGTAGGGCGGTCAAGTCTGTGAATTACGCCCAAAAAAACTTCTCCAGGTTTGTTGTATTTGTCTTTTATATATTCCTTGACAATGTCAGAAAGTGGTTTGTCGCCAGTTTTGTCGCCCTGTACAATATCGCCAACCCGTTTGTTAATCACAATTAAATGATTGTCTTCGTGCAAAACTTGAAGATTATTTTTATTGGATAAAACTTTTTCTGCCATTAAATCTGAAAATTAATAAATCATGAATCAAGAATTTAAAATCTTAATATTGCTCATTTGCATTCGGAAAATCACTCGATTTTATATCTGTAATATATTTGCCAATTGCATTGCTCATGTCGTCAAATAAATTCATATAACGGCGTAAAAATCTTGGACTAAATTCATTGTTCATTCCTAACATATCGTGGATAACCAAAACTTGACCATCTACACCACCACCAGCACCAATGCCAATTACTGGAATCGAAATACTTTTGGCTACTTTTTCTGCCAAATGGGCTGGAATTTTCTCTACAACTAGAGCAAAACAACCTAAACTTTCGAGTAATTTTGCGTCTTCCATTAATTTTTCGGCTTCTTCTTCTTCTTTAGCACGAACGGTGTATGTTCCGAATTTATAAATAGACTGAGGTGTTAATCCTAAATGTCCCATAACGGGAATTCCTGCTGCCAAAATGCGTTTTATAGATTGTTTTATTTCGCTTCCGCCTTCCATTTTTACTGCGTGTCCACCACTTTCTTTCATTATTCTAATCGATGATCGCAATGCTTCTTTTGGGTCAGATTGATAAGTACCGAATGGCAAATCGACTACAACTAACGCTCGATTGCAAGCACGAACTACGCCAGATGCGTGATAAATCATTTGATCCAAAGTAATTGGCAATGTTGTTTCGTGACCAGCCATAACATTACTTGCAGAATCGCCAACAAGAATCACATCAATTCCGGCAGAATCGACAATTTTTGCCATTGTAAAATCATAAGCGGTTAGCATCGATATTTTTTCGCCATTGGCTTTCATATCGATTAACGATTTTGTGGTAATTTTTTTGTAATCTTTTTTGGCTACGGACATTTGATTTTAGATTTTAGAATACTTAATTTAGATTTCAGAATATTTGAAACTGATATTTCAATAAACAAATTTAATATTTTAGAATGATTTAATTAAGGTTTTTGATTTTTAAATCATAGAATTTTTAAATCTAAAATAGTTAATCAAAATCTGTAATTATTATCTCAAATTAGGATCTGGCAATTTGTTTCTATCGTATTTAATATCGCTTAAGGCTGATGATTTTATCCCAATAAAGAATCCCCAAGACGTATATGTTCCAAAAGGTACCCAATTAAAATTCATTGTCCAACTTAGTAAATCTCTTTCGATTCTAAAACTGGTTTGTGTAACTTCTTTTCTAACAATGTCATAACCGCTATTTCCACCGATTTTCCATTTTGGTGTTAAATCTATATTTCCTGAAAAATTAATAGAATTGGTTCCAAATGTATTTTGTCGTGATACATTATCATAAGTCAAAATATATGCGAAAGTCAAGTCCCAAGGAATTTTCGAATTAAAAAATGTCGAATTATCCTCTTTTTCTTCGTCTTCATCTTTAAAAAGACTGTTTTTCGGATTACTAAAATCTTGATTTTGACCAAATAAATCATCTGCTCGACCACCAGTTTTGGTATTTAAATCATTTTTTTTCTTTTTTTCTTTTTCGTCACCTTTACTAGATAATGAATATCCTACGTTCAAATTAGCGCTTGTTAATCTAAATAAACTGCCGCCATTGTCTTTATTAAAAGTGGTCAATAAAGTACCGTTTTTGTCAATAGCATAAGGATTTAAGGTTGCTGCAACATTGACCGACATTTTCGAATTGAACAACGTTGTTCCAGTTTGTAATGTTACAGGTGCAAAAAGTTTAGTTACCATATCGTAACTTGTAGCGACACTCAAATTATTTAGCAACATCACTTTTTTGGCTTCGGTTTTGGTGCTGTCTTGGTCTCGAACTTTGGCTTCAAAAGTATTAGCAATGCTCAAACCTATTGAGCTTGAATAGGTTTTGCCTGGTGCACCATTTATCCCACCCTCAAATCTTGTGTAAAATTCTTTTTTATTTCCGATTGCATCGACAGCATAAGAATCGTAATATTTTTCGAAACTTGGCTGATAACTATAAGATATGCTTGGTTTCATTAAATGTCTAATGGCTTGAATGCGACTTTTATCTCCAAATTTAAAAGTTCCGTAAATTGTTGTATTCAAACTGGTACTAAAATTATAAGTTCTAAAAGCATCAAATCCGCTGACTTCGGTGGTTATTACTTTTGCTTGGTTAACGTCGTAATTTTTTCTGATGGTTTTAAGTGCCCAAACTTCATTATAACTCGTTGATGCAGAAGCGCTAAAATATTTAAAAACCTTGAAGTTTGTACTTAATGGAATGCTGTGTTGAAAACCAATTTTGGCATCTTTAAACATTTTTGGAGTGAAAAATAACGAATCGGTTGTTACAATTTCATTTCGACCGTTTAAAGAATATTGCAAATTTATATTCTTAAAAAAACCTTTTTTGATACCATCTTTAGGAGCAAACGGGAAAATTTGATCAACATTTAACTGTAAAGTTGGCAGCGTCATATTGATGGCTTGAGTCTGACTATTTTGGGAATGTGTTGCTGTTAATGACAAATTAACTTGTGGAACAGAATTGAACCTTTGTGAAAAAGAAATCGAGGAATTTAGAGTATTATTCAAACGACTTCCTATGAAATTTTGACTAAATGTTTGTTGATAAAATTTACTACTTCCTAGATTTACAGATGCCGAAAAGTTAGAATTTGGATTCGATTTTGAATCTCGAGAATGACTCCAAGCAATGTTATAAATTTTTGTTTTAGCGTAGCCAGGAAATCCTCGTTCGCCGTTTATTTGGTTTTCATAACGCAAATTCATATTGCCTCGAAACTTGTATCTTTTGGCATAATTGGTCTCGGCTCGCAATGCATAACCACCACTTGTGAAGTAATCTCCGAGTATTGCCAAGTCGTAATTGTCGGTTAAATTAAAATAATAGCCACCGTTTTGCAATGAAAATCCACGTTCATTATTGTCTGCAAAAGTCGGAATAATTATCCCCGATGCCCGTGTTTCTTTGTCCATCGGAAAAAATGCAAACGGCAAAATTATTGGGGTTGGTACACCAGCAATAACCATATTGGTTGGACCAACAACAACTTTTTTGCCAGGAACAAACTTTAATTTATTGGTCTGGAAATAATATTCAGGATCATCAATATCTTTGGCTGTTGTAAATCTTGCACCTTTCATAAAATAAACTGAATCGTTTTCACGTTTCGAAATTCCTGCTTTTATTTTAAATTCGCCTTGTTCGGTTCTCGAATTCCAAACCAATGCTTTTTTGGTTTTAAAATTAAATCGAATAGAATCAGGCTCAACAACATTGGTTCCTTGTTTAAAATTTGGATATTGTGATGGTTTTCCTAAAGAATCTTTTATTTTTCCAGCATAAACCTCGCTTTTATTGTAATCCATTACGATTATTCCAGACTTTAATTCTACGTCTTGATAAAAAAGTTCGGCTTTGTTGTATAGCGTTATGAGTTTTTTCTTTTGTTCTATTTTGGCATAATCAGTAGCTTTATAGATTATTTTGGATTCTAGAAATGGTTTTTTTGTCTTTAAAGAATCTTTTTTTGTAGAATCTTTAACTTTTACTAAATCAGATAAATTGATTTCGGTAGTTTTTAAATCGGTTTTTATGTCTGGTTGAATATCAGTTTTTGCTGGAATTTTACTCTTTTTTTTCTTAATATCTTGTGAAAAAACCAATGAAGAATTCATTGATAAAAAAAAAGCTAAAAAAACGATATGAAATAAGTTTGTACGCAAAGGTTTAAATACTATTTTTGTAAAATTATGGCTTAGTAATTGTGGTTACAAACCTACTATTATTTTTCGGTCAAAAATAATGAAATATTAAAAATTAGATACATCATTTAATTAAAATTAACTTTTGAAATGAAATTTCCTCAAAATATAAAATCATATTTCTACTGTATTCTAGTTTTTTTATCAACTGTAACCGTTGCACAGACTAAATTTAAAGTAACATTAGACGCCGGACACGGTGGAAAAGATTTTGGTGCCAATTATAGTGGTCGTGTCGAAAAAGAAATAACTTTGGCAGTTGTTTTAAAAGTTGGTAAAATTCTAGAAAAAAATCCATCGATAGATGTTAATTATACAAGACAAACAGATGTTTTAATCGATTTGGTCGAACGTGGATATATTGCAAATAAAGTAAAAGCTAATATTTTTGTTTCTTTGCATTGCAATGCCAATAAAAATCAAGATGCCTATGGAACCCAAACTTTTGTTATGGGTTTAAAGAAAAATACCCTAAGTTTAGATGTCTCAAGACGCGAAAACGAAGTAATTACTCTTGAGAAAGACTATAAGAAAAAATACAATGGTTTTGACCCAAACAAACCCGAATCATTTATAGGACAAACTTTAATGCAAGAAGAATTTTTAGATAATAGCATTTCGTTGGCAAGTAAAATTCAAGATAAATTCACGAATAATCTCAATAAAAAAAACCGTGGTGTTGCTCAAGATGTATTTATGGTGCTTCACCGAGCAACAATGCCGAGGGTTTTGGTCGAAATGGGTTTTATATCAAATGAAGAAGAAGGAACAGTTTTAAATTCAGAAGAAGGTCAAAACGATATAGCACAAGCTATTGCAGATGCAATTATTAGCTATAAAAAAGAATATTTTGGAGATGGAGAAACATCTGACGATAAAGATGATTATGTAAAACCTGTAATTAAAGATACGCCAAAACCAAAAATTGAAACTCCAGTAACTCAAAATCGTACAACCGAAATCATTAAATCCGATTTGACATACAAAATTCAACTTTCGGTTAGTTCAAAAAAAATGGCTTTGACTCCAAAAAATTTCAAAGGATTGTCGGATTTATCAATGACCAAAGAAGGCAAATTGTACAAATATTTCTACTCGAATACTGCCAATTTGGATCAAATAAGATTACAATTAAACGAAGCAAAAGCTAAAGGTTACAAATCGGCTTATGTAGTAACTTTCAAAAACGGAATAAAATTAAACTAAGCTTTAAAATAAAAACTTACAAAATTAAAATTTTTATTTTAAATTTGTTCAAAATTAAATATCTTGAAAATCACTAGAGAAATCAAAACATCAATACTTGTAATTTGTTCTATATTATTATTTATATGGGGTTACAGTTTTTTAAAAGGTCAAAATCTTTTCAATAACCACAAAAAATTATTTGTAGAGTATGACAATGTAGAAGGTTTAGTTGCTTCTGCACCAGTAACTATTAGCGGTAAAATTATTGGAAAAGTAAATACTATAACCTTAAATCCGAATGGAAAATTGTTAGTAGAACTTCAAATCAACGAAGAGGATTTCCCGATTCAAAAATCGAGTATTGCTCAGATTTACGAGCCAGGACCAATTGGTGGCAAACAAATTGCAATTATTCCTAATTATAATGATAGTGTTCTTGCAGTTTCTGGCGATAAACTAAAATCAGAAGTAAAACTTGGGTTATTATCATCTTTTGGCGATAAACTAGAACCAACTCAAGCAAAATTAGATAGATTGCTTACAACAGCCGATGTTTTAATGACCAATGTCAATACGGTTTTAGACGAACAAACCAAGCAAAACCTTAAAAATACAATTGTTGAATTAAACAAAACATTAGCCGAATTCAGCAAAACTGCTCAAAACGCAAATAATTTAATCGATGCTAATGAGAAAAGTCTGGGTGCAACAATGACAAATTTCAATAAAACTTCAGCAAATTTTGTAGTTTTATCAGATTCATTATCAAAATTAAAACTTGGAAAAACGGTTAAAGGTTTAGAAAATACATTGGCAAGTGTAGATAAAATTATGTTTGGTTTGCAGTCAGGAAAAGGCACAATGGGCAAAATGTTTAAAGACGAAACATTATATAACAATTTTAATAAAACCGCAAAGCAACTCGAATTGTTGTTGCAAGATGTTAGACTTTATCCAACTAGATATGTTAATGTTTCGCTTTTTGGTAAAAAAAACAAACCATACATTACGCCAACTGACTCAATTAAATAATATTTAAATTTATGAATTATTTAGACAATATTTTTTTTGCAATTCTACTGATTCTTGGATTCGGTTTTTTTGCGTTGAATATCAAAAAAATCATCAGAAACATCAATCTTGGTCAAGATGTTGATAGAAAATCCAATAGTTCAGAACGTTGGAAAAATATGGCATACATTGCACTCGGACAATCCAAAATGGTCAAAAAACCAATCTCTGGCGCTTTGCATGTTATTGTATATGTAGCATTCGTAATTATTAATATCGAATTATTAGAAATAGTAATCGATGGACTTTTCGGAACCCACCGTATTTTTGCTGGTCTAGGTTGGTTCTATAATTTCTTGATTGGATCATTCGAAATTTTAGCAATTTTGGTTTTAATAGCCGTAACAATTTTCTGGATTCGTAGAAATGTAATCAAACTAAAACGATTCATTGGTTCAGATTTAAAAGGTTGGCCAAAATCCGATGCGAATTATATTTTGTATTTCGAAGTCGTAATTATGACTTTGTTTCTTTTCATGAATGCATCCGATTTGCATTTACAAATGCTCAATTTCGGTCATTATCATCAAGCCGGAAGTTACCCAATTTCTCAATATATAGAACCAATTTTTAATGGAATAGCCGAAAACCGCGTAATGATTTTCGAAAGAGCTTTCTGGTGGATACACATAACAATGATTCTAATCTTTGCTAATTATCTCTATTTTTCAAAGCATTTACACATATTGTTAGCATTTCCGAATACTTATTATGCCGATTTAAATCCACTTGGACAACTTGACGATTTGCCAGCAGTAACCAAAGAAGTAAAGCTAATGATGGATCCAAACGCCGATCCATTTGCAGCAGCACCAATCGACGAAAATGCAGTTCCAAGCAAATTCGGAGCACAAGATGTTCAAGATTTAAACTGGGTTCAGCTGCTTAACGCTTATACTTGCACGCAATGTGGTCGTTGCACCGATGCATGTCCAGCCAACATCACAGGCAAAAAATTATCGCCAAGAAAAATAATGATCGATACCAGAAACCGTCTTGAAGAAGTCGGAAAAAACATCGATGCCAACAAAGGAATTTTCATACCAGACAACAAAACATTACTCAACGACTACATCACAACCGAAGAACTTTGGGCTTGCACATCTTGCAATGCTTGCGTACAAGAATGTCCAGTAAACATTAGCCCGTTGTCAATAATTCTCGATATGAGACGTTATTTGGTTATGGAACAATCTGCTGCACCACAATCTGTTAACGCAATGATGAGCAACATCGAAAACAATGGCGCGCCTTGGCAATACAACCAACAAGACCGTTTAAATTGGAAAAATGAAAATTAATGTTTGGGCGTTACCTCGTCTCGTCAAAAAAAGACGAGACGAGGTCGGGCTATTCGCTCCCAATTTTTTTTAAATTGCAAAAAAAGCAATTTTAAAAAAGATTTCCGCTGCTATCCCTAACGCATACAAATAAATAAGAGCTTTAAATTATTTCATAAACTTGTCTCACTCAGCGCAGTCTAATTACAAAATATTAAGAAAATGAACCTAGAAGATTTAGACAAACAATTAGTTGCAGCAACCGAAAACGGTCAAACAATCTCTCCAATATTACCAGAAGGCGTAAAAAATTATTTAATCGATATTGATGGCACCGTTTGCGACGACATTCCAAACGAAGAACCAGAAAGAATGCTAACTGCCGAGGTTTATCCAGACGCATTAATCACATTAAATAAATGGTATGATGAAGGACACATTATCTTCTTTTTCACATCAAGAACCGAAGCTCATCGAGAATATACCGAAATTTGGTTAAAACAACACGGTTTTAAATACCACGGAATGGTAATGGGCAAACCACGTGGCGGAAATTATCATTGGATAGACAATCACCTAGTTAAAGCAACTCGTTACAGAGGTCATTTTACCGATTTAATCGAAAAAGAAGTAACAATTCAGGTTTTCGACGACGGAAAACACGAGTAATAT
This sequence comes from Bacteroidota bacterium, assembly GCA_031408435.1. Classification (GTDB taxonomy): domain Bacteria; phylum Bacteroidota; class Bacteroidia; order Flavobacteriales; family Flavobacteriaceae; genus Flavobacterium. The sequence goes on from JANNWM010000045.1 coordinate 70,027, forward strand.
TAAATTTGTTGAAAATTAAATGAATATTGCTTAACTATTGCGATAAACTTAGGTTTAAAATTCGTGAATTCAATATTCGCTCTCAGAAAGAAAAAATAAATTAAAGTTTATCTAATTTAAATAAAATAAAAACTTTGCGACTTTGTTACTTTGTGGCAAAAAAATAAAAATTATGTCAGAAATATTAAATGTGCCTACAATGGCCGAAATGTTAGCCCAAGGCAAACAACCAGAAGTTTTATTTTGGGTTGGTTGTGCAGGAAGTTTTGACGATAGAGCAAAAAAAATAACCAAAGCGTTTGTAAAAATTCTTAATCGTTCAAAAGTGGAGTTTGCTGTTCTTGGAACCGAAGAATCTTGTACTGGAGATCCTGCGAAAAGAGCAGGAAACGAATTTTTGTTTCAAATGCAAGCAATGATGAACATTGAAGTTTTGAATGCTTACGAAGCCAAAAAAATCGTCACAGCTTGTCCACATTGTTTCAATACATTAAAAAATGAATATCCAGAATTAGGCGGCAAATACGAAGTTATTCACCATACCGAATTCTTAAAATCATTGCTAGATGATGGTCGATTGACTATCGAAGGTGGACAATTCAAAGGCAAGAAAATCACTTTTCACGATCCTTGTTATCTTGGTCGCGCCAATAATATCTATGAAGCACCAAGATATTTAATTGCAAAACTCGATGCAGAATTGGTCGAAATGAAACGATCGAAAGCCAACGGATTGTGTTGTGGTGCTGGTGGTGCGCAAATGTTCAAAGATGCCGAATCCGGAAACAAAGAAATCAATATCGAACGAACCGAAGAAGCTCTTGGTTTGCAACCCGATATTATTGCAGCTGGCTGTCCATTTTGCAACACAATGATGACTGATGGCGTTAAAAATAAAGAAAAAGAGGCAACCGTAAAAGTTATGGATATAGCCGAATTAATTGCAAATGCTCAGGATTTATAATATTAAATTTTAAATATTAGATTCTAATTTTCAAAAACATCTAATATCTAAAATCTAAAATCTAATACTTAATATGTTACAACCTTTCAAAGAACTTTCTGAAGAATCAAAAATTTGGATTTATCAATCTAACCGAAAATTTTCTGATGAAGAATTTGCCGAAATCGAAAAAGATTTACAATTTTTTCTTGAAAATTGGTCTGCACACGGAACAAGTCTCGAATGTGGTTATGAATTGAAATATAATCGATTTATTATCATAGCAGTAGATCAAGAAGTTCATGCCGCGACAGGCTGTTCTATTGATGCCTCTGTTCAATTTATTCAAAGTTTAGAAACAAAATATTCAGTCGATTTGTTAGATAAAATGAACGTAACTTTCAAAAACGGCGAACATATTGCACACAAATCATTAATTGATTTCAAGAAAATGGCAAAAGACAAAGCAGTTACCGAAAACACAATTGTTTTTAATAATTTGGTTAATAATATTGAAGAGTACAACGAATCCTGGGAAATCGAAGCAAGTGAAAGCTGGCACAGTCGTTTTTTCTAAAATATAATTTAATGAAAATTTCATTTTCTAAAATACTAATACTAATTCTAATAGTATTTTTTGTTACAAATTGCGCAACAAAAAAAGCAAATACAACCAACTTAATTGCAAATAGCAATATTGTAAAAAACGATTTAAAAATTGAAAAACCAGTTTTTGCCGACACTGAATATTCTAGTGAAGGCCAAAAAAAATGGGTAGACAGCGTTTATAATCAATTATCATTCGACGAGAAATTAGGACAACTATTTATGGTTGCGGCCTTTTCCAACAAAGATACTGTTCACACCAATGCAATCGACAAGTTAATTATCGAAAGAAAAATTGGAGGATTAATTTTTATGCAAGGCGGACCAGTGCGTCAAGCTAGATTGACCAATCGCTATCAATCTGAATCAAAAGTGCCATTGTTTATTGGTATTGACGCCGAATGGGGTTTGGCTATGCGATTAGATTCTGTTAATCGTTTTCCATTTAATATGACTTTAGGTGCTGTTCAAGATTTGAAATTAATCGAAAAGGTTGGCGAACAAATGGGCAAACAAACAAAACGTGTTGGTGCGCATTTCAATTTTTCGCCAGTAATCGACATCAATACCAATCCAAAAAACCCAATAATTGGTGTTCGATCTTTCGGAGAAGACAAATTTCAGGTTACAGAGCGTGCTTCGAGATTGGTAAAAGGAATGCAAAATGAAGGAATTTATGGCACTGGAAAACACTTTCCTGGTCACGGCGATACTGACAAAGATTCTCATTATACATTACCAACTTTAAGTCTATCAAAAGAACGAATTGACGATATAGAGTTGTATCCTTATAAAAAACTTTTCTCAGAAGATTTGGCCTCGGTAATGGTAGCGCATTTAAATGTGCCAAGTTTAGAAACTCGCGAAAATTATCCAAGTTCGATTTCGTATAATGTTGTTACAAATATTTTACAGAAAGATTTGAAATTCAGAGGTTTAATTTTTACTGATGCCTTAAATATGAAAGGTGCAAGTAATTTCAAACAGCCTGGAGAGATTGATCTAGAAGCTTTTTTGGCTGGAAATGACATTTTGTTATTTGCAGAAGATGTACCTGTTGCAATCGAAAAATTAACAAAAGCCTATAATGATACTTTGTTTTCTGATGACAGAATAGCATTTTCAGTAAAAAAAATATTAAAATATAAATACAAAATCGGTTTAAATAAATGGCTTCCTATTCAAAAAACGAATTTAATTAATGACATAAATTCTATTGAAAATGAAGCTTTACAATACAAATTGTATGAAAATGCAATAACCGTAATTAAAAATAAAGGCGAAATATTGCCTATCAAAAATCTTGAAAAAGAAAAAATAGCGTATGTAAAATTTGGAGAAGATACAAATACAGCATTTGTAACAACTTTAAAAAAATATGCAGACGTTACAGAAATATCTCATAAAAATATTGATAGCTTATTGGTCAAATTAAAACCGTTTACAACCGTAATTTGTGGTTTGCACAAAACTGATAAAAATTGGCGCGTTCAAGAGTTCAGCAAAGACGATTTAGCAGACTTGGATAAAATCTCAAAAAATAATAACGTAATTTTAGACGTTTTCGCAAAACCTTATGCATTGCTTCCAATTAAAAATTTTGATGATTTCAAGTCTATTGTTGTGTCCTATCAAAACACAGATGTAGCTCAAGTTGTTTCAGCACAATTATTGTTTGGTGCAATAGAATCTATGGGTAAATTACCAGTTTCTATAAATCTGGATTTTCCAATAAATACAGGATTGTCAACAAAAAAACTAAACCGATTGGGTTTTACAGCTCCAGAAAATGTCGGAATGAAAAGTGATGTTTTATCAAAAATAGAAATGATTGCCAATAAAGCAATTGATGGTAAAATGACACCAGGTCTGCAAGTTTTGGTTGCTAGAAAAGGAAAAGTTGTTTATCAGAAATCGTTTGGTTATCAAACCTATGAAAATTTAGTGAAAGTCAAAAACTCAGATTTGTATGATGCAGCATCGGTTACAAAAATAATTTCGACTTTGCCAAATGTCATGAAAATGTACGACGAGAAGAAAATAAATCTCGATTCGACTCTGGGTTTTATGATACCAAGTTTTGTTAATACTGATAAAAATGCAATAACTTTCAAGAATTTAATGTCACATTATGCAGGATTTCAAGCTTGGATTCCGTTTTATAAATCAACGTTAGATTCAGCAAAAGTTCCAATTGAAAAATTTTACAGAAAATCAATCGAACCAGGATTCTCTAAAAAAGTTGCCGATAATATGTTTATAACTGACAATTATAATGACACAATAATGAAAATTATAGGAGATTCTAAACTAAGCCAAAAAATAGATTATAAGTACAGTGATTTTACATTTATAATTCTGAAAGATTATTTAGAACGTGCAACCAATAAATCGCTTGATGTTTTGAGTCAAGAAAATTTTTATGGTTCACTTGGTATGAACAACACATTATACAATCCATTAACAAAATTTGACAAATCGGTTATTGCTCCAACCGAAAACGATAATTATTTTCGTAAACAAATTATTCAAGGATATGTGCACGACATGTGTGCAGCAATGCAAGGCGGAATTGGTGGTCATGCAGGTTTATTCTCAAACTCGATGGATATTGCCAAAATGATGCAAATGTTTTTGCAAAAAGGCAATTATGGTGGTATTCAATATTTTACAGAAAAAACCGTTGACGATTTTAATACTTGTTACTTTTGTTCAGAAGGTAATCGTCGTGGTTTAGGATTTGACAAACCACAACTTTCTGGTGATGGACCAACTTGCAATTGCGTTTCAAAATCAAGTTTCGGACACACTGGTTTTACTGGAATTATGACTTGGGCAGATCCAGAAACCGAGTTGGTTTATGTTTTTATGTCAAATAGAACTTTCCCAGATTCTGCTGCTCCAAACTTGCTCTCTAAATATAATATACGCGAAGATATTCAGAAAATTATTCAAGAATCAATTGTTAAATAAATTATTTAAATTGAATAGTTTTAAATTAAAATTACAAACAAAATTGTTTTTATTTTGAATTTTTAATAAAAATGAAACCTTAAAAATGCAGTATTCACAAAAATCAATAAAAAAGTAATTTTTATGAATTGTTTTTATTTTATTAGTTTAATAGTTATTAAATTCGCAATAAATCAATAAATTAAAAATGAAAGTAGGAATAGACAGCATATCATTTGACATACCAAAAATACATTTATCAATAAAAAATTTGGCCGAAAACCGCAATATCGAATCCGAGAAATTGATAAAAGGTTTAGGTCTTAATAAAATGAGTTTTCTGGATGTTCACCAAGATGTTGTTACTTTGGCAAGCAATGCAGTTCTCAAACTTATTAATCAAGAAAACTTAAATCCTAAAGAAATATCTAGAATTTTTGTAGGAACCGAGTCGGGAATTGATAGCTCAAAACCAATTGGTTCCTATATAATCTCGTTATTAGAAACCCAATTTGGCGAAGCAAGTTTTCGCAATTGCGATGTAGTCGATTTGACTTTTGCTTGTATTGGTGCAGTCGATGCTTTGCAAACAACATTAGATTTTATTAGACTAAATCCAACAAAAAAAGCAATTGTTGTCGCAACCGATAACGCAAAATATGACTTGAATTCGACTGGCGAATATACACAAGGAGCCGGTTCGATTGCTATGTTAATAACATCAAATCCTAGAATTTTGAACTTTAATCAAGAATTTGGCGTTTCGACAAAAGGCGTTTTTGATTTTTTTAAACCACGCAGAAGTTTTACAAAATTTGATGCTACAAATCAAAATAACAATCCAGAATTTTTAAATGTTCTAGAAAATGAAATTTTACTTTATAAAGAACAACCTGTATTTGATGGACAATATTCTAACAATTGTTACATCGATAGAATAACCGAAGCTTATTTTAATTTTAAATCCGAAAGCAATCAATCCGGAGCTGTTTATCAAAATTGGGAAAATGTATTGATGCATTTGCCCTACGCATTTCAGGGTCGTAGAACATTTACAGAAATTTATGCACAAGAAAATCCAAAATTATTATTAGATAAAAACGATTCTGATTATAAAGATAAATTAAAAATTATTGCTAAATCGACTGACTATTTAGAATATGTAAACCAAAAAATTAGACCATCTGAAATCGCTTCTGGTCAAATTGGTAACATTTATTCTGGTTCAATTTTCTTGGGATTATTATCAACTTTATGCCATCATTTTAAAGAAAATTCAAATCTAGATTATAAAAAATTTGGTTTTATTGCTTATGGAAGCGGTTCTAAATCCAAAGTTTTTGAAGCCGAAGTTCAACCAGACTGGAAATCGGTTTTAACAAAAATAAAACTGTTTGAAACTATCGACCAGAGTCAAGAAATCGATTTTGAAACTTATTTAAAATTACATAAAAAAGAAATTACAGAATCTCTAATTAATCCCAAAAATGAATTCGCTCTAGATTTTATCGAAAAAGAAAACCCGGTTCTGGTTGGAGCAAGATATTATTTGTATAAATAAAATTTTAAATTAGGTAACTCATTATATACATTCCATAGAATTTTTTAGAAATTAATTAAATTTTATTTATATTTGAAAAACAAAACTATTTTCTTCATGAAAAAAATTATTTTTATTTTAACTTCAATTGTTTTCTCAAGTTGCTCATCTATAAAAAACCATAATAAACATTTGAATGATTTGATTTCGGTCGAAGATTTAAAATCTGATATAGATATTACTTATCAGAAAATGAAAGATTTACATCCAAAATTGTATTGGTATATTTCTGAAAAAGATTTAAATTTCAAGTTTGATAGTTTAAAAAAAACTATAACCAAACCTATTAACAGTTTTGAGTTTTACAAAAAAATAGCTCCAGTTGTAGGTGCCGTTCGTGAAGGTCACATGATTGTTTTGCCATCAGTCAAAAAGTATACAAAAAAAGAAATGGCAGCTATTAACAAAAATGGAGAAAGTATATTTTCGCAATTCGAGTTTGAACTTTTTGATAATAAACTTTATATCTCAAAAAATAAATCTCACGACAAAACTATAAAAGTTGGGTCAGAAATTTTGGATATTGATGGAAAAAACATAAAAGAACTTTTAACAGGTTACAACAAACTGTTTGCATCAGATGGTTTTAATACAACCTTCAAAAAAAATAGACTTCCACGTTGGGTTGGTAGATTTTATACTTATGAAAATGGAATAAAAGACACCATAAAATTTAATTTAAAATTTAAAGATTCGACCAAAATTGCAGCTATTCACAGAAAGCCAATTGACACAACTGGAATTGGAAAATTAAAAAAAATAGTTTACACCGATTTACAGAAAGTAGAGAATAAAACAAAAGCAAAGGCATTGAAAATCAAAAAAAATGTCGAAGGTTATGACAAAGAAACTAAAGAATACCGCAGAAATTTAAAATTTATTGAAAAAGATAGTGCAATAGCAGTAATTAAAATACGAGGATTTTCGGAAGGAGATTACGAAACATTTTACGAAGAAAGTTTCAAGAAAATTCAAGAATACAAATCGAAAACCTTAATAATCGACCTGAGATTTAATGGCGGTGGTCGATTAGCCGAAATTAATAATTTATACAGTTACTTATCTGAAAAAGAATACACTTTTTTAAAACCTTCGCCATTAGTGAGCAAAACGAGCCTATTTAATGCAGAATATTTTAAAGGATCATTTTATTGGTTGCCCTTAAAAGTTGTAGCAGCTCCAATAGTTTATGGATTTGGTTATTTTTCTGTTCACAAAAAAGACGATGGAAGTTTTTATATGTCAATGTTTACAAAACCAAAAAAAATAAAAGAAAAAGCCTTTAAAGGAAAAATTTATGTGTTAATAAACGGAGGAAGTTTCTCTGCTTCGAGTATAATCTCATCCAATTTACAAGGTTCAAAAAGAGCGACTTTTGTTGGCGTAGAAACTGGCGGAGCATTCAATGGAACTGTAGCCGGTCAAATGCCCTTAGAAAAAATACCAAATTCGGATTTGAAACTTCGTGTTGGATTAATTGGGTGCATTCCGTTTTATCAAACTGAAAAAGAAGGTCGTGGCATTTTTCCTGATAAAGAAATAATTCCAACTTTGCAAGACAGAATCGACGGAATTGATCCAGAAATGAATTGGATTTTAGATGATGTTAAAAATACTGGAACAGATTCAGTAATTAGTAGTCAATAATCTTTTTTATATTTTAAGTTTACATTTAAAAAAAATATTCTATCAGGATTTAAAATCTGGTTAGGTATTTTTTTTATTTATATTAAATTTACAAAAAATATCCAAAAAATGAAAAAATCAATAACATTATTAATATTATTTAGTATTTCGATAGCTTTTTCGCAAGAAAATTTCAGCAGGAAAGATTCTTTGCAAGGCGGATTGCGTTCAGAAAGAACAGATTTTGATATTTTACGATATGATTTAAACATAAAAATAGATATCGACAAAAAATTTATTGTTGGTTACAATGATATTTTTTTTAAAGTTAAAGCAAAAAAAACTAACAAAATTCAAATTGATTTATTCGAAAACATGCAAGTTGATAGTATTGTTTTTGAAAACAAAAAACTGATTTACAATCGAGATAATAATGCAGTATTTATAGATTTTCCAGGATTTATTTTTAATAAATCCGAAAAATCTATAAGGTTTTATTATTCAGGAAATCCAATAATTGCTAAAAATGCGCCTTGGGACGGCGGATTTGTATTCAAAAAAGATACTAATAATAAAGATTTTGTTGGAGTTGCATGCCAAGGAACTGGAGCAAGTTTGTGGTTTCCATGCAAAGATTCTCAAAGTGACGAGCCCAATAATGGAGCCAATATTAGTATTGAAATACCAAATGGTTTAACAGCAGTTAGCAACGGTAGATTATTGGGTTCTACTGCCAAAAACGAAGGTTTTACACGTTGGGATTGGCAAGTTAAAAATACAATTAATTCTTATGATATTACTATTAATATTGGCGATTATGTTCATTTTGGCGAAAATCACAAAGGTTTAGATTTGGATTATTATGTTTTAAGAGACAACGAAGCCAAAGCCAAAATTCAATTCGAGCAAGTAAAACCAATGATGGATTGTTTTCAAGATAAATTTGGCCCCTATCCATTCAAAGATGATGGTTATAAATTAGTTGAAACTTCGTATTTAGGAATGGAGCATCAAAGTGCTGTGGCTTACGGCAATAAATATCAAAACGGTTATTTAGGAAGCGATTTATCAGGAACTGGAATCGGAAAATTATTCGATTTTATAATAATTCACGAAAGTGGTCACGAATGGTTCGGCAACAGCATAACCAGCAAAGATATTGCCGATATGTGGATTCATGAAGGTTTTACAACCTATTCAGAGGCAGTTTTTATAGAATGTCAATATGGTACCGAAAAAGCTCAAGAATATCTAAAAGGTTTATCAAAAAGAATTAGCAACGACAAACCAATTATAGGCAATTATGGCGTGAACAATGAAGGTTCTAGCGACATGTACACAAAAGGAGCAGCATTGATTAATAATTTAAGATTTATAATTAATGATGATTTTAAATGGTGGCGAATAATATATAAATTTACCGATAAATTTAAATACCAAATAATTGATACCCGCACTGTTATGCAATATTTTAATCAAGAATCAGGCTTAAACCTCACGCCTATTTTTAATCAATATTTGCGATTTATCAACATTCCAAAATTAGATTTGAAAATTACAAAAAAGAAATTAGAGTACAAATGGATTGCTGATGTAGAAAATTTTGACATGCCAATTGAAATTAAACTAAAAGGAAATATCATTAGATTAAAACCAACAACTACATTTCAGACCAGCGATTTTAAATTAAATAAACTAAAAGATATTGAGGTTTTGAAAGAAAGAATTTATTTTGATTCAAGTAAATAAAATTATTTCAAACTTTCTTTTCGCATTACTTTTCCATTATTGGTTTCTTTGAATTTGGGGTTAAAAATAATTTGTTTCGGTTTTTCGTATTTATCAAGTTTATCAAAAATTGAATTGTCAATATCTAGTTTTTCGCTTTCTATGACCAAAATTAATTTTTCCCCGAGAATTTCATCATGAACTCCAGTTACGAAAAATCTAGCTTGAATTTTATCAGATAATTTGGCTTCAATTTGTTCAGGAATTAATTTTATTCCTCCACTATTTACTACATTATCATAGCGACCCAGAAAAACAAATTGGTTTTCGTTGACCAATTCGACCAAATCGTTTGTATGAATTACTTCGTTAGAAATATTTGGAGCATGAATTACCAGACAATTTTTATCGTCATAAGAAATGGTAACGCCTGGCAATACTGTAAAGGCTTTTTCAGTTAATCTTTTTGCAGCAATATGCGTAATTGTTTCTGTCATTCCATAAGTTTCGAAAACTGTTGTTGGAATTTTTAGCAATTTTTTTTCAAGATTTGCATTCATTTTTGCACCGCCAACAATCATTTTTTTAACTAATTTTAAATCTTTTAACGAATTTTGAACTTGCAACGGAACCATTGCTGTAAAGTCATAGATTGTTTGGTTGTTAGCCAACGGATGCGAACTTGGTGCAACAAAATCAATGTCTAAACCAATAATAAATGCACGAACAAACATCATTTTTCCTGCAATGTATTTCACTGGCAAGCAATGCAAACATTTATTTCCTGGCGATAAATCGAAATAATCGCCTGTTGCCAAAGCCGAATTGACCATTGCTTGTTTATCAATTTTAATTATTTTTGGAGTTCCGGTTGTTCCAGAAGTTTGCAAATTCATAAAATCGTTGTCGTCAAACCAATCCAAGAAAAATTCTCCGACATGTTTCTCAAAATCTTCGCCTTCTTTAATAAAACTATAAGCTACTCGTAGCATATCTTCTTTATCAAAATGAAAACCATTCATTTTGAATTGGTTGTGAACTTTATCGTAAGTTGGATTTTTCATTTTAACTTAATTTTCGTGTTCTAAAAGTGTTTTATCTTTAATTTGTCCTGTTAATTTTTCTTTCCAATTTGACCAACCATATTTTTTACTAAAAATAAATAATAAAATTGGATAAACGATGAAAACTGGCAATAAAATTGATGAAAAAATATCTGGTTCAGATTTATCAATTAAAATAGAATTAGTTTGAAAAACAGTCCAGTCGGCAGTTATTAACAAAGCTCCGACTAAATTATTGGCTGCATGAAAACCCAAAGACAGTTCCAATCCGTCGTCCATTAATGTTAAAATTCCAAGAAACAATCCCGTTCCTACATAATAAATCATAATTGAATATCCCATTTTATCTACTTCAGGATTCATTAAATGCAAACCCCCAAATATCATAGAAGTCATTAGCAAAGGAAACCATTTGTTTTCTGATAAATTAGCAAAACCTTGCATCAAATAACCCCGAAATAAATATTCTTCGCAAGATGTTTGAAGCGGAATCATTATCGTTCCAACAAATAAAAGTGTTAAAAACGGAATAGTTTTAAAATTAAAAATAAAGAGTTCTGGTGTTGTAAAATATGCAATAAATGTAATAATTATTGTAAAAATAGACCAAATTGAGAATGAAAATAAAATTCGGTTCCAATCGACTTTTGGTCTTGAAGTTGTAACTGATAAAATAGTTTGTTTGTGAATAAATTTGATTACAAAAAACAAGGCAAATAATCCGAAAGCAAACGATAAAGTCAACATAAATAGGGTTAAATTAGAATCTAGAATACTCATCATTGTGCTGTCATCAGTCGGAAATTGTTTTTTATCTTGAATTACTGTTTTGAAATAAATAGCTAACATCCAAGGCATTTGACCAATCAACGACACCATTATGACAATAAACGAACCCAAAATATACTTTCCAAAATGATTTTTTTTGTAGAAACCTTGCTCAATAAACATATATTTTTAATTTAAAATTAAGATGATTTGTTGATAAAAACTATTTTTGTTACAAAAAATAATTATTTAAAATAAAGTACAATGATACAAATTTATCACAATTCACGATGCGGAAAATCAAGAAATTGTTTGGCATTTATTGAAAAATCTAATTTAGAATTCGAAACTATAAATTATTTAATTGATAATCCAAATTTTGAAGAATTATCTCAAATTATTAAAAAGCTAAACATCTATGCAATAGATTTAATAAGAAAAAAAGAAAAAATTTGGATTGATTATTATAAAAATAAAACTTTATCTGATAAAGAAATTGTTCAAGCAATGATTGACTATCCAATTTTAATAGAAAGACCAATTGTTATTAAAGGAAATAAAGCAATAATTGCAAGAGAATTAGATAAATTAGAATTTTTTTTAGCAAAATAATCATTTGATTTAACATCAAATTGGGATTAAAATTTTTATTCCAAAGTAAATTTGTAAAAAAAAATAACAATGAAATTATATAGACATATTCTTACTTTTCTGTTTTTAACAAATGTAATTTTTATTTACTCTCAGCAACAAACAGAAACTAAAAAAATAAAAATTACTGGTAAAATTATCGATAAAAACAACAACCAACCATTAGAATATGCTACTATTTCGCTAATAAATACTAAAAGTTCAAAAATTGTTTCTGGTGGAATTACTAATGATTTAGGAGAATTTTCAATCGATTCAAATACTGGAATTTACGACATAAAAATCGAATTTATTTCGTTTAATCCGTTAATAATCAAACAACAAAATTTATTAGAAAATACTAATTTAGGCTCGATTGCAATTGCTGAAAATCCGTCGCAACTGGGCGAAGTTGTAGTTCGAGCCGAAACTTCGACTGTCGAAATTAAACTAGATAAAAAAGTTTATAATGTCGGTAAAGATATGGTTGTCAAAGGTGGCAATGCCTCTGATGTCTTGAATAATGTGCCCTCGGTTACGGTCGACGGTGACGGAAATGTAAGCCTTCGTGGCAACGAAAACGTAAAAATATTTATTGATGGACGACCATCAAATGCAGTGAATATTGCTACAGCATTGCAAACAATTCCAGCCGATGCGATTGATAAAGTCGAAGTAATTTCTAATCCATCAGCACGATATGATGCCGAAGGTGGCGCAGGAATTTTGAATATCGTGCTAAAAAAGGGTAAAAATAATGGTTTAAACGGCTCGGTTGTTGCTACTGTCGGATTTCCACAGAATTTCAATTTGCAATCTAGCATAAATTTTAAAAGCGAATTGTTCAATTTTTTCTCAAATTTAGGTTTAACGAACAGCATTTCACCAGGAAATTTTTTGACAAATACCAAATATTTTGATTCCAATCGAAATATCGAAAGAACAATTAACGAAACCCGAAATAACGATCGGGAACGAAAAGGGCACAATTATAATTTTGGAATAGATTTAAATCTTGACAAATCTACAACTTGGACTAACACTTTAAATTTCAGGAAATCAGATGGTAACAATCCTGAAATTGTAAAATTAAAAAATTATTTATCTAATGGCAATTTCGAAAGAAATAGAAACAACGACCAATTTACAAAGAGTCAAAATGTCGAGTATATTTCTAATTTTACAAAAAAATTCAAAAAAGATGGACATAAATTTTCTGCAGATTTTTCGGCTTCGATTGATGATGATAATGATTCTTCTACAATTTCTGATTTTATAACTGGTCAAGAAAACATAAAAACCATAACCAAAACCAAAAATTTTCAGAACCAATACAAACAACTTTTGCAAGCAGATTATGTGTTGCCAATCGGAAAAAATAGTCAATTTGAAACTGGTTACAAAGGCGACATAAATAAATTAAACACCGATTTTGGAATTGGAAACATTGATGTTTTAGGAAATTATATGCCAAATTTATCGAATACTAATCAGTTTTTTTACAAAGAAAACATCAATGCCTTTTATGCACAATTTGGCTCAAAACTCAAAAAAATCTCTTATTTGGTTGGATTAAGGATAGAAGATTCTAAGATTAATTTTAATTTAAAAAACGAAATCGAAAACCGAAAAAATTATCAAAATTGGTTTCCGAGTGCATTTTTAACTTATCCGATTTCTGATATTTCGACTATTTCATTAAATTACAGCAAAAGAATAACCAGGCCAAGAAACCGTTTTATCAATCCATTTGCTGGAATAAATAGCGATATTAACTTTTTTATTGGTAATCCAGACATAAATCCATCGATGACAGATGCATTGGATTTTGGATTTTTAACAAAAATAAAAAAAATCACTTTTACTACTTCGTTATATTACAACCGAACCAAAAATCCGTTTTTATTCATCAGGCGAGAAAATGGTAATTTGATAAACAATGTGCCTGTTTTGGTTTCAACTCCAATAAATCTTGATATTGATAACCGTTTTGGATTTGAATTCACAACTAATTTTTCGCCAGCAAAATGGTGGAAATTCAATACAAATTTTAACTTTTTTCAAAGTGATATAAACGGTATTTATAATTACAATTTGCAAAGTAACAATGCATTAATAACCAAAAATTTTGAACGAAAATCGACCAATTGGTTTGTAAAATTCAGTTCAAAAATTTCATTGCCTTACAAAATTGATTGGCAAACTAATGGCATTTATACAGCACCGCAAGACACACCTCAAGGCAAAAGTTTGGCAGTTTATACTTTAAACCTTGCGTTTAGCAAAGATGTTTTAAGAGACAAAGCAACAGTTTCGCTCAACGTTTCTGATTTGTTCAATTCGACCAAAATGATTAGACAATTTAACTTGCCATTTATAGAATCATACACTGAAATGCAACGTCGCGAACGACAAATTAACCTGAGTTTTACATACAGATTTAATAAAAAGAAAGAAGAGAAACCTACAAAACCAAGACAAGAAGAAGGTGGCGGCGATTTCTAAAAAACCAAATTCGATGCGATCATAGATATTTCGACGTTTACACCACGAGGTAAACCAGCAACTTGCACAGTTTCTCGAGCTGGAGCTGTTGCTTCATCAAAATAATTACCGTAAATTTTATTTATTGCCTCAAAATCATTCATATTCATAATAAATATTGTTGTCTTGATTACGTTTTGGAATGTCATGTTTGCTGCTTCTAAAACAGCTTTCATGTTTTCCATAACTTGTTTGGTTTCGATTTCGATTGTATCAAGAACCAATTCCATAGTTTCAGGATTCAATGCAATTTGACCAGAAGTATAAAGCATATTTCCAATCAAAACAGCCTGATTATAAGGTCCAATTGGTGCTGGAGCCTTGTCGGTTATAATTATTTTTTTCATATTAATTAAAAATTTGAATTTTAAAATCTAATATTTAAATCTAACAATCTGCCATATTAACAGCAATTGCCAAACCACCTTCAGATGTTTCTTTGTATTTCGAGTTCATATCTTTGGCTGTTTCCCACATAGTATTGATCACTTTGTCTAACGGAACTTTAACGTTTTTAGCATCGGTTTCTAAAGCCAATTCTGCAGCGTTTATTGCTTTGATTGCACCCATTGTGTTTCGTTCTATACACGGAATTTGAACCAAACCACCAATCGGATCGCAGGTTAAACCCAAATGATGTTCCATTGCAATTTCGGCTGCTACCAAAACTTGGTCTGGCGTGCCACCCATTAATTCGCACAAAGCTGCAGCCGCCATTGCACTCGAGACACCAATTTCGGCTTGACAACCGCCCATTGCTGCAGATATTGTTGAACCTTTTTTGAAAATACTTCCTATTTCGCCAGCTACCATCAAGAATTGTTTAATTTCTTTTTCGCCTGCTTCGTGATTTTCAATGCACAAATAATACATCAAAACAGCTGGAATTACACCTGCGCTTCCGTTAGTTGGTGCAGTAACCACACGACCTAACGCTGCGTTAACTTCATTCACGGCAAGTGCAAAACATGAAACCCATTTCAAGATTTGACGAAATTTTACTTCGGTATTTCTTATGCATTCTAACCACTCTTGCGGATTAGAATAATTGGCCAGTCCAATAAGGTTTTGGTGCATGTCGAATGCCCTTCGCCTAACATTTAGTCCACCCGGCAAAATGCCTTCTGAATGGCAACCAATATGCATACATTCGAGCATTGTTTTCCATATTCGCATTAATTCTTCGTGAATTTCTGCTTCAGATCGCATTGATTTTTCGTTTTCGTAAACAATCTCTGAAATCGATTTTTTTTCTTGAATTGTATAATTTAATAATTCTTCGGCATTTTGAATCTGAAAGGGAAATGAACATTTTATTGCATGTTTTTTCTTGGCATTTACTCGTTCTTCTTTGACTACAAATCCGCCTCCAATAGAATAAAATGTAGAAATATATTCCAAATCATTATAAAATGCTGTGAAAGTCAAACCATTGGCGTGAAATGGCAAAAAGTTTTTATTGAAAACAATATCTTGCAAAAAATAAAATGGAATTTTAACTTCATTTCCAAGATTTATTTCATTAGAATCTTCAATATTTTTTATAATTGATGCTATGTTTTGAATGGGAATATATTCTGGATCTTGCCCAGAAAGCCCTAACATTATTGCCAAATCGGTTGCGTGACCCTTACCAGTTAATGATAGTGAACCATACAAATCAACTCGAATTCGGTTTATTTTATTGATAATATTTTCACTTTTTAATTCGACAAGAAAGCGTTCGGCTGCACGCCAAGGCCCAAGTGTGTGCGAACTCGATGGTCCAACACCAATTTTTAGCATATCAAAAACCGAAATACATTCTTCTTCCATAACCATTGATTTTGTAGCAAATATAATTTTTTGAAGAATGATTATTACAATTTTATGATTTATTTACAAAATCATGTGCAATAATCATAAAGAAACGAAAAATCAAGCAAAAATAAAAATCTAAAATTTTATAGCATTTACTATGTTATGTTTATAAATGCAAGATAAAATTATCAATATCGTTATTTTTGAATCAAATAGGAATGTAAATTTAAATAATTGATAAAAATTATTGAAAAGACCAATTTTTTAGTAGAAAAATGTATTTTTGAATTCCTAAGAAAAACATAAAATGAAAGTCCTAAAATTCGGTGGCACATCGGTTGCCAATGCCCAAAATATCAATCTTGTTCTTAATATTATTTCAGATAATGCAAAAAATGATAAATTAGTTGTTGTAGTTTCTGCTTTTAGTGGCGTAACCGATTTGTTAGTTCTAGCTGCTGCAAATGCCTCCTCAAAAAATAAAAACTATAAAGAAATTGTATCTCAAATAGAAAAAAAACACAAAGACGCAATCGAGGAATTGGTGCCAATTACTAAACAATCAGGTTTGATTGATACAATTAATAGCGAAATAAATCATCTGAAAACTTTGCTTGATGGTTGTTATTTACTGGGCGAATTGTCAAGTAGAACCTCTGATACTATTTTAAGTTTTGGCGAATTATTATCATCGCAAATTATTGCAAAAGCATTACAACAAAAAATTAAATCAGCCGATTTTAAAGACAGTCGAGAAGTAATTAAAACCAATAATCATTTCGGAAAAGCAGTTGTTAATTTCGAAATTTCTGATGTTTTAATTGCCGATTATTTCAACCTAAATAATATTAATGTAACAGTAATGCCAGGCTTTATAGCATCTTCATTAGACGGAAACAATACTACTTTAGGTCGTGGCGGATCGGATTATACAGCAGCAATTTTAGCATCAGCATTGAATGTATCGCAACTCGAAATATGGACAGATGTAAACGGAATGTTTACTGCAAACCCAAAAATTGTCAAACAAGCCATGCCGATAGAAACTATTTCGTATCAAGAAGCGATGGAATTGTCGCATTTTGGAGCAAAAGTTTTGTATCCACCAACAATTCAGCCTGTTTTAAAGAAAAACATTCCGATTCTGATAAAAAATACTTTTGAACCAGAAGCATACGGAACATTAATTTCATCAAATAAAAACGAAAACGAAAATCCAATAAAAGGAATTTCGCATATCGATAAAATTGCCTTACTAACGCTCGAAGGCTCAGGAATGATTGGCGTTTCGGGGTCATCAAAACGATTATTCGAAGTATTATCGAACGAAAACATAAATGTTATTTTTATAACTCAAGCTTCATCAGAACATTCAATTTGTATTGGAATTCTGAATCAAGATGCCGAAAATGCCCAAAAAGCAATCGATAAAGCATTTGAACTTGAAATTTCGCAAAACAAAATCGATAATTGCATTGTTGAGAAAAACCTTTGTATTGTTGCACTTGTTGGCGAAAGTATGAAAAATCATCAAGGTTTATCTGGTAAAATGTTCAGTACTTTAGGCAAAAACAATGTCAATATTCGAGCCATCGCACAAGGTGCATCAGAGAGAAATATTTCGGTTGTAATTAACGAATATGATGTTAAAAAAGCATTAAACACACTTCATGAAAAATTTTTCGAAGAAAACACCAAACAATTAAACCTTTTTGTAATGGGCGTTGGAAATGTTGGTGAAAAATTTATCGATCAAATTTCGCAACAAAAGAAATTCTTGAAAGAAAACTTAAAAATAAATCTTCGAGTAATTGCCATTTCTAATTCACGAAAAATGCTTTTCGACGAGGAAGGAATTTCACTTAAAGATTGGCAAAATTCTTTGAATTATGGAGAAACTGCCAATAAAGAAATATTTATTTCGAATGTAAAAAAACTTAATTTTCGAAACTCTATTTTTGTAGATATTACTGCCAATGAAGAAATTTCTCAAACCTACGAACATTATTTGCGAGACAATATTGCGGTCGTAACTTGTAACAAAATTGCCTGCTCATCGCAATATGAAAATTATAGCAATTTGAAACGATTATCAAGAAAATACAACGCACCTTTTTTATTCGAAACTAATGTTGGTGCAGGTTTACCAATTATTGATACCTTAAAACATTTAATAGCATCTGGCGATAAAATCAACAAAATTCAAGCTGTTTTATCTGGAAGTTTGAATTTTATTTTCAATAATTTTTCAGAAACTTATAATTTTCATGATGTCGTAAAAGAAGCTGGAATTCAAGGATTTACCGAACCAGATCCAAAAATTGATTTGTCAGGAGTTGATGTTGCCAGAAAAATCCTTATTCTAATTCGCGAAAGCGGTTACAAAATGGAAATTGACGAAATTCAAAATAATTCGTTTTTACCAAAAGATTGTATAGAAACCAATAATAACGAAGATTTTTTCAAATCACTTACGACTAGTGCGACTCATTTTGACAATTTATTAGCCGAAGCCAAGAAAAAAGAAAGTAGATTGAAATTTGTAGCGACATTCGAAAACGGAAAAGCCAATGTTGGACTAGAATTTATTCCAAAAGAAAGCCCATTTTATAATCTAGAAGGTAAAGACAATATTGTACAATTTTATACCGATAGATATATTGATCAACCATTATTAATTAAAGGTGCAGGTGCAGGCGCAGCAGTTACAGCATCTGGAATTTTTGCAGATGTAATCAGGATTGGAAATGTGTAAAAAAATGATTTAAAAAGTTTAAAATTGTTTAGGTTGTTTAAAATTGTTAAACAGTTTTAAAAAATTTTAAACACTATTAAAAAATTTTAAACACTATTAAACGACATTGAACATTTAATTTATGAACGAAATAAAAATATTCTGTCCAGCAACAATTGCCAATTTATCTTGCGGTTTCGACGTTTTAGGAACTTGTTTGGAGAATATTGGTGACGAAATGATTATTCGAAAAACCAACCAAAAAGGAATTCGCATAACAAAAATTATTGGAGCAAATTTGCCGTTAGAAGCTAAAAAAAACGTTGCTGGAGTTGCTGGTTTGGCATTATTAAATGCAGTTGATTGCGAATTTGGATTTGAAATCGAAATCTATAAAAACATAAAAGCTGGTTCAGGAATAGGAAGTTCGGCGGCAAGTGCAGCTGGAGCAGTTTTCGGAATTAATGAATTGTTAGGCAAACCATTTTCTAGAAAAGAATTGGTTCAATTTGCTATGCAAGGCGAAGTTTTGGCTTCTGGAAGCGCACATGCAGACAATGTTGCACCTTGTTTATTGGGCGGATTTACACTTATTCGAAGTTCAAACACTTTAGATATTGTTCGAATAGAGAGCCCAAGCGAATTGTATGCTACTGTAATACATCCACAAATTGAGTTAAAAACCTCGGATATGCGGGCAGTTTTGCAACCAATGGTTTCGTTAAAATCTGCAATTGATCAGTGGGGAAATGTTGGCGGATTGATTTCTGGATTACACACTTCTGATTATGAATTAATTGGGCGAAGTTTGCATGACGAAATTGTAGAACCATTACGAGGAAAATTTATTCCACATTTTGAAGAAATAAAAAATATTGCACTAGAAAATGGTGCTTTAGGTTCGGGAATTTCGGGTTCTGGACCATCGATTTTTGCTTTAAGTAAAGGAAAAGAAATTGCTGAAAAAGTAGCAAGAGCAATGCGAGAATTTTATTCCAAAACAAATATTGAGTTTGATATTCACGTTTCTAAAATAAATGCTGAAGGTGTTAAAATCATTTATTAATACTAGAAAGTTTAATTTTACAAAACAATTACTTTTTTTATCAATACAATTTTACAATATACTTTATACATTTTTTTAGAATGAAATATTACAGCTTAAACCATAACGCTCCACAAGTTTCTTTTCAAGAAGCTGTGATTCAAGGATTGGCTCCTGATAAAGGTTTGTATTTTCCTGAAAGCCTCGCTGCTATTTCAAATGATTTTTTTTTAAAAATTGAAAATTATTCGAACGAAGAAATTGCATATATAGCGATGAAACAATTTGTTGGCGATGAAATTCCAGAGCAAAAATTAAAAGAAATTATTGCCGAAACTTTGTGTTTTGAATTTCCTACGATAAAAGTTGAAGAAAATATTTATAGTTTAGAATTGTATCACGGACCAACAATGGCTTTTAAAGATGTTGGAGCAAGATTTATGTCTCGTTGCTTGGCGTATTTTAATAAAGATAAATCCAATGCTAAAAATACAGTTTTAGTAGCAACATCAGGCGATACTGGCGGTGCAGTCGCAAGCGGTTTTCTGGGTGTTTCAGGAGTTGATGTTGTGATTTTGTATCCGTCAGGAAAAGTAAGCGACATTCAAGAACGACAATTGACAACTTTAGGTCAAAATATTGTTGCACTTGAAGTTGATGGCGTTTTTGATGATTGTCAAGATATGGTAAAAAAAGCATTTTTAGATAATAATTTGAAATTAAATAACTTAACATCTGCCAATTCAATCAATATTGCAAGATGGTTGCCGCAAATGATTTACTTTTTTGTAGCGTATAAACAATTAAAACATTTGAATAAACCAATGATTTTTAGTTGTCCAAGTGGTAATTTCGGGAATATTTGTGCAGGAATTATTGCCAAAAAGCTAGGTTTACCAATAAAACATTTTGTGGCGTCGACCAATGTAAATGATACAGTTCCTGAGTTCTTGCAAACTGGAAAATACAATCCAAAACCATCAAAAGCTACGATTTCGAATGCTATGGATGTGGGAAATCCGAGTAATTTTGTTAGAATTCAAGAAATGTACAATAATGATTTGCAAGAATTCGAGAAAGATTTTTCATCATTTTCATTTTCTGATGATGAAACAATAATTGCAATGCAAGAAATTTATAAAAACAGCAATTATATTGCCGAACCTCACGGCGCAATTGGTTATTTGGGTTTGAAAAAAGAAATGAAAAATCATAATAATTGTATTGGAATTTTCTTGGAAACTGCTCATCCTATAAAATTTCTCGATACTGTCGAACCTACTTTGAACATTAAACTTGAAATTCCAAAACAAATAGAAAGTGTTTTGAATAAAGATAAAGTTTCGATTAAGATTTCGAGTTATGATGATTTGAAAGCGTTTTTGTTAAAAAATAAATAATTCTAAATTAGCACTAAAACCCTAGCCCTGATGGAAGGGAAAAACATTTTTAGGCGATTTTTCTTCGCCTGAAAATTTTTGGGATGACAGCAGGAAATAGCTTCAAATAAATATTATAATATCGAAATATATTTTCTAAATTAGCACTTTTAATTTTAGAAAATTTTACAATGAAAAATACTGCGCTAACGCACATTCACGAGAATTTAGGAGCAAAAATGTTGCCATTTGCTGGATATAATATGCCAATTTTATATGAAGGCGTGAATGCCGAACACGAAACAGTTCGGAATGATGTTGGTGTTTTTGACGTTTCGCATATGGGTGAATTTTTATTGTCTGGCGATAATGCTTTGGCTTTGATTCAAAAAGTTTGCTCGAATGATGCAGCAACTTTGGTGGTTGGAAAAGCGCAATATTCGTGTTTGCCAAACAATAATGGCGGAATTGTCGATGATTTAATTGTGTATATGATTAAAGAAAACGAGTATTTGTTGGTTGTAAACGCATCGAATATTGATAAAGATTGGGATTGGATTTCGAGCCAGAACGATTTGGGTGTAACGATGAAAAACCTTTCTGACGATTACTCATTATTGGCAATTCAAGGTCCAAAAGCGGTTGAAGCAATGCAAAGCTTAAGCTCGATTGATTTATCTGCAATTCCATATTATCATTTTGAAGTTGCTGATTTTGCTGGATTTCCTCATGTAATTATTTCGGCAACTGGTTATACTGGTTCTGGCGGATTTGAGATTTATTGCAAAAATTCTGAAGTTGAAGAAATTTGGAATAAAGTTTTCGAGGCTGGAAAATCGTTTGGAATTAAACCAATTGGATTGGCTGCACGAGATACTTTGCGACTAGAAATGGGGTTTTGTTTGTATGGAAATGACATTAATGACACTACTTCGCCGCTTGAAGCTGGCTTAGGTTGGATTACAAAATTCAATAAAGATTTTACCAACTCGGATAATTTGAAACTTCAAAAAGAAGCTGGAGTTACTAAAAAATTAGTCGCATTCGAAATGCAAGAGCGATCGGTGCCACGTCACGACTATGAAATTGTTGATAAATCTGGAGCTGTAATCGGAATTGTTACTTCTGGAACCATGTCGCCATCGATGAATGTTGGAATTGGTTTAGGATATGTAACAATTGAAAACAGCAAAATAGACACAGAAATTTTTGTAAGAATTCGTAAAAATGATGTTTTGGCGAAAGTTGTGAAATTGCCTTTTTATAAGAAATAAAAAGTATGAAGAAAACAATTTTATTTTTCATTTTTATAATTTCAAATTTTATTAATGCACAAGATTTCGCCTTAAAATTTAATCCAATTAGTCCGTTTGTAAACGGTCTAGAATTCAGTTTTGAATCAAAATCGAATTCTGATGCGAAAAACAGTGTTGAATTTGTTGCGAGTTTTTTAGATTATACTGACAATAACACCAAAAATAATATTAATATTTGGGGTGCTGAGTTACGATATAAACTTTTGCTAGATAAAAAAAATGATGGGATTGAAGGAACATATATTGCTCCGACTGGTTTATTAACAAGCGGTAAAATAAACAGTAATAATATAACGGTTTATGGAATTGGCGCATTAGTTGGCTATCAATTCGTTTTCCAAAATAAAAATCAAAATGGTTTTTTAATTGATATTAATGGCGGATTTGTATATAATTCATTATCTGCTTATCAATTAAATATAGAAAACATTGAAGGATTTCAGACAAGAATCAGAATTGCATTTGGATATGCATTCTAATTGTAAAAATGTAGATTAAAATAATAAAAAACAATTATTTTTGTAAAAAATTAAAACAAGAAATGGGAAGAGCATTCGAGTTCAGAAAAGGTAGAAAAATGAAACGTTGGTCAGCAATGGCCAAAACGTTTACTAGAATTGGTAAAGATATTGTTATGGCCGTTAAAGAAGGTGGACCAAATCCTGATGCCAATTCAAGATTGCGAGCCGTAATTCAAAATGCCAAGGCTGCAAATATGCCAAAAGACAATGTCGAACGCGCAATTAAAAACGCAAGTAACAAAGATACAGCTAATTACAAAGAAATTTTATTTGAAGGATATGCGCCTCACGGTATTGCAATTTTAATAGAAACTGCATCTGACAATAATAACAGAACTGTTGCTAACGTAAGAAGTTATTTTAACAAATGCAACGGAACAATGGGCACACAAGGTTCGGTTGAATTCATGTTCGATCATACTTGCAATTTTAGAATTCCTAAAGGAAAATTAGATCCAGAAGAATTAGAACTTGAATTGATAGATTTTGGAGCTGAAGAAGTTTTCGAAGACGAAGATGGAATTTTAATATATGCTCCTTTTGGTAGTTTTGGAACAATTCAAAAAGAGTTAGAAACACGCAGTTTAGAAATTTTATCATCTGGTTTCGAGCGTATTCCGCAAATCACCAAAGAATTAACAGAAGCTCAAATTGCTGACGTTGAGAAACTTATAGAAAAATTAGAAGAAGATGATGATGTAATGAATGTCTATCACACAATGCAGGAATAAATTTTAGCTTTTAGCTAGATCAAAAAAAATCCAATTTCTAGAAATTGGATTTTTTTTTAAATAAATTCTATTTTTTGGTCTTCGTCATTAACATTGTCAAAAAAACCTTGATTATTCATCCAATCATCAGAATAAATTTTACTCATGTATCTTGAGCCATGGTCAGGAAATATAACAATAACGTTACTTTTTTCATTAAATTCGCCCATTTCAGCATATTGTTTAACTGCTTGAAATGCTGCTCCTGATGTATAACCTACAAAAATGCCTTCTGTTTTAGAAATTTCTCTTGCTGTTAACGCACTTTCTTTATCGGTAACTTTTACAAATTTATCGATAACATCAAAATTAGTGGCGGTCGGAATAAGATTTTTTCCTAAACCTTCGATTCGATTTGAATAAATTTCTTTTTCGTCAAAAATTCCAGTTTCGTGGTATTTTTTTAAAACCGATCCAAAAGCATCAACTCCAAGAATTCTTATGTCTGGATTTTTTTCTTTTAAATATTTTCCAATTCCTGATATAGTGCCGCCTGTTCCACTACAAACAACAACATGAGTGACTTTTCCGTTGCTTTGATCCCAAATTTCTTTTCCAGTATTATGGTAATGTGCATCAATATTCAACTGATTAAAGTATTGATTAATATAAATTGAATTTGGCGTTTCTGCATGAAGTCTTTTAGCAACTTCATAATAACTTCTTGGATCATCGGCAGCAACTTTAGATGGGCAAACATAAACTTTTGCACCCATACTTTTTAACATATCAAATTTGTCAGACGACGATTTATCGCTAACAGACAAAATACATTTGTAACCCTTGATAATGCTAATCATCGCTAAACTAAAACCAGTATTGCCAGAAGTAGTTTCGATTATAGTATCGCCAGGTTTAAGCAATCCTTTTTTCTCTGCTTCTTCTATGATATATAGTGCGATTCTGTCTTTAGATGAATGCCCAGGATTAATTGCTTCTACTTTGGCGTAAAAATTCCCTTTCAAATTTTCACTTATCCTATTTAGCTTTATTAAAGGTGTATCGCCTATTAATTCTAATATAGAATTATAAGTTCCAAATTCGTGTATCATTTCTTAAATTAAAGTACAAAAATAGTCTATTTTTTTTTATTACTTCGATATATTTTCTAAATCTAACAAAAACGCAAATTCTTTTGCCAATTCTTTCAAAGCTTCAAATCTTCCAGATGCACCACCGTGACCTGCGTCCATATTTGTATCAAGAAATAGCTGATTATTGTCAGTTTTTAAAGTTCTAAGTTTCGCAACCCATTTGGCTGGCTCCCAATATTGTACTTGCGAATCGTGCAAACCCGTCGAAACATACATATTCGGATAATTTTGCGATTTTACATTATCATAAGGCGAGTAGGACAACATATATTCGTAGAATTCTTTTTTGTTTGGATTGCCCCATTCGTCGTATTCGCCCGTTGTTAACGGAATAGAATCATCGAGCATTGTTGTAACAACATCAACAAAAGCAACTTGTGCAATGATTCCGTTGTACAATTCAGGATTCATATTGGCAATTGCACCCATTAATAATCCGCCAGCAGATCCGCCTTCGGCATATAAATGATTGGCTGATGTATATTTTTCTTGTATCAAGAATTTAGAACAATCTATAAAATCGCTAAAAGTATTTTTCTTGGTTAATAACTTGCCAGTTTCATACCAATTTCTACCTAAATCTTCGCCACCGCGAATGTGAGCAATTGCGAAAATAAATCCACGATCTAGTAATGATAATCTTGTTGATGAAAAACTGCAATCCATTGAATATCCATAACTTCCATAGGCGTATTGCAACAAAGGATTTAATCCATTTTTTTGTAAATCTTTTTTATAAATTAACGAAATTGGTACTTTTATTCCGTCTTGCGAGGTTGCCCAAACACGTTCTTCTTTGTAATCATTTTTATTGAATTTTCCACCTAAAACTTCTTGCTCCTTCTTGATTTCTTTGACTTTGGTTTTCATATTAAAGTCGATAACCGAATTGGGCGTTGCCAAAGATTGATAAGAATAACGCAATATATCAGAATCGAAATCAGGATTAGAACCTGAAAAAGCCGAATAAGTTTCGGATTCGAATGGCAAATAATATGCTCCTTCTCTACTCCACGGCATAATTTTCAATTTAATTAAACCATTTGAACGTTCCTCTAAAACCAAATAATCTTTAAAAATTTCAATATCTTCAAGCAAAACATCTTCACGATGCGCAATAACTTCTTGCCAATTGGCTTTCGAAGTTTTGTTTTCATTTGTTTTCATCAACTTGAAATTTATGGCTTTGTCTTTATTTGTCAAAATATAAAAACTATCGCCATAATGATTGATGCTGTATTCTAGACCACGAACCCGTTTTTGAAACATTCTAAAATTTCCATCAGGATTATCGGCTTCAAGTATTTGATATTCGGTTGTTAATGTACTTCCAGATTCGATAGCTAAATATTTTCTAGATTTGGACTTTGCAATTTCTACTGAAAAAGTTTCGTCTTTTTCGAAATAAATCAACTCGTTATCTGTTTGATTTGAACCTAATTTATGTTTAAAAATTTTGTCAGACCTCAACGTAGTTTGATCTTGACTCGAATAAAAAATGGTTTTATTATCATTTGCCCAAACCGCTGAACCTGTAACATTTTCTATTAAATCTGGTAAAATTTGATTTGTTTCGAGATTTTTTATTTGAATAGTATAAATTCTGCGACCAACAATATCGTAACTAAAAATCGCCATTTTGTTGTCAGGCGAAATACTCATTCCGCCTAATTGAAAAAAAGGTTTGTCTTTTGCAAGAATATTACAATCAAACAGAATTTCCTCATTTGCCGTGAGCGACATTTTTTTGCGAGAATAAATTGGATAATCTTGCCCTTTTTCGAAACGAGTGATATAAAAATATTCGTTATAAAAATAAGGAACCGATTCATCATCTTCTTTGATTCTGGCTTTCATTTCTTCGAACAATTCTTTCTGAAAATCTTTCGTATGAGAAGTCATTTCATTGTAATATTCGTTTTCTTTGTTCAGATAATCAATGACTTCTGGATTTTCTCGGTCGTTTAACCAGTAATAATTATCGATTCGAATATCATTGTGTTTCTTGAGTTTTTTTGGAATTATATTTGCTATTGGAGCTGAAGGATTTTTGGACATTTTCGGTTTTTTGTTTGAAATGTAAAAGTAATATTTTTTTTTACCACAAATTTCACAAATTTTCGCAAATTAACATATTATTGAAATCTCAGGAATTTAATGTATTTTGTTGCCACAAAGGCGCAAAGACTCAAAGTTTTTAATGCTGTTTTGAAATTCATCATGCAAAAGATAAAGCTAAAATAATAAATTGATTTTTTCTTTGAGTCTTGGCGACTTTGTGGCAAATTTAATTTAATTTTACAAAAAAATATTTAAAATGGATTTAATGGGAATGATGGGTAAAATGCAAGAAACCCAACGCAAAATAGAAGAAACAAAAGTACGTTTAAATAGCGTTTTAATTGACGAGCAAAGTACCGACGGATTGTTAAAAGTAACAATAACAGCCAACTCATATATAAAAAGCATTTCGGTTGATGATGAATTGTTGAAAGACAAAGAACAACTCGAAGATTATTTGATTTTGGTTACTAACAAAGCAATTGCCAAAGCAATGAACCTGAACCAAACCGAACTCGATGCTGTTGCAAAAGTCGATATGCCAATGATTCCAGGAATGGAAGATTTGTTTAAATAGAAAAATTTATATCTCAGAAATAAAAAGGTTTGACGAAAATGCCAAACCTTTTCGAAATAAAAATCTAAAAATTGTTTTTTTTGAATAGGTACTAACAAAATTCAACTCAATTTTAAAGATTTAATTTTATTTTATTTCATTTTATCGCAATCTGTAAAATTAACATCGTAGGTTATATCGCCTTTTGCAGTTCCATAAGTACCAGCACCATTGTATTCTTGACGCATACTAAATCTTTGAAAGTAACAATCGTTTGTTTTAACGTTTTTTACAAAAAAGGTATAAAATTGATTGGAATATCTGTATAATGGAATTCCGTATTCGTTTTTATGAATTGACCAACCACCAGACGATTGATGTGCAAAAAATTTAGTAACTCTTAAAGTTGAATCGCCACCTTCATAACAATTCAAATATAAATTGGTAATTTGAAGTTGCGTCATTCCCATAGTAATTGGATTCGATTTTGCTTTCCATTCGGCTGGTAAATCTTTTTTGGCGGTTCTTATTCCGTTTTTATTTGCCTCAAAAACAGCTTGTTGTTCGCTCATAATTGTGGCGACATCTTTGGCAGAAAAATCATAATCGAATGTATTGGCATAAACAATTCCATCACCTTCTTGCTCTTTTCCCCAATCGTCTTTGGTTTTACTGTTCAAGAAAACGCCAACTTTAAATGCTCCGTTTCTAGGAAAATTATTTTGATTATGCATATTAGGAAAAGGTGAATAATAAATCGCATCGCCTGAAATGCCTTTGTAAATAGAATATTTCATAGTGTGTGGCATAATGTCAATATCCAAAGATTTTAGATTGGCTTGTTCTAATGACAATGCAATATAGGTTGGATTGTTGCCATTGCCAAAATGCATTGTATTGTCTTCATCGTTATATAAAACCATTTTCATTTCGATATATGGATTTTTTTCGTCGAGTTTAAAAACACTTTTTATCGTTCCAGAAAGTGATGTAATTCTTGCATAAATATGACTTTTACTAGAAAATGAATTCGTGAAAGTTTCATTTCCTGAATTGGGTAATGCTTCGAAAAACTCTATTTTTAGCTTGTTTTCGTATGGCTGAATTACTGGTTTTAGTTCAGAATAATCTTTTGCAAAATGTACAATTCCGGTTTCGCCTTGTTTTCGCATATAGTCATATGGACTGTATGATCTTTTATTGGCAATTAGTTGCGAAAGTGCTCCAGTTGTAACCGAAGAATAATCTGAACCTTGATATGGAAATTCAAAAATGGTTTCGGTACTTAAACTTTCGGTTGACATTGCTTTTTCGGTATTTGATGTTTTATCAGATTTAATTTCTGATTTTTTTTCTGTTAATTTCTCTTTTGCTTTGTTGAGTAGATTTCCGAATTGTGCATTTGCAGAAAATGATAGTAATGCAACTAATGTTAGAATTAAATTTTTACTTACAATTTGTAGTTGGTTTTTCTTGTGTTCGTGACCCGAGCCTGAAAGGCGAACAGGCGAAGCAATCTTTGATTTCATATTGTTATTATTTTACGGTTACAAATACTGATTTAACTTGACAATCTTTGGTTGATATAGTTTGAACTTTTCCGTTTATCCACAGAGTAGCTTTGTAATGTGCTGTGTTGCTATCATACTCATAACCTGCAACATAAACATTTTTATCAGAAACAATAACCGAGTTTGCTTGAGAATAAAGTTGCGATAATTGTTTTGGAATGTAATTTTCCCAAATTGTTGCTTTTGAATTTGTCGTATTCGGATTGATAGCACCAACTGCATAAATATTTTGGTCATCGCCGTGAACAGCATACATTGCAGTATTACTAGCAATTATATTTTGTAAAACTCCATTTTTTTGAAGACTTGCGGTTTTAATATCTAAAAACTCATTATTAATTGCCACAAAAACATCAGCACCTCGAACAAAAACCGATTCTGCAACCGAGGTATTTGTAAATAAAAAATTATTATTATTTATAAAAGTCCAAGCACTTGTTCCAACTAATCCAACAATTGAAATACCAGTTAATGTTGATCCATCATTAGTTAAAAAAACTGATTTAGCAATTGATGGATATACAGACGACAATTTGCTATCTCCAAGATTACCGTTTGGATTTACCCACAATGTTGCATTATTGTCAAATTGTCCTACAATATAAATCTGGTCTTTAAAGACTTGTATTGAGTACGCTTCCGAAAGGTTATATTCTAAAGTAATATAATCTCCGTTTTTCCATAAAGCTGCTCTAATTACTGTCGGAAAAACTTGGAATCCAACTGCATAAACATCGTTTCCTGAAACAAAAACCGAATTTACTCTTGAAGAATTATCCGCATCGGTCGCTAACAATTGTGCAACACCATTTTTCCAGATTGTGGCTTTTTCTTTTCCAGCAATTTTTTGGCTTCCACCGATGTAAATGTTTGTTACTTTGGCTGGTTCTTGAATTGTTGGTTGCGTTGAATTGTCCTCTTTACTACAAGAAAAAAACAGAAATATTGCTATTATTATAAGTAGATTTTTCATAAAGAATTATTTTACAGTTACAAAAATTGAATTTGCAATAGATCTATTAGTGGATAAAACTTGTAGTACACCATTTTTCCATAACCTAGCTTGTCTAGTACCATTTGTATTTATATCTTCCCAACCAACAGCATATACATCGGTTAGTGTGGCAAAAACACCATTAGCGATAGATCTATTTTGCGACAATAAAGTTGACACATTGTCTTTCCATAATGTTGCTTTAAATATACCAGTGCTGCTTGTACCAGTTTCGCCCACAGCATATACATTTGTGTCGTTTGCAAATATTGATGTCATTCGAGTAAAATCAGCAAATACAGTTGTTGAAGTGCGATTTTTCCATATTTTTGCTTTTACAATCCCTGTAATCGATTCTTCTCCAACAACATACACATCATTTTTATTAATAAATATCGAATTAGCTATTGATAAATTAGTAGATAATTGGTTTGTACCAGATTCGCTAGTGTATTCAATTGCTTTGAAGCCAATTTCTCCTGCCACAAAAACGATATTGTTTGTTACAAAAATAGATTTTGCGCTAGAAGTGGTAGTATTTCCAGCAAATGAACCCAAATCGGCAATATTATCTACCCATATCCAAGATTTATCACCAATTTGTCCAGCCACATATACTTGACCTTTAAAGACATAAACAGAATTAGCATCAGATTGTAAAGAAGACAAAGTAGTTTTTACACCATTTTTCCAAATCATTGCTCTGAAACTAGAACCCGATGCTTCTCTTCCAACTGCGTAAACATTATCGCCATCAACAAAAACTGAGTTAACAATCGAATTTAAACCTGTTGTAGTCGAAAGATATTGTGCAACGCCATTAACCCAAATAGTGGCGATTAAATTTGTGGAATTTTGGTCTTTACGCTCACTACCACCAACATAAACTGTTGTCACTTTAGGAATTTCGGGTTGTGCTTGGTCGTTGTCTTTGCTACACGAAAAAATCATAAATATTGAGCAAATTATTAGTAGATTTTTCATAGGTTTTTTATATAAATAATTGACATAAAATTGAATTGTTTTTAAATCTCTTCAAATGCTCCATTTAAAATTTTTATACTCCAAGAATTTAAAGTTCCTATAAAAGAGGGATTTGAATCATAAATTTTCAATTTCCAAGTACCTTTTATGTTTTTGTTGTAAAAAAAACTAGACATAGTTGGCAAAATTGCTACTTGAATCGGACTTGGATTTGATCCAAAAGTGGGCTTGTATTTTCCAGCAGAAACAAATTGAGCTTGATTTGGTGGTATTGAAGCATCAGTAGGAATTGCATTAGGATATTTAGAATTAAAATCAAGTATATTCCCTGAAACAAATAGCACGGTTGCACCATCAATTCTTTTTATTAATGTACATTTTGCGCCATCTGGAGCAACTAATACAATCGAAATGTCATTTGCATTTTCGTGTGACAAGTCAAGTTGAATAGATATACCACTTGCCGTTTTTATAATTCCGTCTTTATCTAAAGTTATTTGACTTTCTGTAATTCCTAATTCAGGAGAATTATTATTTCCGTCAAAAAGAGCTGTTCGTGTATTATTTGTAAAAGTGGCTGGTAACTTCAATGTAGTATCTTCCACTTGCGGTTCTGGAATTATTGTTGGCACATCTTCATCTTTACTACACGCAAAAAGATTTGTTAATAATGCAACAAAGAGTAATGTTTTTAAAGTTTTCATAATTTTTTTATTTTTTAGTTACAAATAATGAATATGCCACTCCGCCATTGGTTGATAAAACTTGTTTTATTCCATTTTTCCAAAATGAAGCATTGAATGTATTCGAAGTTCCAATAACTTCACTACCAGCTGCGAACAAATCGGTATCGGTAGCAAAAACTGAAGTTGCAACAGATTGATTTTGCGATAAAATAGTGGGTGTATTATCTTTCCAAACAGTGGCTTTTGGAACTCCGCTAATTCTTGTAAAACCAGAAGTATATATATTTAAACCTTGCGCAAAAACAGAATACATACTTGTATCGTCTCCGTAATCTTGCGTACTTAAGTTATTTTTCCAAAGTTTTGAAGTTTGTACAGATGTACTTTCATATCCTGCGGTATAAACACCATTGTTATTAGCTACAACAGAAATTGCATCTGAATTATTGTTATTCAGGTTGGTTGGCGTAAAAGTTATTGGAAAAGTTAACGAACCATTATTTTTCCATAATGTGGCTTGCGGATGCGTTCCGCCATTATAACTGTAACCCGCAATATAAATATCGTTTCCATTTACACAGACAGAATTTGCCAATGATGTACCTACAGATAGTGTAACTTCGGTATTATTATACCAAATTACAGCAGCATTGTTAACGCTTCCAACAATATAGGTTTTTCCGTTCGCCACAAATACACCTTCTGCAGAAGAGCCAATCACTTGACTTAAAATTGTTTTTACACCGTTTTCCCATTTAATTGCTTTTGTATTATCAAAATCGCCTTCATATCCAACGGAAAAGACATTTTCGTTTCCATCGACATAGACAGAATTTACCACCGATGTAAGCCCAAGTGTTGTTGAAAGATATTGTGCAACACCATTGACCCAAATGGTTGCGATACCCTTTGTCGCATTTTCTGTAATGTATGATGTACCTCCAACATAGACTGTTGTCACTTTCGGTGTTTCGGGTTGTGGTTGTGGCTCGTCATTGTCTTTGCTGCACGAAATTGATAGTATTGCGATTGCAAATAATGTTTTTAAAGTTTTCATAATTTTTTATTTTTCGGTTACAAATACTGATGTTGCAGCAGAATTATTAGCTGATAATGTTTGAATCGTTCCGTTTTTCCAAATACACGCTTTTGTAATAGATATTGTTTCATATCCAGCAACATAATTATCTGTTGCGGTGGCAAAAACCGAATTGGCAAAAGACTCGTTTTGTGATAATTGTGTCGGTTGGCTATTTTTCCATAGCATAGCTCTACTACCATTTAAATTAATAATTTTTCTACCGCTTGCAAATACATTTTGTCCTAGCACAAATACAGACCACATCATAGTATCATCGCCAAATTGTTCAGTAGAAACTAAGTTGGCATTCCATATTTTAGCACTACGTATGCCTTCCGTTGTTTCAGTATATCCTGCAATGTAAACATTGTTGTCTTGAACACTTATTGCCCGTGCAATTGTAATTGGAAGATAAGAAGTATTATGTAAGAGAAAAGTTTGAGAGCCATTATTTTTCCAAAAACCCATACCTGTTGCGGTATTTCCAGATATAAATATTTCGTTATTTTTAACGTATATACCAGTTGCTCCTGTACAATCAATTAAATCTACAGTTGTATTGTCATACCAAAGTTTTGCAATACCGTTGTCCATACCAACTACGTACGGTTTTCCGTTGGACACATAAATAGCCTTCGTATTTGATGGATTTGTACTCAGAATAGTTTTTACACCGTTTTTCCAAATAGCGGCTCTGTAAGTTGATAGTGTATTACTTGTGTATTCGTTCCCAATAGCATAAACATCATTTCCATCGACAAATATTGCTAATACTTCGCCTTCGCTTCCTGCCGAAAGAGGTAATTGTTGGGCAACACCATTTTTCCAAATTATTGGTACATATTTATTATTTGCATTTCTTTCACCGCCTCCTACATAAACTGTTGCTACTTTAGGTGTTTCGGGTTGTGGCTCGTCATTGTCTTTGCTGCACGAAACTGATAAAATTGCGATTGCTAATATTGCCTTAAATATTTTCATAATAATAGGTTTAGTTTTTTATAAATTTTTGTTGGTAGTTTTTGTTGTCTATTGTAATTTGAATGCAATAAATCCCGTTTGTAAGTTTTTGAACATCAATATTATTTGAAATCTCATTACTTTCGATAACAATTTTGCCTAAAACATCTGTTATTTTAATATTTGATAACTTTTCAGCATTTGAAATTTGTATTTTTAAAATATAAGAAGTTGGATTTGGATATATAGAAAATATCGAATTATTAGTAATTTTTTCTTCAACAGAAAGATTTGGGCACGAAATAGCCGTTGGAACATTTCTGTTTATGGTTGTACCATCGCCCAATTGCCCGTAATTGTTTATTCCTGTGGCATAAATTACACCTAAATTATTTCTGTATATCGAAAAATAGTTTCCTGCTTTTGCATCTACTACATTACCAATTCCTGTGATTGGAGTTGGAGTATTTCTTGTTATGGTTGTGCCATCGCCAAGCTGTCCAAAACCGTTATCGCCCCAAGACCAAGCCGTTGCATCGTTTTTGACAGATACTGTATGATAATTTCCTGCATCAACTTTAAACCAATCGGTGTCGCTTATTTGTGTTGGAGTCA
Organism: Bacteroidota bacterium; assembly: GCA_031408435.1. GTDB lineage: Bacteria > Bacteroidota > Bacteroidia > Flavobacteriales > Flavobacteriaceae > Flavobacterium. The sequence goes on from JANNWM010000045.1 coordinate 104,655, forward strand.
AGACATCTGTTGCTGTGCCATCGCCCAATTGACTATCGTCGTTTCTGCCCCAAGACCACATCGTATTGTCTTCTTTCATTACAACAGTATGATACAAGCCAATTGTGGGTTTCCCCCAATTAGTAGCAGTACCAATTTGTGTTGGTAATAGTAAATTAGTAGTATTTCCGTTGCCCAATTGCCCATAAGAATTGTCACCCCAAGTTAAAATTTTACCTTGTTGTTTTCCGATATTTGAATCTCCAAAAGAAGCAATTTGATACCAAGATAACGGTCCACCAACCGAAGTTGGAACATTTTTATTAATTGTAGTTCCGTCGCCAAGTTGACCTTTAAGATTGTTTCCCCAAGCAAACATATTTCCTGCTGAGTTTATGGCTAACGTATGATTGGCTCCAGCGGCTATTTCTATCCAGTTACTTGTGCCTATTTGTACAGGAAAACCCTCGATATCATTTGTTCCATTGCCAAGTTGACCAGAAAAATTATCACCCCAAGCCCAAAGCGTTCCGTCAGTTTTTAATGCTACAGAATGTCTGCCACCAGCTGCTATTTGAAACCAATCGCTATCTGTTCCAACTTGAGTTGGTATTAATCTGTTTTCTGGAGTATTGTCTCCTAATTGACCCGAATTATTTCCGCCCCAAGCCCAAAGTGTACCATCGTCTCTTATTGCCAAAGTATGATCGCGACCTGTTTCCATTTTGACCCAACATTGTGCCATCGAAATATTAGTTATCAGCAATAAAAAGACAACTGCTAAAAATTGTTTTGGTTTGGTGTAATTTGATTTCATAATTTTTTTATTTTAAATGTTATACAAATTTCGAATAAGTTTATAAAAATTATCTACCGTAAAAGAGTGATTTTTTTCTAGTTTGATGATTTTTAGTGTAATAGAAATAAAAAATCCTTTGTGAAAATTTAATTTTCTACAAAGGATTTAGAAAGTTGATTGATTGGTTTTAGTTTAAAATTAATTTTTTGATTTGCGAATTGCCATTATCATCGATAATTTTGATGGTATAAATTCCTGTTGAAGCATTTATTTTATAAGAATCGTTATTTTTTTCGACTTCGATTTGTTTTCCTAAAATATCAAAAGCGGTAACATTGTGAATTATATTTTTGGATTGGATTGAGAAAATTCCGTTTGATGATGGGTTTGGAAAAACTATTAAACTTGCATTTTCTGCAATTTGTTCATTTGTACTTAACGATCCTGGGCAAGCAATTAATGTTGGTATATCTTTATAAACATTCGCACCATCACCAAGTTGTCCCATATCATTTCTGCCCCAAGACCACAAAGTACCATCGGTGTTTATTGCTAATGAATGAAATTGACCCGAAATAACTTTTGACCAAGTACTTGCACTAGTTATTGTTGGAATATTTGCGGTTAGTGTCGCACCTAGTCCCAATTGACCATAATTGCTATTTCCAAAAGTATATATAACTCCACTTGTACTTAAAGCGATACTATGAGATCCTCCTGCTGCGATTTTATCAAAGCCAGAATTGACGTACAAAGGTTGTATTTGATTCGTATCCGAACCTATTCCTAATTGACCATTGCTATTGTATCCCCAAGTAAAAAGCCAACCATTATTTAATGTTGCAAGAACATGGCCACCGCCCGCCGAAAAATTAGTTGACCATTCTGTATCTACTCCAATTTGGATTCGTCCAGTAATGTTAACAGCAGTCGAGTTTACACCACATTGACCAATATGATTCCAGCCCCAACCATAAAGAGTTCCATCGGTTTTACGGGCTATACTATAACCGTTACCAGCAGCGACCTTGCTCCAGATTATTGATGGACTTGAATTAGTAGGTACATTAGAATTGGTGGTTGTATTGTCGCTAAGTTGATAATGATCATTGCCACCCCAAGCCCATAAAGTACGATTTCCTGAAACTAGTTGAGAACCAGAATCTTGAATTGCTAATGTATGATCGAATCCTGCCGAAATATCAACCCAAGTTTGGCTCGTTCCGATTTGTACAGGTGTGTTTTTTGCTATGAATGTGCCATCACCCAATTGACCAGCATTGTTTTTGCCCCAAGCCCACAATTGTTTATTTGCAAAAAGACCTGACGAATTTCGTAATGCGATTGTAAAGCCATTACCTGCCGAAACTTGATACCAATTTTGTGCTGTTCCTATTTGAATTGGTACATTAGTGCTTGTTACAGCAGTTCCGATTCCTAACTGTCCCAAAGAATTATTTCCCCAAGCCCAGAGCGTGCCATTACTAGCAATAGCAACAGTATGATCTTTTCCTGCTGCAACTTTAGTAAAACATTGACCGAATGATAAATTGGTTAAAAGAAATAAAAAAACAACTACTAAAAATTGTTTTTGATTTGTGTAAAATGTTTTCATAATATTTTAGTTTAAAAATTGTTATACAAATTTCTATAACTTTAATTATTAATATCTAACGTAAAAGAGTGATTTTTTGAATATGTTATTCATTTGTAGTTATTTAGAATAAAAATCTTTTTGTTTTTGATTTTTTCATAGAATATCAACTAAAATTTATGGATTTTTCATATACTTTAAATCAGGGTTTTGTTCATAAAACAAACTATCGGCAGTAGCTTTTGCTTTATCAAAATCATCTCGGCAATCGTTTGTAATATAGACTACGTCTAACATTTTGTTATTTGCATCGTTTTTATTAGTAAATTTGGCAATGGTTTTTTCGGCAATGCAATCGCAAATTTCATTTACTCGTTTGGTCGATGCTTCGCTATACATTTCGCTTTTTGCATTTTCTAAACATTGCTTTTTGGCGTTTTCTTTGCTCCATTCTTCTTTTTTACAACTGATTATTGATAAAACAATTGCAAGAATAATTAATTTGTTCAAAAAGTTTAATTTAAAATTTATTGTTGCATATTCGACATTGTCAAAGTATTTATTGTTACAACCATAGAACAACAAGTAGAACCAGTGCAGACTAAACCGCCATAGCTAATTACTAGCGAACAAGAAAAATTACCAGTTGAGCAGTTACAAACAAATACTCCAGAAATTGATTTTCTCTTGTTTTTTTCTTCGACTACTTTTACTCCGCCATTATTAGGCAATTGCACAAATTTATAACCACGCTTGCATTGAATGTTATTGTTTACAAATTCTACACCTTGAGGTAAATCTTTTTTAGTTTCTTCAGATACCACAAAAGTTTTTGTGATTTTAGTATGAAGTGGTTTAAACTTTTTTCAATTGGCTGCAAAATTGTCTTTTTGCCCCATATTTCAGATTTTTTTTATTCGATAGCGATGCTATCCAATAAAAAAAATCCAAAATCTGAAACAAAAATCTTAATTTTTCGCTTCAATTAAAAAAGTTTAAACCACTTCATTTGTAACTTTTGCTTTTTGAGCAGTTACAACATTAAATAATAATAAAAATAATGATGTTAAAAAAATGTTTGTTTTCATAATGTTAAATTTTAAAAAATTGTTTAAATAGTTAAATGTTCTTGATTTGTAAATTATAATAATTGTGATTTTTGATACTTATTTTAAAGTTAAATAGGTCTAAATTTATTTATAGTTTACAAATAATCCATAAATTCGATAATTTTTATTGTTTGAGAAAGTAGTAATTTGAGAACCATTTTTCCAATATTTATTTCCAATTGAATCTTCGTTAGTTAGTGTATAAATATCATTCTGAAAAGCAAAGATAGAACCAGCATCACTATCTGACCCAGAATTAGTTAGTGCTGTTGCAATTTTATCTCCCATTGCATTAACTTTCCAGTATTTAGTGTCACCAGCTTCATAACCAGAAATATAAACGTCAGTGCCTATTGCTGTAATCGATTGAGATCCTCCATATATTATTGTAGTTGGTAAAACGCGACCCACAAAATTTGAGTTGCTAACAGCAGTATCTTTAAGCCAATAAACGGCAAATTGATTTCCTGAAATATTTTCATAACCCGATAAATAAATTTTTGTTCCAACAATAACAATATCACTTACATAAGCATCATTTGTGCCTGTTGTTATATTGGTTGCAACTCCATTTATCCATAACAATGGTTTTTTTATTGTTCCGTTTTTTTTGTAACCCGTAACATATACTTTGTTGTTAGCGATAGCAATTGCAGTTGTTTGAGTATCATTGGTTGAGCTAGACAAATATTCTTTATTGTTGTTTTTCCAATAAATTGCAATACTGTTTCCGTTATCAGAATCTTCATTACCTGAAATATAAACATCACTTCCAGAAACAACAATATCATTGGCAACGCTATTTTCGCCAGAAATAGTTGCGGGTAAAGAAGTAACAACACCATTTTTCCAATATTTAGCCGTAATATTACCATTTGAGTTTTTTTCGTATCCTACAATGTGTTTGTCTCCATTATCCAAAACAACAATGCTTTCTGCAACTGCATCAAAAGTTCCAGATGAGAGATTGATGATTTTATCGTTTTCTGAATAGCAAGCAATTGCACGACTGTTTGTAGTTGCATCAAGTGAACCAACACCATAAGTGATTGTGTTTTTCTCTGAAACTACTTGCGAATCATTGTCTTTGCTACAAGAAATAGCAATAAAAAAGAGTATTATAATTGTGATAAAATTTTTCATTTTGATATTATTTAAATTAATTTGACAAATCTGATATTAAAGCACTACATTTAACTACCGTAAAAGATTGATTTTCAAAACACTATTACATTTTGTAATCTAGGTTTTCCCAAATGCCGTCATACCAATGCAAAGGCGAAAGTTTGTTTATATCGGTTTTTATTTTTTTTATAGAAGTTTTATTAGATGGTTTTAAAATTTCTAATTCATAATTAGAGAAAACTGAAACTTTTGGCACAGCTTGTCCAAAATGAAAATTGTGTGGTAAATGCAATTGTAATTTCATGATTTTTGTATTTAATTGATTAATAGTTTTACAAATTTCGAAATAACATTGAATAATTATCTAACGTAAAAACGTGATTTTTAGATTATTGTGTTTTTGATCAATTAAAGCTCATTTTCTCACGTAAAAGAGTGATTTTTTGCCTTAAAATTGGATTAGTCGAAAATTATGTACAATCTTTACATAAGATTATTAATGAAAACTTTAAATAATTGTCGTTATGAGAAATATTATTGTGACATTTTTTGTATTTGCTTGTTGTAATGGATTTTCGCAACAATCAAATATAATTTCTGAAAAAGAGTTTGAAAAGTTGAGGGAGAAAACGGAAGAAATGGCAACTTTCAAACCAGATTCTGCATTAGTTTTTGCAAATCAACTAATTAGATATAGTACGTTAATGAATTCAGAAAAATATTTAGCAAAGGCATTAAGCACATTAGCTTATACAAAAATTTGGCAATCAAAAATAGATCAAGCAATTTTGTTAAACCAAAAGTCTTATAAAATCAACCTCAAAATTAATAATCAGATAGAAATCGCTAAAAATTTAACTCAATTTGGAACAATTTATCAAAATAAAAGCGATTATGTAAAAGCAACTAATTTTTTTTTAATGTCGATCGAACTTTGCGAAAAAGTAAAATTATATAGTCTAAATCAAAAAAATTATAGAAGTCTTTCTAATATTTCTAATCAAAATAGTAATCCTGAAAAAGGTCTAGAATACGTGCTAAAAGCAATACAAATAGAAAAGAGCAGTCCAAACGAAATTGACAGAGCTGATAATTTTGCTAGGTTAGCTGTTTGCTATAGTATTTTAGAAAAATTTTCTTTAAGTCAAAAGTATTATAATGTGGCTTATGAATTATATAAAAAAAAGAATCATAAATTTAGAATGGCTGTAGTTTTGGCTGAAAGTTCATTAATTTATGAAGAGACCAATCCTGTAAAATCGGTAGAATTAGAATTACAAGCAAAAAAAATATTAGATATTATTGCTCCAGAACATCTGTTATCAGCAATGAATACTGGCAATATAGGTGAAAGTTATTTTGAATTTGCAAAAACTGAATCTTTTAATAGTAAATTCAAAAATTCAGGAATTCCTCAAACCAAAACTCAATTACTCACACAATCCGAAATATACATCAAAGAATCTATTGAACTTTCAAAAAATGCAAACTCATCTATAAATATAAGGTGGCTAACCAAAGTATTATCAGATTTACAAGCATATAATGGTGACTATAAAAATGCTTACAAAAATTTATTAATAAACAACAAACTAAATGATTCTCTCTTCTCGCAAAAAAACAAAAACGCAATTGCAAAACTAGAATCCGAAAAAGAAGTTTTAGAACTCAAAACCGCAAACGAAAAAAAATCAACCCTAAACAAAATTCTAATTGGTTCGTCAATTGGATTACTTTTAATTGGGTTTTTTGGCTTTCGAAACTTTAGAAACAAACGAAAACTCCAAAACCTCAAAATTTCCGAACTCGAAAAAGACAAACAATTGTTCGCCATTGACTCTATGCTAAAAGGTCAAGAAGAAGAACGAAGCCGCATAGCCAAAGACTTGCACGACGGATTGGGCGGACTATTATCGGGAACAAAATTATCATTTACAAACATGAAAGAAAACCTACTTCTTACACCAGAAAATGCCATTCTATTCGAAAAATCTATTGGAATGCTCGACACCACAATTGCCGATTTACGCAAAGTAGCACATAATCTTATGCCTGAAGCATTAGTCAAATTTGGCTTGAACGATGCTTTGAACGATTTTTGCAGTTCGATCCAGTTGGCATCAAATATAAAAGTTGATTATCAAAAAATAGGTTTAGATAGAAAAATTGGCAATACCGCCGAAACTTTTATTTACAGAATCATTCAAGAACTAGTCAATAATGCTGTAAAACATGCCGAAGCCAAAGAAATTTTGGTTCAAGTTGCTTACACAAATAACAAAATCATAGTTACAGTCGAAGATAACGGAAAAGGTTATGATAAAAATCTCGCATCAACAGGCGATGGTTTGGACAATATTGCTTACAGAGTAAAATATTTATCTGGAACTATAGATACGGTTACTTCTCTAAATAACGGAACATCTGTAAATATTGAATTGAATGCTTAAAAATTTTAAAAATCATTACTATGAAAAATCTGTTAGTTGTTCTTGCTTTTAATTTTGTTTTTATTTTTGGATATGGTCAACTTTCGGATGAAAAAAAAATAGAAAATTTGTTGGCAAAATTATCTAAAACAAAAATTGACACTATACGTATTAACATTCTCAACGATTTAGCCTATGAAAATAGATATGTAGATTCAAAAAAAATACTAGACTATTCAAAAAAAGCACTTAGTCAATCTCTCAAAATAAATTATTCAATTGGAATTTCTGAATCCTATTCAAACATCGGAATGTTTTACTCAATACAATCTAATTTTGATAAATCAATTCCGTTTTTTGAAAAAGCTTTACAATCGGCACCAAATAAATCGGCTAAAATTAAAGCATTAACAGGTTTAGGAGTTAGCTATACAATGAAACAAAATTTTGCAAGCGCAATTGAATATTACCATCAAACATTAAAAATTGTTGAAGAACTTAATAATGAGAAAAAAGTTGCTACCATTTTATTCAATCTTGGAAATGTATATTCGCAGTTAAAAAAGTTCGAAACAGCCAATGAATATTATTTTAAATCAATAAAAATTGATAATGGTTTAGATAATACCAAAAGTTCATATTGCAATATAGGTTTAAACTATTTAGAAATTAAAAAATATGAAAATGCGTTAATTTATTTTAACAAAGCACTAAAATTATTAGAAAACAATCAAAATGACAATGCAATAAAAATTTATTGTTTAAACGGAATCGGAGAAACATATCTTTACAAAGATGATTTAGAAAAAGCAAAAACTAATTTTGAGAAAGCAATAATTTTAAATAAAGAAATTCATGACGATTATATTTTAGCAGAAAATATTCGAGGTCTTGGAAATGTATATTTCAAACAAGCGGTTCTAAAAAACAATTTAAACAATAAAAATAATTTACTAAAAAATGCAATTTTGTCTTATAATGAGTCTATAAAAATCAGTTCAAAAGTCAATGATTTAAACAATCTAAGCATAACTTATATCAATCTTTCTGATGCTCAAAAATTGTTAGGAAATTCAGAAATCGCTTTAGAAAATTATAAAAAAGGAATTGTTTTTAAAGATTCAATCTTCAATTCAGAAAACAAAGAAACTATTAAAAATTTAGAAGATAAAAGAGCTATTGATCTAAAAAATAAAGAAATTAAAATTAATAAACTTACAATTGATAAAAAATCAACCCTAAACAAAATACTAATTGGTTCCTCAATTGGTTTATTATTGATAGGTTTTCTTGGTTACAGAAACTTTGGAAACAAGCGAAAACTCCAAAACCTCAAAATCTCCGAACTCGAAAAAGACAAACAACTTCTTGCAATTGATGCCATGCTAAAAGGACAAGAAGAAGAACGAAGCCGAATTGCTAAAGACTTGCATGATGGTCTTGGCGGACTTTTATCGGGAACCAAATTATCATTTACAAACATGAAAGAAAACCTACTTCTTACCCCAGAAAATGCCATTCTATTCGAAAAATCTATTGGAATGCTCGACACCACAATTGCCGATTTACGCAAAGTAGCACATAATCTTATGCCTGAAGCATTAGTCAAATTTGGCTTGAACGATGCCTTGAACGATTTTTGCAGTTCGATCCAGTTGGCATCAAATATAAAAGTTGATTATCAAAAAATTGGCTTAGATAGAAAAATTGGCAATACCGCCGAAACCTTTATTTACAGAATCATTCAAGAACTAGTCAATAATGCCGTAAAACATGCCGAAGCCAAAGAAATTTTGGTTCAAGTTGCTTACACAAATAACAAAATCATAGTTACAGTCGAAGACAACGGAAAAGGTTACGACAAAAATCTCGCGTCAACAGGCGATGGTTTGGACAATATTGCCTATCGAGTAAAATATTTATCTGGAACTATAGATACAGTTACTTCGCCAAATAACGGGACATCTGTAAATATTGAATTAAATGCTTAAAAATCCAATCAAAATATTCATTGTCGACGACCATCAAATGATTATTGAAGGTCTAAAATCTTTGTTACAAAACGAAGAAAATATCGAACTTGTTGGATCTGCAACTTCAGCCGAAAAATGTTTACAATTCTTAAAAATGAGTACTTGCGATATCATTCTAATGGATATTAATTTGCCCGACACCAACGGAATAGATTTATGCGAAATCATCACGAAAAAATATCCGGAAATTAAAGTAATCGCATTAAGCACATTCACACAAGGTACTTATGTCAGAAAAATGATAGAAAACGGTGCTAATGGTTATTTGCTGAAAAATGCTGACAAACACGAAATTCTAAAAGCAATAAAAACCGTAATTATTGGCAATAATTATTTAACACATGAAGCTGAAATTGCTCTTCGATACGAAAACGAACAACAAAGCAAATTGCCAAAACTAACAAAACGAGAAACCGAAGTACTTTCATTAATCGCAAATGGTTTAACAAATCATCAAATTTCCGAAAAATTATTCATAAGTATTGACACTGTGGACAGTCATCGAAAAAACCTTCATTCTAAATTAAATGTCAACAATACAGCAATGTTGATTAAGTTTGCCAATGACAATAATTTAATTTAAATCCTCTAAAACATTTTCCCCAGAGTTTCCAAAACATAACTGTGCATAACTTCACGATAATCTAAATGTGTGACCATACGTAGTTTACCATGACCCATAGAAATCATAGAAATACCTTTGCTTTTTAATTTTTCTAAAACTTCATGTTCATTCAAAGAAGCAATAATTTCGAAAATTACAATATTTGTTTCAACTGGTTCGATTTTCAAAACCCAGGTTTGTTTGCTCAAAACTTGTGCTAATTCTTTTGCGCGTCGATGGTCTTCTTGCAATTTTTCAAAATTATTATCAAGTGCAAAAATTCCTGCTGCAGCCAAATATCCTGCTTGTCGCATGCCACCACCAAAGAGTTTTCTAACACGCAAAGCACGCTTCATTGTTGCAGCGTCTGATATCAAAACCGAACCAACTGGTGCACCCAAACCTTTAGAAAAACAAATCGAAATCGAATCAAAAATTTCCCCAAAATCTTTCGGAGATTGATTTTTAGCCACCAAAGCATTCCATAATCTGGCACCATCCAAGTGCAATTTCAAATTATTTTCGACACAAACTTGTTTTATTTTTCGTAATTCGTCTAGTTCATAACAAGCGCCACCGCCTTTGTTTGTTGTGTTTTCAATACTCACTAACGACGTTTTTGGATAATGAAAATTCTCAGGATCCTGAATCGCATCACGAACCTGCTCGGCAGTAATCATTCCACGATTGCCATCGACCAAATTAAACGAAACGCCACTATTAAAACTTGCTCCACCGCCTTCATACAAGTAAATGTGCGACCATTTATCGGCAATAATCTGCTCGCCAGGTTGCGTGTGCAACTTAATAGCTGTTTGATTTGCCATAGTTCCACTCGGAAAAAAAAGTCCCGCTTCCATACCAAACATTGCTGCTACGCGTTCTTCAAACTCGTTAACTGTAGGGTCTGCCTTGAAAACATCGTCGCCAACTTTGGCATTAAACATATATTGCAACATCTCCGGCGATGGTTTTGTAACCGTATCGCTTATCAAATTTATTTCCATATTTCAATCCAAAAGTTTACATTTGCCCAGATTATTAGAAGCCAATCCTGCTATTCGCTACAATCTTTTTTATTTTTCAATTGCCACGGGTTTAAACCGAGGCAATTGAAAAATAAAAAAGGATTTCCACTTCTATCAGGGCTAAAAATCCCAATTAATTAATAACATTTTACAAAACTACAACATTTTATGACAAATACCGAACAAATAAAAGGTATTGTGGAGCGTCTTGGTGCGTTAAGGAGGTATCTTTGACGTTGATGCCAAACTAATCGAAATTCACAACGAAGAAGAAAAAACTTTTGCTCCAGACTTCTGGAACAACGCCAAGGAGGCAGAAATTACAGTAAAAAACCTTCGAAACAAGAAAAAATGGGTCGAAGATTACAACAAAGCCATCGAAATGTCCGATGAGTTGGAGCTTGCCTATGAATTTTATCGAGAAGGCGAACTTTCTGGCGAAGAACTCGACGAGCAATTCGACATCACAAACAAGTTTATAGAAGCCATCGAATTCAAAAATATGCTTTCCGAAGAAGGCGATACTTTGAGTGCAGTAATCCAAATTACGGCAGGTGCAGGCGGAACAGAAAGTTGCGATTGGGCTAGTATGCTAATGCGAATGTACATGATGTGGGCAGAAAAATATGGCTACAAAATAAAAGAACTCAATTATCAAGAAGGCGATGTTGCAGGAATAAAAACCGTAACTTTAGAAATAGAAGGCGATTATAGTTTTGGATATTTGAAAGGAGAAAACGGAGTCCATAGATTGGTGCGAATTTCTCCTTTTGACAGCAATGCCAAGCGACACACCTCGTTTGCATCTGTTTATGTTTATCCGCTGGTCGATGATACTATCGAAATCGAAATTAATCCAGCCGATATTACAATTACAACTGCACGTTCTAGCGGTGCCGGGGGTCAGAATGTAAACAAAGTTGAGACTAAAGTTCAATTGGTTCACAAACCATCTGGCATTCAAATTCAATGTTCCGAAACCCGTTCACAACACGACAACCGCAATCGAGCCATGCAAATGCTAAAATCTCAGTTGTACGAAATAGAACTTAAAAAACAAATGGAACAGCGCAGCGATATCGAAGCTGGAAAAATGAAAATAGAATGGGGTTCGCAAATTCGAAACTATGTAATGCAACCTTACAAATTAGTTAAAGATGTTCGAACAGGTCACGAAACCAGCAATGTAGATGGTGTGATGAATGGTGAAATCGACGATTTCTTGAAAGCTTTTTTAATGATGATGGGACAGAAAGAAGAGTGATTTTAGATTAAAGTTCAAAAATAATTAATATTTATAAACCTTGTAAGTTCGATTTGAATTTATGGTTTTACCACGTATTGTTTGGGTTTTAAAATTTAAAATTAAGTTTTAAGTTTTGAACCATTAAGAAATTAAGGTTCATTAAGTTATTTAATAACTTAATGAACCTTAATTTCTTAATGGTTAATTTTTTATCAACTTTTGTTTAATAAAAAAATCTATTTGATAAAACCCACACAATTGAGAGTAGAACCGAATTTATAAGGTTTTCGTTTTTTTAATTTAACACAAGAAAATCAAGCATCAAATATTAGGTTTAATCACAATTAACATATCTAATTTGAGAATTTAAATAAAACAAAGTATATTTGCCTGTTGTTCGTAAAGCCTACCTACGTTATAACGAAAAAACCTATAAACTTAACTCAAACTCATTAATTTAATTAAAAATTAGGATTTTTTCTCCTTTTTTATTTTGAATTAGTACAAAAAACTTCATTATGGATAATTATATAAAAAGATTCCACGACATCGAAAGATGGGCAAATGTCGATATGCCAGAATTGTTTTCTAATAGATTTAAACTTGAAATTTCTAATTACGGAAAAGTAAAAAGAACTGATAATCAAAAAAATAGTGTAATACTTTTAAAACAATTCATAACAGAAGGTTATCCGCAAGCAAAATTTACACTTTTAGAAAAAAGAACAGAAAAAGAGCAGCAAACAATTGACGAAAATAGAAATAAAATTATTGAATTTGAACTAGAAATAAAAGATTTAACAATTAAATCAGAATCATTTGACAATGATATTATAACACAATCTGAAATTTTAACATCTTTAGAAAATAAAAAATCAGAATTAGATAAAATAAAGAAAAATTTTAAAATCAAATACAGAAAAATTGAGCAGAAACGCAAAAGAAATTTCAGTAATTTAGTTCATAGACTAGTTGCAATTTATTTTGTAGAAGCAGAATCAGAGAATCATAATTTAGTTGCTCATATAGATTATGACAAATTTAACAACCACCACTCCAACCTAAAATGGATGACGCGTGCCGAAAATGTGCAGCATCAATTAGGAAGTCCATATGTGTTAAAATCCAAAATAAAAGCAATGACTATTGGACGAGTAACCCGCTCTAAATTAACAACAAGCCAAGTTTCTATTCTAAAAAAGCGAATGAATGAGGGCGTTTCATTAAGTGATTTATCAAAACGATATCCGGTAACTCAAACTCAATTGTTAAGAATAAAACGAGGCGAAAACTGGGCAAAAGTTCCTGCTGCGAGATAAATTTTGACTTTCAATTAAAAATCAATCTGAAATTACGACAAGAATTTTTTATTATAAATTTAATTTTTTGTTGAGAATAGATTTAAAATCCTTATTTTTAGATTTTAATTTTATTCATACAAATGAAATCATTCTCATTATCTCAAATTAACGAAATCTTAAAAGGAGAAATCGTTGGAAACACTACAAATCAAATTACTGCTCCAGAGCAACTTGATTTAGCATCAAACTCGAAAATATCATTTATTGGAAACAAAAAATACGAAAAATTTTGGGCAACCTCTAACGCATGTGTTGCTGTTGTTAATGATAATATTTCTATTGAGCCGGGGCAAAATCGGGCATTTATAAAAGTAAAAAATGCCGATTTAGCAATGTCGCAAGTGCTAGAAATGTTTGCTCCGCCTACTCCAATTTTCAATATTGACATTCACAAAACTGCAATAATTGACGAAACTGCAACTATTGGAAACGGAACTCGAATTGGTGCAGGATGTTATGTTGGTCCAAAAGTTGTAATCGCCGAAAATGTTACGATTTACCCAAATGTTACTATTCTAGACGATTGTACAATTGGCAAAAACACAATTATTTGGTCAGGAACAGTTATTCGAGAAAGAAGTATAATTGGTAACGACTGTATTTTTCACCCAAATGCAACAATTGGTGCCGATGGTTTTGGTTTTCGTCCCGATCCAGAGCGTGGATTGGTCAAAATTCCTCAAATTGGTAATGTAGTTATTGGTAATAATGTCGAAATTGGTGCCAATTCTTGCGTAGATCGTGGCAAATTCAGTTCGACAATCGTTGGTGATGGTTGCAAAATTGATAATCTAGTTCAGATTGGTCACAATTCTAAATTAGGTAAATTCTGTATTATGGCAGGAAATTCTGGACTTGCAGGTTCAGTTACTCTTGGTGATGGCGTGGTTATTGGCGGAAGCGCATCAATAAAAGATCACACCACAATTGGCGCCGGAGCAATGGTTGGCGCAGGTTCTGGTGTTACTGGCGACATAGAAGCTGGCAAAGTAATGTTGGGTTATCCGGCTGTTGAGGCTCGTGAAGCATTGAAACAATGGGCCATTTTGAAACGATTGGTCAAGGAAAATTCTGGTTCGAAATAAATTTTCAGGTTTCATTTCAGGTTCATAAAAAAATCCAATTTCGTTTGAAATTGGATTTTTTTATAATTAAATTCATTATATATTTTTACTACAAAAACAAACTCAATATCAAATAAATAATTCCTGCTAAAATTGCCGAAACTGGTATTGTTAAAACCCAAGCCCAGATTAAACTTACTGTTACTCCCCAACGAACCGCAGAAACACGTTTTGTTAGTCCAACACCTATTATGGATCCCGTTATTGTGTGGGTTGTCGAAACAGGAATTTTTAAATGTTCAGTGAAATATAATGTTAAAGCACCAGCTGTTTCTGCTACAACACCCTCAAAAGCAGTAACTTTGGTTATTTTAGAACCCATTGTTTTTACGATTTTCCAACCTCCAGAAAGTGTTCCTGCAGCAATTGCGGTGTAGCATGCTAAAGGAATCCAACCTGGCATTAATCCTTTAAAATTGTCTTTTGGTAACATAACATTTAACCAATCTGGCATACTTTCTTGAGCTAAACCGCTTGTATGAATGTAAACTGCGACCGATGCTGCTATAATTCCCATTACTTTTTGAGAATCGTTACCGCCGTGTCCTAAACTAAATGCAGCCGAAGAAACTAATTGCATTTTCTTTAGAAATGTTTCTGATCTAGCAACACTCAAACTACTAAAAATCAAACAAAATCCACTAATTGTAAAAACTATAATTCCAACCAAAAACCATTTGATATTGTGAGGTTCAAAAGCAACGGCCCAAAAGTGCGAATCAATTTTATAATTGTTATCGATTTTATCAAAAAAATGCATTTGCGAATAAATAAAAGCAAGTGTAATAGCAATTATTGCAAGTGTGAATAATTTTGGATAAATACTTTTTTTTGCCGAATGCAACAACCAAATCGAAATTAAATAAGAAACCAATGATCCTATAAGTGGTGCCAATACTATAAACATTATAATAATTAATACACCAGTCGGCATTCCACCTTCTTTTCCTGGCGAATACCAATTGACAATATTGTACCAATATTCTGTTATACCATTTTTATTTAAATAACCCGAAAAACCTCTTGTAACCAATGCATGAGCAATTGCAGCTCCAGCAAAACCACCAATTAATGTGTGAGACGAGCTTGAAGGTATTCCAAGCCACCAAGTTAATAAATTCCAAATAATTGCAGCAATAAGACCAGCTAAGATTACAACAAGAGTAATATCCATTGTGTTTGCAGTTTTTGCAACAGTATCTGCCACACCAAACCCAAAAACCCAAAAAGCCAAAAAGTTAAAAAAAGCAGCCCATAATACTGCTTGAAATGGTGACAAGACTTTGGTGGCTACAATAGTTGCAATTGCATTTGCAGCATCGTGAAAACCATTGATATAATCAAAAATAAGTGCCAAAACAATAATTACAATAAGTAATGTAAACATAATTTTAATTTTTAGAATTAGTTATGTTTATGAATGCTTTACCGAAATAGACTCTAAAACTGCTGCAACACCTTTGCATTTGTCGGTTGCAGACTCCAAAACAGATAAAACTTCTTTATATTTAATTATATTCTTAGCATCAGTTTCATTTTCAAATAATTCAAAAACTGCTTTATCATAAACATTATCAGATTTATTTTCTAATTTATTTATAATCGTACAAGCATCCTTGATATTCTTCATTTTTTTTAAATCTCGTAATTCTCTAACTGCACGATCAATATTTTGACAAGCCTCTAAATTAATTTCGGTTAATTTTCTGATAGATTTTGTGATTTTATCAATTTGATACAACTTCATTCTACTAGATGCACCATGCAAATTATCTGCAACATTGTCTATTGATGTGATTAATGCGTGGATATCTTCTCGGTCAAATGGTGTAATAAAATTTTTACTTAATTCAATGTTAGTTTGTCTAGTAATATTTTCACCTTTTTGTTCTAATTCGTCAATTTTATTAAATAGCACCTCACGTTCGGGCATTGAAACATTTACGGCTTCGTGCAAAATCGTAGCAATTTGTATTAAGTTTGCACTTGCTTCTTCGAACAATGGAAAAAATTTTTTATCCTTAGGAACCAAAAATTGAAAAATAGTATTGATATTCATAGGTTTTATTTTATTTTAAGATGAGCAAAAGTAATCATTCAATGTTAAGTCAATATTAAATCTGAAATTAAAACTAAAAAAATTATTAACTAATTTGAATGACAATAATATTCAAAACGATTTCGTAATTTTGCAAAAAATATATTTCGAAAAATGGATTTAAACTTCAACAAAAACGAAGACCACAATAAACTTTTACTTTCTGATTTAAGACAACGATTTGCCAAAGTAAAATTAGGCGGAGGTTTAAAAAGAATCGAAAAACTGCATCTCGAAGGCAAAATGACAGCAAGAGAACGTATTGATTATTTACTTGACGAAAAATCAAAATCTATCGAAATTGGCGCATTTGTCGGAGACGGAATGTATGCCGAACATGGCGGTTGCCCTAGCGGTGGCGTAGTTGTGAAAATTGGTTACATATCTGGAAAACAATGCATTGTAGTTGCCAATGATGCCACCGTGAAAGCTGGTGCATGGTTCCCTATTACTGGAAAAAAGAACCTTCGTGCGCAAGAAATTGCAATGGAAAATCGTTTACCAATTATATATCTTGTAGATTCGGCTGGCGTTTATTTGCCTATGCAAGACGAAATTTTTCCAGATAAAGAACATTTTGGACGTATTTTTAGAAATAATGCCATTATGTCAAGCATGGGAATTACCCAAATTTCGGCGGTTATGGGAAGCTGTGTTGCTGGTGGAGCCTATTTGCCAATTATGAGCGACGAAGCAATGATTGTTGACAAAACTGGAAGTATTTTCCTCGCTGGAAGTTATTTAGTGAAAGCCGCAATCGGAGAAACAATTGACAATGAAACACTTGGCGGAGCAACAACACATTGCGAAATTTCGGGAGTAACTGATTACAAAGCCAATGACGACAAAGATGCTTTAAACAGAATAAAAAGTATTATAGGTAAAATAGGCGATTTCGAAAAAGCAGGTTTTAATAGAATAAAACCATTAAAACCAGCATTAGACGAACAAGATATTTACGGAATTCTACCAAAATCAAGAGCCGAACAATATGATATGTACGAAATCGTCAAGCGTATGGTTGACAATTCTGAACTTGACCAATACAAACCAGATTATGGCAAAACATTAATCACAGCCTATGCCAGAATCGATGGTTGGGCAGTCGGAATTGTTGCCAATCAACGAAAAGTAGTAAAAAATGCAAAAGGCGAAATGCAATTTGGCGGAGCAATTTATTCTGATTCGGCCGATAAAGCAACCCGTTTTATTGCTAATTGCAACCAAAAGAAAATTCCATTGGTTTTTGTGCAAGATGTTACCGGTTTTATGGTTGGTTCTAAATCGGAACATGGAGGCATTATTAAAGACGGGGCCAAAATGGTCAATGCAGTTTCTAATTCGGTTGTACCAAAATTTACTGTAATTATAGGCAATTCTTATGGAGCAGGAAATTATGCAATGTGCGGTAAAGCCTATGATCCAAGATTAATATTTGCGTGGCCAAGTGCCGAATTAGCGGTTATGGGCGGCACACAAGCAGCAAAAGTTTTGGCACAAATAGAAGCAAGTTCTTTAAAATCAAAAGGCGAAGTTGTTGACGAAGCCAAAGAAAAAGAATTGTTTGATAAAATAAAAGCCAGATACGACGAGCAAGTTTCGCCTTATTATGCCGCTGCAAGAATTTGGACAGATGCCATTATTGATCCTCTAGAAACCAGAACTTGGATTTCGATGGGAATTGAAGCCGCAAACCAATCTCCAATAGATAAAAAGTTTAATTTGGGTGTTATTCAGGTTTAAGAAAGTTTTCAGTCGCAGTTTTCAGTTTCTAAAATTAAAGTAAAAAAAAATGAGTTTTTTAAGAGAATTAAATAAAAGAGCCGATTCGAAATGTGAACTTTGCACATCAACCGAGAATTTAAAAGAATTTTTAGTTTTACCAACAAAAAAAGCTACAATCAACGAGAGTGTTTTGGCTTGTGCAAATTGTATCAGCCAAATAGATAATCCTGGAACCGAGGATTTAAACCATTGGCGTTGTTTGAACGACTCAATGTGGAATGAAAACATTGCAGTTCAAGTAGTTGCTTGGCGAATGTTGAGTCGTTTGAGAAGTCACGGATGGCCTAAAGAATTGTTAGAAATGATGTATTTTGATGACGAAACTCTAGAATATGCTCAGGCAACTGGAGAAGGTGAAGAAGACGAAAACAAAATTATTCACAGAGATTCGAATGGAGCGATTTTAACCCACGGAGATTCGGTTGTTTTAATCAAAGATTTGAAAGTCAAAGGTTCAAGCATGGTTGCCAAACAAGGAACTTCGGTTAGAAATATTCGATTAGACCACGAAAATGAAGCATATATCGAAGGCAAAGTCGATGGACAATTAATTGTCATCATTACTCAATATGTTAAGAAGATTTAAGTATTAAGTATTAAGTATTTAGATTTTAGATTTTAGATTTTAGATTTTAGATTTTAGATTTTAGATTTTAGATTTTAGATTTTAGATTTTAGATTTTAGATTTTTACAAAAAAAGTTTCAATAAATTGAAACTTTTTTTGTAAAATAGATAACTTTTAAACTGAATACTGAACACTGAATACTATATACTGAAATCTATTCTTCAATTTTCTTGACAACTTTTCTGGCAATTTCAATCTTAAATTTCTTGCCTTTCATTTTTTCTTCACGAATATTTTTTAATAAATCTTGAACTTTATTGAATTTTACGGCTGCAAACGAAATAAAATCTTTGACTTCGATTAAACCTAAATCGCCTTTTTCGAGCTTTCCTTTTTGAGAAAAGAAACCTACAATATCAATTTTATTCAATTTGTTTTTCTTACCGCCAGAAATATAAAGGGTTTGAAATTGTGGAGGTTTTGGTAAATTAGTTGAATTTTCGATTGCCAGAACTTTCATTCCATAATCAATATAATCTAATTTTTTTTCGGTTTCGTTGTGAATTATATATGCCGTTCCAGAAGATAACATTCTTGCAGTTCGTCCATTTCGGTGCGTAAATTCGTCTTCTTTAGATGGCAAATGATAATGAATTACATGTTTCATTTCAGGAATATCTAATCCACGAGCTGCTAAATCGGTAGTGATTAAATAACTAACGCTTCCGTTTCTAAATTGAATCAAAGCACGTTCTCGCTCGTCTTGATCCATTCCGCCGTGATAATAAGTGGCATAAATTCCTTTTTCGCATAGTGCATCGCTAATTCTTTCGGCAGCATCGCGATGGTTACAAAAAATAATTGCCGATTCGGATTTCAAAGAACAAATTAGGTTGAATAAACTTCCGATTTTATCTTTTTCTTTCGATATAACTAGTTTTGTAGAAAGATTCGATTTTTCTTCTTCGTTAGGAATAAAATCTAAAATTGTTGGATTGATAACTCGTGTATATTTTGGAATTTCAATATCCGAAGTTGCAGAAACCAAAACTCGTTTGTTAAGTTTTGTCAATTTGCCAATAATAAATGACATTTGTTCGTGAAAACCAAGTTGCAATGATTTGTCAAATTCGTCAAGAATCAAGGTTTGAATTTTATCAACTCTAAAAGTACCACGATCAATATGGTCTGCAATTCTGCCTGGAGTTCCAATCAAAACAGCTGGTGGATTGCTTAAATTTTTAATTTCGGTATCGATTGAATGTCCGCCATAACAAACATTTACTTTATAATCTGTACCCATTTTTTTCCAAACTTGTTCAATTTGCAAACCTAATTCACGAGACGGAACCAATATTAAAGTCTGAACAGATAAAATTTCTAGTTGCAACATTTCGAAAATTGGCAATAAAAAAGCCAGCGTTTTTCCTGAACCAGTTGGCGAAAGCAACAAAACATTATTTTCATTCAAAATGGTTTCTTGGGCAGCAACTTGCATTTCATTTAGGTTTTCTATTCCTAAATTGCCTAAAATATTGTTGGAATTTGTATTTTTATTCATTCTGCAAAGATAAGTTAAAGTATTAAGATTTGAGTATTAAGATTTAATATTAAAGATTAGTGCTGGAGCGTTAAAATATTAATTTATTTTATCAAAAATATTATATTGGTGTTCATTGACATTTTGATTGTTTTGAAAGTCGCTCAATAATTCATTTATTGGTGTTTTATCAAAAGAAGATAACTTAAAATTTGTATAATCTGATAAATTGATAAATCAATTTTTACAGATTTTTTCACATATGCTACAATTAAATATGTACAAATAGCAATCCATATGTGTGTTATTACTGCGTTTTGGGAATGTCCCCAAAGTTTTTTAATTACTAAGTTTTGTTTTATTCATTTAAAAAATGTTTCTATTTGCCATCTATTTTTATATATTAAACATACTTAAATAGCTGTTAATTCAAAATTATTTGTCATAAATACAAGGTAATTATCTTTTTCTGTATCGTAAAAACCCCACTAAACGAAGTTTTTCTGGATATAATTTCCTATATTTTGTATTAGTTAATTCGATTATTTTATCAGCTTTTAAGCCAGTTGCGTCATCAATATTAAAATTTTGTTCAACAATAGTGTATTTTAAACTTGATTTGGCTCTTGTAACAAAATAAGAACCAATTGTGTGTATTCGATATAAAGCCTCAAAATCAACATAAGCCTTATCAATAATGTAAATTGCATCTGGTTCGAAAACAATATAATCGAGTGCATTACTGTCGTGATATTTACCATCTGTAATAAGAATATAACTCGGAATATTACCATGTAAATTAAGTAAAGTATGCTTCTTAATAGCTCCTCGAGTATATTTTCCTTCTGCCCAAGTTAGAAGATTATTACTACAAGAGATAGTTGTTGAGTTTAATGCAAACAATTCATTATCAATAGATAAATTAGTTATATCACTGTTTTATTTAGAGGTCGAACTAACTCAATTAGATAATAACCAAATTCAGCAAAAATTTGCCAATCACGCTTTTCGTTTGCTCGAGATAAAGTTGTGTGGTTGACATAATTCTTGATTCCTAAATGATACAACTTCTTGTTGTGCGCCTTAAGACATAAACAAATATCACGTAAAGAGTTTAAATTATTTAATTGTCCAAAAAACAACTGAATAAATTGATTCTAACAATCAAATTCTCGAACTCGATAATTAACGTTGTGATTTTTTACTATCTTATCAAACTTATATTTATTAATAAATTGTAATAATTAAGCAACAACGTATTTACCTGAATTCATAATTTTACATTTTAAAATGCAAAATCACTAGTGTCCACTTAAAATAAGTTGAAAACCAGTTGATTAGTATTTCGTTCATTGATATTATTGTTATCTGTTTTCATAAGTAGTTCATTTATAAGTGTTTTGTCTAGTAAAGACATTGATAAAATTTGTAATATTTCGTA